>NZ_BSSF01000004.1:0-671325 GCF_030268985.1 Microbispora sp. NBRC 16548
TGTAGGAGGAGCGTGGTCGTTTGTTCGGCTCGGGGGTGACCAGACCGGCCCGCATGAGGTAGCGGCTGATCGTCGCCCGGGACACGGTGACCTGGTGATGCTGGTGCAGATGCCAGGCGATGGTGTCCGGCCCGGCGTCCAGGCCCTGGCCGGACAGGTCCTTGCGCAGGCGGAGGATCAGTTCGACGGTGGCGGCGTCGATCGCGGTCGGTGAGGTGTTGGGTCGTCTGGATCGGGGTTCGTAGGCGTCCTCGCCCTGCTGCCGGTAGCGGGCAACGAGCTTGGACACCCAGCCTTTGGAGACGCCGTAGGAGCGGGCGACCTCTGCCTGTGAGCGGCCCTCGACGACGACCGCCGTGATGATGAGTCTGGCCTTTGACACGGGCTGACTGTCGGCCGCCCGCAGGTCCTAACTCTCCGTGTTTCCTATCTCCGGAGAGATGCTCCGCCGGGGTTTCCTATGTCTCGAGACACCCGTTTCCTATGTCCTGAACCAGAACACCACGCTCTCCGCTCGACCAGCCAAAACGGCGTCTGACCAGCGGATTTGCTAGGTTCAGGCGCCGTTGCTCGTTCCAGTCATGTGCAGCCGTAGGCCACGCCGATCGTGGCGGGAGGACAGCGCTGGAGTGTGTGGACCGGGCACGGACGCCCGGGAGATGGGAGGCCCGGCGCCTCCGTGGACGTGGCCGGAGATCGCCTTCGATGGCGGTGAAAACCGGGTGACCGTTCCGCGTCGCTTGCCGGAATTCCGGCATGGGCGATGAGTTTTGTCGGTGGTGCCTGTCAGGCTTGCCATGAACCACGAATCCAGGTTGGGACGCCAGCCGGGACCAGGTCGTTACCCGACAACCCCTGATCGAGGTGCCGTGTCCATCGCACAGCTTGATTCGCCTGCCGAACCCGCTACCGCCGTCTCAAGGCGCACCCCGGCCGTGATCCGGCTGCTGGTGCTCGCCACGTTCGTGGTCATCCTCAACGAGACGATCATGATCAACGCGATCCCGCGGCTGATGGGCGCTCTGCACATCACCGAGCAGACCGCGCAGTGGCTCTCGACCGCCTTCATGCTGACCATGGCCGCCGTCATCCCGATCACCGGATGGTTCCTGCAGAGGGTGTCCACCCGTCGCGCGTACGCCACGGCGATGGGTTTGTTCCTGGTCGGCACGGCGTTGGCCGCCGCCGCGCCGTCGTTCGAGGTGCTGCTGGGCGCCCGCATCATCCAGGCGTCCGGGACGGCCGTGATGATGCCGCTGCTGATGACCACGTTGATGCAGGTGGTGCCGGAGGCGGAACGGGGCCGCGTGATGGGCAACGTCAGCCTGGCCATCTCGGTCGCGCCCGCGATGGGTCCGACGGTCTCGGGCCTGATCCTTCAATTCGGGTCCTGGCGGCTGCTGTTCGCCGTGGTGCTCCCCATCGCCGCGCTGATCACGTGGCGCGGCCTGAAGCAGCTCGAGAACGTCGGAGAGACCCAGGCCAGTGCGATCGACTGGTTGAGCGTGGTGACCGCCGCCGCCGGCTTCGGCGGCCTGGTCTACGGGCTCAGCCGGTTCGAGGGCGGTGACGTCCGCGTGGCCGCCACGATCGTGGCAGTGGGCCTGGCCGCCATCGTCGTCTTCGTCGTCCGCCAGCTGTCGTTGCAGAAGCGTGGCGTGCCGCTGATGGACCTGCGCACCCTGCGCCACCGCACCTATACGGTCGCGCTGGTCCTGATGTCGGTCGCCTTCATGGCGATGCTCGGCTCGATGATTCTGCTGCCGCTGTACCTGCAGAACGTCCGCGAGCTCAGCCCCCTGGAGACCGGACTCCTCGTGATGCCGGGCGGTCTCGCGATGGGGCTGCTCGGTCCGGCCGTGGGCCGCCTGTTCGACCGGTTCGGCGGCCGGGTTCTGGTCATTCCCGGCGCGATCGGAATCGCGCTCGCGCTCGCCGGCCTCACCCAGGTCACCATGACCATGCCGTACTGGCAGCTCCTGGGTCTGCACGCGCTGTTGATGGTGAGTCTGGCCGCGACCTTCACCCCGGTGTTCACTCTCGGGCTCGGAGCGGTTCCCCCGCAGCTCTACTCCCACGGCAGCTCGATCCTGAGCACTCTGCAGCAGGTCGCCGCGGCCTTCGGCACCGCGCTCGTGATCACCGTGATGAGCGCGCGAGCCGATGCCCTGAAATCCGCGGGAGTCGCAGAGGCGCTCGCCAACCTCGACGGCATGCGGCTGGCCTTCGTCATCGGCGCGGTGCTGTCTTTGGCTGTGGTCGTCACCGCCGTGCTCCTGCCGGCCCGAGCCGACAGCGGCGTCGAGGTCGAGGAATCCGGCCGATGAATCCGGCGTGACGCCGGTGGGCGGAACGCCTGGCGTTGACCTCAAGCGGGACGTCCACCCCAAGCGTTGCCCGTTCCGTCGCATCGAGGGCTCGGCGTCGCCCCAGAGAGTCTGGGCGCGATGCTTGAGCCCTCGATCGTCATGAGCTTCCCCGCTGTTCGTCCACTCTTCGGCATCGGCGCGGGCGGTCCCGCCTCCACCCGGACCGCCGGCTCGCGCACGCCGCCGCTCCGTTCCCCGTGCACGCCGCCGCTGTTCCCGCGCATGCCTCCGTTCCGGTCGGTGCGCCGGTGGGACCGCCCGCGGGTCGCCCGTCACGATCCCGCACACGGCCGGCGTGAAACGGCTGACATTGCGTGCAGTTGGCGGAGTAGTTCTCTTCTCTCTGCGTTTCCTTGCCCCGCCGGGCGCCGCCTTCGTTAACTCGGAACAACCGCGTGAAACGGATTCCGAGAAAGGAGTGCGCGGTGACCGAGGCAGAAGTGCGCCGGCTCGTACAGGAATGGTACGACGCGCTGGACCGGCACGACCCCGTGGAAAAGGTGATTCCTTTTCTCGCCACCGAGGGTCTGGTCATGGAATTCCCCGAGGGCACGCTGAACGGCCTCGAGGACTTCCGCAAGTGGTACGACACCGTGACGCACCGGTTCTTCGACGAGATCCACGAGCTGAAGTCCGTCGACGTGACCCCGACCGGGCCGGGCCGGGCGGACGTGCGGGTCGTCGTCAACTGGCAGGCCACGATCTGGGACGCGCCCTCGCCCAAGAGCGCCTGGCTCGGCTTCGACGCCACGCAGACGTGGTCCGTCACGTCCGAGGACGGCGCTCCCAGGATCCTCACCTACGTGGTCGAGGACCTCGCCCCGATGCCCGGGTCGGCCTCCCTCTAGCCCTCCGGCGACATTCGTCCGCAACCCCAGCAACCAGAGCAGTAAGGAGCGCAAGCATGAGCGAGCTCACCGCCGCACGCGTGTACGAGGCCTACGACGCCCTCATGTCGGGCGACCTGGCCAAGGCCGAGCAGTACTGGGACCCGGCGGTCCGGTTCCTGACCCCCGGCCACCACCCGTACGCGGGCTGGCACGAGGGCCTGGAGGCCTTCGTCGCCTTCATCAACAAGGTGCACGAGGTCTCCGGCGGCACCTTCACCATGGACCCCGTCACCGTGCTGGTCAACGACGTCGACGGCTACTCGGTCGACGTCAACCGCACCTACGCCACCCGCGGCCACGCCTCCTCCGACAGCACGTCTCCGTTCGACCGCCTGGAGATCGAGGGCCTGCACCTGCTGAAGTGGGAGAACGGCCGGGTCGTCGAGGGGCGCGGCGCCATCTTCGGCGACGGCAGCACGGCGTTCAACATGTGGTGGTCGCCGGTCAACCCCGACGGCACCCGCACCGTGGTCTGAGGGGTCGGCGTGCGCTGGTCACACGCCGCCCTGAACTGCGGCGACCTCGACACCACCGAGAAGTTCTACACGACCTGGTTCGGCGCCCGCAGGGTGAACGAGTTCGACCTCGGCGACCTGCGCATCGTCTTCCTGCGGCTGGGCGACGCCTACCTGGAGCTGTTCGGGCAGGCCCGCCCGCCCGCAGGGGAGACCCCCGGCGCTGACGGCCATCCGGTCGCCGGCACGGTCAGGCACATCGCCTTCCAGACCGACGACCTCGACGGCTTCCTGCGCCGCATCGAGGGGCAGGCCGAGATCACCCTGGGCCCTCTCGATTTCTCCGCCCACATCCACGGCTGGCGCAGCGTGTGGCTGCGCGACCCCGACGGCGTGATCGTCGAAGTGAGCGAGGGATACCGGGACCGCGCCTGACGGTGGTACTCGCGATACCAGCACAGGTCGATTCTGGAGCATGCGGCCGCCGCCGGAAAAGCTTTATCGGAATCCCCCCGTTCGCAACGCCCTAGGAGAGGAAGATGAGCAAGCGAAGCGAGCGAATGACCGGGCGCTGCGCGTTTAGCAAGGCGATCGAAATCGTGCCTCCGGCAAACGCCGCGGACCGCTGTGAGGTGACGGCATGAGCAGCGTCACCGGATCGGTCCCCGCGAGCATCGGAGAAACGCACGACCGCACTCGGTGGTTCGCGCTCCCTGTCATTCTCGTCGGCACGTTCATGACAATTCTGGATTTCTTCATCGTGAACGTCGCCATTCCGTCGGCCCAGGCGGAGCTGAGCGCCAGCGACGCGCAGATCCAGTTCGTCGTCGCCGGCTACGGCGTCGCGTACGCCTCGGGCCTGATCACCGGCGGACGCCTCGGCGACCTGTACGGCAGGCGCAGGGTGTTCGCCATCGGCCTCACGGCGTTCACCGTCGCCTCGGCCCTGTGCGGCCTGGCGGTGAGCGCGGAGATGCTGGTGGTCTCCCGGGCCCTGCAGGGCATGGCGGCCGCGCTCATGTTCCCGCAGGTCCTGTCCATCATCAACGTCACGTACACCGGTGACGACCGGCCGCGGGCGTTCGCCGGGTACGGCGCCGCCCTCGGCCTCGCCACGGTCGGCGGGCAGGTGATCGGCGGCCTGCTGATCGCCTCCGACGTGCTCGGGCTGGGCTGGCGCGCCTGCTTCCTGGTGAACCTGCCCATCGGCCTGGTCACGTTGCTCCTGCTGCCGCGCCTGGTCCCCGAGTCGCGTTCCGAGAGCGCGCGCGGTCTCGACCTGGTCGGTGTGGCCATCGTGTTCCCCGCCGTCCTGCTGCTGCTCGTGCCCTTGGTGGAGGGCCGGCAGGAGGGCTGGCCCGCCTGGACGTTCGTCTCCCTGGCGGCGAGCGTCGTGGTGTTCGCGCTGTTCACGTGGCAGCAGGTGCGCCTGTCCCGGGCGGGCGGCACGCCCCTGGTCGAGCCGTCCCTGTTCCGTTCCCGGTCGTTCGTGACCGGCCTGACCACCGTGCTCGCCGTGTACGGCGGCATGGCCTCGTTCATGCTCGTGATCGCGCTGTATGTGCAGGACGGCCTGCGCTACTCCCCGCTCAGGGCGGGGATGGTCTTCCTGCCCATGGGCGTGGCGTTCTTCGCCACCTCCATGAACGCGGCGAAGTTCATCCGCAGGCTCGGCCGCCGCACGCTCACCGTCGGCGCGATCCTGATCGTCGCCGGGGAGGTCTGCCTCGCGCTGATCACCCGCGACGCCGGCGCCGGGGTGAACCTGCCGCTGTACGAGGTGCTGATGGCCGTGGCCGGCGCTGGGATCGGCATGGTCGGCGCCCCGCTGCTGTCCCAGGTGCTGCTCGGCGTGGAGCCGGAGTACGCCGGGTCGGCCTCGGGCGTGCTGTCCACGGTTCAGCAGATGGCCGGCGCTCTCGGCGTCGCGATCATCGGGATCATCTTCTTCGGCACCCTCAACGGCGCGAGCGTCTCCCCCGCCGCCTACGGCAGGGCGTTCGCGGCGAGTCTCGTCTACCTCATCGCGCTCGCGGCGCTGGCCTCCGTGGTGACCATACCGAACCGGTGGTGGACCGGACGGTTCCGCGCCCGGTGACGCGACCGGACTCAGGAGTTGCCCTCATGTACACCGACATCATCATCGGGGCCGGGTCGGCCGGGGCGGTCGTGGCCGCCCGGCTCTCCGAAGACCCGGACCGCCGTGTCCTGCTGCTGGAGGCCGGCCCCGATTTCCCCGACGTCGAGACCATGCCGGAGGACCTCCGCAACGGCCTCTACCCGTCGTTCATCGACCACGACTGGGGCTTCCGGGCCGAGGCGGTGCCCGGGCGGGAGATCCCGCTGGCCCGCGGCAAGGTCGTGGGCGGCTGCTCGGCCATCAACACCTCGCTGGCCGTACGGCCGCGACCCGTCGACTTCGAGGAGTGGTCCTCCCTCGGCGTGGGCGGCTGGACGTGGGAGGAGGTCCTGCCCTACTTCAACCGGCTGGAGGACGACCGCGACTTCGGCCCGCCCGACCACGGGAAGGGCGGGCCCATCCCGGTCTGGCGGTGGCGGGACGAGCAGCTCGGCCCGCTGCAGGTGGCCCTGCGGGAGGCGTGCAAGTCGCTCGGCTTCCCGGAGACCGAGGACCACAACGCGCCGGACGGCGCCGGGGTCGGCCCGCTGGCCACCAACCAGGTGGACGGGCTGCGGATCTCCACGGCCATCGCCTACCTCGGGCCGGCGCGCGAGCGCGGCAACCTGGAGATCAGGCCGGAGACGCTGGTCGACAGGATCCTCGTGGAGGACGGCCGCGCCGTCGGCGTCGTCGTCCGCGGCGAGCGGGGCGAGGAGGTCGTCCGGGGCGACCGTATCGTGCTCAGCGCGGGCGCGATCGGCACGCCGGCCATCCTCATGCGGTCGGGGATCGGGGACGCCCAGGCCCTCGGACGGCTCGGCGTCCCCGTGGTCGCCGACCTGCCGGGCGTGGGCGAGAACCTGAAGGACCACCCCACCTGCCTGGTGACCTTCCGCCCGCGGCCCGGCGTGTACGACGAGTCGCTGCCGGTCGTGCAGATGATGCTGCAGGGGACCTACCCCGGCTCCGGCGAGACCGACGACATGCAGATCTACGTCTTCAGTCACGTCGACCTGAACGGGTTCGCCGCCGACCTGCGCGAGCAGATCGGCACCGACAAGGTCTTCATGATCTCGACGGGGGTCGAACGGCCGTTCTCGGTCGGCCGGGTGACGGTCGAGTCGACCGACCCCGCGGCCGCACCGAAGATCGTCTACAACTTCTTCGACCACCCCGAGGACCTGCGCCGCATGCGGGAGGGCATCCGCCTCGCCCGGCGCATCGCCGAGACCCCGTACTTCCGGCCGTTCGCGATGGGCGACATGGTGCCGTCGCCGGAGGTCATCGAGTCCGACGAGGCGCTGGACGAGTTCATGCGCGCCACCGTCGACAACCACTGCCACCCGATGGGCACGGCCCGCATGGGACCCGACGGGGACCCGGGTGCGGTGGTGGACGAGCGCTGCCGCGTGCGGGGCGTCGAGGGCCTCGTCGTGGCGGACGCGTCCGTCATCCCCGTCACCATCCGAGTCAACACCAACCTCACCTGCATCATGATCGGCGAGCGTGTCGCCGACTGGCTGCGGGCCGACCAGGACTAGAAAATGCCGCTCACCACCGAAATCGCACGTGCGGAGACCGCACCGCCCGCCATCGGCCTGTTCGCCCTCAACGGCGGCGAGACCGTGGAGGACCCCGCCGACATGCGGGACATCGCCCGGCTCGCCGAGGACGCCGGCTACGACTCGCTGTGGATGGGGGAGCACCCGGTGATGCCGGTGCCCCCGCCTCCGGGCGGATGGTTCCACCCCGGGTACGTCCTCAACGACCCGCTGATCACGCTGTCCCATCTGGCCGCGCTGACCAGCACGATCCGGCTGTGCACCGGCGTCATGCTGCTGCCGCTGCGCAATCCCGTGATCACGGCCAAGCAGGTGGCGACGCTCGACCGGCTGTCGGGCGGGCGGTTCACGCTCGGTTTCGGCATGGGCTACATCAGGGCCCAGGCGGACGCGGTCGGGGTGGCCTTCAGGGGCCGCGCCGACCGCGGCCGCGAGCATCTCGAGGCCATGCGCGCCCTGTGGTACGACGAGCCGCCGGTGGCCTACCACGGCGCCCACGTCGACTTCAGTGGCGTGGAGTCCTTCCCCCGGCCGGTGCAGGCCGACCTGCCGCTGGTCGCGGGCGGCCACAGCGACAAGGCGCTGCGCCTCGCGATCACGCACGCCCACGGGTGGTTCGCCTTCGGCCTGCCGCCCGCGCACCTCGAGGCCCTGCTCATGCGCCTGCGCGACATCGCGCGGACGGTGGAGCGGCCGGCCCGGCTCGGTCCTCTGTCGATCACGGTGTCCCCGCCCAGGGGCGGGATCGACAAGGACATCGTCGAGGCCTACCGGCGCCTGGGCGTCGACCGCCTGGTGCTGTGGGCCCCTCCCAACCTCGGGGCGCGCGGGCTGGCGGACTACGTCCGTCGCAACGCCGCCCACATCTCTTCTCCGTGAGTGAGTTGAGGAGATCCAATGGAAACCACCGGCACGGCCGTGTCGACCACGCGGCTGCCGTCGCTGACCGGTATGCGGATCATCGCCGCCGGCATGATCTTCTTCTTTCACGCCCAGTTCGAGCACGTGTTCGCCGACCCCGCCGCGCAGGACGTGTACGCGGCCATCCTCGGTCAGGGCGGGCCCACGGGCGTCGGATTCTTCTTCATCCTGAGCGGGTTCGTCCTCACCTGGTCCGCCAGGGCCGGTGACACGCCGGGACGGTTCTGGCGCCGCCGGTTCTTCAAGGTCTACCCGAACCACTTCGTCACGTTCCTGGTCGCGGCGCTGCTGCTGACCTGGCTCGTGACGCCGCCCCAGGCCGGGCCCGCGCTGCTCAACCTGTTCCTGCTGCAGGCGTGGACCCCGAACCTGTCGGTCATGCTCAGCGTGAACTCCGTCTCCTGGTCGCTGTCCTGCGAGGCGGCGTTCTACCTGCTGTTCCCGTTCCTGCTGACGCGGATCAACCGGATCAGGCCGGAACGGCTGTGGTGGCTGGCCGGCGGGCTGCTCGCCCTGATGTGGGCCGTGCCCACCGTCGTCGCCCGGCTGCCCCTGCCCACCGGCGGCCCGAGCATCCCATGGCACAACGTGTCGCAGTGGGAGTTCTGGCTGGCCTACACCGCCCCGCCGGTGCGCGCGCTCGACTTCGTGCTCGGCATGGTCATGGCGCGCATCGTCCTCAGCGGCAAGTGGATAGGGCTCCGGCTCGGCCCGGCGTTCGCGCTGCTGGTGGTGGGCTTCCTGGCCGCCGGCGTGGTCCCGGTCGTCTACCGGATGGTGGCCGTCACCGCGATCCCGATGGCCCTGGTGATCCCGGCCGCCGCCATGGCCGACGTCAGAGGCACCAGATCGCTGCTGCGCCTTCCGGTGATGGTGTGGCTGGGGGACATCTCGTTCGCCTTCTACCTGTGGCACCGGCTCGTGCTCCGCTTCGGACACATGGCGGTGGGCGCGAAGCGGCAGTGGGACACCCTGCCCGCGCTCGGCATGCTGCTCGCCGCCCTCGCCGTGACCATCGCGCTGTCCTGGCTGCTCTACCGCTTCGTCGAGGTGCCGGCGATGCGGCGCTGGAGCAAACCGCGCCGGCGGCCCGCCGGGGCCGTCGCCCCCGAGGCGGTGGCGGCGCCCGAGGACACGGTCGTCTCTCCCCGGCCCGCCCCCTCCGCCCTTCCCCTTCCGCCGCCGGAGGGATAGTCCGATGGCCGAGCTGTCGGCGGTGCTCGTCCTGCGCGACAGAACGTCCCTCGAGACGTCCCAGGAGGACGGGCACGACCTCGACGAGGCGCTGCGGGCCGCGAGGATGCGGGTCGTCCACGCCCTGCCGGACGAGGTCGTCAAGCACCTCACCGGACCCGACCCGCCCGACCTGCTCCTGCTCCCGTCCTCACTGGGCGCGGACCGCGTCGGCCGGTACGGAATGCTCCTGCGCCGGGGGAACGGGGACCTCCTCGTCCCCCCGGCGCCGGAGGGCGACCCGTCCGGGCGGCACCAGGCGCGGCACACGGCGGTGATGGTCTACCTGGACGGGGAGCTGGCCGACCTGGAGGCCTGCGTCAAGCACGGTTACCACTACCTCGTCCCGCCGTACCGCGGCTCGCTCATCAGGACCCAGCTGATGTGCGACGTGGAGCGGCACCGGCTGGCTCGCGTGGCGGAGGAGGCGGCCCTGGCCGTCTCCCTCCGCCAGTACGAGCGCGAGCTGCGCATCGCCCAGGAGATCCAGGAGGGGTTCCTGCCCTCCGACCTTCCGTGCGCGCCGGGCTGGGAGATCGACGTACGCTTCCGCCCGGCCCGCGCGGTGGCCGGCGACTTCTACGACGCGTTCCCCCTGCTGCAGGGACGCCGCCTGTCCATCGTGGTGGCGGACGTGTGCGACAAGGGGGTCGGGGCGGCGCTGTTCATGGCCCTGATCCGCACGCTGCTGCGGCACACGGCCGAGCACGCCGGGCAGTGGAACCTCTTCGACGGCCTGCCGCCGCTCGAAGCGCTCGCCCGGGACGTCCGGCAGGAGTCCCCCGCGCTCGTGCCGGGGGCGGCGCCCCTGCTGCAGGCCATGACGGGGACCAACCGCTACATGACGAGCAACCACCAGGGGTACTTCGCGACCGTCTTCTTCGGGGTGCTCGACCCGGAGTCCGGCTGCCTGCTGTACGCCAACGGCGGCCACAATCCGCCCCTCCTCAGGCGGGCGGGCGGCCGCCTGGAGCGGCTGCAGGTGACCGGACCGGCCGTGGGGCTGCACCCCGACTCGGAGTTCCGCCTCGCCGAGGTGCGGCTCGACCCCGGCGACGTGCTGCTCGCCTACACCGACGGGGTGACGGACAGCCGGGACCCCGAAGGCGAGTTCTACGGGGAGGACCGCCTGTCGGCCCTGGTCCGCGGCCTGGCCGGCACCTCACTGGGGCTGCTGGAGCGCGTGGAGGCCGACGTACGGGCCCATCTGCGCGACGGCGAGCAGTACGACGACATCACGATGCTGGCCCTGCGCCGGCTCGCCGGCCGGTGACGGCGCATGCCGATGATCGTGACGGTCCACTCGTGGGGTGGCGGGGTCGGCAAGACCACGGCCGTCGCCAACCTGGGCTATCTGCTCGCCCGGCTGGGACTGCGGGTCGGCCTCGTCGACGCCGGCCTGCAGGCGCCCGGCCTCCATCTCGCCTGCGGCGTCCCCGACGGGCAGCTGCGCCGCGGCATCACCGGCTACCTGGTGGGCGAGTGCGGGCTCGACGACATCCTGTACGACCTCGGCCCGCTCGCCGGTCTCGGCGGCGGCCGCGGCGCGCTGCACCTCGCCCCCGGCGTGGTGGACATGGGGGCGATAGCCCGGCCCGCCCTCGCGGGCCAGTACGACACGGGACTGCTGCACGAGGGCATCCGGCAGATGGCCGTGGCGCTCGACCTCGACGCCGTCCTCGTGGACACGCATTCCGGGGTCAACCACGAGGCCGTGCACGCCCTTGCCATCGCGGACGTCTGCCTGACGGCGGCCCGCCCCGACACGCGCGGTCTGTCCGGCGGCCCGCTGATGGCCACCATATCGAGACGGCTCAGCGTGCCCTTCGCCCTCGTGCTGTTCACGATGGTCCCGCCCGGGATGACGAACACCGCGCTCACCGGCATCGCGCTGCGCCGGTACGAATCCCCCATGGCCGGCGCGCTGCCCTGGGCCGCGGAGCTGGCCAGGGGCGACCACACCGGGCTGTTCGCGGCCGCCTTTCCCGAGCACCCTTTCACGGTCGCGCTGCACGACGTCGCGAATCTGCTGGCCGGGCTGCGCACCTGACGGAGTGCCGCCGCCGACTTCAAGAAGTAGGCGCGGCCCCCGCCGTTTTCCTTGTCCGTCGCATCCGCGTCGCCTTGACTTCTGGCTGACGGAATTCATCACGACCGCACGTAGATTGGAGAGCAATCAAGATGTCGAAAAGAATTCTCGTTCTCCTTTCCGAGTACGGCTACTGGGGGGAGGAATTGCTCGGCCCGGTCACCGCTTTCGACCGGGAAGGATATGAGACCGTTTTCGCCACGCCGACGGGGAAGCGGCCCCGGGCCCTCCCGCCGAGCCTCGACCCCGGCTACATCGACCCGCCGCTCGGCCGCTCGGTCACCACGCCGGAGGTGGCCGTCGCGGCCAGGGACCTCGACGAGTCGAACCGGCTGGACGCCCCGCTGAGCCTGAGCGCGTGGATTCCCGAGCGGCCGTACGACAGCGAGCCCGACCACCTCCGCAAGTTGGAGGCGTACTACCGCGCCCTGGGCGAGGTCGACGCCGACATCGAGCAGTACGACGCGCTGGTGATCGTGGGCGGCAGCGGCCCGATCGTCGACCTCGCCAACAGCGGCCGCGTGCACGACCTGATCCTCGCGTTCCTCCGGGCGGACAAGCCGATCCTGGCCGAGTGCTACGGCATCGCCTGCCTGGCCTTCGCCCGCGACTGGGAGACCCGGGAGAGCATCATCTGGGGCAAGCACGTCACCGGCCACTGCAAGGAGTACGACTACAAGGACGGCACCGGCTTCCTCGGTGTGGACTTCAACATGGGCCCGCCGCCGTACCCGCTGGAGTACATCCTGCGCGACGCGACCGGCCCCGACGGCCGCTACCACGGCAACGTCGGCAGGGAGACCTCCGTCATCGTCGACTACCCGTTCATCACCGCCAGGTCCACGCCCGACTCGTTCCTGTCGGGGGAGAAGCTGGTGGACGTCCTCGAGACCGGGCTGCGCCGGTACGGCTGGTGATCCGACGTGGCTTCGAGACCGGGCAAGGTCGCGATGTTCGAGCAGTTCGCGGCGGACGGGATCAGGCTCGTCTTCGGCAATCCCGGCACCGTTGAGCAGGGCTTCCTCGATGTACTCGAACAGCGCGCGGACATGGAGTACGTCCTGGCCCTGCAGGAGACCGTCGCGGTGGCCATCGCGGACGGCTACGCCCGCGCCACGGCGGGGCCCGCGCTCGTCCAGCTCCACGCCGGCGTGGGGCTGGGCAACGCGGTCGGCATGCTGTACCAGGCCATGCGCGGCCACTCGCCCCTCGTCGTCGTCGCGGGCGAGGCGGGCGTCCAGTACGAGAGCATGGACGCCCAGATGGCCGCCGACCTCGTGGCGATGGCGCGGCCGGTGACGAAGTACGCCACCCGGGTCACGCACCCCGGTTCGGTGCTGCGGGTGCTGCGCCGGGCCGTCAAGACGGCGATGACGCCGCCGCGGGGCCCCGTCTTCGTGGCGCTGCCGATGGACGTCCTCGACGCGCAGACCGCCGAGCCGGCGGTGCCGAGCACCGTGCCGAGCCGCGCGGTGACGCCGGCCCCGTACGACCTCGACCGGGCGGCCCGGGTGCTGCGGGACGCGCGGTCACCGGTGATCCTCATGGGCGACGGCGTCGCGGTCTCCGGCGCCCAGGAGGAGCTGGCGCTCGTGGCCGAGCGGCTCGGCGCCCCGGTCTGGGGGGTCGACTCGTCCGAGGTCAACATCGACACCGCGCATCCGCTCTACCGGGGGCAGCTCGGGCACATGTTCGGCCACGTCAGCGCCGCGGCGGTCCGCGACGCCGACGCCGTGCTGATCGTGGGGACGTACGTGTTCCCCGAGGTCTTCCCCCACCTGGTCAGCCCGTTCAGGGAGGATGCGCGGATCGTCCACGTCGACCTCGACGACTACGAGATCGCCAAGAACTTCCCCGTGGACGTCGCGCTGTGCGCCGACCCCAAGCTCACACTGGCCGCCCTCGCCGACCGCCTGCCTCCCGCGCCGGTGCGCCCGGCGCTCGCGGGGCCACCCCCGGAGGGCGACACGCTGATGGACGCCTTCGCGGCCGAGATCGCCCGCCGGGTCCCGGCCGGCCTGGTCGTCTTCGACGAGGCGCTCACCGCCTCGCCCGCGCTCACCCGCCGCCTGCCCGCCCGCGTCCCCGGCTCGTACTTCCTCACCAGGGGCGGCTCGCTCGGCGTCGGCATCCCGGGTGCGATCGGGGCGAAGCTGGCCCGGCCGGACGCCGAGGTCGTCGGATTCACCGGGGACGGCGGCAGCATGTACACGATCCAGGCCCTGTGGACGGCGGCCCGGCACAACGTGGCCGCGCGGTTCGTCATCTGCAACAACCGCCGTTATCAGCTGCTCGACGACAACATCGAGCAGTACTGGCGCGAGCGGGACGTCCCCCCGCACGCGCACCCGTCCGGCTTCGACCTCGCCCGGCCGGAGATCGACTTCCCGGCCCTCGCCCGGAGCATGGGCGTCGAGGCCGTCCGGGTGGACAAACCCGCACAGGTGGAGCGCGCCGTCGAGCGGATGCTGTCCGCGCCCGGTCCGTTCCTCGTCGACCTCGACACGGGAGGGACCCGGTGAACAGGCTGGACGGGGCCACCGTCGCCATCCTCATCGAGAGCGACTTCGTCGAGCCCGAGGTGCACTACTACCAGCGCAGGTTCGCGGAGGAAGGGGCGCGGACCCGGTTCGTCACCCGCCTGTGGGGGCAGCCGTCGCTCACCTTCCACGGGCACGAGTTCCGCGAGCCCCTGACCGTGGACGGCGACCTGGAGGCCCTCGACGCCGAGGGCCTGCGGGAGCTCGACGCGCTCATCGTCCCGTCCGGCATGGTGTCGGACCGGCTGCGCTACAGCGAGAACGCGGGGGAGCTCTCCCCCGCGGTGCGCCTGCTGCGGGACGCGTTCGCGCTGCCGGACGTGCTGAAGGGGATCGTCTGCCACGGCATGTGGCTGGTGTCGCCCATCGCGGAGGTCGTCCGGGGACGCCGGGTGACCTGCCACAACAACCTCATCTCCGACGTGCGCAACATGGGAGCGGTCTACACCGACCAGGACGTGGTGGTCGACGGAGACCTGGTGACCGCGCGCACGGCCGACCACTGCCACGCCTTCGCCCGCATGATGATCGAGCTGATCGCGGCGCGGCGCGGGCGCAGGACGGCCGGCGCTCCCCGGCGCGTCGTGCCCCGGCGCGCCGTGCCCCGCCACCTACCGGCCCGCCACGAGCCGGTCGGGAAGGAGAGCGGAGCGGAGAACAGGGGGGAGGGCGACCGGCGGCCCGCCGTCCCCTCCCCCCGGGCCGCGTCGGGGGACACGGAGCCGGCCGGGCGCGGCGGCTACACCTACTCCGACCTGGTGGCCGGTGTGATCACCGGGTACGACGCCGAGCAGGGGCTCGTCGACCTGCGCACCGCGGAGGGCCGCACGGTCACCGCGCGGCTCACCTCGACCACATCGGCCGAGTTCCTGCGCAACCTCGGCGATCCCTACCTCGACGCGTCCGGTCACCTGCGGGAGCTGCTCACGCCGGGGCGGCGGCTGTTCGCCCACGGGATCTTCTACCCCGACGGCGGGCCGGCCTCCTTCGACGCCAAGCGGCTGGTCTTCGTCGGCCGCAGACCCGACGAGCACGTCTTCGAGCAGCCCGACTGGTGGGTGCGGCAGATCCGCGAGCTGGGCCGCTTCTACCGGCGGGCCCAGTTCGGGGACGAGGGGCCGGTGGACTTCGCCGACTACCGCACGGTGCTGCGGCTGGGCGGCGACAAGGCCGACCACCACGTGCAGGAGACCGACACCATCTCCCGGCTGGTCTACGGGATGTCGTCGGCGTACATGCTCACCGGCGACGAGGACTTCCTCGAGGTGGCCGAGCGCGGCACCGCCTACCTGCGCGAGCACATGCGGTTCGTCGACCCCGACGAGGACGTCGTCTACTGGTACCACGGCATCGACGTGCGGGACGGGGTCGAGCACAAGCTCTTCACCTCGGAGTTCGGCGACGACTACGACGCCATCCCGATGTACGAGCAGATCTACGCCCTCGCCGGGCCCACGCAGTTCTTCCGGGTGACCGGCGACCCGGAGGTGGCCGCCGACATCGACGGCACCCTGCGGCTGTTCCGCAAGTTCTTCCGCGATCCCGACCGCGGCGGCTACTACTCCCACATCGACCCGATCCTGCTCAGCCCGCACCACGAGTCGCTCGGGCCCAACCGGTCGCGCAAGAACTGGAACTCCGTCGGCGACCACGCGCCGGCGTATCTGATCAACCTGTTCCTCGGGACGGGCGACGAGCGGCACGCCGACATGCTGGAGGAGACGTTCGACCTGATCGTGCGGCACATGCCGCGCGAGGACAGCCCGTTCGTGCAGGAGCGGTTCCACGGCGACTGGTCCCCGGACCGCACGTGGGACTGGCAGCAGGACAGGGCGGTGGTCGGGCACAACCTCAAGATCTCGTGGAACCTCATGCGGATGATGTCGATCCGTCCGAAGGACCGCTACCGCGAGCTCGCCGAGCGGATCGGCCACCGGATGCCGGAGCTCGGCGCCGACCTGCGCCGCGGCGGCTGGTACGACGTGGTCGAGCGGAGCCTGGAGCCGGGGCGGCGGGTGCACCGCTTCGTCTGGCACGACCGCAAGGCCTGGTGGCAGCAGGAGCAGGCGATCCTGGCCTACCAGATCCTGGCCGCGCTGACGGGGCAGGAGGAGTTCCGGGGACGGGCGCGCGAGGCGGCCGCGTTCTACAACGCGTTCTTCCTCGACCACGACGAGGGCGGCGTCTACTTCAACGTCCTGGCGGACGGCACGCCCTACCTGGTGGGGACCGAGCGGCTGAAGGGCAGCCACTCGATGAGCATGTGCCACGCGGCCGAGCTGTGCTTCCTGGCGACGGTCTACCAGCGCCTGCTCCTCGACCGGGAACCGCTGAGCCTGTGGTTCCGGCCCTCCCCCGACGGGTTCCCCGACCGGGTGCTGCGGGTCGCGCCGGACGCCCTGCCGCCCGGCATGGTGCGCCTCGACTGGGTCGAGGTGGACGGCAGGCCCTACTCCGCGTTCGACCCCGAGGGCCTCACGGTCAAGCTGCCGGACTCAGAACGGCCGCTCACGGTCCGCGCGCACCTCGCTCCTCGATAGGCCCCCGATAAGCCGCCCGACAAGCCCCCCGGTCAGCCCCGATGAACAAGCCGTCGAACAAGCCGTCGAACGAGCCGACGAAGGAGTCCCCGATGACCGAGCCGGTCGTGCTGGTCGACACATCCGTACGCGACGGGACGACGGTCATCGGGCTGACCGGGGAGCTCGACGGCCGCTCGGGTCCCGGCGTGCAGCGGCGGCTCATGGAGTTGCTGCCGGAGGACGGGCGGGTGCTGCTGGACATGTCCGGCGTGACGTATCTGTCGAGCGCGGGGCTGCGGGTGCTGCTCCTGCTGCACCGCGCGGCCGACGGGCGGGTCGTGCTGGCCGGCGTCCCTCCCGAGATCGAGACCGTGATGGCCGCGACCGGTCTCCTCGACCTCTTTCCCGTGGCCGGCTCCTCCGTGACCGGCTCCGCTGCGTCCGACTCTTCAGTGGCCGACCGTTAGGCAGGACCCGATGCTCGAGACCCGCGTCGACGCGTACCCGACGCACCGGATCGGCGGCGTGCCGGTCCGGGCGGGGCGGACCCTTCCCTTCGGGGCCACCCCGGTGCCGGGCGGCGTCAACTTCTCGGTCTACTCCAACAACGCGACCGCCATGACGCTCGTGCTGTTCCGGCGGGGGGAGGCGGCGCCCCTCGTGGAACTGCCGTTCCCGCCGTCGTTCCGCCGGGGCGGCGTGTACGCCATGACCGTGTTCGGGCTCGACGACCTGGGGCTGGACGTCGAGACGCTCGAGTACGGCTACCGCGCCGACGGCCCGTCCCGCCTCCAGGACGGCCACCGGTTCGACCCGGCGACGATCCTCCTCGACCCGTACGCCAAGCTCGTCGGCGGCCGGGAGGCGTGGGGCGCCCCCCGCGACGGCGTGTACCCCTACCGGGGCCGGATCGCGCTGGACGACTTCGACTGGGAGGACGACCGGCCGCCCGGGATACGCCCGGAGGACCTGATCGTGTACGAGCTGCACGTCAGGGGCTTCACCAGGCACCCGTCGTCGGGGGTGCGGGCCCCCGGCACGTTCGCCGGCCTGGTCGAGCGGTTGCCGTACCTCGTGGACCTCGGGGTCAACTGCGTCGAGCTGATGCCCGTCTTCGAGTTCGACGAGCTGGACAACCCGCGCGGGCCGCACAACTACTGGGGCTACAACACGGTCGGGTTCTTCGCCCCCAAGGCCTCCTACGCGGCCTCCGGGCCGTACGGCATGCAGGTCGACGAGATGAAGAACCTCGTGAAGCAGTTCCACCGCGCGGGCATCGAGGTCGTGCTCGACGTGGTTTTCAACCACACGGCGGAGGGAAACGAGCGGGGGCCGTCGATTTCGTTCCGCGGCCTCGACAACAGCACCTATTACATGCTCACGCCGGACGGCCATTACTACAATTTCAGCGGCACCGGCAACACGGTGAACTGCAATCACCCGGTCGTGCGGGAATTCGTTCTCGACTGCCTGCGCCACTGGGCGGCGGAATTCCACGTCGACGGGTTCAGGTTCGACCTGGCGGCCGTGCTCGGGCGCGCCCCCGACGGTACGGTCCTCGCGAACCCGCCGCTGCTGGAGTCGCTCGCCCACGACCCGGTGCTGCGCGACTGCAAGCTCATCGCGGAGGCGTGGGACGCGGCCGGCCTCTACCAGGTGGGGACGTTCCCGTCGTACTGCCGCTGGTCGGAGTGGAACGGGCGCTACCGCGACGCCGTGCGGCGGTTCGTCAAGGGCGACCTCGGGACCGTGGGCGAGCTGGCCGCCCGCATGACCGGCTCCACCGACATCTACGGCCCCCGGGGGCCGGTCGCCTCGGTGAACTTCGTCACCTCCCACGACGGCTTCACCCTGCGCGACCTGGTGTCGTACAACCGCAAGCACAACGAGCTCAACGGGGAGGAGAACCGCGACGGGGACTCGGCCAACCATTCCTGGAACTGCGGGCACGAAGGCCCGACGGACGATCCGGACGTGCTGGCGCTGCGCGCCCGGCAGGTGCGCAACGCCCTGCTGCTCCTGCTGACCAGCCACGGGATCCCGATGCTGCTCGCCGGCGACGAGATGGGCCGCACTCAGCAGGGCAACAACAACGCCTACTGCCACGACGGGCCGCTGTCGTGGATCGACTGGGATCTCGCCCGGGAGCACCGGGACCTGCACCGGTTCGTCCGCAACGCGATCGCGTTCCGCCGCGCCCACCCCGCCCTTCGGCGCGGGGAGGGCGCGCTCGGCCATTCGGTGGACGGGCGGCTTCCCGAGGTGAGCTGGCACGGCGTGCACGCCTGGACGCCGGACTGGTCGCCGCACAGCCGCCTGGTCGCGGCCATGTTCTCCACCATGAGGGATGACGGGGGATACGACTGCGTCTACGTGGCGGCCAACTCCTACTGGGAGGGGCACGTCCTGGAGCTCCCCGCACCCCCTGAGGGCACCGTCTGGCACCTGTTCGCCGACACGGCGGCCGCGCCGCCGCACGACGCCCACGAGCCGGGACGCGAGCCCCGGCTGGCCGACCAGGTACGGGTCTCGATCGGCCCGCGGGCCACGCTCGTCCTGGTCGCGAGGGAACGACTACCAGAGGAGTGAAGGAGCATGACGCTCGACGCGAAGATGCACATCGACGAGGGCACCGCGACGATCCGGCTCTCCGGGGAGCTCGACGGACGGTCCGCGCCCCGGCTCAACCTGCTGATCTCCGACGCCGTCGCCGCCCAGGTGCGCCGGTTGGTGCTGCTGGTCTCCGACGTGACGTACATGTCGTCGGCGGGCATCCGCTGCCTGCTGTTCGCCCACCAGAAGCTGCCGAGGGGCGCGGAGATCGTGCTGGTCGGCACCCGGCAGGAGGTCGCGGAGACCATCCGGATGACCGGCTTCGACCGTACCGTCGTGATGCAGGAGTCCGTCGAGCGGGAGTCCGCGGAGGCTTGATGATCGGGTGCCGACTCCGACTGGACGCCGGCGCGTCGTTCGCCGGAAGGGTGGCCGAGTTCGTCCTGATGCTGGCCCGCACCGGAACCCTCCACACCCGGCAGGCGTACTGGCTGCGCCTCGCGGCCGACGAGATCACGACGAACATCGCGCAGCACGGCTACGGCGGCCGCGGTGGTGTGATCGACCTGGAGGGCGGGGTGGAGACCGACCGGGTGTGGGTGCGCGTCGAGGACGACGCGCCGCCGTTCGACCCGACGAGATACGACCCCGCGCCCCGGCTCGCCGCCGATCCCGCCCTCCGCGAGGAGGGCGGGTACGGCCTGCTCCTGGCGCTGGGCCGGCTCGACGAGTTCGTCTACGACCGCGTCGGCGGGCGCAACCGCAACATCCTCGTCATGCGGAGGACTCCGCGCGAGGGAGAGTGAGACGAGACGAGCGGGCGGCCGCCGCGGCCCCCGCTCGTCTCGTCTTCCGTGCCCGCCGCACGGGCACCTCGTCTCCCGTGCTCACCGGGTCGGCCGCCGGTGGTGTGCTCACCACCGGCGGCCGTGGTCACCGTGCCGGCACCTCGTCGCGGGCGGAGGTGCGCGCCGTCCTGCTCCGTCCCGTCTCCGCGCCGTTCGGCACGGCCGTGGCGGCCTCGCGGAGGTCCGGGCCGGCCGTCGCCCGCGCGCCGCGCAGCATCGCGGCGACGGCCGCGGCCACCGGCTCCTGAGCACGGTCGGCGGCCGCCGCGGACACCGGACGCCCCGCGCGGGCGAGCGCACCCGTCAGCTCGCCGCGCAGGTAGGCCGGAAGCCAGGCCGACTCGACGTGGCACCCCTCCGACACGGCGAGCGCCCGGCGGAGGTGGAGCACCGCCTGCTGCGGCCGGTCGGCGGCGAGCGCCGCCTGCGCCGCGTGCACGAACAGCGCCGTCTCCCGGTCGCCGCGGTCGAGGTTGGCCTCGGGCTCCGCGGCGCCGGTCACCGCCAGGATCCAGGCCCGCTGCGCCAGGTGCCGGTCGCGGCGGCTGTCCCGGTCGGGCCGGGCCGCCAGGGCCCGCAGGAGCAGCAGATCGGCCGCCTCGGACGGCTTGCCGAGGCCGAAGGCCGTGACCAGGGCGCGAGCGAACGTGAGCCGCGCGGGTTCGGCGTCGTCGCCGTCCGCGGCGGCGGACGGGGGGAGCGAGTCCAGGAACGCGGCGGCCTCCTTCCCGCGGCCGCGCAGCAGGAGGACGACCGCCCAGACGTCGGCGACGTCGGCCTCCGCCCGCTGCCACAGCGCCACCCGGCACAGCTCCTCCGCCTGGTCCAGGCCGAGGCAGGCCCAGGCCCGGCGCGCGGCCGCCGCCGCGTCTGCCGCCTCGCGCGGCAGCGCCGGGTCGAGCGGGCCCGGCTCGGTCATCTCCCATCGGCCGCGCCGCTCCGCCAGGCACCGGACGAGTCCGGCGTCGGCCAGCTCGTGCAGCCGCCGCGGCACGCCGCCGGTCAGCGCGTGCAGCGCCGCCGCGGTGGCCTGCCGTACGGGACCTCCCACAAGCCGCGTGAACAGCTCCGCGACGTCCCGCGGCCCCAGCGGCGGCAACACGAGATGCACCAGCCCCCGCTCGTACATGAGGCAGTCGGTCGGATCGGGCCGGGGGGCGGGGTCGTCCTCGCCCCGGGTGATCGCCGTCCTGCTCACCACCAGGGCCGTGGTGTGCGACCGGTTGAGCGCGCGGAGCGTCAGGAGCGTCTCGTGGTCCGCCAGGTGGGCGTCGTCGAGGACGACCATGAACCGCCGGCCGCCGGCGAGCGTCCGCAGGGTCCGCGCCGCCTCCTCGGGCGCCGGAACCGGCCCCGGCGGGAGCACGCCGCGCAGGGCGGCCATCGCGCCGGCCCCCCGGGGGCGTAATCGCAGTACGAGATAACCGTGGCGCTCGGCGAGCGTGACCGCCAGCCGCAGCATCGAGGTCCGGCCCGTGCCGGGGGCGCCGCTGATGACGACGGGCCCCGACGCGGGCCTGTCCAGAGCGTTCGTTAGCTGTGCAGTTTGTTCCGTCCTGCCGACTTGAGGCCAGGGCGTCATGGCTCCTCCCCATGTCGAGGTGAATATGAGCAATGACCATTTCCGGTCGGCGCTTCCATGGTCAATGCCGAACTAACGGAATGCCGGGGGCGGGCGGGCGCGCATCCCAGTGGTGGCATTCGCAATGCCAGCGTCGATGGGCTCTGTTCATCGGCGGCCCCGTATTCGAGGCTCGTTTTTGACCCAATTCGCGAAGATCGCACGAAGGGTGCGTCCGAGGTGAGCGAAGCAGTTCCCATAGTGCTGGGTGTGGCCCTGGTCCTCACGGTCTGGAGCAGCGTGCTCCGCACCGTGATGACCCCCCAGGGCCGGTCGTCGCGCATGGCCCTGCGGACGGTCCGGGTGGTCGCGACCGGCGCGTACCTCGTGGCCAGGCACCTGCCCGGAAGGTATCGGGAGCGGGTGCTGGAGATGTGCGGGCCGACGGCGGTGTTCGCGGTGGGGGCCGCCTGGCTGGTCGCGTCCTTCGCCGGGTTCGGGCTGGTCGCCTACGGCGCGTACGGCGTGAGTCCACATCCCGAGGACATCGCCGAGGTGTTCCTGATGCGCTCGCCGGGCGCCGCCCTCGCCGCCCTCGCGTGGTTGTCGTCAGCGCTGATCCTCGTCGCGTTCACCGCGCACCTGATGCGGATCATCGACGCGTTCAGCCGGCGGGAGCGGTTCGTCCTCCGGCTGGCCGGGCAGGCGGTCCGCCCGCCGGACGCCGAGGCGGTGCTCGCGGAGTGCGTACGCTCCGGATCGCGGGACCACCTCGACGACATGTTCGCGGAATGGGCGGCCTGGCTCGCCGACGTGGGCGCCAGCCACGTGGCCTACCCCGCGCTCGCCTTCCAGCGCCCGGCCGGGGAGCTGTGCTGGCTCAAGGCCGCCGTCATCGTGATGGACGCCGCGGCGCTCACCGAGGCGGTGGCTCCCGACTGGGCCCCGCCCAACACCCGCACCGTCCTCGACACCGGCACCCGGTGCCTGCAGCGGGTGGCGGCGCAACTGGGCGTCCGGGTCCATCCGGCTCTGGTCAGCCTGCAGGGCAGGGAGGAGCAGAGCTTCGCCGACACGATGCGGCTCGCCGTGAAGGCCGGCCTGCCCACCGACCGCGACGAGCGGGGGGCCGAGGCGGTCTTCCAGAACCTGCGCAGGCGCTACGCGCCGTACTCCACGGGCATCGCCGCCCGCATCTTCTACGAGATCGACAGCTATGAGCCGCCACCCGACAACGGCGTCGGTCGAGCGGAGAGCGACACGCCCATGGCGTGCTGAAGGATCCGCCCTCTCATCACGGGAGCGCCAATGTTGTCTGTTCCGGACGTCTACACGTCCTCCGATCTCACGGAGCTGGCCGAGTTCTGCCGGCATCTGTTCTCCTCCTTCGCCCGGTCCGACCAGCGCCGATGGGCCGAGGTGTACGTGCGCGGCCTCGACTGCGTGCCGGGCCGCAAGTCGATCCGGCGCATCTCGGAACAGGTGGTGGGCTGGCCCGCCGACCAGTCCCTCCAGCAGTTCCTCAACCAGAGCCCCTGGCGCTGGGAACCGGTGCGGCGGCTCCTCGCGCAGGACATGGCCGCCGTGCTGCGGCCCCGCGCGTGGACCGTCGAGGAGGTCGTCTTCCCCAAGAACGGCTCGCACTCCGTCGGCGTCGCCAAGCAGTACGCCCACTCGGCCGGCCGGGTCCTCAACTGCCAGCTCGGGCTCGCCGTACTGATGGCCGGGCAGGAGGGCGCCTGCCCGGTCAACTGGCGGCTCCTGCTGCCCCGCTCGTGGGACGACGACGCCAGGCGGCGCGCGGTGACCCATGTGCCGGCGCACGAGCGCGCCCGCTCGCGCTGGCAGCATCTGCTGGACGCGCTCGACGAGATGGCCGCGTGGGAGCTCGCCGCCGCGCCCGTGCTCGTGGACGCCCGGCAGAACCGGCGGGTGGAACAGCTGGTCCGCGGGCTGGAGGAGCGCGGCCTGCGCTACCTCGTCCAGGTCGACGAGCACACTCCGCTGGGCCCGGGCCCGTGCCGTACGGCGGGTGAGATCGCGGCGGCCGTCACCGGGCCGTCGGCGCAGACCCTGAACTGGTGGCACGGCCACGGCCGGGTCACCTTCCGTTCGACGCCCGTGTCGCTGCACGGGTCCCTGCCCCAGGGGCCGGGCATGCCGTACGAGATAGGCCGGTCGCGCGCCCGGGTGCTGGCGGAGTGGGGTCCGGGCCGCCAGGCGCCCGCCCGGCTGTGGCTGACCAACATGACGCAGGCCCGGCTGCCCGACCTCATCGGCCTGATCGGGCTGCGGGAGCGGGCGCGCGGCGACCTGACCCGCGTGGGCGAGGAGTGCGGGCTGCGTCACTTCGAAGGCAGGTCGTATCGGGGCTGGCACCACCACGTGACGCTGGTCTCGGTGGCGCACGCGTTCCACTTGCTCGGGTCGCTCCGCAGCGAGGCCGACCGCTCGGCCTGACACTTCTGGGACAGGCGGGAAAAAGGCGTGAGAAGATTGCAGATATTTCGCCCGGGGGGGCGGGTGCGGCATCTTCACCCGGCGATACAGCTCCACGATAATGATGGGTTAAGCCGATTTGCGCTGAACGACCCGGACCTTGTTGCGGCAGTCGTTGGGGGATGCCTTGTCCGACAGGAGCGAGAACAGACAGGAGCTCGCTCAGTTTCTGCGTAGCCGTCGCGCGCGCATCAGCCCCCAGGAGGCCGGGCTCCCCACCGGAGTCCACCGGCGCACGAAGGGCCTGCGCCGGGAGGAGGTGGCCGTTCTCGCGGGGCTCAGCCCCACCTGGTACACGTACCTGGAGCAGGCCCGCGACATCCATCCCTCCCCGCAGGTCCTCGACAGCCTGGCCCGCGTCCTCGGCCTGAGCGAGGACGAGCGCGCCTACGTCCACCGCCTCGCGTTCGGCCAGGGGCCGGCCGAGGCCGCGTACGGGCTCGACGAGTCGGACGAGAAGCTGGTCTTCCAGGTGGTGGAGGTGGCGGGTCACGGCCCTTTCCCGCTGTACGCCGGCAACCGGTATGGCGACGTGGTGGCCTGGAACCGCGCCGCCGCCGACTGGTACACCGACTTCGGCGGGCTGCCCCGGCCGCGCAGGAACATCCTGTGGTGGATGCTCACCGATCCGGAGGCCAAGAAGCGACTGGTGAACTGGGCCGACGACACGCTCGACGTCATCGCGAGGCTGCGGCTGGCGTACGCCACGAGGACGGCGGACCAGAGGATGCAGGAGCTGGTGAGCGACCTGGAGAGCGCCAGCGCCGACTTCCGCGGCTGGTGGCGTGAGCAGCATGTGCGGGGCCAGCACCAGCGGCCGCGGACGCTCGACGTCCCCGGCCTGGGCAGGCGCACCTTCCGTCTCGTCGTCGCGAGCGTCCTGGACAGCCCGGGGCACTCTCTGGTGATTCACCTGCCGCTGGCCGAGGAAACGGGAACCGGCTCCTCCTGAATCCCAGTTAGCCGCTTTTATCGCTTATTTCGTTATCTCACCATGGACGTACTCACGTCACCGGCGGATGGTGGAAGCACTGCGTGACGTCGGAGCCGGGCGGGGATGTCCATGCCCCGGCTTTTCCCGCAGCCGACCACAGCCGACCACAGGGCCGGTCACCGCACACCTCGCCACCGAATGGGGGACCCCGTGCACCATGACTTCACGTACCCGGACTTGACGTACCCGGACTCGACGTACCCGTCGGCACGTGCCCGCGCAGCCGCGCAGGCACGCCGGCGCGGAGTGGTCCGAACAGAGGAGGCGGTCGCATGAGCATGGCGTCCGTCCCCCCGCGCGACCCGATCGCGATAATCGGCGCGGGGTGCCGATTACCCGGCGCCTCCGGTCCGTCCGCTTTCTGGGACGTGCTCGCAGGCGAGCGCGACGCGGTCGGAGAGATTCCGCCGGGACGGTTCCCCGGCGCCGGCGGCATCGGCACACGAGCCGGCGGCTTCCTGGACGACATCGACAGCTTCGACGCCTCGTTCTTCTCGATCTCCCCGCACGAGGCGCTGCGCATCGACCCCCAGCATCGCCTGCTCATCGAGGTCACGTGGGAGGCCATCGAGGACGCCGGCATCCCCCTGCACAAGCTCGCCGGCAGCCGTACGGCGGTCTACACGAGTTGCCTGTGGTCCGACTACTGGGACCGGCTGCGCGGAGCCGGCATGTACGACATGCACGCGGCCATCGGCGGGGGCAACTGGGGCAACCTCCCCGGCCGCATCTCCTACCTGTTCGACCTGCGGGGCCCGAGCATGAGCGTCGAGGCCACCTGCTCGACCTCCCTGGTGGCCGTCCACCTCGCCTGCAGGGAGCTGTGGGCGGGCCAGACCGACATGGCCGTCGTCGGCGGCGTGAACCTCCTGATGGCCCCCGACATCTACCTCGGCCTGTCCGACGCCGGCATCCTGTCGCCGGAGGGCCGCTGCAGGTTCGGCGACGCCGACGCGGACGGCTACGTGCGCAGCGAGGCCGTCGTCTCCCTGCTGCTCAAGCCGCTCAGGCGCGCGCTCGCGGACGGCGACCGCGTCTACGCCTCCATCGTCGGCACCGCGGTCAACAGCAACGGGAGGGGCGCCGGCACCCTCATCGCCGCCGGAGTGAGCGGCCAGGAGGCCATGCTGCGCGAGGCCTACCGCGACGCGGGCGTGCGGCCCGGGCAGATCGACTACGTCGAGGCGCACGGCCCCGGCACCCCCTCGGGCGACCTCACCGAGCTGACCGCGCTCGCCCGGGTGATGGGGGAGGGACGCGAGCCCGGGCAGCGGTGCCTGGTCGGCTCGGCGAAGTCCAACGTCGGCCACGGGGAGGGCGCGGCCGGCCTGGTCGGGCTGCTCAAGGCCGCCCTGGCGCTCCGGCACCGGACGGTCCCCGCGACCCTGAACGTGCGCAGGCCCCACCCGCTGTTCGAGCAGCCGGGCATGCCTCTGGAACTCGTCCGCCGCACCCGGGAATGGCCCGAGCGGTCCTGGCCGGCGATGGCCGGCGTCAGCTCCTTCGGCCTGTCGGCCACCAACGCCCACGTCGTGCTCGCCGAGGCGCCGCCCGTCGCGGCGGCCCGCCGTCGCCGGTCGGGGACATACCTGCTGCCGCTCTCGGCCAGGGACGAGCGCGCGCTGCCCGACCTGGCCCTCCGGTACGCCGACGCCCTGCAGCCGAGCAACTCCTCCCCGCACGACCTCTGCTTCAGCGCCGGCGACCGCCGCAGTCACCACGGGCACCGGGTCGCGGTCGTGGGCACGAACGGCCGGGGGATCGCGGCCGCGCTGCGGTCGTACGCCGCCGGGGCGGCCCCTCAGTCGGTCGTCACCGGGACGGCGAGGGCCGGCGCGACGCCCAAGGTCGTCTACGTCTTCCCCGGGCAGGGCGCTCAGTGGCCCGGCATGGCGAGGGACCTTCTGGACGACAACCTCGTCTTCGCCCGGCGGCTGCGGGAGTGCGACAGGGCGATCCACGACGAGCTCGGCTGGTCGCTGATCGACCTGCTGCGGGAGGGCCGCCCGCCGGCCGGGACCGACGAGATCCAGCCGGCCCTGTGGGCGATCCAGGTCGCGCTCGCCTCCGTCTGGGCCGCCTGGGGGATCCGCCCCGACCTCGTGATCGGCCACAGCATGGGCGAGATCGCCGCCGCGACCGCCTCGGGCGCCCTCACCGTACGGCAGGGCGCCGCCGTGGTGTGCCGCAGGAGCCGCCTGCTGACGCGGCTCGGCGGATCCGGTGCGATGTGGGCGGTGCAGGTCGGCGAGCTCCACGCGCGCGAGGCCATCGGCGAGAACGCCGACAGGGTCTGCGTGGCGGTCGTCAACAGCGTGCACTCCTGCGTGCTCGCGGGCGACGCCGACGCGCTCGGCGAGGTGGTCGAGCGGCTGCGCCGCGACGGCGCGTTCTGCAAGCAGGTGCAGGTCGCCTACGCTTCGCACGCCCCCCAGATGGATCCCATCCGGGACGACCTGATCGAGGCGCTGGCGGAGCTGCGCCCCCGGTCCGGGGCCGTGCCGATGCACTCGACGATGCTCGACGACATGGTCGACGGCTCCCGGCTCGACGCCGGCTACTGGATGGAGAACCTGCGCCGGCCCGTGTGCTTCGCCTCCGCCGTGCGCGCCGCGCTGCCGGACGAGGGCCCGGTCCTGTTCATCGAGATCAGCCCGCATCCGCTGCTCGCCTCGGCGATCGAGGACGAGATCGCGGCGGCGGCCGGCGCCGGGACGGTGATCCCCTCGCTGTGCCGGGACGAGCCCGGGCTCGAGTGCATGCTGCGGTCCCTGGGCGTCGCGTACGTGCAGGGCTGCGATCCCGACTGGAGCCGGTTGTATCCCGGGGGGCGGTTCACCCCCCTTCCCGGGTATCCCTGGCAGCGCCGGCGGTTCTGGGTCGATCCGCGCGACTCCGCCGCGCCGGCGTTCGCCGCGGCTGCCCTGCCCGCCGTGACCGGGCCGTACACCGTGCCGGGCGCGGACGCGGTCCCGGGCGTGGAGCCCGTGCCCGGCCGGGACGACGTGACCGTGTCTCCCGTGCTCGTGTCCTCCGCGTCCGTGTCCTCCGTGTCCGCTGTGTCCTCCGTGTCCGTGACGGACGTCACCGCCGGCCCGGCCGCCCTCGTCGGGCCCGGTCCTGTCGCGGTCCTGCCCGCCGTCCCCGTCGCCGAGGCGGCCGCAGCCGGTCCGGACGGGGACGGCATGGCGGACCCGCCGCTCACGGACAGGTCGGTGGCCGCCGCGGCGATCACCAGATACGTCGTGATGCGCTCCGCCCGCATCCTCGGCATGTCGCCCGACGAGCTCGACCTGGACTCCCCGATAACCGTGCACGGTCTCGACTCCGTGCTCGCCGCCAAGCTGAGCGCCCAGATCCAGGCGGACCTCGGCGTGCACGTGCGGGTGGGCGAACTGCTGCGGCACCGCCCGCTGAGCAACCTGACCGGCGAGCTGTACGAGGCCGCCTCGCTCCGCGCTTCCGGCCGCTGACGCGGAAGACCCGCCCGTTTCGCGGGCGGGTCTGGTCATCCCGGCAAGCGTCACGCCTGGCGGCACATCCCTGTGGAGAGGACGCCGCCACGCGTCATACGGCGGAGTGCGGCGAACGGGGCCGCCTGGTGGAGTGCGGCCCCGTGCCTGCCGGTACCGCTCAGTCGCGACCCGCGCCCGGGCCGGACCGGCGCGGCGCGCCCGCGGCGAGTGCCAGGTCCTGCTGGAGCACGTAGTACTGCGACTTGGGCTGCAGGTTCCCGTCGTAGAACAGGGCGGCACCCTCCTGCGGGTCGTCGAACCAGCCGGGAATCCAGGAGTACGTGTCGGCGAATCCCCACGGGGTGAACGAGATGCACTCGCGCACCGCCAGGCAGGCCTGCAGGGCGCGGGACCAGTAGCTCTCCTGGGCGTACGAGGCCAGCGGGCTGGTGGGGGTGTTCTCGTTCGGCGGGGCCTGCGTGAACGTGCGGACGTCCACCTCGGTCTCGGCCACCTTCAGGCCGAGGTCCGCGAAGCGCTGCAGGTTGTTCTGCAGGTCAGGGAAGCCGTACTGGGTGTCCAGGTGGCCCTGGAAGCCGACGCCGTCGATGGGCACGCGCTGCGCCTTCAGGGTCTTGACGAGGTCGTACACCGCGTTGCTCTTCGGCCCGGTGAACTCGAGGTTGTAGTCGTTGTAGAACAGCAGGGCCTTGGGGTCGGCCTCGTGCGCCCAGCGGAAGGCGTCGGCGATGTAGCCCAGGCCGCCCCACGCCTTGTACCAGATGTCCTGGCGGGGCTGCCCGTCGTCGTCGAACGCCTCGTTGACCACGTCCCACTGCCAGATGTCGCCCTTGAAGTGCTTCACCTGGTCCTGGATGTGCTTCTTGAGCAGGGCCTTCAGCTCGTCGTTCGACAGGGTGGTGGTGTAGCCGTCGGAGGAGAGCCAGGTGGGCAGCTGGCTGTGCCACACCAGCGTGTGGCCGCGGACCAGCTGCTTGTTCTTCTTCGCGAAGGCGACCAGCCGGTCGGCCGCGGCCCAGTCGTACGTGCCGCGGTTGGGCTCCACCAGCTGCCACTTCATCACGTTCTCGGGAGTGACACTGGAGAACTGCTCGGCCGTGATCCGGGTGTAGTCGGCGTTGCTGCCGAGTTCGTCCGTGTTCACGGCGGTGCCGATGCGCAGGCCGATCCGGTCGCCGAGGGCGCGCAGCGAATCCGCGGGGTACTTGACGGCCTGGGACTGCGCGGGGGCGGGGCCGGGCTCGGCCGAGGCCGAGCCGGCGAGAGTCACCCCGCCCAGCAGGACCGTGGCGCTCACGAGGCCGATGGACAGTGCGGGACGAAGCAAGGGAACTCCTCGGGTTGGGGGAAACGGGATGGATGGGTGGTGCGATCAGGTCAGCCCCGGCGGGCGGGCAGCGACAGGTGCCATCCCTCCGACCGAAGCGCGGGGATGACGGCGTCGACGGCGTCGACGGTCTGGCTCCGGTCCCCGCCGCCGTCGTGCATCAGGACCACCGCGCCCGGCGTGATCCCTTCGCGCAGGCGGCGGATCAGCTCGGCGGTGCCCGGCGGCTCCCAGTCGCCGATGGCCAGACGCCAGCCCAGCGCCTGCATGCCGAGACCGGCCGCGACGGCCGGCGTCCGCCCCCAACTGCCGTACGGGGCTCGGAAGTACGGAATGTGCGCCCCCGGCACCGCTGCGCGGATGGCGGCGCTCGTCTCCAGCAGGTCGGCGCGGATCTGCTCCGCCGGCCAGGCCGCCATGTCGTCGTGGCGCATGCCGTGATTGCACAGGGTGTGCCCGTCGGCGACGATCCGCCGGACGACCTCCGGGTGCTGCCGCACATGATCGCCCCAGAGGCAGAAGACCGCCTTCACGTGGTGCTCGCGCAGCACGCCGAGCAGGCGCAGCGTGTCGGGCGGATTCGGGCCGTCGTCGAAGGTGAGGCCGACCGACAGCCCGCCGCCGCGGGTCGAGTCGACGACCGTGGGGGTCGGGTCGTCCGCCAGGGCCGGACGCGCCATGCCCAGCAGCAGACCTATCGCGGCCAGTGGAACTGCGAGAAGACGTGGCCCGCGTGGGCGCCGGCTTCGGTTGACCACGATGACTCCATCTTCAGGCGACGAGGACGCCCGAAAGTTTCTGTGACATTACGAAAGTAATGCAGACCATAGGAACGCGCTTGTGGTACGTCAAGGGGTCAAAACCGCTCGTAAGTTCACGGGCGGCGCGGCGTCGGTCGCGTGGCACGCGAGAGTCGGCTTCCCTGCTGCCTTAAATCAACCGACAGCTCTTCCGAAACTTTTCGGCGATCGGAGGAAGACGATCACGAGAGGCGGCCTGCCGACGGGATCGCCGCATCGTCGCGACGGGCCGGGTGGCCGGTCTCGTGGGTCCGACGCCCACGCTCTCGGCCCGACCCGCCAAAACGGCGCCCGACCTGGGGATTCACCCGGTCGGACGCCGACGTCGAGATGCAGGACCGAGACGCGGCCAGGTCACGCCGGCGGCGTCCACCAGTGGGGGTTGGCGCGATACCAGGCGACGGTTTCGGCCAGGCCTCGGCCGAAGTCGACGGTCGGCTCATATCCGAGCGCTTGGCGGATCTTGCTGTCATCCAGTGCGTAGCGGCTGTCGTGCCCCTTGCGGTCCGCCACCCGCTTGATCATGGAAGCGTCGCCGCCGCACAGGTCCAGCAGTCGTTCGGTGATTTCCAGATTGGTGTGCTCCGCACCGCCGCCGACGTTGTAGATCTCGCCGGCGCTGCCTTTCGTCAGCACCAGATGGACGGCTCGGCAGTGGTCCTCGACGTGAATCCACTCGCGTCTGTTGGCGCCGTCGCCGTACAAGGGCACTTTCCTGCCTCGCAGGAGGTTCGTGACGAACAGCGGAATGAGTTTCTCGGGGTGCTGCCGGGGGCCGTAATTGTTGGAGCACCTGGTAATGGAGACGTCCACGCCGTGAGTGCGCCAATACGCGCGGGCCACGAGGTCGGAACTCGCCTTCGAGGCGGCGTAAGGCGAGTTGGGCAGCAGCGGCGCATCCTCGGTCCAGGCGCCGTCGTTGATGGACCCGTACACCTCGTCCGTGGAGACATGCACCACGCGCGCGACACCGCAGGCGAGCACCGCTTCCAGCAATGTCTGCGTGCCGAGGACGTTGGTGTGGAAGAACGCGGACGCGGAGTCGATCGAACGGTCGACGTGGGATTCGGCGGCGAAGTGGACCACCGCGTCGTGACCGGGCAGCAACTCGCGCAACAGTTCCGCGTCACAGACGTCGCCGTGAACGAACGTGAGCCGCGGATGTTCGGCCGGCAGGTTGGCCCGGTTGCCCGCGTACGTCAGCTTGTCCACAGCGGTCACCCGGGCCGATTCCAGCCCGGGAAACGCGCCGCCCAGAATGTTTCGAACATAGTGCGAGCCGATGAAACCGGCGGCGCCGGTGACCAGGATTCGCATGACGTCCTCTCCGCGTACGAACGGAACGAAAGGGTCCTACACGGCCGCGAGTTCTTTGGCGATGGTCATGATGTACTGGCCGTAATTGGAATTCGCGAGCCGCTCGCCCAGCGCGTAGCACTCGTGTGCGGTGATGAACCCCATGCGCAGCGCCACTTCCTCGACGCAGGCGATCCGCACGCCTTGGCGGTTCTCGAGCGTCTGTACATACTGACCGGCCAGCAGCAGCGACTCCGGCGTGCCGGTGTCCAGCCAGGCGAAGCCCCGCCCGAGGTCGACGAGCTTGGCCCGGCCGTGCTCGAGGTATCGCTGATTGATGTCGGTGATCTCCAGCTCGCCCCGCGCCGACGGCCGGAGATTCTTCGCGATGTCCACCACGGCGTTGTCGTAGATGTAGAGCCCGGTGATCGCGATATTGGATCGGGGGCGAGCGGGCTTCTCCTCGATGGAGACCAGGTTGCCGTGCGCGTCCTTCTCCCCCACCCCGTATCGCTCGGGATCGTGCACCGGGTAGCCGAACAGCACGCAGCCCCGCACGTCCCGGGTGTTCCTGGCCAGGACCTCGGAGAACGCCGGGCCGTGGAAGATGTTGTCGCCCAGCACCAGCGTCACGCTGTCGTCGCCGACGTGGTCCGCGCCGATCACGAACGCCTCGGCCAGGCCGTTGGGCTCGGCCTGCTCGGCATAGTCGATCCGCAACCCCAGGTGCGCGCCGTCGCCCAGGAGCCGCCGGAAGTGCGGCAGGTCCATCGGAGTGGAGATGAGAAGGATGTCGCGGATTCCCGCGAGCATGAGCACGGAGAGCGGGTAGTAGACCATGGGCTTGTCGCCGACGGGCAGCAGCTGTTTGGACACCGCGAGCGTGATCGGGTGCAGCCGGGTGCCGGACCCGCCGGCCAGGATGATGCCTTTCATCGAAGCTCCCGTCCTGAGTCAGTACGGCCCGACGAAACCGGCGGTGATGTCGGTCATCTCGCGCATCGGGAGGGCCGGGTCGCCGCCGAGCACGTCCAGGCAGGCGGCCGCGATCGTCCGGGCATTCGGGTGGAACGCCTCTTCCAGCGGCCATGAGACGGGGGCCGGGCTGTCCGGCAACGTCACGCGCCGGACGGGGCCAAGCAAGGCGCCGTGGACGTTCTCCGCGACCACAGCGGCGACCTCCGCGGCGAGGCCGTAGCGCGCCCAGCTCGTGTCCGCGACGACCAGCCGCCCGGTCTTGGCCACGGACGTGCAGATGATGGCCTCGTCCAGCGGCCTGATGCTGCGCACGTCCACCACTTCGGCGCTGATCGCCTGCTCGGCGAGCAGCCCGGCGGCGCGTTCCGCCTCGTGGACCATCAGCGAGGCCGCCACGATGGTCACGTCGCTGCCCGTACGGACGATCCGGCCCTTGCCGAAGGGCACCGGCTCCGGGTTCTCCGGCACCTCACCCTCGATCTCGTACAGACCGCGGTTCTCCAGCAGCACGACAGGCGTCTCGTTGCGGAGCGCGGACACGAGCAGCCCCTTGGCGTCCGCGGGACTGGCGGGCGTCGCGACGTACAGGCCGGGGAAGTGGCCGAAGACGGAATGGAGGTTCTGCGAGTGGGTCGCGCCCTGGCCCCAGCCCCGCCCGACGATGCCGCGCATCACGACCGGCACTCCGCCCTTGTCGCCGTACATGTAGCGCCATTTGGCCGCGAGGTTGATCAGACCGTCCATGGCCAGGAACATGAAGTCGGCGCGCGCGTGCACCACCAGCGGCCGCATCCCCATGGACGCGGCGCCGACCGCGATGCCGGCGACGGCGTTCTCGGAGTTGGGGATGTCCAGCACCCGGGACGGGCCGAACACGCGGAACGCGTCGGTGGTGGTTCCGTGCCCGCCCTTGTGGTCGTCGACATTCTGGCCCGCCAGGACGATCCGGGGATCGGCCTTCATGCACTGGACGGTGGCCTCCCCGATGGCCTCCCGGTACTTGAGCTTGCGCATCCTCGAGACTCTCCTTGTCAGCTCTCGTAGGCGCCCTGCAGCAGGTCCGCCACCGCGGGGAACGGGTCGGCCTTGGCCGCGGCCACCGCGTCGAGCACCTCCTGGCGGAACTCCCGCCGCCATCCGGCGACTTCCTCGTCGATGTCCGGGTGCGCCGCGCCGAGCCTGGCCGCGGCCACCTTGATGGGGCAGCGCTCCATCCAGGAGTCCAGCTCGGCCTTGGTCCGATAGCCCTCGTCGTAGTCCCAGTTCGGGCCGACGTGCTCGCGCCAGCGATAGGTCCGCAGCTCCAGGAAGTACGGCCCCCTGCCGTCCCGGCACCATTCGACGGCTTCCCGCGCCGCGGCGTGCACGGCGAAGACGTCGTTGCCGTCGAGCTGACGGGACGCCATGCCGTACCCGCGGGCCCGCTCCCAGATGGTCGTCCCGTACGGCTGACGCGCCCGCAGCGGCGACGAGATGGAGTATCCGTTGTTCTCGCAGACGAACAGCACCGGAGCCCGCTGCGTCGCGGCGAAGTTCAGCGCCTCGTGGAAGGCGCCCTCCTCGGCGGCGCCGTCGCCGAAGAACGTGATGGCGACCCGGGGCGCCCCTTCGAGTGCGAACGCCCACCCCGCGCCGACGGCAAGGGAGATCGACTCGGCCAGGATCGCCGTGGCGCCGATGAACCCGGTATCCGGAGAGGTCAGGTGCACCGACCCGCCCCGGCCGCCCGCGCAGCCGGTGGCCTTGCCGTACAGCTCGGCGACCATGGCCCGCAGGTCGCCGCCCTTGGCCAGGTACGGTCCGTGGCTGCGGTGGCCACAATAGGCCACGTCATCGGGCCCGGCGGCCGCGCACACCCCGACCGGCACGGCCTCCTGCCCGATGGAGAAATGGGTCGGGGTCCGCATCTCCTGCTCGTCGCGGTAGAGGTCGGCCAGCACCTCTTCGACGCAGCGGATCCGGACCATCTCGCGCAGCAACCGCTTACCGGATTCCACGCGTTCCTCCTTCCGGCTACGTGGTTTTCGAGTCCACAGTTTTCGCGTCCACAAGGGATTCGAGAACGGGGACGATCTCCGCCGGCGACGACGTCGCGGCGATCTCGGCGCGGACCCGCTCGGCCGCCTTGCGGTAGCGGGGCTCGGTCAGCACTTCGGTGACCGCGTCTCTGATCGCGCCCACGTCGACCCTGGCGGCCTCTTCGACCAGTCCCAGGCCCGCGCCGCTTTCCGCCACCGTTTCGCCGACCTGGACCAGCATCGGCCCTTCCTGCGCGACCACGACCTGCGGAACTCCGTAGGCGTAGGCGGCCAGCGAACCGCCACCGCCGCCGTGGTGGACCAGGAGGTCGGTGTCCCGCATGACGGCGCTCACCGGCAACTGGCCGACGACCCGGATCGTGTCCGGCACGGTCCCCAGATCGGCGTGGTACTGCTCCGGGGCCAGCAGCAGAACCTCGACGTCGTCCATCCCGCGGGCGGCCTCGTGGACCCCCTCGATGATCGCGTGCAGGTCACCGCCCTGGGCCAGTGCCTCGCCCGACCACAGGCCGAACGACATGCAGATCCTGGTGCCCGCGCCGCGCTTGACGGCCCACTGCGGGACACCGGCGGTTCCGTTGTACGGCACCCACCGGACCGGCGTGCCGGGAACGAGGTTCGACGACACCATGCTCGGCGGGCACGGGTCGAGGATCAGCGCGGGGTCGGCCATGCCGTTCTCCGCGCCCAGCCGCGCACACGTTTCATGCAGTGCGTGCTTGGCCGGCTCCAGCAGGGTCGACGTGAAGGCGTCGAAGCCCCACCTGTGCACGACACCCGGCACGTCGAGCGCGGCCGCGGCCACCAGGCCGCTGAACTCCATCGGATCCGTCATGATCACGTCGGGCGACCACGCCTGGGCGAACTCCAGGTACTCGTCGATGAAGATTTCGATCCTGGCCTTCCAGCGGCCCGCGATCGCGGTCGTCCGGGCGTCCTGGGGAGGCGGCGGTGCCTGTTTGGACCCCGGCGCCCAGAAAGGATCCTTCTTCTTCACCGGCGGCCGCCAGCGCCCGACCGAACCGGCGTCACCGGACAGCCGCCTGGTGAGGATCCCGGCCTCGTGGGCGCTGTGCGCGGTTTCCTCGTATCCCAGGAACAGCACCTCGTGGCCGGCGGCCCGCAGGGCCCAGGTGAACGGCACCATCGGCAGGAAATGGCTCGGTGCCATCGAATTGACCAGCACGCGCATCGCGCTTCTCCGTCCTCGCAGGCTCGAAGGGCAGGGTCAGGGACCGGCGAGCTCGACCAGCCGGCCGTTGATCGAGTCGAGCATCAACCTGGGCGTGCTGAAGGTGTCGATGTCGTCGTCGGAGATCTTCACTCCGAGCTCGTCCTGCAGACGGGTCACGACCTCGTACACCGCGAGGGAGTCCAGGCCGAGCTCGTCCCACCTGGTGTCGAGAACGGAGTCGTCGACCCTGGTGGTGCTGCCGTCGGTGCCCACACAGGCGTCGACGATCGTTCTGAGCTTGGCGACGGTGAGTTGCTTCATTCGGCGGGTTCCCTTCCTTCGCTGCTGCACGCACTCTCGTCAGCCGCCCTCGAACGGTGGTCGAAGCCAACTCGGAGCCCGGGTGGTTCGAGCCCGGCTCCGGCCGGTTTCGAGTCGTGCCGGAGACCGTGAGCGGGACATCCAGTGAGGAAGGAGATGCCGTGGCCGACCTGCGCACGACAACGCCTACGCACAGCCGGATCCTCGGCGTCGGTACGTACCGGCCCCGCCGCGTTGTGTCCAATGAGGAGGTGTGCGGCCGGATCGACTCGACCGAGGAGTGGATCGAGACCCGTTCCGGCATCCGCACCCGCCGGTTCGCCGCCGCCGACGAGACCCTGTGCGACATGGCCGTGCTGGCGGGCCAGGAGGCGCTCAAGCACGCCGGCATCACCGCCGACGAGATCGATTGCGTCGTTCTGGCGAGCATGTCCAATCTGGTGCAGACCCCGCCCGCCGCCGTCGTCGTCGCGCACGAGCTGGGCGCGGCCAACGCCGCGGGCTTCGACATCTCGGCCGCCTGCGCGGGCTTCTGCCACGCCCTCGCCGTGGGAAGCGACCTGGTGAGGGCCGGCAGTGCGAGGCACGTGCTGGTGATCGCCGCCGAACGGATGACCGACATCGTCGACCCCACCGACCGCACCATCGCGTTCATGTTCGCCGACGGCGCCGGCGCCGTCGTGGTCGGGCCGTCCGGCGAGCCCGGCATCGGCCCTGTCGTGCGGTGGGCCGACGGCTCGGCCCGCCACGCGTTGCGGATGAACACGACCTGGGGCGAGTTCAGGGACGATCCCTCTCTGGAATGGCCCGCCATGAAGATGGATGGGCGCAGGGTGTTCCGATGGGTCGTGGAGCACGCCGTACCCGCCGCGCGGCACGCACTGGACCGGGCCGGGATCGGGGTCGGCGACCTGACGGCGTTCATCCCCCACCAGGCGAACCTGCGGATGATCGAAGTCATGGCCGACCTGCTCGGCCTGCCCGCGCACGTGGCGGTGGCCACCGACGTGGTGACCGCGGGGAACACGTCGGCGGCTTCCATCCCGTCGGCCATGGACAGGTTGCTGCGTGAGGAGAAGGCGCCGCCGGGCGGCCCCGCCCTGCTGATCGGGTTCGGCGCCGGCTTGAACTACGCGGGTCAGGTCGTGCTGCTGCCCGAGGCGAGGAAGACCGATGCCTGACCCGTCGTTCATCGGCCGCACGTGAACCACGCGCCCGATGCGCCGGCCGGCGTGCCGCCTGGCCCTCGGCCGTCGTTCGAGTTGGCTTCCAACATGGCTCGACCACCGCTCCCTAGCGTCGTGAGGGTGCACGACAAGACCGAGGTGAGAGCATCCGACCAGCGGCGCGTGCTGGTCCTGGGCGGCACCGGTTTCATCGGGACGTACGTCTGCGCCGCCTTCGCCGAAGCGGGCTACGACGTGCTCGCCGTCGCGCGCAGAGCCGCGCCCGGCGTGGCGCCCGGCGTCCGGTTCGCCACGCTCGACGCCGCCGACGGCGCGGCGGTCACCGGCCTGTTACGCGTCGAGCGTCCCGACCTCGTGGTGAACGCGGCGGGCGCGGTGTGGGATCACGACGAACGCAAGGTCCTGTTCTCGAACGTGACCCTGGTCCGGCGACTGGTCGCCGCGCTTGCCGCGCATCCACGGCCGATCAGCCTGGTCCACCTGGGGTCGTCCACCGAGTACGGCCCGCAACCGCGCGGCGTTCCGCTGCGGGAGGACACTCCGGCCCGGCCGGTCAGCCAGTACGCCCGCGGCAAGCTGAAGGCCACGGAGGCCGTGCTCCGCGCGTTCGAGGAGAGCGGCCTCGGTGGTTCGGTCCTGCGCCTGTGCCAGGTGATCGGCCCGGGGCAGCCCGCGCAGAGCCTGCTCGGCCAGGTGGCCGACGCGCTGACCACACGCGACGGCCGCGGTGTGGAGCTGACCCTGGGGTCGCTCCGCGACGAGCGGGATGTCGTGGATGTTCGAGACGTGGCCGGTGCGGTCCTCGCCGCGGCCGAGATGGCGCCGGCCCCGCGCCGGGTGGTCAACATCGGCCGGGGAACGGCGGTGAGCGTCCGGGATCTGGTCGAGCGGCTGATCGCCATCGCGGGCGTACCGGCCACGGTCCACGAACTCGAACACTCGCGTGCCACCCGGTCCGCCGGGATCGCATGGGAGCAGACGGATGTCACGGCCGCGCGGGAGATCCTCGGCTGGACGCCGCGGTGGCCGGTCGACGAGACGCTGGGAGATCTCTGGCGGACCGCGGGAACGCGGCCTTCGAGCGGGCATCGAGGGGCCTTCCAACCGTTGCCGCAACACTGAAGTCCGGTACGGCAGGGACGGCAGGGAGGTGTGTCATCTTCCGCGTACGCCGGACCCGCGCCACGAAAGTGGGAGTGGGAGACAGTCACGATGACGAGCCCGATGGCGAGCGACACCAGGACGCTGATCCTCGAGCAGGTCCGCAAATACCATCAGCAGATCGGCACCAAGCCGTTCGTGCCAGGAGAGACACCGATCACCCCGACCGGAGCGGACCTCGACGAGGACGACCGGGTCGCGCTGGTGAAGGCGGCGCTGGACATGCGGATCGCGGCAGGCGCCTACTCACGGCGATTCGAGCTGGCGCTGGCCAAGACGGTCGGCCTGCGCAAGGCCCACTTCGTCAACTCCGGTTCGTCGGCCAACCTGGTCGCGCTGACCGCGTTGACGTCGCCGTTGCTGGGCCGCCGGCGGCTGCTGCCGGGCGACGAGGTGATCACTGTCGCGGCGGGTTTCCCGACCACGGTCAACCCGATCGTGCAGAACCGGCTCATCCCGGTGTTCGTCGACATCGAGCTCAGCACGTACAACACGACCCTCGAGCGGGTCGCCGAGGCCATCGGCCCGAAGACCAAGGCGATCATGATCGCGCACGCGCTGGGCAATCCGTTCCCGGTGGCCGAGATCGCGGAACTGGCCAAGGAGAAGGGGCTGTGGCTCGTCGAGGACAACTGTGACGCGCTCGGCTCGACCTACGGCGGCCGGTTGACCGGGACGTTCGGCGACCTCGCGACGCAGAGCTTCTATCCGGCGCACCACATCACCACCGGCGAGGGCGGCAGTGTCCTGACCGACAACCTGCAGCTGGCCAGGATCGTGGAGTCGGTCAGGGACTGGGGACGCGACTGCTGGTGCGAGCCGGGTGAGGACGACAAGTGCGCTCGCCGCTTCAAGTGGACGCTCGGCACGCTGCCGCCCGGCTACGACCACAAGTACATCTTCTCCCACGTCGGATACAACATGAAGGCGACCGACCTGCAGGCCGCGCTCGGCGAGACCCAGCTGCGCCGGCTGCCGGAGTTCGGGGCCGCCCGGCGTCGCAACTGGCGGCGAATGCGTGACGGCCTGCTCGGCGTCGAGGGCCTGCGGCTGCCCGAGCCCACTCCGGGCAGCGATCCGAGCTGGTTCGGCTTCGTGCTGACCGTCGAGGAGGGCGCGCCGTTCGAACGCAGGGACATCGTGGCCGTACTCGAACGGGCCGGGATCGGCACCCGCCAGCTGTTCGCCGGCAATCTGACCCGCCACCCGGCCTACCGCAACGAGACCTACCGGGTCGCCGGCGACCTGACCAACAGCGACATCGTCACCGAACGTACCTTCTGGATCGGCGTCCATCCGGTGATCACCGCCGAAATGATCGATTACATGACCTCAACCATCCGTGAGTTCGTCGCGGGCTGCGCCTGACGCGCGAGCCGACCTGTCCAGCGGACAGACCTAGTCAGGAGGTGCACGTGGTGCAAGTGCCGGCCAACGCCTTGCTCCGGCGCGAGAACCGGGAGCACGACTACCGCTTCACCGAGTCAGGGTCCACGAGCGACAACCGGCTGATGCCGACGGACCAGTTCCACGAGTGGTTCGCCGAGCGAGCCAGCGCCGGTGTGCTGGAGGTGCGCCGCGTGCCGTTCGCCGAGTTGGACGGATGGGACTTCGATCCGGACACGGGCAACCTGGGGCATGTCAGTGGGCGGTTCTTCACCGTCGAAGGCCTGGAGGTGCAGACCGACTACGGTCCCGTTCCCCGGTGGACGCAGCCGATCATCAACCAGCCCGAGATCGGGATTCTCGGGATCCTGGTCAAGCAGATCGACGGCGTGCTGCATTGCCTCATGCAGGCGAAGATGGAGCCGGGCAATCATCCGCTGCTGCAGTTGTCGCCGACCGTGCAGGCCACCCACAGCAACTACACCAGGGTCCACAGGGGCGGCAGTGTGCCCTACCTGGAGCATTTCGTCGGCGACCGGCGCGGCCGTGTGCTGGTGGACGTTCTGCAGTCCGAGCAGGGCGCCTGGTTCCACCACAAGCGCAACCGCAACATCGTCGTGGAGACCACCCAGGACGTTCCGCTGCACCCGGATTTCTGCTGGCTCACGCTGGGCCAGCTGCAGGAACTGCTGCAGCTGGACAACGTGGTCAACATGGACGCGCGGACGGTCCTGTCGTGCATCCCCTTCGGCACGCCCGGCGGCGCCGGCACCGACTCCGGGTTCCGGTCGGCGTTGGTGCGGTCGCTGGCGCGGGATGAGGGAACGCTCCACTCGATGGGAGAGATCCTCAGCTGGGTCACGGAGACCAAGACCCGCTACCGGCTGGCCGTACGGCGCATCCCGCTGAACGACGTCACCGGGTGGCGGCGCGGCGACGACACGATCGCGCACACCGAGGGAAAACACTTCGAGACGATCGCGGTGTCGGTCGAGGGGAACACGCGTGAGGTCGCGAACTGGACGCAGCCGCTGTTCGCGCCGCGCGATCAGGGTGTGATCGCCTTCCTCACCAAGCGCATCGAGGGCGTGCTGCACGTGCTGGTGCACGCCCGGATCGAGCCCGGCTATCTCGACATGGTCGAGCTGGCGCCCACCGTGCAGTGCACCCCGTCGAACTACGACGGGCTGCCGGCCGGCAGCCGGCCGGCGTTCCTGGACGAGGTGCTGACGGCGCCGCCGGAGAGGATCCGTTACGACGCGGTTCAGTCCGAGGAAGGCGGCCGCTTCTACCGGGCGCGAAACCGTTACATGGTCGTCGAGGTCGACGGTGACTTCCCGCTGGCCGCGTCCGAGGATCACCGCTGGCTCACCGTCAGCCAGCTGACCGACCTGTTGCAGCACAGCCGCTATCTCAACGTGCAGGCACGCACCCTGACCGCCTGCCTCCATGGTCTGTGGTGAAGCGCCGATGACCGAGGTTCTCGTCGTCGGCGCGGGCCCCGCCGGTTTGACATTGGCGCATGAGCTCGCTCGCCGCGGTGTGCGGGTCCGGGTGGTGGACGCCAAACAGGCTCCGGCGGAGACGAGCCGGGCGATCGCGACCCATCCGCGCACGTTGGAGATCTACGAGCAGATGGGAGTCGCCGGCCGGATGGTCGGGCGGGGAGAACGCGTCCAGGCGTTCACCTTGTTCCAGAACGGGCGGAGGCTGACTCGGCTGGAAGCCGACTATGACGAGATGCCGACCCGGTTTCCGTTCACCCTCTGCATCGACCAGGTGCTGACCGAGGAGGTGCTCAGGGACGCGGTGCGCGCTCAGGGCGTCGAGATCGAGTGGGGTGTCAGGCTGGAGGACTTCGAGCAGGACGAGCACCGGGTGCGTGCGGCGCTGCGGCACGACTCCGGTGCGTCCGAGGCCGTCGCCGTGGACTACCTCGTCGGTTGCGACGGCGGGCACAGCACGGTCCGCAAGAAGCTCGGGCTGGAGCTGATCGGGGAGTCCGCGGAGACCTGGTTGATCGCGGACGCGACGATCGACGTCGACGTGCCGAGAAACAGCATCTACTGGGTCCGCAACCGTGGCCTCACCATGATGATGGCGCCGATGAGCGGCGAGCGCCGGTGGCGGCTGCTGGACACGGTGAACGTCGAGCACGGCACCGACCCGGCGACCGTCGCCGAGCGCTTCAGCCGCGAGCTGAGCGCGGGGCTGGGGCGACGGGTGCGTGTGGACGAGCCGACCTGGACCTCGGTGTTCACGTTCCAGCAGCGGATGGTCCCGAGAATGCGGGTCGGCCGCTGCTTCGTCGCCGGCGATGCCGCCCACGTGCACAGTCCCGCCTCGGGCCAAGGAATGAACACGGGCATCCAGGAGGCGTACAACCTCGCCTGGAAACTGGCGATGGCGCTGCGCGGGCGTGCCGAGGACAGGCTGCTCGACACGTACGCCGCCGAGCGCGTTCCGGTCGGTGCGGCATTGCTCAAGTCGACCAAGAAGGCCACATTCCTGGTGCAGCTGAAGAACTCCGTCGCGGGCTGGCTGCTGCCGATCGTGTTCACCGTGGTCCGTACGGTGCCGCCGGTGCGCAAGAAGCTGCAACGGGAGATCCTGGGCGGGATCTCCGGGCTCAACCTGACCTACGCCGACAGCCCGCTCACCGTCGCCGGCCCGGACAGGGACGGCGGCCCCCGGCCCGGTGAGCGGATCACCAAGCTGCCCGCGCATGTCACGTCCGGCCCGGAGTGGACCGAGGTGCAGGCGGACCTCGCCGCTGCCCGCTGGCTGCTGCTCGCCGGGCCGGACTCCGCCGATCTCGCCGACGAGCTGTCGGCGAAGGCGGGGGAATGGCTGACGGTTCGCGTCCTGCGGCCTGAAAGCACGCTCGGCCGTCATCTCGGCATCGCCGCGGGCGGCTGGGTGCTGGTCCGTCCCGACGGTTACGTGTGCGCGGCCGGTGCCGAGCTGACTGCCGGCCGGCTCTCCGCCGCGCTGACCTCGGTGGGCGTCGCGGCCCCGTAGCGAGACCTAACGAGAACAGGCCCTTGTGGAGTTCTCCACAAGGGCCTGTTCCACCTGTGCTCTCTTACTGTGCCGTGGCTTCAAGCTCGATGGTCAGGGTCACCTCGCGTCCGACGAACAGCTCGCCGCTGTCGAGGGGCATGTCGGTGACCATCCCGAAGTCGTGCCGGTCGATGACCGTCTCCGCGCTGAATCCCGCTTTCGTGCTGCCCCACGGATCCACCCGGACCCCGTTGAACCGCAGGTCGAAGCGGACCTCCCGGGTCGTGCCATGCATGGTCAGCTCGCCGGTCAGCACCGCGGTGGAGGGGCCGGCCGGTTCCAGTCCCGTCGAGCGGAACGTGGCGGCCGGGTATTTCTCCACGTCGAGGAAGGTCGCCGACCGGATGTGCTCGTCGCGTTTGGGGTTGCGTGTGTAGACCGACGCGGTGTCGACCTCGACCTCGATCGACGAGGCCGTCAGTTCCGGTGCGACGTCGATCGTGCCGCTGACCGCGCCGAACGAGCCGCGGACCGCGGCGATCATCATGTGCCGCACCGAGAACGACACCTCTGAGTGGGCGACGTCGATCGTCCAGAGGCCGGCGGTGAGGCCGGGTGCCGACAGGGTTTCCGTGGTGGTCATTGCTGGGTTCCTTCCGCTGGCTGAGACGCGAGGTCCGGCTTGGGAGGACCGCCGGGACGGCGAATCGTCACCGGACGCATGAACAGGGAGGACAGGCCGGCGAGGACGGCGCCGGCGAACCCGACCGTGGCCACGGTCATGGTGAGTGCGTCGCTCATCCCGGCCTGCGGGCCGGCCGTGGCCGACTGGAGCAGTGCCGAGAACATGGTCTGCCCGATCGCCAGGCCGAGGGTGTGGCCGACGGTCTTGGTGAGCATCAGGGTGGACGTGGCGGTGCCGATGTCGGTCGGTGGCACCGAGTTCTGCGCGAGCAGGCCGACGCCGGCCATGGACGGCCCGATGCCCACCCCGATGAACGTCAGGTAGAGCACGACCAGGACGAGCGGCGTTTCCGCACTGACCGTGAACGACAGCGCCGAGCCGACGCCGAGCAACGCGGCCGCCGCGACGAGAACCGGCTTCGCCCAGGTGGGACGCCACATCATCGGGACGCTGTACCGGTTGCTCAGCACCATGCCCAGGAGCAGGGGGAACAGCAGCAGCGCCGACACGGTCGCCGAGATGTTCCGCACCTGCTGGAAGTAGAGCGGCATGAACAGCACGGCGGGGAACATCGCCATGGAGAAGAAGCCGCTGGCCCCGAGCACGGCCGAGAACGTCCGGTTGTGGAAGAGCTCAAGCGGCAGGAGGGGAACCCGCGTGCGCCGCTCGACCAGTACGAAGACCCCGATCAGCACCACACCGAGCACCAGGCACCCGGCCACCGGCGGGCTGAGCCAGTCGTACATGACCTGTCCGTCGGCTGTCCGGCCCTTCTGGGTCAACCCGAAAAGGATCAGCGACAGGCCGCTCATGAACAACAGGGCGCCGCGCACGTCCGCCTTCCCCGACGGGACGTCGGCGGCGCGGAAGCGCGGCATCAGCAGCGCGACGACCGCGATGATCGGCGGCACCAGCAGCAGGTTGATGAAGAACACCGAGCGCCAGCCGGCGAAGTCGGTCAGCAGACCACCGACGTACGGCCCGCCCATCAGGCTGACCGCGATCATCGTGCCCATCGCCGACTGCAGCTTGCCGATCGCCTCCATCGGGAACGCCTCACGGGCGAACGCCATGGCCACAGGGAGCAGGCCGCCGGCCCCGACGCCTTGCAGCGTCCGGAAGACGATCAGGAAGGGGAGCGACTGGGCGAGCCCGCAGAGGACCGATCCGAGGAGGAAGAGTCCCAGCGAGATCAGCAGGGCCGGCCGGCGGCCATGGAGGTCGGAGTATCTGCCGTACAACGGCGCGGTCACCGTGGACGTCAGCAGATATCCGGTTACGGTCCAGGTGTAGAGCGTCTGGTCGCCGTTGAGCTGTTCAACGATCTTGGGGAGGGCCGTACCGATGATCGTCGCGTCGAGCAGGCTCAGGAACGCGGCCGCGAACGTGCAGATGAGCACGATCCGCTGGGCCCGCGGGTCCATCCGCCCGAACACGTCGCGTATGGTCGGCCGCTCGCTGCCGGTGGAGGCGGCGGGGTTGCCGAATTCCGCCACAGTGTGCTCCTTCCTGTGCTGGGAATGGAATGACCGGTGAGGACGTGCGCTGCCGGGCCGAGCGGGATACCCGGCTGCGAGGTGGCGTCCCTGAACTGCTTCGCGTGCGTGGCACGGCCGGCGTCGCCATCCCAAGATACGGAGTGAGCACTTACTCCGTCAATGGGAGAGGGCGGCGGTGGCGCGCTGGACGGCGGCGAGCACCACGTCCGCGGTGTCCGGCAGGGCGTTCACCGCCCGCAGATAGTCCGCCCGGGCCGAGGCGTGCCGATCGCGGATCTCGGGGTCGTACAGCGCCCCTTCCATGGCGGCGACGGTACCGGTCTCGTCCAGGATCTCCGCCGTGATCAGCGCGTCCATGTACGGGTTGTCGGTGAACATCGGCTCCTGGACGAAGTAGGCGCCCTTCGGCCACAGGCGGAACGGGTCGATGGGCGCCGCTCGGCCCAGCCAGTCGCGCACCGTGTCGGTCAGCCGCACCTCGGCGTCGACAAGCGCCACGTCCGCGTCGTTGTGCACCCGGAACCGGTTCTGCACGACCATCGCGGTGCGGTTCATCAGGACCGACCGGGCACTGGTCGCGCTCGTCGGGCTGAACACGATGGTCAGGTCCGACGTGCCGAGCAGCGTGGTGAACCGCTCGATCGAGCAGGGCGGGATGACGTGCAGACGCTCGGCAGGCAGGCCGAGCAGGGCGGGCGGCGGCTCGCCGATCACCAGGAAATGGGTGGAGGCGGGCAGCCGGCCGAGATAGTGGACCAGCAACTCGGGGACGCGCTCGGCCAGCCGGGCGCTCATCTCACCGGACATCCGGCCGCCGGGCTGCTGCCACGACGAGACCGGGATCAGCACCAGCCGGTCGTCGCGGCGCAGGCCGAACTCGTTGAACACTCCGGCCCTGGCCAGGTCGGTCACGGGTGGCTCCGGTGCGACGACCCGGTAGGGACAGCCGCTGCCGCCCGCTCCCGCGTCCAGGTGGGCGGTCGGGACCGGGCGCAGGTGGGCCGGCCAGTCCAGGATCTTCTTGCTGACCGGTACGGGATCGCGGCCGACCAGGTCGATCTCGAAGGTGGTGTTCTCCCATTCGCCCAGGTCGATCGGCAGGATCGGCAGGCCGTACTCCTCGATGAACCACGGGTCGAGCCGCAGGTGGAACTCCACGCTGCGGGAGTATGAGCCGTAGTCCGACAGCACGATCGCGTCCGGTTCCACGGTTTTCACCAGGTCGTCGATGAACGCCCGGGCGGCAGGTCCCTTCGGACAGGTCGCGTAGTCCACCACGGTGTGCTCGAAGCCGAAGTGCCGTACGGCGGAGGCGGTGACCGGCGGCACCACGAAATGGTTGTCCATGCCCGCCCGGCGCAGCTGTTCGGCCAGTGACAGGCCGATGAACGTCTCGCCGAACGCGGCCGCGGAGAGGCTGAAGTACAGCAATCTCATGGGAACTCCCGTCGTGTCGCTGCTACCGGCTGCCGAGACTGCCGACGCCTGCTCGAGGCGGGTTCGAACCGTCCTCGATCATCGGTGCTTACTCAGTCGGTCAGGCACGCACTGAGGAGGTTCGCGATGACGGCGCCCAAACCGGTGGCCCTGCTGTTGCCGGGACAAGGCTCACAGCAGGCGTTGATGGCAGCCGGCCTGTACGGGCACGAGGAGGTGTTCACCGAGGCGATGGACGAGGTGTTCGCGGCCTTCGAAGACCAGGGCCCGCGGTTGCGGGACGACTGGCTTGCCGCACGTCCTCAGGTGTCCATCGATCACATGACCCGGTCCCAGCCGTTGCTGTTCGCGGTCGACTACGCCCTCGGCCGGCTGGCGGGGAGCTGGGAACGCCCCGCGGCGCTGCTGGGACACAGCATCGGCGAGATGGCGGCGGCGGTCCTGGGCGGTGTCTTCGACCTGGCCGACGCCGTGCGGCTGCTGCGGGAGAGGGTGCGCAGCCTGTCAGGGGCGGTGCCCGGCGGGATGCTGGTGGTCGCGGCCTCGGTGCGGGAGGTGGAGCCGTTCCTGCGCTCCGACGTGGTGGTCGGAGCGATCAACGCGCCTCGCCAGACCGTGCTCGCGGGCGCCGAGGCGCCCCTGCTCGCGGTGGAGGAGGCGTTGCGCGACCACGCGTTCACCTGCCGCCGCGTGCCCGCGACCTGCCCGTTCCACAGTCCGCTGCTGGCGTTCTCGGTCGCCGGGGCGGAGCGCGCCTTCGCGGCGGTGCCGGCCCGGCCGCCGAGCATCCCCATCTACTCCGGCTACACGGCCGCGGTGCTGACCGCGGAGCAGGTGGCCGCCCCGGCCTTCTGGGCGAGTCATCCGGTCGCTCCGGTGCTGTTCCGGCCCGCGCTGGACGCGCTGCTGGCGAGCGGGGACTTCCTGCTCGTGGAGGCCGGGCCGGGGCAGGGCCTGGCCAGCCTGGCCCGGCGTCACCCCGCGGTGCGGCCGGGCGGCAGCGAGGTCGTGGCCATGTCGCCGGCGCGGGCCGGCGACCCGCGGGCCGACCGGGACGTGGTGCGGGCGGCCATGCGTCGCATCCAGGCGACCACCCGGGCTTGAGCGGGTCTCGAGGCGCGCTCGCCATCGTCGACGGAGAGTCCACCAAGGGGAGTTCGGATGAAACTGTTGCACTTCAGCCTGCCGGTGCTGGGTGGGTACGGCGAGACCTTCGTCGGCCTGTCCCTCGCCGACCAACTGGCCGACGGCGGGGTCCAGAACCACTTCGTCACCACGAAAGCCGTGGAGCCGCTGTTTCGCGCGGGCAGGTATCCGTTCCACATCATCGACGGCGACGCCCGGCCGGTCGAGCGGTTCGTGGACGAGGTGATCAAGGATGTCCGCCCGGACGCCATAGTGCTGGCCGACTACACCAACTTCTGGGGCCACATGGTCCGCAGCGGCGTGGACGACCCATGGTTCATCGAGAAGCACGGCGTTCCGTTGCTCCCCATCGACATGTGGGAATGGGAGAACACCGTCTTCGCCTACGACTTCTGCGGCCGGGGCTGGGGGCGGGAGTACGACAGGCACATCCTGGACATGGACGTCCACCTCCGGCCGGTTCCGATCGCGCACCTGGACCCGGGGCCGTCCGGCCGCGGCTACCCCTACCGGATCGTCGCTCCCGAGCCGGGCCGCGACGAGCGCACCCGGGCGAAGGTGTTCGCCGAGCTCGGCCTGTCGCCGAACGACCGGTTGGTGCTGATTCCGGTGTCGAGCTGGCAGCAGCCCAAGGAGGTCACCCGGCAGACCACGGACATGATGGTCCGCCTGGGCGAGCGGGTGCCCGAGCTGCTCGCCCACTATCTGCGCCAGTTGCCGGACAGCACCCACGTCGTGGTGGTCGGTCCCATGCTGGAGCCCTTCACAACCCTGCCCGCGGAGCGGCTGCACGTGCTCGCGCCCACCACACCCGACCGCTATCACGCGCTGCTCAGCTCCGCTGACCTGCTGCTGTCGCTGAGCATGAACGCGGTGACGCTCGCTCGCGCCGTGCTGATGGGCACGCCCGGCATGCTGCTCACCAACCGGTTCACGTTGACCGACGAGCAGAGCGTCGCCGGCATGGAACAGGAGCTCGGCGGTCTGTCGGACACCGTGCGCTCGTGGCTGGGCGAGGTCGTGCCGATCGATCCGTTCCGGCACTGGCCGAAGGGGCTGTATCACTTCGTCGAGCCGCTGGTGCAGGGCAACGAGTACCTGACGGCGATGGCCCACGAGCAGCTGTTCGATGAGAAGGCCGTGGTGGAAGGGATGCGGGGCATCCTGTACGAACCCGCGGTCCGTGAGCGGCTGGCCGAAGCGCAGTCGCGTTACGTCCGGTTGGTCGACGACCTGCCGCCCACTCACGAGGTGATCCGGGCCGCGGTCGGCAAACTCGGCATCGAGAACGCCTGACCCGAGTGCGAGACCCGTGGGCCGCCGGTGGCCGCCCACGGGTCTCGCCGGTCAGACCGTGGCGGGCTGAGGGACGCGCCTCGGCTGAGCCATGTAGTGCGCCGCCGTCTCGTGGTTGTCCAGGTGGTCGTGGAAACCGCGACGAGCGGTGAACGCGAACGCCGTCGGCCGCTCCGTGGGGCCGGACGCCACGGTTTCCGTCCAATTCGCGAGGGCCTGCTCCACGTCGTACGGCAGGCACACGGTCTCGCTCTCGTACCCGTCGTCACCGGCGAGACGCCAGCCGGCCGGTGGATCCTCGCCCGGCACCACGTACACCGGGCGGGACCAGCGCTCGTACTCGTAGAGGGCTTCGGCGAACCGCCGCCACCGAGGCGGGAACCGCGGCACCATCACCTCCCGCCACCACCGGTGTACGACCGCCTCCAGTTCGGGCCGGCCGTACAGGGAACGCAGGGCGCCGGCGATCGCCGGTGACTCGGCGAGCACGGGAACGGCGTTGAGCAACGCGATCGCCGAGGGGTGGTCGGAACCTTCGAAATACTGCTTGAGGCTGCTGATCACCTGCGACTGGGTCAGCCCGGCCAGCTCCCGGGCCGCCTGCCAGACGTACCGCAGGTACTGGTTCTCGCCCAGTATCCGGGCCCAGAAGATGAACCGCTGCATCTCCAGGTTCTCGGTGAGAGTGAAACTGCGGTTGGCGAGCACGTACTCGAAGTCGTCGTCCTCACCGCGGATGGTCACGAACCCGTGCACTTCCCTCTGCTCGCTGTAGGACGTGTTGGGCAGCAACAACATCGGGTAGACCGCGATGCGCGACAGTTTGGCGGCCAGTCTGTCGTAGCCGGCGAGGAATGACGCGGGCGTCTCGCCCGGAGCGCCCCAGATCAGCTCGGCGTAGCAGTCCAGTCCTTCCTCGTTGAGCCAGTCGACCAGGCTCTCCCACTGGTTGACCTTCATGTTCTTGCGCAGCATGCCGGTCAGCGCCTCATCGGAGAGAGTCTGCAGGGCCAGCGTGAACGAACTCTGGAAACCGTGTCGCTGCAGCTCCTTGACGATCTTGTAGAACCGGGCCGACTTGTTCTTGGCCCAGCTGGTCTCCAGCGCACGCGGGTAGCCGTGCCGCTCCCTGGTCTTGATCAGCATTTCGACGAACTGCTCGTCGGACTCCAGCAGCCCGAAATTGGAGTCGCACAGCACGATCGACGGAGCCTGGTGGAAGCCGAACACGTCGAGCTCCGCGGCCAGTCGTTCGGCGGAGAACGATCGCATCTTCTGCCCGACCGCGCCGCCCCAGTAGCAGAACGAGCACTTGTACGGGCAGCCTCGGTTGGTCTCCATCAACGCCACGTCATAACGGAAGTTCCCGGCCGAGTCGGTCATCGGGATGGCCCCCGTGAGGAAAGGCGAGGGAATGGTGTCCAGGTCGGAGATCCGCTCCCGCTCCGGCGTGGTGTGCGCCGAGCCGTCGGGGCGGCGGAAGGAGCAGCCGGCCACGCCGACCGGGTCCAGGTCGCCGCGGCGGCCGAGCAGGTATGCCACCAGCTCGCGGAACGTGTGCTCGCCCTCGCCGTTGACCACGATGTCGACGTGCGGGAACTCGCGGAACACCCGCTCGGACTGGTACGCGACGTGGTTGCCGCCGAAGATCACGGTGCCGTGCGGGTTGAGCTGCTTGAACATCTCGGCCAGTGCGCCGAAGTTGCGGTAGTTCCAGCCGAGCACGGAGAACGCCAGCACGTCGGGAGTCTCGTCGAGGAACAACCGGCGGGCCATCTGCGTCAGCGTCCGGCCGCCCCGGAAGTTGCGGATCCGCACGGTCGCCTCCGCCGACAGATCCGGATCGGCGTCGACCACCGCCTTGAGGTACCCCGCGGCGAGCGGCATCGAGTCGAGCGGCATGTCCCATGCGCCCTGCTGAACGAGGCTGATGTTCACCATCGACCGCCTTTCCTGTCCTGGAGTCTGTGGGGAACGGTCAGGCGGTCCGGTGCAGGAGGGCGTCGAGGATCCCGGTGAGCTGCTCGCGCGGCTCGGGGTGGGCTCCCGTGGCACGCCAGGCGACGAAGTTGTCCGGCCGGACCAGCAGCGCGCCCTCCTCGCCGATGCCGGCGACGGTGGCGAACCGGCTGCCGGGGTCGTCGATCTCGGCGCCCGGCCCGATGCGGTAGACGCCCAACGGCAGGCCGGTGTGCTCGGCGACGGCCTGCCCGGCCTGCTGCCAGCCGGTGGCGTTCGTACCGGTCAGCAGGGCGAAGCCGGTGCCGGCCAGGTCCAGGGTGGAGACCTTCTCCCCCTTGCGCTCGACCCACACGTGCGGCAACCGGCTGCCGGGCGAGCCGTCCAGGTTCTGCTCGACGTCCTCAAGGGAGGGAAGCTCCTCGCGGGCATCGATCACGGCGCCCTGCGTGTACTGGTAGCCCGAACTGGTGACGAGCGGGTCGGCGATGCGCAGCATGTTGCGCTCCTGCTCGGCCTCCGGACGGGGATCCCAGTGCAGGGCCATGTACCGCAACCGCAGCACGGCCTGGTCCCTGGTGAACTCCGCGATCGGCAGCCGCTCGTGGGAGTAGGTGTCCAGCAGACCCGGCCCGGCGTGGCCGCGCAGCACCATGGCCAGCTTCCAGCTCAGGTTGTAGGCGTCGGCGATGCCCGTGCTCATGCCGAAACCACCGATGGGCGGGATGACATGAATGGCGTCCCCGGCCAGGAAGACGCGGCCGTCCCTCACCGCGTCGGCCACTCCGGCCGAGATCCGCCACGGCAACATGGCCAGGATCTTCACCGGCAGGTCGGGCAGCCCGATCGCGCCCTTGATCAGCTCAAGGCAGCGCTCCTCCGGATAATCCGCCACGGACTCCTTGGTCTCGTCGTAGCTGCGGTGGAACACCCAGCGGTCCCTGTTGTTGATCGACAGCAGCAATCCCTCGTAGTCCGGGTGCCTGATCTCGCAGAAGTTGAACTCGTTGCCCCGGATGAGATCGCCGAGGTCCGCGTCGAACAGGATGTGGATCATCGGGTTGCCGAGCCGATCCTCGATCTCCATGGGGATGCCCAGCAGCTCCCGCACCCGGCTGGAGGAGCCGTCGGCGCCGACCAGATAGTCGGCCCGTACGGTGTAGCGCTCGTCGGTCGCCCGGTTGAGCAGCGTCGCGGTCACCCCGGACTCGTCCTGGGTCATCGACACCAGTTCCGTGGAGAACCGGACATCCACTCCCCGCTCGGCCGCGGCGGCCAGCAGCACCCGGTCGATCTGGTCCTGCGCACAGGGGTTGACGTCCGTGGGACTTATCCGCAGGGTCGCCGCGACCACGTCCTCCGGCGGGGTCGGGATCCGCTCCACTTTCGACAGGTCGTCGCCCGCGAGCGTCGTCACGCTGAACTTGGTCAGGCTGCTGGCCAGCACCGCGCTGGCCTCTCGCATCTGGGCGTCGAGACCGGTGCTGCGGAAGAACTCCCGGGCCGGCGGGTGCAGCCCGGTCGCCCGCGGGTGGATCAGCGTTCCGTCCCGGCGTTCCACGAGCATCGGACGTAGTCCGTGCTGGGCAAGGGCGACGGCGGTGGACAATCCGACGGTGCTGCCGCCGGTGATCAGAACGGGAACGTGCTCGACCGGCATGAGTGAACCCTCTTCCTCGCTTGTGGACGTCGCGGAGCGTTGTGCTGGGTCAGGTCACTGTGGTGGCGCCGCCTTGACCTGCGATCCATCCCGGCTCGAAGGGCTCGCCCCGGCGGCGGATCGAGCGGGCTTCGAGAGGCGGTCCACCGAGGATGGCGACAGTGCCTGTCGACGACCCGACGTGGAAGGACGTGTTCATGGCGCTGGCAGAGTTGACCGGCACGAGCGATTCACCGACTACCGCCGTCAAGTTGTTCCAGTCGATCACGGCGCACCATGTGTCCAGCGCGGTGCACGTGGCCGCCAGGCTCGGCCTGGCCGACCTGGTCGCCGCCGGGCCGGTCGGCTTCGAGCAGCTCGCGACCGCCACCAAGACCGACGCGTTCGCGCTGCGCAGACTGCTGCGGCTGCTGGTCAGCTCGGGCGTGTTCACCGAGCCTGAGCCGGGCCTGTACGGGCTGACCAGGGTGGGCGAGCACCTGCGGACCGACCGCCCCGACTCGCTGCACTCGTTCGCGCTGATGATGGCGAACCCGCGCAACCAGCAGCGCTGGGGCGAACTCGCGGACTGCGTGCGCACCGGCGCGTCCCGGGTGCCCGAGGAGCACAAGGGTGATCCGTTCAAGCAGATGCCGCCGCACATCCTCGAACTGCTGGGCAAGACGATGACCTTCTTCGTCTCGCACACCGCCCAGGCCGTGGTGCAGGCCTACGACTTCGGTCGATTCGGCACCCTGGTCGAGCTCGGCGCGGGCGAGGGCATCCTGATCTCGGCCATCCTGGCCGCCAACCCCGGCCTGCGCGGGATCATGTTCGACCTGCCGTACATGGCGGAGAACGCCAAGCGGCGGATGGCGGGCAACCCCGTGGCCGACCGGTGCGAGATCGTCGGCGGGGACTTCTTCGACGCGGTGCCGGCCGGCGGTGACGCGTACCTGCTCAACAACGTGATCCACGACTGGGACGACGAGCGCAGCGTCGAGATCATGACCAACTGCTACAACCAGCTCAAGCCCGGCGGCAGGCTGCTCGTGGTCGAGACGCAGTATCCCGAGAGGTTCGACGACTCGATCGCGTCCAGGATCGCCGCCCGCAGCGACGTCAACATGATGGTCAACGCCAACGCCAAGGAGCGGTCGGCCGCCGAGTTCCAGGCGCTGGTGTCGGCGGCCGGATTCCGGCCCGGGCGGATCATCGAGATCAGGCCCGCCTGGACCGGCGTGCGCTCCAGCATGATCGTCGAGGCCGTCCGCCCCTGACCCGGCCCCCTCCTAGCTGTCCTTCTCACCAGAAAGGCCTTGTCATGGCGTACGAACACGTTCCGGTGCTGATCGTGGGCGGGGGCACCGTCGGATTGTCGACGGCTGTCGCGCTGGCCCGCCACGGGGTTCGATCACTGGTGGTCGAGCGCCGCGCCACCACGTCCATCCATCCGCGGGCCACCGGTGTGCAGCCGCCGGCGCGTGAGTTCTTCCGCGCCATGGGGCTGGAGGAGCGGATGCGCGAGGCCAGCGCCGACCTGGCGCCGAGCATGAGCAAGGTCAATCTGTCGCCGTCGCTGGCCGGCAGTGACCTGGCCGCGGCACCGCGGTTCCCCACGCCTCCGCTGGACGTGCTGGAGGTGACCAGGCGGATCAGCCCGACCGACATCGGCCCATGCTCACAGGACCAGATCGACCGCATGCTCGTGGCCGCGGCGGCGGACCGCGGGGTGGAGGTCCTGTTCTCCACCGAGCTGGAGTCGCTGACGCAGGACGACTCCGGAGTCACCGTGACGCTGTTGAACAACGAGACCGGCGAGCGCCGCGACGTGCGGGCCGGCTACGTCGTCGGCGCGGACGGCGCGTCCAGCCGCACCCGGCGTTCGCTGGGGCTCACCATGAGCGGCCTGGACAAGCTCGGCGAGCCGATGATCAACATGATGTTCCGCGCGGACCTGAGCGACCTGGTCGCCGGCAACGAGTTCGCGTTCGCCGAGATTCGCACCGGGGAGATCGAGGGCATCCTCCTCACGATCAACAACAAGGACCGCTGGGTCTTCCACTTCACGTACGACGCGGACAAGGAGTCGCTGGAGGACTACCCGCCGGAGCGCTGCGCCGAGATCGTGCGCAAGGTCGTCGGTAGGCCTGACCTCGAGGTGGAGGTCCTGGCCCGGCTCGCATGGCAGATGTCGGCACGCGTGGTCGACAAGCTACGGGTCGGCAGGGTCCTGATGGCCGGCGACGCCGCGCACACCATTCCACCCGTCGGCGCCTTCGGCATGAGCACCGGCATCGGCGACGCCTACAACCTGAGCTGGAAGCTGGCCATGGTGATCAACGGCGAGGCCGGGCCGGGGCTGCTGGACACCTACGACCAGGAGCGCCTGCCGATCGCGCAGTTCACCTGCGAGCAGGCCAGGCTGCGCTTCCGCTTCATGGAGTTGCACTGGGACAACAGCCCTGAGGGCGAGGCGGAGAAGGCGAAGCTGCGGATCGCCGACCCGCTGGTCACCGGCTTCGGTTTCCAGTACACGCAGGGCGCCGTGATCGATGCCCGCGAGGAGCTTCCCTCCCTTGAGGACGTCGAGCAGAACCTGGACGGCTCGCCCGGCAGCCGGCTGCCGCACGTGTGGGTCGAGCGCAAGGGGGAGAAGGTCTCCACCCTGGACCTGGCCGGCGCCGGTTTCGCCCTGCTCCTGGGGCCGAACGCGGCCGGGTGGCGGCAGGCCGCGGACAGGCTGAACAGCGAGCTGCCCCTGACGGTCTACCGGCTGGGGCCCGACGGCGACGTCAAGGACGCCGACGACAAGGTGATCGAGCAGGTCGGCATCACCGCCGAAGGGGCGGTGCTCGTCCGGCCGGACAATTTCGTCGCCTGGCGCAGCACAGGAGCGCAGCAGGACGCGGGCGAGCGGCTCGCCGGCGTCCTCAACGGTCTGCTGGACCGCTCCGACGCCGGTGCCGCGGCATCGGCGTGAAGGGAGAAGTGAAGTGTTCACAGAAAACGAGCTCGCCTTCCTCGGGGCGCAGCGGCTGTGCCGGCTGGCCACCGTGAACGCGAGCGGCGCGCCACACGTCGTCCCCGTGGGGTTCGACTACAACGCCGACCTGGGCACGATCGACATCCACGGCTACGCGGAAGTGATGCGGCGCAGCAGGAAGTTCCGGGACGTGCAGGAGACGGGGCAGGCCGCGCTGGTGGTCGACGAATTGGAGTCGGTCGACCCGTGGCGGCCGCGCGGCATCGAGATCAGGGGCAAGGCCGAGGCCATCGGCGCCGACTCCGACACGCCGCTGATCCGGGTCACCCCGCACCGGCTGGTGGCGTGGGGGATCGACGGTGACCGGTTCGGGCCGATGAACGCGAGAGACGTGTGACCGTCGGCGAGGACTTCCACAGCAGAGGAGTACGCATGGTCGAGATAGAGGTCGCGGGCGGGACCGATGCGCCGACGTCGGCGGTCGAGCTGTTCCAGCTGATCACGGGCCACCACGAGTCGAGCGCGGTGCACGTGGCCGCACAGCTGAAGATCGCGGATCTGCTGGCCGACGGCCCGCGGCCGGTGGACGAACTCGCGGCCGCGTCGGCGACGGACGCGGCGTCGTTGCTCAGATTCCTGCGGCTGCTGGTCAGCTCGGGGGTGCTGGAGGAGCCCCGGTCCGGGGTGTTCGGATTGACCGATGTCGGTTATCACCTGCGCAGCGATGTGCGGGATTCGCTCTACGCCGTGGCGATGACGCTGGCCAGCCCGGAACACCTGGAGCGCTGGGCAGGTCTGGCCGACGTGTTGCAGACCGGCAAGACGGCCCTCTTCGAGAAGGGGTCGGCGGTGTTCTCCGAACCGCCGCCCGAGGTCATCGCCCTGCTGAGCCAGTCGATGACCTTCTTCTCCACCTACACGGTCGGCTCGGTGGTCGACGCCTACGACTTCAGCGGATGTTCCACCGTGGTCGACGTGGGCGGTGGCCTGGGTTCGCTGCTCGCCGCGGTGGTGGCGGCCAACCCCGGGCTGCGGGGGATTCTCCTCGACCAGCCGTTCCTGCTGGAGGCGGCGAAGTCGCACCTGGCCACGACGGAGGGCGGCAAGGACATCGAGATCGTCGCGGGTGACTTCTTCGAGTCGGTGCCCGCCGGCGGCGACCTCTACATCCTCAAGAGCGTCGTCCACGACTGGGACGACGAGCGCAGCGTGCAGATCCTGGCCAACTGCCACAGAGCGATGAAGCCGGGTGGCCGGCTCCTGCTCGTCGAGACCGTGTGCCCGGAGCGGTTCGACGACTCGGTGGCGTCGAAGATCGCTGCTCGCAGTGACGTGATGATGTTGCTGAGCAGCCCCGGCGGCAGGGAGCGGACCGAGGCGGATTTCCAGAAGCTGCTGGAGCGCGCCGGGTTCGAGCTGTCCAGACTCATCCCGGTGCGTCCCGCGTGGACCGGCGTGCAGTCGACCACGATCATCGAGGCGGTCCGCCGCTGACCTGTCGCCTTTCGCGGCGGTGCCGTACCGGCCCGGCTTCCGCGAGCCGGTCCGGCATCCGCCGTGCGCTGGAAACCCCGTTCTCCTTGCTTTCGATCGGACGGATGACCACAGGAGCCCGCGTATGACGACGACAATCCCGCGATCGGAAACCGGCAGCGAGAACACCCGGGACCCGCGTGTCCGAGTAAGGAAACTGCTCGACCAGGATTCCGTGGAGGAGTTACGGCCGGCCGACGACAGCGGAGCCTATGCTGTCCGCGGGCAGATCACGGGCCTGCCGGTGGTCGTTTACTGCAGCGACGCCACGACGATGGGTGGCGCGATGGGCACGGCGGGCTGCGACCACATCGTCGCGGCGATCGACACCGCCGTGCGGGAACGGTGCCCGGTGATCGGCCTGTGGCACTCCGGCGGCGCAAGGCTCGGCGAGGGGGTGCAGGCGCTCGACGGAGTCGGCAGGGTCTTCGCGGCCATGGTCCGGGCGTCGGGCAAGGTGCCGCAGATCTCGGTGGTGCTGGGCCCCGCCGCAGGCGGCGCAGCCTACGGCCCCGCACTGACCGACATCGTCGTCATGGCGCCCGAGGCGCGGGTCTTCGTGACCGGTCCTGACGTCGTACGCAGCGTGACCGGGCAGGCGGTGGACATGGTCACGCTCGGCGGCCCCGAGCTGCACGGCAAGGACTCGGGCGTGATGCACGTCGCCGCCGACGACGAGGCGGACGCCTATCTCAGGACACGCCGGCTGACCGGGCTGCTGGCCGACCCCGGCGGCCTCGATCTCGCTCTGCTCCCCGAGCACAGTCCTGATCTGCGCGCACTGCTTCCTGACGAGGCCAGACGCGCCTACGACATACGGTCGGTCGTGCACGAGATGCTCGACCGGACGATCTCCCCCGACGCCGAGCTGCGCAGCAGCTTCGAGGAACTTCAGCCGAGATGGGGACCGAGCATGGTGGTCGGGCTCGGCCGGTTGGCCGGCGGCACGGTGGGGGTGGTGGCCAACAATCCACTCCGGCTCGCCGGTTGTCTCGACTCGGTCAGTGCCGAGAAGGCGGCACGCTTCATCCGGATGTGTGATTCCTTCGGCATTCCACTCGTGGTCCTCGTCGACGTACCCGGCTATCTGCCCGGGCTCGGACAGGAACGCGGCGGTGTGGTGCGGCGGGGCGCGAAGCTGCTGCACGCGTTCGCCGAAGCCACCGTGCCACGGGTCACCCTGGTGCTACGCAAGGCGTACGGCGGCGCGTATGTCGCGATGAACTCGCGGGCTCTCGGCGCCACCGCCGTGTTCGCCTGGCCGCAGGCAGAGGTCGCCGTCATGTCCGCTCAGGCCGCGGTCGGGATCCTGCATCGTCGGCAGCTCGCCGCCGCCGCCGAGGACGAGCGGGAAGCCTTGCACGATCGGCTGGCGGCGGAACACGCGCGTGCCGTCGGGGGCGTGGACCGGGCGGTGGCGATCGGCGTGGTGGACGAGGTGATCGACCCGGCGTCGACCCAGCGCCGGCTCGCCGCCGCGCTGGCGGCCGCGATCGCCACACGCGGCGGGAATTCGGCAGGACGGCACGGAAACATTCCGCTGTAAACGAACCTCCGACGGAATCGATATATCAAGGCCATCCCGGTGAATTGTTAGTCCATTGCGGATGAACGCGCATTCGCGATCACGGACGCGAACAGTCACTGTGATCGACACTATGTGTGACTGTGGATAACTACAGGTGGTCAAGATGTGCCTCGACCGACTGCTGACAGGGGAAGAGCGATCGCTCGATGCCGGGCTGTTTCCGCAGGTAGCGCCTGTGCTCACCTTTCGGTCCGGCCGGGATTGCGTGCAGCGGTGGTTTTGACCACAGGTGACCTCTTGATCCCCTGTGGAAAATTTGCCAGAATAAGTACCGCACGGGGCGATGTTTGTGCGGTTTGCTTGTGAAGCAATTTCGCAAAGCAGTGTTCGATGGCTGCAGGCGGGATCTTGGGCGCTTTTTCCGTGGGCCTTCATGTCGCGCGGAGCAGGTGACACCGGCCGTTCACCCCGTTGCTTCCTCCTGGGCGAGGTATCGGCGCGACCATGACCTGATCAATGAGATCGGAGGCATGAAAGGCGTGAGGGATATGTCGAAAGCCTGGAACGGGATTCCTGCCGATGGCGACGGCTCGCTCGGAACACGCCTGTAGCGCCTGTCCGGATCAAAGACTTTCTCTACTGACTTGCGCACGCCGGGAGAAGGCTTCCCGGCGAAGTTGAGATCGCATGTGCGGTGGTGTGTTCTGCCGGCTCGGTGATCTCATTTTCCGGCGATGCGAGAAACGGGGGATCAATGTGAGTCACATCATCAGGTGATCTTCGGCTCTTGACTGGGGACCGCTGCGACGAGCGGTCATCCAACTCCCTTGTCTCCGGCAAGCCGGCATCGGCGTGGGTGTACAGCCGCGCGCCCTCCGGCGGCTTGCCCGTGTCCACGTGGTGGGGTGCCGCGTGCCCGAGCCACTTTGTCGATCATCGCTGCGAGGTCAACTTATGCGGTTCACATTGCTCGGTCCGCTGGAGATCGTGACATCGGAGGGCTCGCTGACTCCCTCGGCGCCTATGCTCCGGCGCGTCCTCGCCCTGTTGCTCTTACGCGCCGACACGGTCGTACGCAGTGGCGCGTTGGTCGAAGAGCTGTGGGGCGACCGGCCTCCGAGGAGCGCCAGAACGACGCTGCAGACGTACATATACCAGTTGCGCAAGCTGTTCGGCAGCTTCGAGGCAGGCCAGGACGCCTGCGGCTCACTGGTCCTGCTGACCAAGCCGCCCGGCTACGAGCTGCAGTTGGGCGAGGACGACCAGGTCGACGTGTACGAGTTCGAGGCGCTGGTCAATCGCGCGAAGGCCTGCCGCCACGAAGGGCTCATCGAGGACGCGGTCGACGCGTTGAACGAGGCGCTCGGTCTCTGGTCGGGGGCGGCGCTGACGGATGTGGAGAGAGGGCCCCTGCTCGACGCCGAGGCGACTCGGCTGGAGGAGATCCGCAAGGAGGTCCTGGAGCTGCGGTTGGAGCTCGACCTGCAGCTCGGACGGCATCACGAGGTCGTCAGCGAGCTGCTCTCGCTGGTCAGCGCGAATCCGGCACACGAGGGCTTCGTGGCCAAGCTGATGCTCGCGTTGGTGCGCTGCGGACGCCGGGCCGAGGCGCTGGACGTCTACCAGCGGACCAGGGCCGAGCTGGTCGCCGGGCTCGGCCTCGAGCCGTCCACCGAGATCCAGCGGCTGCACCACTCGATCCTCAAGGGCGACGGGGAAGTCGGCCACCAGGTGTCGGCCATGGCGCCCGCCTCGCCCGCACAACTGCCGCCCGCGATCACCGACTTCGTCGGCCGTACGGGGGAGACGAGGACGCTCCGGTCGGCCGTGGCCGGTGACCGTGGGCTGAGCATCGTGCAGGTCCTCGGTCCGCCCGGCGTCGGCAAGACGGCGTTCGCGCTCCAGGCGGCACACGAGCTCCGGTCGTTGTTCCCCGACGGGCAGTTCTACGCGAGCGTGGGCGACCTGGGCGACTGTGGCCGTGGGCTGGCGGACATCCTGGCGGGCTTCCTCCGCAGTTGCGGGATCCCACCGGACCGGTTGCCCCCCGGGCTGCGGGAACTCAGCAACATGTTCCGCACCTGGACCGCGGACCGCAAGGTTCTGGTCGTACTCGACGAGGTCCTCGCCGCCCGGCACATCCGGGAGCTCACCCCCGGGGGTTCGTCATGCGCGATGCTCGTCGTGAGCCGGACCCGGCCGACCGCGATGCCCGGCATGGTCAACATCAGCCTGGGGCCGCTGCCCGAGGACTCGGCGCTGGAACTGCTGGGCCGGCTGATCGGTCCCGAGCGGGTCGCGACCGAACCCGAGGCCGCGCGGACGCTCATCCGGACCTGCGACCGGTTGCCGCTGGCCCTGCGTGCGGTGGCCGGCCGAATCGCCGCACGGCCGCACTGGAGCCTCGACCGGATGATCGGCCGGTTGAGCCGGTCCGACAACCTCCTGGTGGAGCTGGGGAGCACGGGGACGAACTGCTGGCCAGCGTCGAGGCCAGCCGCCGCCAGCTGAGCGGGATCACCCGCGACGCGCTCGACCTGGTAGCCGGACTGTGCGGGGAAACCGTGACCCCGGCCGTCGTGGCCGACCTGCTCGACGTCCGGGTGGCCGCGGCGGAGACCCTGCTGGAGCAGTTGGTGGACGCCAGTCTCATCGAGGAACAGACGTCCACGCGGGAGGGCCACGAGTCCGGCTACCGGGTTCCCGCGCTGTTCCAGGCCGCGGTCCGGCAGCTCGTGGAACCCTGGGATGTGCCGCAGGCCAGACCCGTCGGGCCGAGCACCAGCCCGCTCCGGGAGCCCGCTGACGTCTGACGAACGGCACGGCCACAAGCGGCACGTCACCCACTCATCGGGCGACGTGCCGCTTGTCGTCCTGCGGGGCGAATTCGGTGGGCTTCGAGTCCCGCTCTAGGCGCTTCCTTCAGCCTTACACCGACCACAGTTGGTATCCCTACTTTCCCCCGCTAGGAGGCCGTGGTGAGCCAATGTCGCGTCGTGATAACAGGGATCGGCGTTGTGGCGCCGGGCGGAATCGGTAAGAAGGCGTTCTGGGAGCGGATCACATCGGGAATCAGTGCGACCCGCCCCATCACTTCTTTCGATCCCTCGCCTTACCGATCCCGGATGGCCGCCGAGTGTGATTTCGACCCGAGGCAGGAAGGCCTTCGCCCACAGGAGATCCGGCGAATGGACCGGGTCACGCAGTTCGCGGTCGTCGCCGCCAAGGAGGCGATCGCCGACAGCGGTTTGGACATCACCTCCGGTCAGGCACACAGGGCCGGGGTGAGCATCGGGTGCGCGGTCGGCTGCACGCAGAGACTCGAGGAGGAGTACGTCACCATGAGTGACGGCGGCCGTCATTGGCTGGTGAATCACACCTATGGCGTGCCGCATCTTTACGACTACTTCGTGCCCAGCTCAATGGCCGCGGAGCTGTCGTGGCTCGCCGGGGCCGAAGGGCCGTCGACCGTCGTCTCCGCGGGCTGCACGTCGGGGATCGACGCCATCGGATACGCGTGTGAGCTGATCCGTGAAGGCACCGCGGACATCATGATCGCGGGGGGTGCGGACGCGCCCATCGCGCCCATCACCGTCGCCTGCTTCGATGCGATCAGAGCGACCTCGCGGCACAACGACGACCCGGCCGGGGCGTCCAGGCCGTTCGACGTCACCCGCAACGGCTTCGTCCTCGGCGAGGGAAGCGCCGTGCTGGTGCTGGAGGAACTGACCGCGGCCGTGGCCCGGGGCGCGCACATCTACGCGGAGATCGGCGGATTCGCCGGCCGCAGCAACGCCTATCACATGACCGGTCTCCGGCCGGACGGCGAGGAACTGGCAGCGGCGATCACCGCGGCACTGGACGAGGCGCGGCTGAACCCGGAGTCGGTCGACTACGTCAACGCACACGGCACGGCGACCAAGCAGAACGACCGCCACGAGACAGCCGCGTTCAAGCGCAGTCTCGGTGAGCACGCCTACCAGGTGCCGATCAGCTCGATCAAGTCGATGATCGGCCACTCTCTGGGGGCGATCGGCTCGATCGAGGTCGCCGCGTGCGCGCTGGCCATTGAGCACGGCGTGGTGCCGCCCACCGCGAATCTGCACTCGCCTGACCCGGAACTGGGCTTGGACTACGTGCCGCTGGTCGCCCGCGAGCGGCAGGTGGACGTGGCACTCACGGTCGGCAGTGGATTCGGTGGGTTCCAGAGTGCGATGGTGCTGGCGCGTCCTGCGGAGGCGGCGGCATGACCAGGACGGTCGTCACGGGAATCGGGGTCGCCGCACCCAACGGAGTCGGCCTCGACACGCACTGGTCGTCGACTCTGCGCGGTGAGAACGCGATCCGGCGGATCACCCGCTTCGACCCGAGCCCGTATCCGATCCGGCTGGCCGGCGAGATCGACTTCGAGGTCGGCGGCCGGCTGCCGAGCCGGCTGATCCCGCAGACCGACCGGATGACCCAACTGGCGCTGGTCGCCTCGGACTGGGCGCTGGCCGACGCCGGGGCCGACCTGGCCGGCATGCCTTCTCTGGACGCCGGGGTCATCACGTCCAGCTCCGCCGGCGGGTTCGAGTTCGGCCAGCACGAACTGGAAAAGCTGTACAGCAAGGGGCCGAACCACGTCAGCGCCTACATGTCGTTCGCATGGTTCTACGCCGTCAACACCGGGCAGCTGTCGATCCGGCACGGCATGCGCGGTCCGACCGGGGTGTTCGTCACCGAGCAGGCAGGTGGTCTGGACGCGGTGGCGCAGGCTCGCCGCAAGATCCGCGGCGGTCACCGGCTCATGCTCACCGGCGGGATCGACGCTTCCCTGTGCCCGTACGGGCTGGCGGCCTACCTGGCGAGCGGCCGGGTCAGCCTCGGGGACGACCCGGACGCGGCCTACCTGCCGTTCGCGCAGGAGGCGACCGGAAGCGTGCCCGGCGAGGGCGGAGCCATCCTCGTCCTGGAGGACGGGGACGCGGCGCGGCGTCGTGGGGCCGAGATCTATGGCGAGATCGCCGGCTACGGCGCGACCTTCGACCCCGCGCCCGGGTCCGGCCGTGAGCCGACGCTGCGGCGTGCCGCCGAGATCGCCCTCGCCGACGCCGGCGTGCGGACCGAGGACATCGCGATGGTCTTCGCCGACGCCGCGGCGGTTCCCGAGCTCGACCGGGTCGAGTCGGACGCGATCGTCAAGCTGTTCGGTCCGCACGGTGTTCCCGTCACCGCCCCGAAGAGCATGATCGGGCGATTGTCCTCGGGTGCCGCCGCACTCGACCTCGTCGACGCGTTGATGGCGCTGCGAGACGGCGTCGTGCCACCGACCGTGAACGTCCGGTGCCCCGCGCCCGGCTACGACATCGACCTGGTGATCGGGGAGCCGCGCCCGGCCAGGGGGACGGCGGCACTCGTGCTGGCCCGGGGATACGGCGGTTTCAACGCGGCAATGGTCGTTCGCTCAGCCGGTTAACAGATCAGGAGGATCTCAATGACGACGTTCACCCTCGAGAACCTGGTGCGGATCATGCGCGAGTGCGCGGGCGAGGACGACGCGGTGGACCTGGACGGCGACGTCGCGGACATGGAATTCGAGGACCTCGGCTACGACTCGCTGGCGGTCATGGAGACCGTGAGCCGGATCTCCCAGGAATACCGGGTGTCGCTGCCCGAGGAGTCCGTGTCCGAGGCCAGGACGCCCGCCGAGCTGGTCGCCCTCGTCGTCGAGCGCCAGCAGCAACCGGCACAGGCGTGACGGGCGAAGGGGAGGGTCCGGTGGCGGACGAGCACGTTTCCGTACTGATCGTCGGTGGTGGCGGGGCAGGCCTGGCCGCGGCGCTGTTTCTCGCCCGCCAGGGTGTCCGGCCGCTACTCGTGGAGCGGCACGCGCGCACGTCGATCTACCCGAGGGCGACCGGGCTCGCGCCGCGAACCAGGGAGCTGCTGCGTACGGCCGGGCTGGACGAGGTCGTGCTCGCCGCCGGCAGCGTGATGGCACGCAACGGCGGGAAGGTGGTGGTGGAGCGGCTGGCCGGCAGTGACCTCGGCACGGCCACGCGCATCTCCCCCGTCGCCGACGACGCCGACGCCGTCGACGTGGTCGGCTCGGTCAGCCCGATCACCAGCACCAACGGCATCTGCCCGCAGGACGAGCTCGAACCGATCCTGCTCGCCTCGGCCAGGGAGCACGGCGCCGAGGTGCGCTTCGACAGCGAAGTGGTGGATCTGCGGCAGGGCAAGGACTCGGTCACGGTCACCGTGGCCGACCGGGCGGCCGGACGGACATCGGTGATCACCGCCGACTACGTGATCGCGGCGGACGGTGCGAACAGCTCGATCCGGGAGCGGCTGGGCATCGGCACGACCGGGCCGGGTCCGCTGGGCGCGCCGATGATCACTGTGCTGTTCCGGGCCGATCTCACCGACCTCGTGCGCGGCCACGAGTTCGTGGTGTGTGAGATTCGCTGCCCGGGTGCCGAGGGGCTGCTGCTGGCGATCAACAACACCGACCGCTGGGTGTTCTACATCTCCTGTCCCCCGGACAGCGGACTGACTCCCGAGGACTTCCCGCCGGAGCGCTGCCTTCAGGTCGTCCGCCAGGCCATCGGCCTGCCGGACCTGGACATCGAACTGCTCGCGGTGATGCCATGGCAGGCCGCGGCGTTCGTGGCGGACCGCTTCCAGCAGGGCCGGGTGTTCCTCGTCGGCGATTCCGCGCACGTGATGCCGCCCAGCGGTGCGTACGGGCTGAACACCGGCATCGCGGACGCGCACAACCTGGCGTGGAAGCTCGCCTTCGCCCTACGGGGGAAGGCGGGGGCCGGGCTTGTGGACAGTTACGAGCGGGAGCGCCTGCCGGTCGGCCGGTTCACCGTCGAGCAGGCCATGCTCGTGCAGCGCAACCCGCGGCTGCACTGGGATCTGAAGTCCTCTCTCGCCGAGCGGGAGCGGTTGGGCATGGCGCACCCGGTGGTCGTGTCGCTGTGTCCGCAGTACGACTCCCCGGTGATCGTCTCGCCTCGGCCAGGCCTGCCCTCGATCAGCGATCCTGGGCTCAACCTGGACGGGCACGCGGGCAGCCGGGTGCCGCATCTGTGGCTCGGCGGGCCTTCCGGCGCGCGGATGTCCACGCTGGACCTGGTCGAGTCCGGTTTCGCCCTGCTGTGCGGACCGGCAAACCAGATATGGCAGGAGGCGGCCGAGCCCTGGGCCGACCTGCCGCTGGCGGTCCACCGGCTGGCCGAGGACGGTGACCTGGTCGACGAGGAGCGGCGCTGGCCTGCCGTCGCCGGCATCAAACCTGACGGCGCCCTGCTCGTCCGGCCCGACGGATACGTGGCCTGGCGCGCGCCGTCCGGTGACGACGCCGCCTCGCTCGACGCGGTCATGCGTCAGGTGCTGGGCGGATAGCACGGCGCCCCCGGATTGATGGCACGGCTGAGCTGATGGCACGGCTGGGCTGGCGGCACGGCTGGACAGCCGGCGCGGCGCCCCTGGACGGTGGTGAGCGAACGACCACCGGCCAGGGGCGCCTTTGTTCATGACCCGACGGCTTTCTCGTCATCGAGGTACGCCGACGCCTGCAGGGTGAACAGTTCGGCGTATCTGCCCTCGAGCCGCATCAGTTCGGTGTGGGTGCCGTCCTCCACGAGCTTGCCGTCCTCCAGGAACATGATCCGGTCGGATTGGCGGACGGTGGAGAAACGGTGCGAGATGTAGAGCGTGGTCTGCCCTGCGGCCAGGGCGCGCAGCCGGGTGAACAGATCATGCTCGGCCTGCGCGTCGAGCGCGGAGGTCGGCTCGTCGAGCACGAGGATCGCGGACTTGCGCATGAACGCTCTGGCCAGCGCGATCTTCTGCCATTCACCGCCGGACAGACTGACGCCCTGGTCGAACCACCGGCCGAGCGGGCTGTCGAAGCCCCGGGGCAGCCGCTCGATGCGCTCGGCTATCCCGGCCCGCTCGGCCGAGTTCACGATCGCCTCCCTGTCGTCGAGCTGCGGCAGGTTGCCGAGGCCGATGTTCTCGCTCGCGGTGGCCTGATAGGTGACGAAGTCCTGGAACATCGCGCTGATCCTGGCGCGGTACTCCTCCGGGTCGTACTCCCTGATGTCGGTGCCGTCCAGGAGGATCCGGCCTTCTGTCGGGTCGTACAACCGGCACAGCAGCTTGATCAGGGTGGACTTGCCCGCGCCGTTGCGGCCGACCACCGCGACGGTCTCGCCCGGACGGATCTCGAAGCTGACCCGGTCGAGTGCCTTGACATCGGATCCTGAGTAGCTGAACGAGACCTCCTCGAACCGCACGTGACCGCGCACGTCCGCCGGCATCGGGCGGGGCTGCTCCGGCCTGCGGATCGCCGGGCGGGTGCCGAGAAAGCGGTACAGCAGGTCCAGGAACAGGTTGTTCTCGTACATGCCGCTGAAGCCCAGGAACAGGCCCTGGACGGAGCTCTGCACGGCGGCCGCGGCACCGGTGTACAGTGCGAGATCACCCAGGGTGAGCCTGCCGGAGACGGCCTGCAGCGCGATGTAGAGGTAGATCGCGGAGCTGGTGAGGGTCGTCAGCATGCTCCAGGCGGCGGCGGCCATGTTGCGGGTGCCGATCAGCTTGCGCTGCCGTTCGTAGTAGACCTGGCCGAGCCGGCGGAACCGGTCGACGAGATAGCCGCCGAGCCCGAAGTGCTTGATCTCCTTGGCGTACGTGTCGGTGGTGACGAGTCCTGCCAGGTATTCCATCCGGCGGCGGATCGGGGAACCGAGGAAGTTGAACGCGAAGCTCCGGGCGGAGTACCGGGTTTGCGAGACGAACGCGGGGATCGGGGTGACGAGCGCCACGACCGCGAGCAGCGGGCTGATCGCGATCAGCAGGGCGATCATCGTGCAGAACGTGATCACGGTCTTCACCAGGCCGAACGCCGAGTTCATCATCGACAGCGGGCGGCTGGGCGCCTCCTGGTCGGCCTGCCGCAGCAGATCGTAGGACTGGGAGCCTTCGAAGAAGGCGAGATGCAGGTTGCTGGCGTGGTCCATCACCTTGTGCCGGATGGTGAGCACCATCTTCTCTTGCAGCAGTTGCTGGGCGATGTTCGTCAGCGACGTGATGACCGTGGTCAGCGTGAAGAGGAGGAACTGCAGCGCGGCCACTGTGATGATCTTGGTGATCGACGTCATGGCGATGCCGGGGAACAGCGGCACCGTCAGCATGACGACGTCCGGACGGTGCTGGGTATGCACCTGAATGCCCTCGACCACCGAGTCCATCAGCAGCTTCGTCATGAACGCCGAGGCGGTGGGCAGCAGGCCGCTCACGACGGTGACCACGCCGATCACCACGGTCAGCACCGGACTGGCCTGCCACGTCAGCCCGATCACGCGCGGCAGGCCGCGCACGGTGCCGACGGAGGTCTGCCGAATCCGTCGCCACCGTGACCTCAGGTCCCTGGGCTGTTTTCGCGGTTTGGGGTCCGGAATGTCGATGGGGCCGGTCAGCCCGCTATCGGCGACGCTGGTCGGGTCGTCCAACCCGAGTGGAAGGCGGCGCATCGCCGATTCGATACCGCCTCCACCTTGATCCACTAAGCACCGCCCCGAAACTCGGCCGGCAGTTTGGTGTGGTCGAACGCGCCGTGTAGGAACAGCCTGATCAGCGATGCCAGGCAGATCGGTTCGCTGTCGGCGTCGGGCCGGTGAGACCGGGCGAACAGCAGATCCAGCAGGACGCCCGCGAGCTGGTCGGCGGGCAGGCGCAACGCGGGCTGCTCGGGCGCGAACAGTTCGGCGAGCGCCGCTCTGGTCGCGGCGATGCCGGCGACGCGGCTGCCCCGCTCGCGTGGTTGCCCGGACGCCTCACCCCGCTCGCGTGGTTGCGCGGACGCGTCGCCTCGATTGCGGGGGCCGCTGCGGAAGCCGGAGGCGGCCACCGCGCCGAGCACGCGGCCCATTCTGTCCATGTGCGCCTCCATCGCGGAGGCGGCCTCGTGCAGCCTTTCGTGCAGCGAGATCTCCAACGGGATGGCGCGGATGGCCTCGACCACGTTGTCCGGCCGCAGCGCCTCGGCGATGCACGCTTCGAGAAGCTCGTCCTTGTCCTTGAACGCCCGGAAGATCGTGGCTTCGCCGATCCCGGCCGCCGCGGCGATCTGGCTGGTCTTCACCGCGGCGCCGTACTCGGCCACCAGCGGCAGGGTCACGTGCACGATCATGGCGCGGCGTTCCTCGGGGCTCATGCTCGGGGCCCGGCGCCTGGTCGGCTGTGCGGAGGGGGCTACGTCAGTGTCATTCGGCTTGGGTTTCGTCATGCCCCAACTGTACGAAGTGAGTGCTCACTCCGTCAAGGCGTCCTCGCCTACCCGGATCATCCGGGACCCGGCCAGCACCTCGTCGACGAGGCGGGCCTGGCGCAGGGTGTTCTCCGCGTCGAGGGCCAGGTCGCGGCCGTCCCGCAGGGCCTGCGTGAAGTGGCGCACGACGTTGGCGAACTGATGGTCGGCCGGCAGGACGCGTTCCTCCCTGTGGTCCTGGCGTTCGATGTGGACCACCGGCTGGTAGCTCTCCGGCGGTGTGAACACCCGGTCCAACAGGATCCTGCCGGTGCTCCCGGACAGTTCATAGGTCGAACGGTAGGAATGCTCCATGCCGAAGGTCAGCTGCGCGGCGACTCCCCGCGGCGTGGTCAGCAGGATGCCGCCGGAGCTCACCACGTTCCTGCGCGTGTCCCACCGCAGCACTCCGCCGGCGAAGCCGAGTTCCGGGCCGAGGAAGTGCAGCGCGGCGCGGATCGGGTAGACGCCGACGTCGAGCAGCGCGCCGCCCCCCACATCGGCCTGATAGCGGATGTCGCCCGCGGGCTTCGGAGGGATCGTGAAAGCCGCGGCGAACGCCCGCAGCTCGCCGATCGCGCCGTCCGCCAGGAGTCGCCGCACGGTGGCGTGCTGCGAATGGTGGAGGAACATGAAGTTCTCGAACAGCAGCAGGCCCCGCGACGCCGCCAGCTCGACCAGTCTGCTCGCCTGCCGGTGACTGGACGTCAGCGGCTTCTCCGCCAGGACGTGCTTGCCCGCCAGCAGAGCCTGCTCGATCCATTCGGCGTGCAGCATCGCGGGCAGCGGCACATACACGGCATCCACGTCGGATCGGAGCAGCAGGTTCCGATATCCGGTGACCGCGTCGCAGCCGAACCGCGCGGCGAACTTCCGCGCCTTGGCCTCGTCGCGGCTGGCGACGGCCACCAGCCGGACATCGGGCTCGGCCGCCATCGCGGGAAGCATCCGCCGCCACGCGATGTCCGCGCAGCCGAGCACGCCGAACCGCACAGGACCTGTGATGCTCACTTCGACTCCGATGGGACCCTGCCGCCGTCCAGCGACGGGCGGACGTCACGGCACTGCTGGTAGGTGGGCAGCAAGCCCATCGCGACCGCCTCGTCCAGAGTCGGTGCCACCCTGTCCTTCTCCGACATGATCGGCGGCTCGGTCAGCTTCCACGGGATTCCCAGCTCGGGGTCGAGAGCCTGCACGTCGATCATGGTGCCGTGCACGTACTCCTCCGCGCACACGTAGTTCATGCACGCGCCCTCGGTGAGGGCGAGGAACGCGTGCCCGAGTCCGTCGGCCAGGTAGACCGCGATGCCGGACTCCTCGTCCTGGATCGTGGTGTCGTACATCCCGAACGTGGGCGACCCGACCCGCAGGTCGACCACGACGTCCAGCACCCGGCCGCGTACGCACGTGATGAGCTTGGCCTGCCCCGGAGGCACGGCCGTGCTGTGGATGCCGCGCAGGGTGTTGCGCCTGGAGACCGAGTAGTTCACCTGCATGACCGGAAACGGGCGGCCGATCGCCTCGGCGAGCTCGCTCATCCGCCACGCCTCGTAGAAGTTGCCCCGCACGTCCGGTATCCGTTCTGGCCGGATGCGGTAGGCGTCCGGAATCGCCATCTCGGTGATTTTCATGGCTTCACTCCAAACCTCGGCCCTTCAGATCCACCGGTAGCTCGAGCAGCCCGCGCATGATGTTCTCCCGCCAGCGGGTCGGCCCGGCCAGCGTGGCGTGCGGGAAGCGGCGCACCAGCGTGCCGATCGCGACCTGCGCCTCCATCCGGGCGAGCGGCGCCCCGAGGCAGTGATGGATGCCGTGTGAGAAGGCCAGGTGCGGGTTGGGGCTGCGCGTGATGTCGAGTCGGTCGGGGTGCTCGAATCTGGCCGGGTCCCGGTTGGCGCCGCAGAACGAGATCAGCACGACCTCGCCCGCTCGCACCACGATTCCCTCGACGTCGACGTCCTCCTTCGCGATCTGCCCGGCGGCACTGAACGAGCTCTCGTACCTGAGGAACTCCTCGACCGCCGAGTCGATCAGATCGGGTTGCGCGCGCAGCAGCGCCAGTTGGCCGGGGTTGGTCAGCAACGCGTGGATGCCGTTGCCGATCAGATTGGTCGTGGTCGCGTACCCGGCTGCGATGAGCGCTATCCCCAGCTCGATCAGTTCCGGCTCGGTCAGCCTGCTGTCGCCGTCGCGGGCCGCGATCAAGGCGCTCATCAGGTCGTCGCCCGGCTGCCGCCGTTTGGCGGCGATCAGGTCGACGATGTACTCCTTGGTCCGGTCGTAGACCTCCTCGCGGTTCTCCGCGACCTCTCCGGCGAGGATCTTCTCGGTCCTGCGGCGTACGTCGGCCCGGTCGGTCTCGGCGGCGCCGAGCATCTCGCAGATCACCGCGATCGGCAGCGGGTAGGCGAACCGGTCGAGCAGGTCGACCGGGCCGGCCCCGGCGATCTCGTCGAGCATGCCGTCCACCAGGCCCTGCACCCAGGTGCGCAGATGCTCGACCCGGTTGCGGGTGAAGGCCTTGCCGACCAGCCGGCGGATACGGGTGTGGTCGGGAGGGTCGGAGTCCACCGCGGCCACCGGGCTGTCGTCCGGGCGCCGCCTGCTGAACCTCAGGTCGGCGAGCAGCTCCCTGGCCAGGTAGTACCGGGTGACCAGCCAGACCTCGCCCATGAACGTGGTCTGCACCCGGACCATCGGCGCCAGCTCGCGCAACCGGGCCAGGCCGGGATAGGGATCGGCCGCGCACACCGGGCTCTGCGCCAGCGGGATCACCGGGACATCCACATCGCCGATCACGGCAGCTCCTCAGACCAGGTCGTCGCGGGTGACGTGACGGCTGCGGACCAGCAGGTCGTCGCCGTCCCACACGAGCACGTCCGCGCACACCGTGCTCACGTGGATCGCCGCCTGCCCGCCCTTGGGCGTGGAGATCACCAACGCGTAGCTGCGTGCCAGCACCGTCCCGTCGGATCGCGTGTCGACGCTGAGCATGCCCAGCCAGTGCCGGCGGACCAGACCGTCAAGCGCCAGCTGCTCGGTCGCCTGCCGCGCGCCGGCGGCGATGTCCGCGCGGCCGCGCACCGGCTCGGGACGTGCGTTCGCCGCGAACACCGCGTCCTCGGTGAAGGTCGCGGCCCACTCGTCGGCCTTGCCGTCGTCGAGCAGCTGCATCTGGCGGGCGTAGAAGTGCTGGACGGCGAGGTAGAGCTCCGCGGACTGCGGGGCCTGCGGTGGCAGCGCCATGAGAATGCCCTTTCGGCCAGAACGGATTCGAACCCCGAGGCTGACGACCGCTTCTCAAGCGGTGCTTGACGCGCGATGGAAGGCGGCGGCGTCCACCGGCCGTCGAGCCCGGTTCGAGTGGCGCGGATGACGCTCGGTGCCGGCAAGCCGACCGGCGGAGGAGGAGTCGTGGGAGAGCAGAGGGTCGCCGTCGTGACCGGCGCGACGCGAGGCATCGGCCTCGCGGTGACGGAGCGGCTCGCCCGTCTCGGGATGCGGGTGTTCGTCTGTTCCCGCAGTGCGGACGACCTGGAGATCACCGTGAAACAGCTGCGCGACCGCGAGCTCGACGTGGAAGGAACGACGTGTGACGTCCGCTCGGCCACGGACGTCGACGCGTTCGTCCGGGCGGCGGTGGATCGCTACGGCCCGGTCGACGTGCTGGTCAACAACGCCGGCCGCAGCGGCGGCGGGGTGACCGCCGAAATCACGGACGAGCTGTGGTACGACGTCATCGACACCAATCTCAACAGCGTCTTCCTGATGACCAGGAAGGTGCTCACCGCCGGTGGCATGCTCGACCGGCAGCGGGGCCGGATCGTCAACATCGCGTCCACCGGCGGTAAGCAGGGTGTGGTGTTCGGCGCGCCCTACTCCGCCTCCAAGCACGGCGTGATCGGGCTGACCAAGGCACTCGGGCTGGAGCTGGCCAAGACAGGGATCACCGTCAACGCGGTCTGCCCCGGCTACGTGGAGACGCCGCTGGCGGAGAAGGTGCGGCAGGGATACGCCGAGCACTGGGGGATCACGCAGGACGAGGTGCTGCACCGGTTCCAGGCCAAGATCCCGCTCGGCCGCTACTCCACTCCGGAGGAGGTCGCCGGCCTGGTCGCCTACCTGGTGTCGGACGACGCCGCACCGATCACCGCTCAGGCGCTCAACGTCTGCGGTGGCCTCGGCAACTACTGATCCCCGTCCCGGAAGGACTGACCCGTGTCCCAGCTCGCGACGCATCATGACGAGCATGCGATCACCGTGCCGGCCCCGGCCGAGGTCGTCTACGAGGTGATCGCCGACGTCACCCGCTGGCCGTTCACCTTCACGCCGACCGTCCACGCCGAACGGCTCGAGCAGACCGGTGACGAGGAACTGATCAGACTGTGGGCGCTGGCCAACGACGAGGTCAAGACGTGGACGTCCAGGCGCGTCCTCGACCGGGCCGGCCGCCGCGTGCGGTTCCGCCAGGAGGTCTCGCAGCCGCCGGTCGCGGCGATGGGCGGAGAGTGGGTGCTCGAACCGGTCTCGGAGGACGAGACGCGGGTGCTGCTCAAGCACGATTTCCAGGCCCTCGACGACGATCCGGCGGGCGTGGACTGGATCAAGAAGGCGGTCGACCGCAACAGCCTGTCCGAACTGGACAGGCTGAAGCACGCGGCCGAGGCCGCCGGCGAGCTCGCCGAGCTGACCGTGAGCTTCGACGACTCGATCCGGATCGACGGCGGCATCGACGACGTGTACGAGTTCCTCTACGAGGCGAGGGAATGGCCACGGCGCCTGCCGCACGTCGCACGGCTCGACCTCGCCGAGGACACGCCCGGCATCCAGGTCATGGAGATGGACACCACGGCGGCGAACGGCTCGGTGCACACCACCAAGTCGGTCCGGGTGTGCTTCCCGAACAGCCGGATCGTGTACAAGCAGACCGAGGTGCCCGCGCTGATGTCCGCCCACGTCGGCGAGTGGTCGCTGCGCGCGGTGGGCGGCGCGGTCACCGCGACATCGCGGCACACGGTCATGATCAGGCGCGATGCCGTGACCGCTGTGCTCGGTGAAGGCGCCACGGTCCGCAAAGCACGCGACTTCGTGCGCCAGGCCCTGGGCAAGAACAGCATGACCACCCTCGAACACGCGAAGGCGTTCGCGGAGAGCCGTGGGCGAGGATGATCGCCGAGAACGCGGTGAGCGCCGCGACAGACAAGCTCAGGACGGTCGACGGCCTGCTCGGCGCCGCGGCGGCCCGTGACCCGGACGGCATCGCGATCCGTGCGGAGTACGGGGACATCAGCTTCGGCGAGGTGGATCGCGCCGCGACCATGTGCGCGGCGGCCCTGCGCGGCCTGCTCGGCGAGGAACGCTGCGTGGTCGCCATCGCCTCTCCGCCGCATCCCGATTTCGTCGTGGGCTTTCACGGCATCGTGCGCAGCGGCAACATCGCGGCACCGATCAACCCGTTGCTGCCCGAGCACGCGCTGGAGCACTTCCTGTCCACGTCGGAGGCGAAGCTGGTGTTCGTCACCACCGAGCTGTTCGCCCGGCTCCGCAAGATCAGGCACAGGTTGCCGCGCCTGCGCGAAGCGGTTCTGGTCGGGCCGGGGCCCATCCAGGACGCCAACGACATCCGTACGATCGACGACCTGAGCGCCGCCTACGAGGTGCGGGGAAACGCGATGGCGGCGCCGCCCGAGATGGCGCCCGACGACGTCGCCTGCATCCAGTTCACCAGCGGCACCACCGGCCTGCCGCGCGGGGTGCTGCTGACCCACCGCAATCTGACGGTCAACGCCGCGCAGGTCGCCGAGGCACACCGGCTCGACGCCGGCTCGATCGTCCTCAACCACCTGCCGAAATACCACCTGATGCACATGAACTCGGGACTGTTCGCCGGTGCACGGCAGGTTCCCTGCGTCGCTCCGGAGAACGCGGCCGCGATCGAGCTGGCCAACCGGGTCGGCGCGACCCACTTCTACACGATTCCGATGAAGCTCAACCGGCTCGCCGCCGACCCCGGCCTGCCGGACATGCGGCTGGAGACCGTCCGCATGATCGCTTCCGGTGGGACGGCGCTGGCGCCGCGGGTGGCGAGGAAGCTGTCCGAGCATTTCGGTGTGCCGGTGTTCCAGGGGTACGGCCTGGCCGAGACCTCGCCGCTGACCCACTCCGCGGGCCCCGGCGATCCCCGGCCGGGCACGGTGGGCCGCGTGGTCGCGGACACCGAGTGCCGCATCGTGGACCTGGAGTCCGGGGCCGTGCTGGCCGCCGGCGAGCGCGGCGAGGTGCAGGTTCGCGGACCGCAGGTGATGAAGGGATATCTCGATCCCGGCCGGCCCTCCGGCATCGACGCCGAGGGCTGGCTGCACACCGGGGACGTCGGATATCTCGACCCCGACGGCGCGCTGACCATCGTGGACCGGATCAAGGACTTCTTCAAACGGGACAACTACATGGTCTCGCCGTCGGAGATCGAGGGCGTGCTGGAGGCACACCCGCTGGTCGCCGAGTCGGCCGTGGTCGGCTACCCCGACGAGATCAGCGGAGCGGTGGCCAACGCCTTCGTCGCCCTGCGCGAGCCCGTGCCGGACCACGTCGCCGTGGCAGACGAGATCGCCCGGTTCGTGGCCGATCGGGTGCCCTACTACCAGCGCTTGGAGCACATCGAAGTGGTCGGCGCGGTGCCGCGCTCGCCCAACGGCAAGGTGCAGCGCCGCGATCTGCGGGCGGAGCTCATCACCCGGCGAGAGCTCACCGTACGGCCCGATGGCACGCAACGAGAGAGGATTTTCGACATCGTGGGCGAGAGCAAGGACCTCAGCAACCTGATCGCCGTGATCGCCAGGTTCACCACCCAGGGAGACCCCAAGGCATTCGAGCGATTCTTCCTCGAACACGTGGAGTACATGCGGGCGCAGGAGGGGTTCGGCTCGCACCAGGCCGTGACCTTGGCCGACGACCCCTCCGTGTACGTGAACTTCGGCTGGTGGCTGAGCCAGGAGGCGTTCCAGCGCGTGGTGCAGAGCGACGAGTTCCGCTCTCATCAGGCCACGATGCGGTCCATGCTCGCCGACGCCGAGCTGGACCTGTGCAAGAACATCTTCAGGGTCAACGCCGAGAAGGAAGCGGGCTCGCGTGGCGAGTTCGACACGCCGCTGATGACCGTCACCCGCTACCGGCTGACCGGCTCAGCCGAAGAGTTCGAAGCCGCCTTCACCGACTACGCCAAGCACATCCGGTCGACGTACGGCTTCGGCTACGCCGACCTCAACCGGTCCATGGCCGACCGGGGCAGCTACACGGGAATCGGTTACTGGTGGGATCCGGCCGCGTACGACCGGACGGTGGAGCACGAGACCTTCCGCAGGCTGCGTGAGCTCGCGGACGTGACGGTGGAGAAGGTCGACCACGTCGCCTGGAACCGCGCGCTGGGCGCCGACGAGGAGCCCGCGGCCGCGGGCAAGCGGGGTTGATGCGAGGTGGACGTCGCAGCGACACCGGGACTGGACGGACGGGTCGCCCTGGTCACCGGCGCGACCAGAGGCCTCGGCCTGGCGATCGCCAGGAAGCTCTGCGCCTCCGGGTGCCACGTCTACCTGAACTACGCCCATTCCGATGAGGACGCCGAGCGCGCGGTCGAGCTGCTGTCCGGATCGAAGGGGACGGCGACCGCGCTGAAATTCGACGCCGCGGAGCCGGATGTCGCGCCGAAGCTGCTGGAGGCGGTGCGCGAGCGGCACCCGCAGCTGGATGTCTTCGTGCACAACGCGGCGTCGTTCCACCCCATGTCCGCGGTCGAACCACAGGTGGGCGACTTCTGGGACGACGTACGGCTGGCGGTGAGCCCGCTCGTGCAGGCCGCGGCCAGGCTCGGCGAGACGATGACGCCCGGCACCGGACGGATCATCGCGATCTCCAGCATGGGCGCCAGGTCCGTGGTGCCGGATTACGTCAGCCAGGGCGTCGGCAAGGCCGCTCTGGAGAGCCTGGTCCGCTATCTCGCCGTGGAGCTGGCGCCGAAGGGGATCGCGGTCAACGCGGTGTCCACCGGGAAGCTGGACAAAGGCGCCGGCGGGCCTGATGCGCCCGCCGTCAGGGCCCTGGCCGCCAGAACCCCGGCCGGCCGGTTGACCAGGCCGGCGGACGTGGCCGACGTGGTGGCGCTGCTGTGCACCGACGAGGCGGCCTGGATCCACGGGCAGGTGATCACCGCAGACGGCGGCCTGAGCATCCGCGCGTGAACGGAGTGACAGTGGACCTCAAGGCCGACTTCTGTGTCGTGGGCGGCGGTCCCGCCGGACTGACCCTCGCGTTGTTGCTCGCCCGGTCGGGCGCCGCCGTCGTCGTGGTCGAGCGCAGCAACTCGATGGAGCGGGAATACCGCGGCGAGATCCTCCAGCCGGGTGGTCTGCGACTCCTCGCCGAGCTGGGAGTGCTCGACGGCGCCCGCGAGCGCGGGTGCCACGAGCACTCCCGGTTCCGTTTCGTCGACCGGGCCAGGGCACTGGTGGACATCGACTACCGCCGGCTGCCCGGGCCGTTCAACTACCTTCTGAGCATTCCGCAACGGCATCTGATCGAGGAACTGCTCGCCGCGATCCAGCGGCTCGGCGTGACCTATCTGGCCGGCCACAGGGTGAGCGAGCTCATCACCGAGGACAGCAGGATCGGCGGCGTCGTCGCCGGAGGGCCGGACAGGCGGCAGGTGGTGCGGGCCCACTGCGTGGTGGCCGCGGACGGCCGATACTCCAAGACCCGCCAACTCGCCGGGATCGAATTCGATCGGCGCGACGTCTTCGACCACGACGTGCTGTGGTTCAAGATCCCGTGCCCGGCCGGTGATCCGCCGGACGTCCGGATCTTCCGGGCGGCGGGCAACCCGGTGCTGGTCTACCGCTCGTTTCCCGACAGCCTGCAGGTCGGCTGGACGTTGCCGCACAAGGGTTACCGGGCCATGGCCGAGCAGGGCATCGACCACGTGAAGGCACGGATCGCCGACGCGCTCCCGCCGTACGCCGGCCTGATCGACAGCACGTTGACCAGCCTGAGCGACCTCACGTTGCTGGACGTCTTCTCCGGCACCGCGCGCCGGTGGGCGGCGGACGGCCTGGTCCTGATCGGCGACGCCGCCCACACGCACAGTCCCATCGGCGCCCAGGGCATCAATCTCGCGGTGCAGGACGCGGTGGCCCTGCATCCCCCGCTCATGGCCTCGTTGCGCGCCGGGGACCCGGGCGCGGACCTGCTCGGGCGGTACGTCGCAGTGCGCCGGCGCGACGTCGCCGCGATCATGAGGCTGCAGGTGATGCAGAGCAAGGCGATGCTCTCGCAGAGCCCGGTGGCCGCCGCACTCCGGCCGAGGGCGGCGAAGGCGCTGTCCCGCACCCCGGTGTTCCGCAAAGTGCTGCACCGGCTCGCCTACGGCAACAAGGACATCCGGATCGCGGCGGACCTGTTCGTGACCGACTGACCCCTCAGCACCGACCCCTCAGCACCGACCCCTCAGCACTGGCCCCTCAGCGCTGGCCCCTCAGCATCTGGAGCACACATGCCGCTGATCGACTTGTCGTCACCCGTCGACGCGACCTTCTGGGAGCCCGACCCGGTCGTGCATCAGGCCATGACGCCCGCGGAGGGCGCACGACACATGAGCGCCGAGATGCGCGAGCACCTGGGGCTGGAGTTCGACCCCGCGGTGCTGCCCGACGGCGAGTTCCTGAACAACGACACCTTCACCTTGACGACGCACACCGGCACACACGTCGACGCGCCGTCGCACTACGGGTCCAAGGCGGCGTACGGCACGCCTCGGACCATCGACCAGATGCCGCTCGACTGGTTCTACCGTCCGGGCGTGCTGCTCGACCTGCGGGACGCGGAGACCGGCGCCGTGGGCGCGGACGTGATCGAGCGAGCGCTGGCCGAGATCGACCACAGGCCCGAGCCGCTGGACATCGTGCTGCTGAACACCGGCGCCGCGCGGCACCTCGGAACCCCGAAGTACTTCTCCGACTTCGTCGGCCTCGACGCCTCCGCCGTCCACCTGCTGCTGGACCTCGGCGTCCGCGTGATCGGGACCGACGCGTTCAGTCTGGACGCGCCGTTCGGCAACATCATCGAACGGTACAACGCCACCGGCGACGCGGGTGTCCTGTGGCCCGCGCACATGGTGGGACGGGAGCGGGAGTACTGCCAGATCGAGCGCCTGGGCAACCTCGACGCGCTGCCGCGGCCGTTCGGTTTCCAGGTCATGTGCTTCCCGGTGAAGCTGGCCGACGCGGGCGCCGGCTGGGCCCGTGCGGTCGCCCTGGTGGATTGAGCGGTGGACTGAGCTGTGGATTGAGCCGTCGACTGGGCGGTCGGCTGAGTGGGTTGTGTGGGTGTTCCCGCGAGAGGGCTCGCGGGAACACCCACGTGTTTCTAACAGCGGATCCCGGTCTGGGCGGTCGCCGAACGCGCGGCCGCGTCGAGAACGAGCTGACCGGTGTGCCCGTCGGCCAAGGTCGGTACGTCGCCGGATGCCTGCCCGCCGAACACCGCGAGCATGTCGCGTGCCTGCGCGGCGGCGCCCGCGTCCATGACCGCCATCAGCTCCTCGAACGACCCGGGTTCGGCGTCGCCGGTGTCGAGGCCGTCCGCGCGGACCACCGAAGGCCGGCCGCCGGGGTTCGACAGGGTGACCTCGACCGGCCGATCCGAGTCGTAGGCCAGCGTTCCGGCACTGCCCACGATCTCCAGCTGGTGGTGGAAACGGCGGTACGGGCTGACCGGAAGCATCCTGCTCACGAACATCGAGGCCCGGACTCCGTCGGCGAGCCGGACGGTCAACGAGCACTCGTCCCAGTTCTCCACCTTCTTGGCCTGCCCGTCCGGCGTGGACCTCTCCGCGAAGACCGTGTGCGCGGCGGCGGTCACCTCCGTGATCTCGCCGCCCAGCCACCGCACCACGTCGACCGCGTGCGGTCCGAGGTCGCTGAGCACGCCGTAGGCGTACTCGTCGGCGTCGTAGCGCCAGTCCCAGGGGGCGGTGGCGTCCGAGGACAACGCGCTGGCCGTGCTGTAGCGCACGTGCCTGAGGCGCCCGACCGCGCCCTCGGCGAGCAACCTGCGGGCCGTCCTGATCGCCGGGTTCCACCGTTGCGTGAACCCGGCGACCGTGGGCAGACCCGCGCAGGCCGTCACCATGCCCGCCGTCTCCTGAGCGGTGCGGCCCAGGGGCTTCTCACAGAAGATCGGCAGGCGGGCGGCGGCCGCGGCTCGTACCGCCTCCGCGTGCGATGACGGCGGGGAAGTGATCACCAGGGCGTCCAGCTCGACCGACTCGAGCATGGCCTCGATCCGGTCGAACGACCGCGGCACACCGAACTCGACGGCCGCCTTGGCTGCGCGGGCGCCGTCGCGGCCGCAGAGGGCCACCAGCTCGGCACCCGCGCCGGACAGGGCGGGCGCGAGGTAGCGGCGCGCCCACCAGCCGTGCCCGAACAGCCCTACCCTTGTCGCGCTCATCGCGGCGCCGCTCATCCGCGCCGGCGCCGCAGGAAGTCGGCGGCGCTCTTGAGCGCGTCGAGATTGCGACCGCCGCGCACCTCGGCCACGTGCCCCTTGGCCTCGTCCATCGTCCAGCCCCGCTTGGCCACCCCCGTGGGCTTCAGCAGCTCCGTCTGGCCGGTCCTGACGAGCACGCCCTCGGGAGTCTGCGTGAACTTCATGTAGCCGTACAGCATGTCGTCCAGCGGGGGCAGGCCCTCCAGCTGGCGCCACATGATCTTCTCGTTGGGGAAGCACACCCGGGCTTGCTTGGTGGTGTGGATGGCGCCGCTCGGCACCTGCACGTCCATCACGACGACCTGCTGTAGCGGAACGTCCTCCTTGCGGCTGGCGCTCAGGCAGTGCGGTATGCGTTCCGGCCACCTGTCGGCCTCGTAGAAGTAGTTGTAGACGTCCTCGATCGGTTCGTCGATCACCAGCTGCACCTCGTAGGAGACCTCAAGCCCGGCGATGGACGACAGGCTCTCGGCGACGTGCTTGAGCCGTCCCAGCTGCATGCCGGCGCCGCGGTCGAGCATCGCGGCGGCCTGTTCGGCGTCCGGGTGCGCCGGGTCCACGGTGAACTCGTGCCGCAGCTCGATCTGGGTCGTGTCGCCGGACGGCGTGAACGACCATTCGCCGGCGACCTCAAGCATCGGCGGGTTGGGGTTCTCGTGCCGGAACCGGATCCGACCGGCCTCCCGGTCGAGCTCCCGGCGGGCCCGCCAGCTCCGGACCGCGTCGAGCTGCCGCTCCCACGACCACCGTTCCACCCGGTCGGCCGACTCGCCGCGCTCCAGATAGGCGGTGTGGATCACTGGGGTGAAGATGCGCTTGAGCTGGTCCACGTCGGCGATCAGGTCGAAGACGACGGCCGCGGGCGCGTTCACACTGATGGCCTGGACGGAGTCCCTGGTGCTGGTCGGCACGGCTCCGCTCCTTCCTTGGAGTTACCGTTCGCGCTGGAAGAATGACGATTCGAATCTCCCCAGGGGCGCTCGAACCCCGCTACATGCCCGATCGATCGCGTCAGCTGGATCGCGGTTCTAATCCCGGTCTAGCCGCCGCGGCGATGGTGGCGGAGAGCCGGTGCCGTCGGACGGAGAGATCACGTGGAGCGCAGAAAGCTGGGAGCGGACGGGCTGACCGTGTCAGCCGTCGGGCTCGGATGCATGGGCATGTCCGGTGGCTATGGCGCGGTCGATCGCGCCGACTGCGTCACCACCATCCGGCGTGCCGTGGATCTCGGTGTGACCCTGCTCGACACGGCGGACTTCTATGGGGGCGGGGAGAACGAACGGCTGGTCGGCGAGGCCGTACGCGGTCGCCGTGCCGATGTGGTGATCGCGACCAGGGGAGGAGTGCGGTCGGAGGTCCCCGGTGGGCCGCCGCGCATCGTGGACGGCAGTCCCACCTATCTCCGGCAGGCGTGTGACGCCTCACTGGCCCGGCTGGGAGTCGACCACGTCGACGTCTACTACCTGGGCCGGGCCGATCCGCGGGTGCCGATCGAGGACAGCGTCGGCGCCCTCGCGCAGCTGCGGACGGCGGGCAAGATCCGGCACATCGGACTTTCGGAAGTGTCCGCCGAGGTGCTTCGCCGGGCGCACGCCGTGCAGCCGATCAGCGTGCTGGAGAGCGAGTACTCGTTGTGGGAGCGGCACATCGAGGCGGAGATCCTGCCCGCCGCCCGCGACCTCGGTGTCGGCCTGGTCGCGCACAGCCCGCTCGGCAAGGGCTTCCTGACCGGGACCCTGCCGTCGCCTGAGCACTTCGGCGACGGGGACCAGCGGCGCAACCATCCGCGCCTGCAGGGCGACAACTTCCGGCGCAACCAGCGGATGGTCACGCAGGCCCGGCCGATCGCTCAGGAGCTGGGCGTGCCTCTCAGCCGGCTCGCGCTGGCGTGGTTGCTCTCGCGCGGTGACGACGTCGTGCCGATCCCGGGCAGCCGGAGTCTCGGACACCTGCACAGCAACGTCGCGGCCGCCGAGATCCGGCTGACCGAACGGCACATCCGCCTGCTCGAGGAGATCTTCCAGCCCGGCCGGGTGGCCGGATCCCGGCACCCCGCGCATCGCCGTGCCGCCGGGGTCGACAAGGACGGCTGACGTCAGAGTGACCGGGCGAGCCGGAGCTCGCCCGGTCACCCCGGGTTTTCCGCGTGCTGTCACGGCATGCCGAACCAGGTGCGCAAGGCGTCCGGCAGGGTTGCCGTGTCGCCGTCGCCGGCCCACGCGACGTAGCCGTCCGGCCGCAGCAGAATCGCGGCGGCGGGCGGCTCGTCGCAGGTGGCGGTCACGGTGTCCACCCGGGACGACCACGCCTTGCCCGCGTCGGCGACGTCGCCGTCCCCGGCCAGGTCGAGCAGCACGCCACGGCCCGAGCGGAGCAACGCCACCAGGCTCTGTTCGCCGTTGCCGGTCTTCAGCCGTATGTCCCCGGCGAAGGAACCGACCAGGGGGTGCGCGCCTTCGCCCGGCTCGTAGCGCAGGCCGGTGCCCGTCGCCTGTTCGGCCAGGAGACGGTTGACCTCCGGGATCTCCAGCAGCGAGCCGAACAGTGTGCGTAACGCGGTGACGTTGCGGTGCGGATCCAGCAGTGCCAGCTGTGTCCTGCTGTAGTCCAGCACCGCGGCGGCGGCGGGCCGCCGCTCGGCCTCGTAGGAGTCCAGCAGCCCTTCGGGGGCTCGCCCCTGGATCTGCGCGACGAGTTTCCAGCCGAGGTTCACCGCGTCCTGGAGGCCGAGGTTCAACCCCAGGCCGCCATAGGGGAAGTGCACGTGGGCCGCGTCGCCGGCCAGCAGGACCCGGCCCGCCCGATAGGCGTCGGCGAGCCGGGTGGAGTCGCCGAACCGGGTCATGAAGGTCGGCTCCACGATGTCCAGGTCGCGGCCGAGGATCCGGCGGACGGCCCCGCGGAACTCCTCGATCGTCACGGGCGCGTCCCGGTCGGAATGCGGCCGGCCGAACTCGGTGGTGACGATCCGGACCACGCCGTTCGGACGCGGGTTGATGTTCACCGTTCCGTGGGGAGTCCTGGTGATGCCGCGGCGTTCCTGTGCCATGGTCGGCAGCGTGCAGTCGCAGAGCATCCCGCCGACGGTCGGATTCGTTCCGGCGAACTCGATGCCCGCGAGCTTGCGTACGACACTGCGACCGCCGTCGCACCCCACGAGGTAGGAGGCTTCGAACCGCCGGGTCCCTCCGAGGGAGTCCCTGACCTCGACCACGACGCCGTCAGCGTCCTGGTCGAACCCGGTGACGTCGTGCTCGCGCGCAATCGTGACGCCCAGTTCCCGCGCCCGCGCCTCGAGGACCTCCTCGACCCGCGTCTGCGGCACGTTGAGGATGTACGGATGGTCGGAGGTCAACGCGCTGAGGTCGAGCAGCGGCCACATGCCGGCGAACGGCATCTTCGGCCAGGCCGCCTTCTCGTGCCACAACGCCTCGACCAGTCCGCGGCGATCGAGTGTCTCCACGGTTCGCGCGTGCAGTCCCCACGCCCTGGCATGCGGTGATCGCTGTGCGGTGCGCTCGAACACGGTCGCCGGCACACCGGCCAGGCCGAGTTCGCAGGCGAGCATGAGCCCCACCGGGCCGCCGCCGGCAATTGCCACGTTCACACTGGTTCCTTGTCGGTTCTGGGAGCAGGCCGTCCGGCAGACTCCTGAGTGGGTGGCCGCCCGGCCGGGGGCACCCGGACCTGAGTCCGCCGCCGGCCGGCCGGAAGAGGTCGAGCGAGGTCAGGCACGCCGGCCGCTGACCACGCGGAGCGGCAGGCCGGGCTTCTCGTGCGTGTCGAGGTCGACCAGCCCGGCGGAGGCGAGCATCTTCTGGTACATCAGCGGCGAGTGGAGCTCGCCCTGGCTGGTCCACGCCAGCATCAGCAGACTCAGCATGTGCGCGTGGTAGTCCTGGGCGGGTGGCCGGTCGCCGGTGGTGAACCCGACGATGAGCACCTGGCCCCCCGGCTTGAGCGCGGATGCCAGGCGGCGCAGCAGGTCGATGCCGCGGCTGGGCGGGAACTGGAAGAGGAAGTTGCCCAGGGTGATCGCGTCATACCGCCCGTCCAGCGGCACCTCGAACGCGTCTCCCGGAAGGTAACTCACCCGGTCGCCGACGTGAAGCCGTTCGGCGTACGTCCTGGCGACGTCCAGCACCTCCGGCCAGTCCAGGCACGTCACCGTGGCGCGGGTGTCCCGGGCGGCCACGGAGAAACCGAAGAGACCGTGTCCGCACCCGACGTCGAGCACGTCCAGCGACGGCCGATCCCCGGCCCACGGCACGAGCAGGTCGGCGACGAACTCGGCGCCCGGTTTCGTGGCGAAGGTCAAGTGTGTGGCGAAGTCCACCCAGTAGGGGAATCCCGGCGTCTCGGCGTTGACGTCGAGCAGGGTGCCGCCATGCCGTACGACGTCCGCGAGGTTCTTCATCGCGTCCCATTCCCAGTCGCTGGCCGCCACCCGCACCACCCCGCCGCCGTACTGCGGGCTCGAGGTCACCAGCAGCTCTCGCGCCCCGCTGACGAGCTGGAACTGCTCGCCGTCCATGTCGAGCAATCCGGCGGCGGCCAGAGCGCGCAGCAGAACCCGGGTGGCTCGGGGGTTGGTGCGCAAGATGGCCGCGACATCGTCAGGATCGGCGGGCCCGTCGGCGAGCGCGTCGAAAATCCGCAGCTCAATGGCGGCACGCAGCAGGTAGGTGGACTTGAACGCCGTCATCATCGCCAGCAGCCGTTCCCGGCTGACCCCGCGATCGGTTCCCGACATAGCGCTCCTTCGTGTCGAACCAGGCGGACAGGTGCGACGCTGGCAACGGTGACTAGAAGCGCAGTAGATGCCCGATGGAGGCCGAGCCCGACGTCGCCGCGCTCGCCGGCCTGTGGGACAACCGGCGGGACGCGTGGGTTTCCGTCCTGTCGCCCGACCGGGAATTCCGGTCGCAACACAACGGGCGAATCAGACATGAATACGCCCAACGGATGAGGCGCTTTTCCGTCTTCAGTCGGATTCCCGTATTGACATGAATTGCCCACAATTGGTGCTCCATGTTGTCACTCGACAATGGAGGCCGTGTGCGAGCGCGATTAGCCGTCGTCGTCTCATCCCTCATCGCCGCCCTGCTTCCCCTCTCGCCGGTCGCCGCGGGCACCGCCGAGCAGGGCGGAGGCGGGCCCACCGCATCCGTCACCTGGACGCCCTGTGCCGACGACCCCACCGCCGACTGCGGCACGCTGGCCGTGCCGATCGACTGGGCCCGGCCCCGCGGCGCGACCATCGACCTCGCGCTCGTCCGGCGCAAGGCGACCGACCCGGCGGCCAGGGTGGGTTCGCTCGTCATCAATCCGGGCGGTCCCGGCGGATCGGGCGTGGACGCCGTCCTCGAACAAAGGCTTGCTTTCAGCGGGGAAATCACCCGCCGTTTCGACGTCGTCGGCTTCGACCCGCGCGGCGTCGCGCGCAGTCACCCCGTCGTCTGCTCGGCCGCCCTCGCCTACCAGGCGCCCGACCCGCTCGCGCTGCGAAGCCAGGCCGACTTCACCGCCCTCGTCGCCTACAACCAGCGGTTGCGCGAGGACTGCCGGGCGCGCACCGGGCCGTTGTTCGACCACGTCGACACGCTCAGCGTGGTGCGCGACCTCGACGCCATCCGCGCCGCCCTCGGCGACGAGAAGCTGACCTACTACGGGGTCTCGTACGGCACGCTGATCGGGCAGCTCTACGCGGAGCGCTTCCCCGGCCGCGTACGGGCCCTGGCGCTCGACAGCAACATGGACCACAGCCTGGGCACCCAGGCGTTCCTCGACACCGAGACCGCGACGGTGCAGGACTCGTTCGACGAGTTCGTCTCCTGGTGCGACCGCACCGAGACCTGCGCGCTGCACGGGAAGGACGTGCGGGCACTGTGGGCCGGCCTGATCGCCCGCGCCGACCGGGGCGAACTGCCGTTCCCCGGGGACCCGTCGGTCTCCCTGAACCGGACCTCCCTGCTTTCCCTGGTCTTCGGTGCCTTCTACGGACCGGCCTGGTCGCAACTCGCGGACGTGCTCGTCGCGCTGGACACCGGCGTCCAGCCCCCCGCGCCGCCGGCCGAGCCGCGCCGGCAGGAGGACGAGGTCGTCGAGAATCCGGCGCAGGTGTTCTGCGAGGACTACTTCCTGCCCGTGCGCGACTTCCGTGAGTACGCCGCGCACGTGAACCGGGCGGCGAGGATCGCGCCGGACATGCGGATCAGCCCGCTGGCGATCGCGATGGTCGCCGCCTGCCTCGGTCAGCCCACGCCGATTCCCGACCCGCAGCATCAGCTCCGGGTCGCCCCGAACGCGCAGGTGCTGCTGGGCAACGCGATCCACGATCCGGCCACCCCCTACGTCTGGGCGGCGAGCACCGCCAGGCAGATCGGCCGCGCCGGCGTGTTGCTCACCTACGAGGGCTGGGGACACCGCATGTACGGTCGCGGGGACTGCACGACGGGAGCGTTCGACCGCTACCTGGTCTCGCGCGCGCTCCCGGCCCGGGGCACCCGCTGCCCGGCGGTGCCGCCCGCTGAGGCCACGCTGCGCCGGGCCCCGTGGCCCGTGCCGTCCGGACCCGTCCCCGGCCTGCCCGGCTGGCGATTCCGGTCCTGACCGATGACACCACCCGGGCGCGGACCGTACGGCCCGCGCCCGGGATGGGCCTCGGCCCGGCGGCCGTGACTAGACTCGGTGAGGTGACGTTCGATCTTCACGGGCGGACGAGGCGGCTGGAGCTGACCGACCAGGGCCTGCGGTCTTTCGAGGCCGTCGTGCTGGAGGCCACACCGGACGGGATCGTCCTGGACCGATCGGCCTTCTACCCGGGCGGCGGAGGCCAGCCGCCGGATCACGGCGTGCTGCTGTGGCAGGGCGTCGAGACCCGCATCGAGGGCGTGCGCAAGGGAGACGACCTCTATCTCGTCCCGGCGGCGGACGATCCGATCCCGCCCGCCGGCACGGTCGTGCGGGCGGCGGTCGCCGACGAGCGCCGCTCCGCGCTCATGCGCACCCACTCGGGCCTGCACGTGCTGTGCGGCGTCGTGTTCCGCGACTACGGGGCCCTGGTCACCGGCGGGAACATGGAGCCGATGACCGCGCGGATGGACTTCAACCTCCCCGAGGTGCCTCCCGGCTTCAAGGAGGCGATCGAGGACGCGTGCAACGCCGAGATCACCGCCGACCGCAGGATCGACGTACGGGTGCTGCCTCGTGCGGAGGCCTTCGCGATCCCCGACATCATCCGCACCGCGACGAACCTCGTGCCGGAGGGCATCCCCGAGGTGCGGATCGTCGACATCGTGGGCCTGGACACCCAGGCCGACGGGGGCACGCACGTCGCCTCGACCAAGCAGATCGGCAGGATCAAGGTCGCCAAGATCGAGAGCAAGGGCCGCGGCTTCCGCCGCCTCCGCATCGCGATCTCGGACTGACCGCGCCGAACCCCGGCGGGACGGTCAGAAGTCGATCCGTACGACGGCTCGCCTGAGGGTCGGCCTGCTCACCTCGGTGAACCCCGCGTCGAGGAAGACGTCGCGGCTGCCGACGTGGAGCTCGCCCCAGGTGATCTCGGCGCCCGGTCTGGTGATCATCGGGTATGCCTCCAGGGCCCGGGCTCCCCGTTCTCGCGCGAAGTCGATCGTGGCACGTGCGAGCGCGTACGTCACCCCACGCCGGCGGAAGCCCTTCCGAGTGACGAAGCAGGTCACGGCCCAGACGCTGTCGTCGGTCTCGTCCTCCTGCCGCCCCCTCCAGGGGACGCGGGTGCGGGTCAGCTGGGGGTAGGCCGTCCGGGGCTCGACCGCGCACCACCCGACCGGCTCACCGTCCAGATAGGCCACGAGACCGCTGGTCGACCGGGCTCCGGGGGTTCCGCAGCCCGTCTGTTCGCGCAGGCGCGCGGCACGCTCGGCGTCGGAGACCGAGCCCCACTGGTACGTGAAGATCTTGTAGCGCTGGCAATGGCAGTCGGTCGTGCCGAAGATCGCCTGCAGGTCGTCCCACGACGCCCGGTTGGCGGGGACGATGACAAGCCGATCGGGGGGAATCGGCTCGGTGATGTCCTGCCTCATTCCGCCGGCTGGTCCTCTCCAACCAGGCCGTCGACGGACTCGCGGATGAGGTCGGCGTGCCCGACGTGGCGGGCGTACTCCTCGATCATGTCGATCAGCAGGCGGCGGAGGCTGGGCGACTCGCCGCGGGAGCCGGTGTACACCGCGAGCCGTCCGAGGCCGCCCTCGGCCAGCGCCTGCCGTACGCCGGCCCGGGAGCGGGCCACCGCGTCCTGCCACAACGTCGTCAACTGCTCGGGAGTGTCGTCGGCGGCCGTGCGCCACTCCCAGTCGGGGTCGGCGTCGAAGTCCACCGTGTCCCACGGCGGCGCCGGCGGTCGCCCGAACAGCTTCTGGGAGAACATGTCGTCCTCCACCAGGGCCAGGTGCTTGAGCAGCCCTCCCAGGGTCATGGACGACGCGGCGGTGGTCGCCCGCAGGCCGGCCGCGTCGAGCCCGCCGCACTTCCACGCGAAGATCCGGCGCTGGCGGTCCAGCGAGCCCAGCAAGGTGTCGATCTCGTCGCCCGCGACCGGCGGCTCATAAAGGACGTTTTCGGTCATGGGGGACAGGCTACGGTGCATTCCGGACGATCCACTTCCGGAATGTGACGGTTTGCCGAATGACGCACGACGAGAGCCCGACCGCGCGGGCGCTCCTGCTCCTCGAACTGATCCAGAGCAGCCCCGGCATCACGGCGGAACGGCTGGCCGGCCGGCTCGGCGTCTCCGAGCGGGCCGCCCGGCGTTACGTCGGCATCCTGCGCGAGGCCGGCATCCCGATCGAGTCCGTTCGCGGCCCCTACGGGGGTTACCGCGTCGGCCGGGGGCTCCGGCTGCCTCCCCTGATGTTCACGCAGGCCGAGGCGCTCGGGCTGGTGATGGCCGTGCTGGACGGCCACCACGACTCGGCGGACCCGGCCGATCCCGTGGGCGGCGCGCTCGGCAAGATCTTGCGGGTGCTTCCCGAGGCGGTCGCCGAGCCGGCCGCGGCGGTGCGGAGCCTGAGCACGAGACACCCCGAGCCCGGGGCCAGGACTCCCAGCCCCGAGACCACCGCCGTCCTCGTCCAGGCCTGCGCCGCGCACCGCCGGCTGCGGCTCGGATATCGCATCCGCCCCGGGGAAGAGCGGGTCATGGAGGTCGACCCGTGGGCCGTCGTCGTACGCCGCGGTCGCTGGTACCTGCTGTGCTGGTCGCACACGAAGAACGCCCGCCGGGTGCTGCGGGTGGACAAGGTGGCGGGCGTCGAGGTGCTCGACATGCCGGCCGTCCCTCCGGCCGATCTCGATCCGGCGGAGATGCTGGAGGACCATCTGTCGGCAGGGTGGCGGCACGAGGTGGAGGTCGTCGTCGACGCGCCCGCCGAGGCCGTGGCCGAGTGGATCCCGCGCAGCCTGGGCCGCCGCGAGGCGATCGACGCGACCACCACGCGCCTGGTGGGCAGCACCGACGAACCGGACTGGTACGTCCGGCAGCTCACGGCGATCCGGGCGCCCTTCCGCATCGTCGGGTCACGCGAACTGCGGGAGGCCGCCGAAGCCCTCGGACGGCGCCTCCTCCAGGCCGGTGCCTGACCGCTTCAGGCGGGCATGACGATGGTGGACAGGAGGCGCCGGGTGCGGCCCGGCGCGGGCTGGTTGGCGAGCCTCGGGCCGAGCACTTCTCGCAGGTCCCGCAGGAAGTCCTGGAACTCCTCGTCGCTGAGGTACATGGCCGCCTGCCGGAATCCCACTCCGTCGCGCCCGAGATCGATGTCGTCGCGGGTGAGGTAGCGGTCGAAGTCGGCCAGCAGCGACGCGATGAACGTCATGAACGCCTGACGGTGCTCCTCCGCGCTCAGCCCGGCCGCCTCCTCGGCGCTGACGTGCGCGTTGGCCGTACGCAGCCGGTAGGTCCGTTCGAAGGTGCCCCGCACCTTGCGCTCCGCCGCGACCTCGAGAACCTCGCCTTCGACCAGCGCCGCGACCTGCCTGTAGAGGGTCGCGGGCGGCACGTCGGGAAGCTCCGCGCGAAGGTCGGCCGTCGTCAGCATCCGCTCGCCCAGGAGCGCCTGGACGATGCGCAGCCGGATCGGGTGCAGCAGCAACTCGGCCGTCGTCATGGCCACTACGTTCTCACATTTGACATCATTCTCATAATCGAGAACAATCAGCCTCACCGAAGCGACAACCTGCGAGGGATGCCATGAGCACCGTGACCGTCACCGCCGACGCCGTCGAAGTCCGCCTCACCGCCGCGGAGAAGGCCGCCGCCCTGCGTGCCGACCTGCGCGTCCCGCGCTCGGCGGTCCGTTCGGCCGAGATCGTGGACGACGCGCTCGGCGCGGCCCGGGGCGTGCGCACCGGCCTCGGCGTGCCCGGGCTTCGCAAGCTCGGCACGTGGCACAGCCGGTCGGGCAGGGAGTTCGTCGACGTGCGCCACGGCCAGCCGGCGGTGCGGATCCACCTCGACGGACACGGCTACTCCTCCCTGCTGCTGGGCGTGGACGACCCGCGCGCCGTGGTCGCCACCCTCTCCGGCGCCTGAGAAGGACCGGCACGATGCGCGACATCGACCTCGCCTTCGCCTCGGGCGGCGAGCGGCTCGCCGGCACGCTGACCCTGCCCGACGGCGACGGGCCCTTCCCGGCGGTGCTGCTGGTCCCCGGCTCGGGACCGGTCGACCGTGACTCCGACCACCGGCGCCTCCCCCTCGGGGTGACCCGTCAGCTGGCCGCGGCGTTCGCGGCCGCCGGGATCGCGTCCCTCCGATACGACAAGCGGGGAGTGGGGGCCAGCACCGGTCGCTTCCTGGCGGCCGGGTTCCGCGACAACATGGACGACGCCGGAGCCGCGCTGGCCGCGCTGCGCGAACGTCCGGAACTCGACCCCGGCCACGTGGCGCTGGCCGGGCACAGCGAGGGCGCGCTGATCGCGGCGAACCTCGCCGCCCACGACCCCGCGGTGGCGGCGGTCGTGCTGCTGGCCGGCACCGCCGGGAGCGGGGCGGAGACGCTGCGCTGGCAGGCCGCGCGTCTCGCGCCGACCCTGCCGGCGTTCGTCCGCGCCGTGCTGCGCCTCACCCGCACCGACCTGGTCGCCAAGGTGACGAAGAACCACGAGCGCATCCGCCGTACGACGACGGACGTCGCCCGCATCGGCGGGGTCCGGGTGAACGCCCGGTGGACCCGCGAGTTCCTCGACTACGATCCCGCGGCCGATCTCGCCCGGATCCACGCGCCGGTGCTGGCCGTCACGGGAGACAAGGATCTCCAGGTGAACCCGGAGGATCTGGCCCGCATGGCGGAGCTGGTGCCGGGACCGATCGAGACCCACGTGATCCCCGATCTCAGCCACATCCTGCGCAGGCAGCCCGGGCCGCCGTCGCTGCGCGCCTACCGGCGTGAGGCGCGCGAGCCGATCGACGCGCGGGTCGAGGAACTCGTCACCGGCTGGCTCGCGCGCACGCTGTCGGCCCCGGCGAATCCGGTGCACCCGACGAACCTGTGACGTGGGCCGGCGGCCGTCCGCGCGTGCGCTTGCCCGCCTGCCGACCGAGCTCCGCGCGTCCATCGCCGAGGCCAACGCCAGGCCGCGCCCCGGCACCTGACGGCCGGGGCGCGGCGTTTCACCGGTTGTCGCCCGGGGCGGGCGTCAGCGCAGGCCGGCGAACAGGTCGTCTTCCTGGTCGGGGGCGGCCACCCGGGACGTCGTCCGGATGAAGTACTCGCGCGAGAAGGCCTGGTGCTGGGCCTCCGGCGGCATCCTCAGGAAGGGGATGTTCTCGCCCTGGCTCGCGTGGGCCTGCAGGGCCTTCAGCTTGTTCTCCACGTACGGCGAGACGTCCACGACGCTGCTGATGAGCTCGTCGGGCGTGCCGAAGTCGTCGGGCAGCTCGAAGTCGGGGGCCATGCCGTTCGCCCGCATGAACTCGAACATCTGCCGGATGCCCTCACGCGGCACGGCGGTGTAGTAGAACTTGTCCGGAATGCCGGTCTTCTCGGCCGCCGCGACCGCGATGCGGTGGGCCTGGATGTGGTCGGGGTGCCCGTAGTTGCCGTTCTCGTCGTAGGTGACGATCACCTGCGGGCGGTAGCGCTCCATCAGCTCGGCGAGCCTGGCGGCGGCCGTCTCGACCGGCACGTTCGCGAACGCGTCGGCGTGGCCGTTGCCGTCCCAGCCGTCCATGCCGGAGTCGCGGTAGCCCAGCAGTTCCAGGTGATCGATGCCGAGGTGGGCGACCGACTCGCGCAACTCGGCCAGCCGCCGCTCGGCGACCGCGGCGTCGTCGTGGCCGGGCTCGCCCGGCTTCACCCCGCCGGGGCCGTCCCCCTGCTCGCCGTTGGTGCACGTCACCAGGACCGTACGGATCCCTTCGGCCGTGTACTTCGCCAGGATCCCGCCGGTGCCGATCACCTCGTCGTCGGGGTGCGCGTGCACGGCCATCAGGGTGAGCTCTCGGTCCATTCCGTCCCCCGGAGTGTCGTTTACCGTCACCTGGACGACCCTATATCTCCCCTTGATTCTCGTGCGGGCGCGCGTCGTTTGAGCCGGCCCCGCCCGGTTAAGCGACCGCTATGGGGATTTATCGCGACATGGCGGCGGGGGCGGTCGCGGGAGCGGCCGGGACGACCGTGCTCAACACGATCACCTATCTGGACATGGCGGTGCGCGGCCGACCGGCGAGCTCGCTGCCGGAGCAGGCGGCCGGCGCGGTCAGCGAGCGGCTCCACGTCGGTCTCGGGGAGGAGGAGGACGCCCGCAGCAACCGGGAGCAGGGGCTCGGGCCGATGCTCGGCATCCTCACCGGCATCGGTGTGGGCCTGGCCTACGGCCTGTTCCGCCATGCCGTACGGCGGAGGGTCAGCCTCCCGGCCGCGGCGACCGGGGTCGGGGTGGCCGCGGCGGTCGCGGGCAACGCGCCGATGACCGCGCTCGGGCTGACCGACCCGCGTGAGTGGGGCGTCGGCGGCTGGATGTCCGACCTGGTCCCACACCTCGGGTACGGCCTCGCCACGGTCGCCGCGTTCGAGCTGACCAGGTCCCGCCGCCGCTAGGTAGCGGTGCGGGGGGCCGGGTTCATGCGGCCCACCACGAGCCACCAGAAGAGCAGTTGCAGCAGGGCGAGCGCCACGGCGAAGGGCGGCAGCGTCCAGACCCCGACGCCCTGCGCGATCGCCCCGGCCAGCCACGGGAACACCGCCCCGCCGACCACCGACACCCCGTTCAGCAGCCCGATCGCCGTGGGCACCAGCCGGGTCACGGTGAGCCGCGGCGCGACGGCCATCGTCGTGGGGAAGATCGGCCCGAGCCAGAAGCCGAGCAGCACGAAGCTCACGCTGGCCATCACGGCACCCGGCGCGATCCACGTCAGAACCGAGCTGACGGTGATGCCGGCCAGGCAGACGAAGGTCATCCCGGTCGCGGTCATGCCGAGCCTGGTGGCCGCCGGGCTGATCAGGAAGCGCCCGAGGGCGAGCCCGAGCCAGTAGCCGGAGACGGTGTATCCGGCCAGCAGGCTCCCCTGCCCGTGCTCGTCCACCAGGAAGGTGAACCCCCAGTTGCCCACGCTGATCTCCAGGCCGACGTACACGGCCAGGAACACCGCGCCCAGCAGGACGGCGGGCTGCCGCGACGCGGTGGCCAGCAGGCCCGGACGCTCCGCCTGCTCCTCGGCCGAGGCGGGCGGCGGGGCCTCGCGGGCGGGCAGGGTCAGGTGGAAGCCGACCAGCAGCGGCAGGCACACCAGGGCCAGGACCAGCCACACGGCCGTCCACGGCAGAGCGGTCAGGATCCAGGTGGCCAGCAGCGGCCCGAGCAGTGCGCCGACGCCGAAGAACGCGTGCAGGCGGTTGAGCAGCGTCGTCGCCCCGGGCAGGTCGGTGAGGTAGGCGTTCAGCACCGATTCGAGGATGCCCGTGCCATACCCGGCCAGGATCTGGACCGCCACGAAGGCCAGGAACGGCGGGCGCATGGACGAGTAGAGGCCGGCCAGCACGAACGTGCCGCCGCCGACGATGAGCGAGGCCCGGATCCCGAAGCGGTGGATCAGCAGGCCGGCGGTCGATCCGGCCAGCATGAATCCGGCGGAGAAGGTGAAGAACTGCGTGCCGATCGTGGCCTTGTCGAGGCCGTAGTCGTCGATCTGCGCGGGCAGCAGCACCCCGCCCACGCCGGCGCTCAGGCCGACGAGGATGAAGGTGACGTAGGAGAGGGCGACCGGCGCCCACAGTCCACGCCGCAGTGCGGACACCTGACCTCCCGCGGTACGAGCAGCCTCCGGCCACCCGGCATGCGGGATCGGCCGTATCCGTGATCAACGGTGATCCCGTTTTCCGGCGTCATGGTACTTGGTGTGCCTGTTGCTCCCATAGGGGTTTATCGGGGTTATATCGTCGCAATGTGACGGCTCATGTGGTGGTTCAGGCCAACGGCGTCGGGATCGCGTACCGGACGTACGGCCCGGACGACGCCGCGCCGCTGATCCTGCTGCACGGCCTGGGCGAGGGCATGGCCGGCTGGGACGGCGTGGCCGCGGCGCTGGCCGCCGACCGGCACGCGTACGCCCTGGACCTGCGCGGCCACGGTGCCAGCGACTGGCCGGGGGACTACGGCCTGGAACTCATGCGCGACGACGTCCTCGCCTTCCTCGACGCGCTGTCGCTCGACGCGGTGGACGTGATCGGGCATTCGATGGGCGGCGTCGTGGCCTACCTGCTCGCCGCCGAGCGGCCGGGCCGGGTGCGGACGCTGGTCCTGGAGGACGTGCCGCTCCCGGTGCCGCGCGACCCGCCCCCGCTCGTACGGCCGGAGGGACCGCTGTCGTTCGACTGGGCCATGGTGGAGGCGGTCAGGCCGCAGATCGACCACCCCGACCCGGCCTGGCTGGGGCGGCTGGGCCGGATCACCGCGCGCACGCTCGTGATCGGCGGCGGGCCGGACAGCCACATCCCCCAGGACCGGGTCGCCGAGATGGCCCGCCGCATCCCCGGCGCCGCGCACGTCACGATCCCGGCCGGGCACCTGGTGCACGAGAACGCCCCCGACGCCTTCGTCCGCGAGGTCGCGGCCTTCCTCCGCTAGAGCTCGGGCGGCAGGGCGAAGACGGCGAACAGGGCGGGGTCGCCGAACACGACGTTCCGCGCGATGCCGTCCTCGGCGATCGTGAGCACCTGGAGCGAGTGCGCCCGGAGGACGCCGTCGCCGCCGTCCAGGTAGGCCGCGAGCGCCGGCTGTCCGTTGGCGCGCGTGGGGACCATCCGCCAGGGGCCCCGGGTGGCGCAGACCCAGCGGATGAAGCGGCCGAACGCCTCCCGCCCCGAGAACCACGACAGGTACGGCGGCATCTCCAGGACGGCGTCCTCACGCAGCAGCCGCTCCAGGGCCTCGACGTCGGCCTTCTCGAACGCCGCGACGTACCGGTCGAGCAGGTCGCGGCAGGCCGGGTCGTCCGGCTCGGCCAGGTCGTCCTCGGCGGGAGCCACCCGGGCGAGCTGGGCACGGGCGCGCTGCAGGGCGCTGTTGACCGCGGCGACCGAGGTCTCCAGCAGGCCGGCGACCTCGCTCGCCCGCCAGGCCAGCACCTCGCGCAGGATGAGCACCGCCCGCTGCCGCGGCGGCAGGTGCTGCAGGGCCGCGACGAACGCCAGCCGGATCCCGCCCCGCGACGCGACGACCGCGGCGGGGTCCACCAGCGCGTCGGGGACGGGCTCCAGCCAGGTCACCTCCGGCAGCCGCCGTCGCGGTCCCGCGTCCGGGTCGTCGCCGGGGCCGGTGAGGTCGGACGGCAGGGCCCTGCGCCCGCGCTGTTCGAGTGCCGTGAGGCAGGCGTTCGTCGCGATGCGGTAGAGCCAGGTGCGTGGGGAGGCCCGCCGCTCGTCGTAGTCGCCGGACGCCCGCCACGCGCGCAGCATGACCTCCTGCAGCAGGTCCTCCGCGTCGTGCACCGAGCCGAGCATCCGGTAGCAGTGCGTCATCAGCTCACGCCGGTAGGGCTCGGTGATCCGCTCGAACTCCTCGTCACTCCACATGTGCTCTCCCGCGTCGCGTCGCCGTCACCCGTATCTACCGCCGCGCCCGGCGGAACTCATCGATGAGTTCTCCGCCCAGCGCCGGTATGTACCGGCGGACCCACTGCGGAAGGACAAAGAGTGACAATCAGCCATACCGTCCGCCCCGCCCCGGCCCGTGCCGTACGGCCCTGGCCGATGCTGGCGGTGCTGCTCGCCGGCCAGTTCATGGGGCTGCTGGACCTCTACATCGTCAACGTGGCGATTCCCAGGATCGGCGCCGACCTGGGGGCGTCCGGGGCCGCCCTGCAACTGGTCGTCGGCGGCTACATCATCGCGTACGCGACCCTGCTGATCACCGGCGCCCGGCTCGGCGAGCTGTACGGCAGACGCCGCATGTACGTGATCGGGGTCTCCGGCTTCACCGCGGGCTCACTGCTGTGCGGGCTCGCGCCCGACGCCGGGACGCTGATCGCCTTCAGGTTCGTCCAGGGGGCCGCGGCGGCGGTCATGGTCCCGCAGATCATGAGCGTGATCCAGACCAGGTTCACCGGCAGGGCGAGGGCCACCGCACTGAGTGCGTACACCGCGGTGCTCTCGGCCGGCTCGGTCGTCGGGCTGGCGCTGGGCGGGGTGCTGGTCGGCGCCGACGTGGCCGGCACCGGCTGGCGGCCGGTGTTCCTCGTGAACGTCCCCGTGGGCGTCCTGCTGACGCTCGCGGTGCCCCGGCTGGTGCCGTCGGACGCGCCGTCGGACCGGCCGCGCGGCTCTCGCCGGCTCGACCTGCGGGGCCTCGCGCTCGCGCTGCCCGCCACGCTGCTGGTCGTGCTCCCGCTCGTGCTGGGCCGGGAGGCCGGCTGGCCCGTCTGGACGTACGCCTCGATCGCCGCGGGGGTCGCGCTCGCCGCCGTGTTCGTCGTGGCGCAGCGCCGTACGGCGGCACGCGGCGGCGACCCGCTGCTGAACCTGGACGTGCTGCGCGCGACCGGCATGCCGTCGGGCCTGACGACGCTGATGGCGCTGATGGTGGCCTACGGCGGGTTTCTGTTCACGTTCGCCGTGCACCTGCAGGGCGTCCTCGGGGAGAGCCCGCTGCGTGCCGGGCTCACGTTCCTGCCCATGGCGGGGGCGTTCGGGCTGGGCAGCTTCTACTGGCGCGGGCTCCCCGGGCGGATCCACCACCTGCTGCCACCGGCCGGGCTGGCGCTCAGCGTCCTCGGCACGGCGGGCCTGGCCGTCTCGGCGACCGGCGGCCCGGTGATGTGGGCCGCGCTGGTGGTGTACGGCGCGGGGCTGGGCGTCTCGACCAGCCTGCTCACGCACGCCCTGGTCCACGTGCCGCCCGCCCGCGCCGCCGACGCGAGCGGCCTGCTCACGACGACCATGCAGTTCGGCCAGCTCAGCGGTGTGGCGGTCTTCGGCGCGGTGTTCCTCGCCCTGGCCGACCCGCCGCGGCCGGAGGCGATGGGCACGACCGCCTGGTGGCTGGCGCTGGCCGCGGCGGCCGGCACGGCGAGCGCGGTCGCCCTGGCCCGCGCCGCGCGGCCCCGGCCGGTGTGACCCCTGACGCGCCAGGCCATGTGGACCCCGGGCTCACCGGGGTACACATGGCGTGTCGTCCACGACTCCAGGGACGCCGCAGGCCCTTCACACGTTGCATCCGGCGGTGTTGCGTCTCCTGCGGACGGCCTTTGCCATGGCGGCGTTACCGTGGGTGTACGCCCTGGGGAGTGATCCGCCATGCCTGACGGCCGACAGCTCGCGGACCGCGTGCTGGACGCGGTGAACGCTCATGACCTGGACCGGCTGTCGACGTGCTACGACCGGCACGCCGTCCTGGCCACACCCTTGGGTGTGTGCGAGGGGCGCGAGCAGATCGTCCGATACTGGGAGAGCATGTTCAAGGGCTTCTCCGACATGGCCATGACGGTCTGGAACAGGGTGGAGTGCGCCGATCCCGGCTTCAGCGAGTGGACGATGACGGGCACGCACACCGGGTCCTTCGCGCTGCCGGACGGCGGTGTCGCGGGCGCGAGCGGTCGGCGGATCACCGTACGCGGCTGCGGGGCGTGTCACGCGAAGAACGGCCTCGTGGTCGCCCACCGGGACTATTTCGACCTGCTGGAGCTGTATTCCCAGCTCGGGTTCTCACTCGTCCCCGGCTAGCTAACCGCACCCCGCTTTCGGGTTATTTGTGGTGGTTTACGTAGCCTGAAAGCCTGGGAGAGGGGAGGCGTCATGCCCGATCCAGCGGACGCGACCGTGTTCTTCGTGGGAAACGCCACCATGATCATCCGTTCTCACGGGTTCACTGTGCTGACGGATCCGAACTTCCTGCACAAGGGGCAGCGGGCCCATCTCGGCTGGGGGCTGAGCACCCGCCGCCGCACCGAGCCGGCGATGGAGATCTCGGAGCTCCCGCCCCTGGATCTGGTCGTGCTGTCGCACCTGCACGGCGACCACTGGGACAGGATCGCCAGGAAGGGCCTCGACAAGGACGTGCCGATCGTCACCACCCGCCACGCGGCGGCCCGGCTGCGACGGCAGGGGTTCGGCCACGCCATCGGCCTGGAACCCTGGGAGTACCACCACGAGCGCCACGGCGACGGCACGCTGACGGTGACCGCCACGCCCGCCCGGCACGCGCCGGGCCCGGCGAACGCGCTGATGCCGCCGGTGATGGGGAGCGTGCTCGACTTCGCCCACGCCGGCGAGGTGGACCTGCGCCTGCACATCAGCGGCGACACGATCATGGACGAGTGCCTGTCGGAGATCCCGCGCCGCTTCCCCGACATCGACGTCGGCATCGTGCACCTCGGTGGCACGCGGATCCTCGGCGTCACGGTGACCATGGACGGCGCCCAGGGGGTGGAGTGGCTCGGGCTGATGCAGCCGGAGTCGGCCCTGCCCGTCCACTACGACGACTACGAGGCGTTCGCCTCCCCACTCAAGGACTTCCAGCAGCACGTCCGGCGCTCGGGGCTGTCGCACCTGGTCCACTACCTCATGCGCGGCGAGACCTACCGCCTTCCCGTACGGCAGGCCGGCGTACGCCCGCACCGCCCGGTCATCGGGCCCGGCTGACAGGTCCAAGTCAAGACCTATTGACAGCCCGCGCGGTAAGGTGTTGCATCTTAATTCAAGCTCTAAAGCTCCTTGCTTGAAGCGCTGGACACGCCGGCGCGCGCCCCCGCAGAGCGCGGCGGCGCGGGCCGGAGATCCTGCTGGCATCCCCCCACCAACCGGAGATCTCCATGCGCAAACCCCGGCTCCTCATCATGGCCGCGGCCATGGTCGTCACCCTCGGCGGCGGCCTGGTCGCCGGCACGGGCGCCGACCGGGCCGAAGCCGCCATCGGCCCCGTCACCTGGTCGGACGAGTTCAACGCCGCGGCGGGAACGCCCGTCGACGGCGCCAAGTGGAAGTTCGACATCGGCGGCGGCGGCTGGGGCAACAACGAGCTGGAGTACTACACCGACTCGACCCGCAACGTGTACCACGACGGGCAGGGACACCTCGCCATCACCGCCCGGCGGGAGAACCCGTCCAACTACCAGTGCCACTACGGCACCTGCCAGTACACCTCCGGCCGCATCCTGACCGCCGACAAGTTCAGTCAGGCGTACGGCCGCTTCGAGGCGAGCATCAAGATTCCCAAGGGCCAGGGCATCTGGCCGGCGTTCTGGATGCTCGGCGGCGGCAACTGGCCGAACACCGGCGAGATCGACATCATGGAGAACGTCGGCAAGACGCCCAACACCGTCTACGGCACCGTGCACGGCCCCGGCTACTCCGGCGGCAGCGGCGTCGGCGGCAACAGGACGATCGGCGCGCCGCTCGGCGACGCCTTCCACACCTACCGCGTCGACTGGTCGCCCAACCTCATCGTCTGGTACCTGGACGGCTCGGAGTACTTCCGCGTCACGCCGGCCGACATCCGCGGCAACCAGTGGGTCTTCGACCACCCGTTCTTCCTGATCCTCAACGTGGCGGTCGGCGGCTACTGGCCGGGCGACCCCGACTCCACCACGTCGTTCCCGCAGACGATGCTGATCGACTGGGTCCGCGTCTCCGCCTGGACCAGTGACGGGGGAGGCGGCAGCGCGCTGAAGTCCAACCTGAACGGCCGCTGCATCGACATCCCGGGTGCGAACCCCGTCGACGGCGCCCGGCTGCAGATGTACGACTGCAACGGCACCGCCGCTCAGCAGTGGACGATCAACGGCGACGGCACGGTCCGCGCGATGGGCAAGTGCATGGACGCGGCGGCGGCCGGCACCGCCAACGGCACGCCGATCCAGCTCTACACGTGCAACGGCACGGGAGCCCAGCGCTTCACGCTCACCCCGGCCGGCGACCTCGTCAACACCGTCGCCAACCGATGTGTGGACATCGTGGACGTGAACCCCGCCAACGGCGCGCCCCTCCAGCTGTGGGACTGCACCGGCGGAGCCAACCAGAAGTGGACCCGCGGCTGACCGCGTGCCGCATCGCCCTCGCTCATGGGCTCGCCGCCAGGAGCAGGAAGGCGGCGAACAGCGTGAGATGGACGCCCGCCTGCAGGAGGGTGGCCCGTCCGGGCACCACGGTCAGCGTCGCCACGACGACCGTCAGGCCGAGCAGCACGATGTGCGTCGGGCCGAGCCCGAGCAGCAGCGGCCCCTTCAGCCACAGCGACGCCGCGGCGATCGTCGGAATGGTGAGCCCGATGCTGGCCATGGCCGAGCCGAAGGCGAGGTTCAGGCTGACCTGCACCCGGGCCCGCCGGGCCGCGCGTACGGCGGCGAGGGTCTCCGGCAGCAGCACCAGCAGCGCGATCACGACGCCCACCGCGGACTGCGGGAGGCTCGCCGCGCGTACGGCCGACTCGATGGCGGGAGATTCGATCTTCGCCAGGCCGACCACCGCGACCAGTGCGCTCAGCAGCAGCGCAAGGCTGGCCGCGGCGGCGCGTGTGGTCGGCGGCTCGGCGTGCTCGGCGGCGTCCTCGCCCTGGCCGCCGGGCTCCACCGGCAGGAAGTAGTCGCGGTGCCGCAACGTCTGGGTGAGCACGAACAGGCCGTACAACGCGATCGAGGCGAGCGCGGCGAACGCGAGCTGGGCCGGGGTGAAGGCGGGCCCCGGCCTGCTCGTGGTGAACGTCGGCAGAACGAGACTCAGCGTCGACAGCGTGGCGACGGTGGCCAGCGCGCCTCCGGTCCCCTCCGCGTTGAACACCGCCACCCGCCTCCGCAGCGCCGCGACCAGCAGCGACAGGCCGACGATCCCGTTGCAGGTGATCATCACGGCGGCGAACACCGTGTCGCGGGCGAGTGACGACGCGGCCGGCCCTCCGGACGCGGTGAGGCTGATGATCAGCGCCACTTCGATCACCGTGACCGCCACGGCGAGCACGAGCGACCCGAACGGCTCGCCCACGCGATGGGCGATGACCTCGGCGTGGTGCACGGCCGCGAGCACGGAAGCCGCGAGGAAGACCGCCGCGACGACCACGACGACGGGAGGAAGGGACCGCCCCCACGCCAGCGCGAGCACTGCCACGGCGAGGATCGGAACGGGCACGGACCAGGTGGTGGCCAGTCGGCGGAAGAGCAGGATCACATGCTTCATCCTGCCCAAATAGGACGAACGGTATAAAAGTCTCGATTCAGAGCTGCCGGAGCAGCCAGCGAGGGCCGGCGACCAGGGCGCCGAGGGCCGTCACCCGCTCGCGCAGCCCTCGGTCGGCGGTGACGACGAGGGTGGTCTCCCAGGGCCGCACGTCGCGCACGGCCTCCACGATCGCGTCGTCTCCGCTGCCTCCGGCCACCACGACCGTCAGGTCCCCGGTCACCGGCCCCGGGTCGGCGGCGCCGGCCGCCGCACCTTCGAGAACCGCGACCATGCGCGGGAACCATCGGGTCAGGGCGGGCACCCCTTCCGGCATCTCGCCGAGGCCCTGCCCGCAGAGCGGGATCAGCTCGTTGAGCAGGCGGTTCGCGGCGCCCGCACGGTCCTTCCACCAGCCGTGCTCCGCCCGCGCGCCGATGATGTTGGCCATGTCGAGGACGACGACCACGGGGCTCAGCGCGGGCCGGATCCTCGGCCACGAGTCGGCGAAGCCGGGATGCAGTTCCTTCGACACCACCTCGTCGGCCTCCACCCAGCGCATGTCCGCGCTCTCGCCGTTGGCGGGCGCGGCGTCGAGCAGCCCTTCGGCCTCCGCGATCACCGTCTGGAACGACCAGCCGCCGTGGTCGTCGACGTAGAGCCCGCGCACCCGGACGAGATCGGCGTCCAGCGCCGCCTCCTCCCGGGCCTCGCGCAGCGCGCCGGTGATGGCGTCCTCGTGGCTGTCGCGCGCGCCGCCCGGCAGCCCCCACGTCCCGCCGTGATGGCTCCACCAGGCACGCTTCTGCATCAGCACGTACGGCATGCCGTCGAGCGTGTGGTGCACGGTGAGCAGACCGGCGGCGCCGTACAGTCCCCAGTGCTGGTGCCCCAGCGCGCACAGGGCCCAGCCGTCGCCGTCCTTCGCCGTCATGCACCCATCTTGCCGCAGCCCGCCGGCGCGCTCTGATGGTCACCAGTGTTCGAGGGGGACCTCCACCCCGGCGACCAGGTCGAAGAGGGTCGCTCGGTCCTCGATGCGGACGACCTGGATCTGTGTCGCGAAGCGTACGTCCCGAAGGCGCGTGGCGGCTTCGTGGGCGGTTTGCGGAAAGTGGTAGCGATCGGCCGCGGCGCCGTCCGGGATGGGCCGGGTCGAGCGAACCTCGAACCGGTCCGGCGGCCATGCGGGGGGAAGGGGAGCGGAGTGCTGCCAACCGGACATGTCTCTCCCGTCATGCCGTCTTCACAGCAGTTGACCGGTGAGACCTGGTTGATCGCCAGTGCGTGATGGGGTCGTAGGCCGATCGTTATTAACCGGTAAGCGATCCTTTCCGACCCGGAGTCCGGAGCCCGTTAGCGTTTGAGCCCTCACTCGTGATTCCCCCTTTGTCCGGAGAATCAGGAGATGTCATATCTGGAGAGACGCCCGCTTCCTGCGGCCGGAGGAGCGGGCGTTGTCCTCCCCTTTCTCTCCACCTTCTCGCGCCGTCGCCGGTGCGGGTGGTGGCTGTCGCCGATCGCCGTCTTCCGCGGCTCGGCTCTCTCCCCCTGCCGGTACATCGGTACCGGCAGGGGGTCGCCGCCGTCATGGGCATGAGGGGCGGCGCCGGCGGTCCGGCCGGGCGGGGTCTTCGACAGCAGTGGCTCGATGAACGCCGGGTCCGACTGCGGCTGCCGCCCTGTTCTCGAGTGCTCGCCTGAACGTTTCACTCGATCCCGCATCCCGTCCGTCGTTTCTGGCGGTCCCTGTGCAAGTGAGAGCCGTCGTACGCGGAAAGCCGACGAGGCGCGTCGTTGACCGGCGATCGATGGGCTCGTAGCTTGATGCCCGATGTTCCTGTAGATGAACGTAGTTCAGGTGCATGAAACCCTTGTGGGGCCAGGAATCAATCCTCGGTCAGGGGCCCTGCACGACCTGCAAGGAGCTCGGGTTTGAACAGCAGAACCAGAACAGGCGCCGGGCTGATCGGCGTCCTCGCCGGAGCCGCCGCCCTGGCCGGCGTCACCACCACCGCAACGGCACAGGCCGCGACCGGATGCGCCGTGACCTACACCACCAACGACTGGCCGGGCGGCTTCACCGCCGCCATCACGATCCAGAACCTCGGCAACGCGATCAACGGCTGGACCCTCGGGTTCACCTTCCCCGACAGCGGCCAGAAGGTGGACACCGGATGGTCGGCCACCTTCAACCAGAGCGGGCAGAACGTCACGGCCACCAACGTGGACTACAACGCCGCCATCGCCACCGGCGCGTCGCTGTCCATCGGCTTCAACGGCAGCTGGTCGGGGTCCAACCCCACGCCCGCCTCGTTCACCCTGAACGGCGTCACCTGCACCGGCTCCACCACCACCTCCTCACCCACACCGTCACCCACCCCCACACTCTCGCCCTCGGCCTCGCCCTCACCAACGCGCTCGCCCTCGGCTTCGCCCTCGCCCACGCGCTCACCCTCGCCTTCGCCTTCGCCTTCGACGACACCGTCGAGTGGCGCGTTGTACGTCTCGCCGAGTGGCAGAGACGGCGCGTCGGGGACGCAGTCGGACCCGACGACCCTCACTTCGGCGCTCACCCGCGTCGCCCCCGGCGGGACGATCTACCTGCGCGGCGGGCGGTACGACTTCGCGCAGACGGTCACCATCGCGCCGGGCAACAACGGCACATCGAGCGCCCGCAAGACGCTGTCCGCCTACCCCGGTGAGACTCCGGTGCTGAACTTCTCGGCCCAGAGCGAGTCCTCGTCGAACCGCGGGCTCACCGTGAACGGCTCGTACTGGCACGTGTACGGCGTCGTCGTCGAGCGTGCCGGCGACAACGGAATCTACGTCGGCGGCAGCAACAACATCATCGAACGCACGGTAACCCGGTTCAACCGCGACACCGGGCTGCAGCTCGGGCGGATCGCCTCCGACACCCCCCGCGACCAGTGGCCGTCCAACAACCTCATCCTCAGCGCGGAGTCGCACGACAACGCCGACTCCGACGGTGAGGACGCCGACGGCTTCGCCGCGAAGCTCACCACCGGCACAGGCAACGTCTTCCGCTACGACGTGTCCCACAACAACATCGACGACGGCTGGGACCTCTACACCAAGACGGACACGGGAGCCATCGGGCCGGTCACCATCGAGGACTCCCTGTCGTACAACAACGGCACCCTCACCGACGGCAGCCAGGCCGGCGCCGGCGACCGTAACGGCTACAAGCTCGGCGGCGACAAGATCGCCGTCAACCACGTCGTCCGGCGCAACATCGCCTACCACAACGGCCACCACGGGTTCACCTACAACAGCAACCCCGGCACGATGTCGATATCGAACAACGTCGGCATCGACAACACCGAGCGCAACTTCTCCTTCGACGCCGGCACCTCGGTGTTCCGCAACAACACCTCCTGCCGCAGCGGCAGCGGGAGCAACGACAAGATCGTCGGTAACGCCGACAGCTCCAACCAGTTCTGGTCGGGCTCCAACGGGTCCCGGTGCTCCTCCTACACCGGCGCCCTGGGCTGGTCCTACGCCTCGGACGGCCGCCTCGTCGTGACCTTCGGCGGCAAGCCGGTCACGCCGTAACCGGTCGTCTCGTCACCCGGCATGCCTCCCCGGCGGACTGACCTCTCCCAGGGTCAGCGCCGGGGCGACCCGCCCACCGTGCCGTACACGGTGGGCGGGTGCCTGCCGGGCGCTGAGGGCCGTCCACCGACCGCGCCGTAGGTGGATGCGAACCTCCGCAGCCTCTCCACGGGCGCCTCACAGACAGCCGACCGAGTGATCGGCTCCGGTCTCAGCGGCCGTTGACGGAGAAGTGCTGGTAGTCCTTGGCGCCCGACCAGGAGCCGCCCCAGCCCCAGCCGATCTGCTCGAAGGCCCGCACCACGCGGTCTCCGCTGTTGATCACGCCGGGCTTCTTGAGCGGCCGGTCCACGAACGCGTCCGCGTTGCGGTGGGCGTTGGAGCCGTTCGCGTAGACGTAGGGGTTCTCCCGGGGATTGAGGTCCACCGCCAGGCCGTACGCGTGGTTGGACCAGCTGCCCGAGCCGGTGGCGTTGCGGCAGTTGAAGGCCGAGGTGTTGTCGGCGTCGATGGAGTCGTAGTCGCTGCCCTTGTAGACGTCGACGGGCTCCATCCGGTGGATGGGGTAGCGCATGTCGTAGAGCTTCCCGAAGACGGAGGCCACGTCCTCGGCCACCTTCTTGTTGACCACGAGTGTGCCGGTGTGCGCCTGGTCGTCGAAGCCCCAGTAGGTCATGGTGATCTTACGCAGCCCGCTCAGCGGAACCGGGCAGCCCGGACGCCAGGAGTGCCGGACGTCGTCACGGGACACCTTGTCGATCTTCGCGGAGAAAGGAGGCGGCCCGCTCGGGCTCGGCGTGGGCCCGTTCCCGGGCGAGACCGGCACGGACGAGGGCGTGACGGACGACGGGGTGGCGGACGCGGAGGAGGCCGGCCCGGCGGAGGGAGCGGCAGGCGTGGACGAGCCCGGTGCCGGTGACGCCGGTGCGGGCACGGACACCCGGGTCCGGGCGGTGGCGGACGCGCCGGCGTCGCCGACCCCGGCGCAGCCGGTCACCCCGACGAGCGCCGCCATCACTACCGCTGACCTGCGATTCCACAAGGTGGTCATAGGCGCAGATTACCCGCGGCCGAGGCATGTGCAGGCGGTCCGCGCACGCTCCTGTGGACAACGGGACTCCTGTGGACAAAGCCCCGGACGGTTGGCCGGAATCGCCGTAGGAAAGGGGCACAAGCCGTACAAATTGACGATCGGAATCGTCGTGGTCCGCCGCTAGGGTGGCGTCGTGCTTGAGCAACTGCGTTTCGGCGGGGTGACCGTGCCGACCCACGCGTTCTTCGTGGGTCTCGGCGTGATCCTCGCGAGCGTGGTGTTCGTCCTTGAGGCGCGGCGCCGGGGGGCTTTGCGGGAGGAGTCGCTCGTCGCCGTCACCGGCGCGCTGGTCGGCGGGGCGATAGGCATGCGGCTGTCCGGCTGGGCCGAGCATCTCGACCCCGCGCTCAACCCCGGCCTTCTCGAGGCGTGGATGTTCGGCGCCCGGAGCATCCTCGGTGGCCTGACCGGCGCATACGTCGGGGTGCTGGTGGCGAAACGGCTGATCGGCTACCGGGAGCGGACCGGCGACCTGTTCGCGCCCGCCGTCGCGCTCGGCATGGCCGTCGGCCGCATCGGCTGCTTCCTCACGGAGGCCCCCGGCCGTCCCACGAGCCTTCCCTGGGGCGTCCACGCGCCCGCCACCGTTCCGGAGTGCCCCGGCTGCGTGTCCGGGCAGGCCATGCACCCGTCGTACCTGTACGAGACCGTCTTCCAGCTCGCCGCCTTCGGCGCGTTGCTGTGGGCGCGGAGCCGGGTCGACAGGCCGGGCGAGCTGTTCACCCTGTATCTGGGCGCGTACGCCGTCTTCCGGTTCCTCGTCGAGTTCACCAGGGCGAACGAGACGGTCTGGCTCGACCTGACCCGCCCGCAGTGGTTCCTCGTCCCGGGGCTCACGCTCCTCGCCGTCCGCCTCGGGCTCGGATATCGCAAGGGTTTCTACGATCGGCTGCTCCCCCGGCGGGGCGAGCGGCGACCGCTGTTACCGGCCGCCCGGCTGTCGCCTGCCGGCGAGGAGGAGAGATGAGCACACCCCCCGAGCCGCCCGAGCGGCCGAACGACCCGCGGCCGGGCGATCCTCCCGGCCATCCGCCCGTGCCGCCGCCTCCCGGCGCGCCGTACGGCCCGGCCGGCCCGCCGCCGTCTCAGGGCCCGGGTGGGCCACCCACTCAGAGCCCGGGCGGGCCGTATGGGCCCGGTCCCGGCGGGCCGTACGGCCCGGGTGGCCCGCGCGCGTGGCCGCCGCCCCCGCCCCCGAACACGACCGGCGTGGTCATCGCGATGACGATCGTGGGGATCGTGGCCTACGTGGTCGTCAACTTCGTGCTCTTCCTCGCGACCCTCGCGGCGGCGGACGGAGTCGCGAGCGATCACAAGAACGTCGCGCTCATCGGTGGATCCGTGATCCTGGCTCTGATCGCGTTCGGCGGCGGAACGCTGCTGCTCCTTCTCCGCAAGCCCTGGTCGCGGGGGCTGGGGATGGGTCTGATGATCGGCTGGGCGCTCATGACGATTTTCACCGCCGGCTTCTGCACCGGCGTCAACCCCTCGCTCTACACGGACGGTGCCCTGTGACCACGGGAATGCCCCTGCGTGGAGATCGCATCCTCCGCTACGTCAACGCGTTCTGCCCACGCTGTCACGACGAGCGGCCGGACCGTCCGCTGGCGGAGGTGCCGCGCCTGTCCGGCTGGCTCGCGGTCCGCGACGGCCGGGTCTACCTGGAGCGCGGTTGCCGCACCCACGGCATGGTCAGGACCCTCTACGACGAGGACCCGGAGATCCTCGCCTACCTGGAGGAGTGGACCGCCCCCACCAAGGCGCATCTGCCCGACGTCGCGGGGAACTTCGATCCGGTCCCGGAGGCGTACCTGCGAGGGCTGCCGGAGATGCAGACCCAGCACACGTGCATCCTCCTTGAGGACGTGGCGGAGGCGTGCAACCTGCGCTGCCCGACCTGCTTCACCGACTCCTCGCCCGATCTGCGGGGGATTGTGCCGGTCCGGGAGGTGCTCGCCAACGTGGACCAGCGCCTGGCCCGCGAGAACGGCCGTCTCGACGTGCTCATGCTCAGCGGCGGCGAGCCGACCCTCCACCCCGATCTGCCCGAGTTGCTCGCCGAGCTGACGGCCCGGCCCGTCACCCGCATCCTGATCAACACGAACGGGCTCCTGGTGGCCCGGGACGACGCCCTGCTCGACCTGCTCACCGAGCACCGCGAGCGCGTCGAGGTCTACCTGCAGTACGACGGCCTGTCGGCCGAGGCGTCCCGGCACCACCGGGGTGGCGACCTGCGGCGGCTCAAGGCGGAGGCGCTGCGGCGGCTCTCCGAGCGGGAGATCTTCACGACGCTGGTCATGACGGCCTCCCTCGGAGTGAACGACGGCGAGATCGGCGACGTGGTGCGCCTGGCCCTCGACACGCCGTACGTCGGAGGGGTCTCGATCCAGCCGCAGTTCGGCTCGGGGCGGTCCGATGCGATCGACCCGATGGACCGGCTCACCCACACCGGGGTGCTCAAGCGCCTCGGCCCCCAGACGGACGGCCTGGTCACCTGGCGCGACCTGACCGCCCTGCCGTGCTCGCATCCGCACTGCTGCTCGGTCGGCTACATGATCAAGGACGACTCCGGCCAGTGGCGCTCGCTGACCGCGTTGATCGGGCACGACCGCCTCAAGGAGAACCTCGGACTCGTCTCCAACCGCATCGCCGACTCCGAGATCCCCCACCAGCTCCGCATGGCCGTGCAGGAGTCGCTGCTCGGCCTGCTGTCGGAGCAGTCGTCGCTGTCCCACCCCGAGATCGGCAAGGTCTGGCGCGACATCTGCGAGAACTGCGACCTCGGGCTGACGACCCTGCTGACGCTCGCGTCCTCCGCCCTGCCCGGGCGCAGGCGGCGGCTGCGGCGGCTGCTGGGCGAGAGGGTCGTACGCATCACGATCAAGCCCTTCATGGACATGTCCACGATGCTGGAGGAGCGCCTGGTGCAATGCTGCGTCCACGTCGGCACCCGCTCCGACCAGGACCAGTGCGCGCCGTTCTGCGCGGTGCAGGCCTGGCCCGCGCTCGCGCGTCAGCGGCTGTCCGCCGTCGCCGCGGCCGACGCCGGCGTACGGCTCCCGCTGTTGGAGATCACATGAAAGTGATGCGGCGGTGACCACCGGAGAGGGACCGGCGCCCGGCGACCGGCCGACCGGCGTCGCGTACGAGCAGGCCCTCGCGGCCCAGGCGTCCGACGGCGGGCAGGCCAAGCCGTACGATCCGCTGAAGCTGTGCGTCTACGCGACGGTGGCGCTGCTCGCCTGGCTGTTCGGGGCGTGGGCCGTGCTCGGGTTCGCGGCCCTCGGGTTCGCCGGATACTGGCGGGCCCGTCGCGCGGGGCTCACCCGGAGCAAGTGTTATCTCAGGGACACCCGGCTCGTCCTCGCCTACCTGGGACTGATCACTGTGGTCGCCGCCGCGGCCCTCGTGCTCCCGCACACGCTGCGTTAGGCGTCCCGACCACGGGCGCTGGTAACACCAGGATGCGGAGCAAGGGCGTCATCAGGCGTCGGGACCGGCCCCGCACCGAATGTGGCCGAACTCGTCCGCCGGATAGCGCGCCTGTTTGCTCTCACAGAGGCGTCGATGGAAATCGTCCATCACCGCTGCCGTTCCCGCATGCCTGTCGAGGATCACGGCGGCGGAGGCGGCGACGCCGGAACGCCTGTCGCCGTCGGCCCAGCCCCGGACGAAGCGCCGCCGGTCCGCGCCACCGCGAACCCGCTCGGCGAGGTGCTGGTTCACCAAGTGGGCCATGACGTAGTCGTGGTCGTAGTCCCGATGCGTGCGGTGGAAGTCCGACTCCGAGGCGGAGAGCTCGAAACGGGAGCTGAGCGCGAGACCGAAGTCGGAGAAGTACAGGTGGTCTCCGTCCGTCAGGACGTTGCGGAAGTGCGCGTCGAAGTGGATCAGGCGCCGGCTTCTCATGAAGGCGACACCCTCGGCCAGTTCCCTCTCCACGTCGGGGAACGCCGAGACCTCCTTGCCGGCGAGCCAGGAGCCCAAGGTGTGCGGGATGTGCTCCAGGAAGACGGCGATGCTCATGGTGGAGCGTTCAAGCGCCTCCAAACGCCTTCGGACGGCTGGTGCGCCGTCCCAGTGCGCCACGGCGCCCTCCAGGCCGCCGAACTCCGAGAACAGTCCGGTAGGAGGGGCAGGGACGGGCAGCACCCGCCAGTGGTACGCCAACGGGAAGCCGGCGAACTCGCCGGCCAGGACCCAGTTGGTCGCCATCTGATGGACGGCCAGTTCACGCCAGGCCCCGAACCCCGCCGACCCCACGCCGTACTGGTAGAAGCCCGGCAGCCCGAACACGTTCCGGGTGGACATGCGGTTGCCGGGGTGAAGTTCGAGGTCGGTCAGAGGGATCCGCTTGACGAAGATCCGTGCGCTCTCGACGTCCAGGACGGCCGACGTTCCGCCGATGCCGGTGCCCAGCGGGGTGGCCTCCAGTAAGAGCGCGGCGAGCCGGTGGTCGCTCATCAGGGCGAGCGCGGTGGACACCTTGGCATAGGCGGCGACACGTGCCAGGCGCCGCCGCTCCGGATATGCCATCGGTGCCCCTCTCTCCACATCGGCCCCCTGGCACTGATCGTCGCACTGTCGGCGGGGTCGAGGGTCGGGGTCGACGCTATCCCGTGAGCCCGAGTTCGCCCGCGCGCAGTCCGGCCTGGAAGCGTGAGCCGGCCTCCAGCGCGTCCATGAGCTCCGCGACACGCCTGCGGTAGGTACGCAACGACAGGCCGAGATGCCGCGCCGCGGTCTCGTCGGTGTAACCCGCGCCGAGCGCGCGCAGGACGGCCCGGCTGTCGTCGTCGAGGTTCGGCGCGTCGCCGCGCAGGTAGGCGGTCAGCTCGGTGGCGGCGTCCCAGGCGGCCGCGAACAGGGAGTACACGCCGTTGACCAGGGTGGGTGAGGTGGTCACGGTGTACTCGCGGGGGCCGGGCGCGTCGCGTCCCGCGAGGATCATCACGCGACGGTCGATGACGATCGTCTCGTGCGGCAGCGGTGTGGAGCTGATGCGCACCTCGACGCCGGTGGTCATGACCTCGCGCAGGTGCGCCCGCGCGGCCTCGTCGGCGAGGGCGACGGGGGTGAACAGCTTCTTGACGGCCAAGCCGGAGGCGCCGGGGCCGGGCATCCGCCGGGCCACGGACTGCCGTGCCTCGGGCCGCGACCACGTGTCGAGATCGCGGGCCGCGCACACGAACTCGTGCCGGGCACCGGTGAACAGATGACCGGCGCGGGCCACGAGCTCCGCATCGCCGCGGACCGTGATGACCTTATCGGCTGTCACCCACTCATTATGACCCCGCCGGACGTGGCAGCTTGCTGCCACCGCGTTGGCCGTCGTCCTCGGCCGCACGAGGCTGACGGGTATGACGACGAACACGAACGCCGCGCTCGGCGGCACGTTCCTCCTCGGCGGCGACCTTCCCGTTCACCGGCTGGGCTTCGGGGCCATGCGGCTGCCGACCGGCACCTTCCAGGGCGCCGTCCGCGATCCGGAGACGGGCGTCGCCGTGCTGCGCCGCGCCGTCGAGCTCGGCGTGGACCACATCGACACGGCCTGGTTCTACCGGAGAGGGGGCGTGGCGGCCAACGACCTGATCCGCCGGGCGCTCGCACCGTACGGGGACGACCTGGTGATCGCGACCAAGGTCGGCCCCCTGCTCGACGAGACCGGCGTGCCGGGCGGCGAGGCCGGCCCGGCCGAGCTGCGCGGGCTGGTGGAGGACAACCTGCGCACCCTCGGCGTGGAGCGGCTCGACCTCGTCTACCTGCGGGTCGGCGGCCTGCACCCCCCGGGCGGCGAATCGATCTCCGAGAGGTTCGCGGTCCTCGCCGAGCTTCGCGAGGAGGGGCTGATCCGGCATCTGGGCGTCAGCAACGTCGACGCCGCCCAGTTGGACGAGGCACTGGCGATCGCCCCGGTGGCCGCCGTGCAGAACAGTTTCCACGTGCAGGACCGGGGCGACACCGAGCTCCTGGCCCGGTGCGAGAAGGACGGCATCGCGTTCGTGCCCTTCTTCCCGCTCGGCGGCGGGTTGCGACCCATCGACCAGAAACGCCTGACGGCGGTGATGCGGCGCCACGGGGCCGCCGCCGCACAGATCGCGCTCGCGTGGCTGCTGGCGACCTCGCCCGCGGTGCTCGCGATCCCCGGTACGGGGTCCCTCGACCATCTGGAGGAGAACATGGGGGCGGGACGGATCCGGCTGACGCCGGAGGACTTCGCCGCCCTTGAGTCTTAGCCCCGCGGGGTCGGTGCGCGGTCTGGGGGAGCCGGCGAACGACGGCGTTTGACGGTGCTTTCGTGGAAAGCTCGCGCAGGTGTTCGATGACGCGCTACAGTCATGGCCATCGGATCGAACACGGGTTCGGTCGAGTCCTGGCAGGTAAGGGGTGTGTGATGGCTGTGCCCACGGTGTCCGCCGCCCCCGTCTCAGTCCTCGCCGTTCCCGTGGCCTTCGATCCGGTCGTGCCCTCCCCGGCTCCGCCCGCTGTCGTCCCGGTCGTCCCGGTTCAGGCTCCGCCCACCGCCGGGCGGTGCGTGCCGCGGCCGCGCCGGGCGACACGCCGTAGCGCTCTCTACGGAAATCTACGACGGCCGCTATATCCCGTCATAAAGTCCGAGAGCGTGGACCCCGTGCGCAATCCCTACGCCCCCGGCGCCGGCCAGCGCCCCCCGGAACTCGCCGGACGCGACCGCGAACTGCAGCAGTTCGAGATCGTGCTGGAGCGGGTGGCCCGGGGCCGCCCGGAGCGGAGCATGGTCCTCACCGGCCTGCGTGGCGTGGGCAAGACCGTCCTGCTCAACACGTTCAAGTCCATGGCCATGCAGCGGCTGTGGGGCACCGGCAAGATCGAGGCCAGGCCCGACCAGTCGATCCGCCGCCCGGTGGCCGCCGCGCTGCACATGGCCATCAGGGAGCTCGCCCCCCGGCACCGCGCCCCCGAGCGCATCGAGGAGTTCCTCGGCGTGCTCAAGGCGTTCGCGATGCGCGATCCCGCCGCGGCGAAGGGCACCTCGCACTGGTCGCCCGGCATCGACGTGCCCGCCGCGCGCGGCCGGGCCGACTCCGGCGACCTGGAGATCGACCTGACCGAGCTGTTCGTCGACGCCGCGGGCGTGGCGACGGACCTCGGCGTCGGCATCGCGTTGTTCATCGACGAGATGCAGGACGTGCAGGCGCCGGACGTCTCGGCCCTGTGCGCGGCCTGCCACGAGCTGTCGCAGAACGGCGGCCCGCTGATCGTCGTCGGCGCCGGCCTGCCCCACCTGCCGAGCGTGCTGTCGGCGAGCAAGAGCTACTCCGAGCGGCTGTTCCGGTACGCGCGCATCGACCGGCTGGACCGGGACGCCGCCGATCTGGCGCTCATCGCCCCGGCCGCTCGTGAGGACGTCGAGTTCACCCCCGACGCGCTCGACGCGTTGTACGAGGCGGCCGACGGCTACCCCTACTTCGTCCAGGCGTACGGCAAGGTCGCCTGGGATCTCGCCCCGCGCAGTCCGATCACGGCCGAGGACATCAAGGTGTCCGCCCCGGAGGCCGAGGAGGAGCTCGCGGTGGGCTTCTTCGGCAGCCGATACGAGCGGGCCACCCCCGCCGAGCGGGACTACATGCACGCCATGGCCCAGCTCGGCGACGACCCGGTGCCGACCGCCGAGGTGGCCGAGACGCTGGGCCGCAAGCCGTCGAGCCTGTCCCCGGCCCGCGACAGCCTGATCAAGAAGGGCCTGATCTACAGCGCCGAGCGCGGCGTGATCGGGTTCACCGTTCCGCATTTCGGGAGGTTCCTCCGCGCGCAGCCGCTGTGAGCGGCGCGCCCATCGACCTCTCTACGGCTTTCTAGAGGGGAAGCTAGAGAGCCGTAGAGAGTTGAAGTGAAAGTCCTCGATGCGGGAATCTACGCTTGTATAGCGTCAGGCCGATACAGGCGTAGATTCCCGCAGAGAGGCATCGTCGCGATCGCCGGGCGCGGCCACCTGGCCGTCGGCGCCGACCACGACGGCGCGTACGGCGGGCCGCCGGCCGCCGAGATGCACGGCGAACACGACCTCCGCGTCGCCCTGAGCGGGGAAGACGAAGAAGCGCCAGCACAGTTCACGCCACATGTCGGACGGCTCGTCCGCCAGCAGTGTCCCCGCGTGAGCCCGCCACTCCGCGCTGGTCCGCAGGCGCGACAGTGCCCGTCCGGGCGGCGTGGGCCGCTGCTCGCACGGCGCCCGGTGACGCAGGCGGGAGACGACCCCGTCGATCTCGGGTGAGCAGGCGAGCAGCAGGGCGACCCCTCCGCCGATCCAGGGCGCCGTCTCCGCGGTGACATCAGGCAGTCCCATGACGCCCGCGGACGCGACGAGGGCCGCCATCGCGGTCAGCGCCGCGGCCCGGCCGATCGACCGCAGCCCGACCGGGGTGTCGCTCACGTCTCCGAAGCAGCCGCACCCCGCGTCCGGCCGCCGCCTGCGCAGGTCCCACAGGACGTACGTCGCCATGGCGAAGAACGCGACCGGCAGCCACCGGGCGACCGGGTGATCCACGACCAGCAGATCGGCCGCCAGCACGAACTCGACCAGGGCGCAGGCGATCATGGCCGGTCTGGCGAAGCGCTCGGGCATGAGCACCGCCGGGCCGAGCCGGGCCAGCGCGCCCGGCGACGCCTCGCGCCCGACCGTGGCCAGCTTGGCGACGCCGCCCAGCGCCAGCGTCACCACGAGGATCGGCAGCGCGGCAGCCGCGATGATCGAAAGCACCGGTCACCCCAATCCGACGCGGGCATTGAAGCAGCCCTTGGTCAAGTCTCCACCGAGCGCGACGTACGAGCACGCGGCCAGTTCCACGATCCTGCCGCGCGGGGACGTGCCGCATTCCAGGCATCGGTCGCAGAACCGCCCCGCGAGGCACCCGCACGCGACGATCGGCAGCGCGTCCGCCCGGCCGTCGCACACGTTGCGTACGCGCAGCAGCGAGCCCAGCGCGAGGTATGGCAGGCCGGCGCAGGAGACGCCGGCGTCGTCGCAGCCGGTGTCCTCGCGTTCGAGCATGGGATAGGCGACGCCCTCCGTGATGCCTTCCCCGGCGAGGTCCGCGAGGTCCGTGAAGTCCGCCCACACCGCCGTGCCCGAGATGCCCGCCTCGCTTCCTCCGTACGTCACCGTGGGCGGGGGCACGGCCGTGGCCCGGTAGGGCGGCTGCGAGGTCGCGGGCAGATGCGCGAACGACGTGCCCTGGTCGAGCAGCCCGATCGCGTCGAACAGGTAGCCCGGCTCAAGCTTGGGATGCCGCACCCGGATTCGCCCGGAGGAGCGGTAGGGCACGACGATGGAGCGTTCCCGGCGATGGGGACCGCAGTCGAGCTCGACGGTGAGGTCGCGCCGCCCGCTGACCTCCCGGATGACGCCGGTGATCCGGGTGATGTCGGCCCAGATGCGCTCGGCGACCGTGCCGCCGCGCAGCGCCCGGACGACGACCCGGGCTCCGGCCGGCAGATCGGCGGGCGCCACCGTGCCCCCGCGCCACGCGGTCGCCCACGGCGCGATCACCAGGCGCCGCTGCTCGCCGTCGGCGGTCTCGAGGATGATCAGGTGCGGGCTCACGTCGAGGAGGTCGCCGCTGACCACGTCGAACGGCTCCGTCTCCTCCCGCGACCGCGGCGCGGGCGCGGGGTCGCGGCCGAGAACCGCCGCCGCCAGCTTCCGCCTGCGCTCTCCGGCCCGGTACGGCATCGCCCCTTCCACGCTCTCCAGCCTCACATGCCGGACGGGGATGGAGAGGCGGTTTTCCGGGCGATGGTGGCGTCCGGGATCAATATTCCTCCTCCCGGTGCAAGGCGTTGCCACCTGTTTCGGGCAAACCACTGCCCGACAGGACGTACGGCACGCGTGACGGGCCGCCACCCGGCTTGCCCGCTCTTTGCCCAGGCGGGTGCGAAACCTGGATTTCGGTTCAGCCGGATCCAGGGGCGCGGCTGCGATTCTGGCACGAGATGCCTCTCTGGCCGGGTTGGTGATCCCTGATCGTGAACCATGAGGAGTTCCGCACGTACGTCCAGTCTCGCGGGGCGGCCCTGCTCCGCGTGGCCAACCAGTTGACCGGCAACCCCAGCGACGCCGAGGACCTCCTGCAGACCGCCCTCGCGCGTACGTACCTCGCGTGGGACCGCATCCGCGACCGGTCGTCGCTCGACGGCTACGTGCGGAGGGCGATGGTGAACATCAACATCTCCTGGTGGCGGCGGCGCAAGCTGGAGGAATACCCCTCCGAGGAGCTTCCCGACGTACCGGTGCAGCAGGACGCGCGGCACCGGTACGACGAGCTGGAGCGGGCGCTCGACCGTCTCCCCGCCCGGCAGCGTACGGCGATCGTGCTGCGCTACTACGAGGACATGACCGAGCCCGAGATCGCCAGGACCCTCGGGATCAGCGTGGGCACGGTCAAGAGCTCGGTCTCGCGCGGCATGGCCAAGCTGCGCGGCGACCTGGTCGTGCCCGACGCCCGCAAGAGGGTCAACTGACTGTCACCTCTCGCAGACCACGCCGTCGTTGTCGCGGTCCTCGTACCACACGTACTCGGGGTCGGTCCCGCGGTAGTACGGGCCGTATCCGTTGGCGTTCGCGTCCTCACAGGTGTCGTACTTGGGGTCGAGCGACCCGTTCGAAGCACTGGGGCTGGGGCTCGGCGAGGGGCTGGGCGTGGGGGTCGGGGAGGGCCGCACCGTGGCGACCGAGCCGGGAGTGGCCCCCTGCGGAATGGGCTCGAGGGAGTACGTCGTGCCGGGCGGGGCCGGGGACGCGTCCGCCGGCTCGATCGGCGCCGGGGTCGCGGCGCCGGTCCCGGACGGGACCTTGACGCTCTCACGCTTGTCATACGTGTCGGCCGCCCAGCAGCCCGACCACAATCCCAGCTTGTCGGTCTGCGCGCGCACCTGCTCCCAGTACTGCCAATCGGTGTAGCTGCGCTCGGGGAAGGAGTTAACGGTCTGGGCCAGGCCGCTCCTGACCATGTCGCCGTTGACGTAGACGCCCGTGGACGACCACAGGTAGATCAGGATGCGCCCCTGCTCGGGCACCTGCTCGGCGGCCCGGACGTAGGCCGGCTTGCCCGGCGGGAGCAGGGTCATCAACCGGGCGAACGCCTCCTCGGACCAGCAGACGCCCTTGGCGGGGGCGTCCGCCTCCAGCAGGCCGATCCGAACGGTCCTGCCGCTCTCGGTGACGACATCGGCGGTGTCGCCGTCCACGACCTTCTTGACGGTCACCTGGACGGCGTCCTTCGGCACGGATTTCGGTCGCGGCGTCTTGGCCGTCGTGGTCTTCGTCGTCTTGGGGGTCGCCTTGGGGGTGATCGTCTTGGTGACGGTGACCACCGGCTGCGGGCTCGGGCTCGTCGCGGCGGGCGTCTGCGTCTGCGTCTGTGTGGGCGTCGGGCTCGGGCTCGGGCTCGGAGAGGCCGCGGCCGCGGCGAACGCGGAGGTGGAAGCGGCGACGGGAACCGCGAGGGCCGCGGTGGCGAGGACGGCGAGTGCGTGTGAGGGGAAACGCACGGGCGCTCCATGGGCTCGGGTACGGGGGACTGCGTCGGCTGTCGTGGAGCCGTTTCCTGAATTACGGAGTCCACCAGAAATCGATCGTTTACGCCAGTCCGTCCGGTCAGTTCCCTCTAATCCCGATTCCGGCGGGCTCAGCCCGTCTTGGCCCGAGGTGCCCTGCTCGCCTCCCGTACGCCTGCGGTCGCGCAGGGCCGTACGACGTCGCGGATCACGCGCAGCGCCTGCAGGAAATCGGCGAGCTGGTTTTCGGTCAGCAGCCCGGTGAACCAGGTCTCGATGTCCTCGACGTGCCGGGGGAGCACCGCCCGCAACCGTTCCGCCCCTGCCTCACTCAGCACCGCGTAGGAGGCGCGGCGGTCGCTGGCGCAGGCGTGCCGCTCGACGAGCCCGTCGCGTTCCAGACGGTCGACCACGCGGGTGATCCCACTCGTGGACAGCGACGTCTGGGCGGCGAGGTCGCTCATCCGCAGCCGTCGTTCGGGCGAACGGGCAAGGCGGATCAGGGTCTCGAAGTCGACCTCGGAGAGTCCGGCGGCGGCCAGCGTCGGGCTGGTCTTGTCCGACAGCCCGGTGTAGACCTCCGCGAACAGGCCCATCGCCGTGAGCCGGGGGTCGTCGAATGGGTCCATGACCCAAGTCTACGGCACGATAGTTGACGCGAGGAATATTTCTCGGGTAGACATTTGCTTAGTGAGACATCCGCACAGCAACAATCTGGGGAGCAGCCATGAGCATCCGTGAGTGGGAGGGCCTGAAGGTCCCGACGGCCGGCGAGTTCGCGCTGGACAAGGCCCACACGCGCGTCGGTTTCGTCGTCAAGCACATGATGGTCAGCAAGGTCCGCGGCCACTTCGCCGACTACGAGGGCAAGATCGTCATCGCCGAGAACCCGCTCGAGTCCAGCGTGGACGTCGTCATCAAGGCGGGCACGATCGAGACCGGTGCGGCCGACCGCGACGGCCACCTGCGGAGCGACGACTTCCTGAGCGCCGACAAGTTCCCCGAGATCACCTTCCGCAGCAAGCGGGTGAGCGACCTGTCGGGCAACGAGTTCACGCTCGTCGGCGACCTCACGGTCCGTGACGTGACCAAGGAGGTCAAGCTCAAGGTCGAGTTCAACGGCGCAGCCAACAACCCGTGGGGTCAGGAGATCTTCGGGTTCGGCGCGGAGACCGAGATCGACCGCGAGGAGTACGGTCTGACCTGGAACCAGGCCCTGGAGACCGGCGGCGTCCTCGTCGGCAAGAAGGTCAAGATCGAGATCGAGGGCGAGGCCGTCCGCCAGGCGTAGCCTGTGCCGACGCTGAGGCGGGTTATCCACACTGTGTGCACAGCCCTTGTCCACATCCTGTGGACAAGGGCTGTGCATCGATCAAGGGCTGTGCATCGATCCAAACGCCCCGCAGCGTGGATCCTCGGAGTGATCCAGTGCGGCACTCGGCAATCCGCTTTGCCGCCTTGGACGATCGCCGGTACGCTGTGCTGAGCAACGCGCTACCAGGAGGCTTCGCCTAGTCAGGTCTATGGCGCCGCACTGCTAATGCGGTTTGGGTCTTAAGCCCATCCGGGGTTCAAATCCCCGAGCCTCCGCAGTTCAGAGCCCCTCTCGTCCTCACCGACGAGAGGGGCTTTTTGATCTCCAAAGGGCCTCTAGTTGCAGTTCTAGTTGCAGTTGCCCTCAGTCCTCGCCCCACAGGGCCGCCCCCATGCGCTCGCTGGCGTCCTTCACCTGGGGGCTGGCGATGTGGGTGTAACGCTCAGTGGTCGTCACTCGCGCGTGGCCGAGGATCTCTTGAACGACCCGGATGTGGACGCCCTGCTCGACGAGGAGCGTCCCGGCGGTGTGGCGGGCGTCGTGGAGGCGGGCTTCCCTGACCCCGGCCTGGCGTAGGAGCGCCTTCCACATCTTGTAGTCCTCGCTGCGCTCCATCGGCCGGCCCCGGCGAGTCGGGAAGAGCAGGTCGTGATCCTCCCAGAGTTCGCCCGCCTCCGCCCGTTCGGCGTCCTGGCGCTTCTTGTGCTCACGGAGGATCGGAAGCAGTTCGGGCGGGCACTGGAGAGTCAGTCTGCTGCGGCCCTTGCGTTGCCGAAAGACGATGCCGCCGCCCGTACGCTTCGGGCATCGGTCGGCGTGGCCGGTGCAGTCCTTCGCGCATGTCCTCGACGGGCAGACGTGGCCGCGTCTCGTGCAGCTCTGTGGACAGTCGGGGTCGTGCTTGTGGATTCTGCACCGCGGCTTGCACGGCCAGCGGTGCCACTCCTTGCCGCACTCGTGAGGGTCGTCGCAGCCGTGCTTCCACGGTGCCCGCTGTGCCTGGTACCAGGCTTTGATCACGCCGGTCTGCAGGTCAACGAACGACCAGCGGAGGCCGAGCGCTTCGCCCTGGCGAATGCCGAGGGACAGTGCCACCGACCAGCGAGCCGCGTTCCGCCGCGACTTGGCCGCCTCCAGGATCTTACGCGCCTCGTTCCGCGTCAGCGGCTCCAGATCAGGGTCAGCGGCGACCGGCGCGTCCACGAGCGTGGCGATGTTCCTGGTGACCTTGCTTCGCCGTACGGCGATCTTCAGAGCGCGGGACAGGATGCGATGCACTTTGAGGACGGTGCTCGACGAGCGGCCCTGCTCCAGCATCGTCGCGTACGCCTTGTCGAGGTGCTCAGGGGCGAGCCGGTCGAGGCGGTGACGGCCGAGCAGCGGAATGATCCAGTGACGGGTCTTGGACCGGTAGTCGTCGAGGGTCCGAGGCGCCATCTTGCCCGAGGCCACGAGCCGTTCGCAGATCACGTCGAGGTATTCGGTCATCCACTCGGCGACGGTCGGGACCTTGCCCGGCTTAGCTACCTGTCCGGTCCCGCGCTTGCCCTCCAGCTCTTGGACCTTGCGCGTGACCTCCGCCTCCGACTTCCCCATCCGGTGACGTCGATCAGGGGAGCCATCCGGCTTGATGCCCACGGTCACCCAGCCATGCCAGTAACCATCCTGGCCCAGGTAGATGGACGAGCGCCCGTTCGGTTTGCGGTCGGCCATCACGCCGCCTCGTTCAGACGCCGGGCGAACTCCTGGAGGGCGTCAGCCGGGACGAGGCGGTACCCGTCGTACTTGATCGAGCGAAGCTCACCGCTCTTGATCAGCCGGAAGACCGCCGTACGGCTCATGCCGAGGATGACCGCCGCGTCCTTGGGCCGGTAGAAGAGTCTGTCCATCATGCTGCCCTCCCTTCAGTTGCCGAAAGAACTCGTCCGTCTGCCTCGGCCTGGAGCCGGTCGAGGTGATTGCGCCAGCGCTGGCGTTCGTGGACCGACCGCAGGAGCCGCACGCCGATGGGGGCCAACTCGGGATCACCGGGCTTGACGGGTCGCCAGAGGTAGCGGTGGGGGTCAACCGGCGCGTCTTCGACGCCGAGGGCTTCCAGGACCCAGGTACGGCGGTCCTGCTTGTGCTCGGTCAGGGTCTTGTTGGACCACTTCCGGGAGACCAGGACGCGGCGGCCCGCGTAGCCGAGGTGATCGGGCTTGTGCGCCTTGCCCTTGCACCGGCCGGGAGCCATCCCCGCTTTGGCGCCCTTGGGCTGCACCCCGTACCGCAGCCAGTTCGGGCAGGTCGGCGAGCACGGTTCGAACCGCAGGGCGTCGAGCAACCGTTCGGCGTGTGCCTTGCGGCGAGGGTCGTCGGTGCCGAGGGCGTCGCCGAGGCTCTTGGTGAGGTACTTGGACAGGTAGCCGATGAGCTGGTCGGCGTCCGGGGTCCCGGCGAGCACGCCTTTGACGTCCATCTGGTCGCCGAAGCGGAGCACGTGCAGGGATTCGGCCTCGTCATCCTGGTCGAGGGCGTCGAGTGCCTGTTCCCAGGTTGGCAGGACCTCGCCCGTGGTGGGGTCGAGGTAGCCGGCCCCGTCCTCCCAGACCGGCAGGTGCTCCCCCTCGAACCGGACGTCGTCGGCAGGGGGCCACCACACCTGGTGGTAGGTGGCCGCGATGATCTGCCGCAGCTCCGCACGCGGAAGGGTGCCGCGGATCGCCATGTGCAGGTGGGGTGCGAGCCGCTTCTGTGGCTCGACGGTGGCGAAGTACTGCACGTCGTATCCGGCGACCCGGCGGAGGTTCTGCACGAAGCGGTCGACGAGCTTGGAGAAGTGCAGCGCGTCGCGGGCCGCCCGCGAGTAGTCGTAGGCGTCCGGATTGATCGGCGCACCCTCCAGCACCCGCCCGTAGGAGGGGAGGGTGAGGGTGACGAACATCGAGGGCCGGTAGACCTTGCCGTCGGAGCCGGTGAAGGTCCGTCCGAGGGTGGTCTTGGTCATCTGCCGCTTGGGCAGGTCCGGGGCGTCCTGCCGCCGCTTCGTGGAACGGGACCGCTTCCCGCTGGTCCGGCCGAGGACGTTGCCGCGCATCCCGGTGGCGTTGATCTCCTCGTCCAGCTCGACGATCGCGGCGTCTAGGTCAGCGGTATCCCCGCCGGCCTTTTCCGTCTCGTCCCGCCAGGCTTGGACGTCGGCCCGCAGCTCCACGAGGTGCCGCTGATACTCGTCGGCGTTATCGGGGAGGTTGACCGGTTCGTGGTCGAGGTGCCAGCCCTCCCGGCACTGCGCCCGCCGAAGCTGCCGGTTGCGCTTGGCACACGGCGGGCACTTGTCCTCCAGCGTCGCCCCGCAGGGGACGTCGATGACCTCGGTCTGTCCGGTGAGGATGTCCTGCCGCCGCAGCGGAACCGGCCGGATGCACACCCCGTACTGCTTGGCGATCTCTTCGACCACGTCCCGCGCCAGCGGTTGAGCCATCCGGACGGCCCGAGGTGTGGACCGGTCGTTGGGCCGAGCGGGGGAGATCGACTGCTCTCCCCTGGCCTGGTGGGCGTCGGTGAGGTCGGTCAACTGTCCTCCCTTCCGGGCTCGGGGATGGTGAGGGCGGTCTGGCCGCATTCGTGGCACTCGACCAGGCCACGGATGGGGTCGAGCCACAGGGCGTTGAGCGCGCCACAGACCGAGCAGCGCAGCCCGTCGAGGAAGTGCGCCAGGCTGTTCATGCGGCCTCGCTTCGACCGCTGTACTCGGCGACCATCTCGCGAATGTCGAGGTCGGAGACGTATGCGGCCCGGACGCGCACGGGGTCGGGGGAGGTTTCCAGCCGGATGTAGCCGACGCCCGCGCCGCGTTCGGGGACGGGTGAGATGTGGTCGGCGAGTGCGCCCCGGTCGCGTGCCCCGTCGCCGAGGACCATGTCCACCTGTTCCGACTCGTCCAGCCGGAGGGCGATCTTGTCGGGGAACAGGTTGCGGATGTTCATGACCTCTTTGCGGGGGTCCTGGAGCGCGGCCATGACTCCGACGCCGACCGCCCGGCCCTGCGTGGTGAGCGTGGCGAGGGCCGCCGTGATGCGCTGCCTCAGGTGCTTGTCTGACTGGTAGGCGGTGAGGAACGCCACCTCGTCGACGAGCACCAGGACGAACGGGTCCGCGACGGTTGGTGTGTGGGAGCGCTGGAGGCCGGCGAACCGGTCGGCCCGCTCCTGCATCACGCACACGGCGTCATCGAGCAGGTCGGCGCACTCCTTCGGATCAGCGGCGTACCGGGCGCCGAACAGGGGACGGCCGAAGGACAGTTCCATCCGCTTGGGGTCGAGCGCCCAGACCTGCACCAGCCCAGCCCGCATCGCGGGAAGCAGGCCGCGGATTGTCGACCACAGCCACGAGCCCTTACCGGCCCCGGTCGCCCCAGCGATCAGGACATGCGTGCCATGGACCTTGAGCCGGTACGGCGTGCCGTCCTCGCACCGGCCGATCTCCACCGGCCCGACATCTGCCACCTCGGGGATGGGCACGGCGGGCAGGGGTTCGGCGAGTGAGTCGCGGCGGGGGAAGGTGAGGACGAGCCGCCCGGCCTTGGCGACGGCGACGCGGCAGGAGGGGGCGCCGAAGCCGTGGGCGAGGTGGTCGGTGCGGTCGGCCCAGTCCTTGACGGCCTGCCCGGACAACATGCGCACGGTGACGCGGTCGGCCCAGCCGTCGCACTCCACCCGCACCAGGCGGGGCAGGTAGTCGCGGCCCCGGATGTGCCGCCCGAGCCCGGACACGACCATGACCGGTTGCCAGTGCCGCCGGTAGACGGTGACGAGCCGCCACCAGGCCAACAATGGCCAGCCGACCAGGCGCAGGAACGAGGCCCGATCCAGCAGCAGCCACGACAGCCCGGCCGAGGGCAGGAACCCGGCCAGGACGAGAGCTTGGCGCCAGCCGTACAGGGTCCACACGACACCGAAGGCGACCGGGACGGCTACCGCGACCGGATGCCGGACGACCAGGCGGACCAGGCCCGCGAACAGGCGGGACAGCCAGACCACGATGGTGACGATGGCGGGCGTCTTGACGACGGCCGGGCGGAAGACCACGGCCGTGTCCGGGGTGGTGGAGACGAGGGTACGCGTCTCGTCGCCAGGCAGTTTTCGGAACATTAGACTTCGTGTCCTCTCGTGATTTCGCAGTCAGGGAGAGTTGAGGGGCCGCCGGAAGTTGCCGCTTCCTGCGGCCCCGCTTGCATCTCAGGCCGCCGTCTCGCCGACGACGGACGTGGTGAGCTGCTCGGAGTCGGCCGACTGGTCGGCGTGCATGCGCTCGCAGTCGGCCAGGTACCGCGCGGCGGCGTTGAAGATCTGCCGCGCGACCTCCACGTCTCCGGCGGTGACCGGTCCGGCCCCGGTGGTCGAGACCGTCACGTCCGCCTCGCCTGACTCCAGCGACAGGAACGGCCGCCCGGACTCCAGCACCCGAGCACCCGCCCGCAGGACCGGCGTGTAGAACGAGACACCGATGCGCGGACGGCGTCCGGGGTCGATCGACATCGACACGTGGGTGTAGGGACTGTGTGCCATCAGGCCACCCCGCGACCGTTGGCCAGGCCGTGAAACCGCCGCTCGACCGACCGGGCGAACGAGGCCGCCTCACGGGCGAGCTGCCGGGCGAACTCGACATCGGCCGGGCTGACCTGGTCACTGTCGGAGGTGGTCACCAGGACCGAGGTCGCGCCGAAGTCCAGCGCCAGCACCGGGGTACGGGCCGGGTACGGCATGGTCTTGGCCGAGGCGCCGCCCCCGGTGTTGAGGCTGATCACGGCAGAGGGCCGCACCGTCCGACGCCCCATCACGCCGCGTCCTTCGCAGCGTTGCCGGTCTTGCCGGCGGTGCCCGTGCGCGGGGCCCGCATCGCCCGAGCCGAGATCGAGTAGGCCAGCCGCCCCGTCGCCTGATGGACGTACGGCTTGACCTCCAGCCCTTCGAACTCGGCCGGGGCCAGCGGCACCCCGGGCAGCGACGGCGGGACGACCGGCTGAACCTCGGCGAGGATCTTCACGGTCACCGTCTTCTGCGCGGCCTTGAGCGAGGGGTCGGCGTCCATCACCGGGACCTGCCAGACCGGGAGTCCGGTCAGCTTGTCCTTGGCCTGGGTGTCCCGCTTGGCGTCGAAGTCCTTCGCCGCGGTCACCTCGCCCACGACGTAGCAGCCGTGCGGGAACAGCAGCTCGAAGCTGATCGGGATGGGTCCTTGCAGTGCCATCGTTCACCACCTCCTTGTCGACCCCCCTAGACACTGGTGGCCGGTCCACCTTGGGAACTGTCTAGGGGGCTATGCGGAAGACGATAGCTTCCATCTACCCCAAGTGTCTAGGGGGGTAAACGAAAGTCGTGGGAGAGGTTGTATACCAGGGAAGTAGGGTGCGATAAGAACGTCAGATATGGGCGCGAATCTGTCGCACGGGATGTCCGAGCGCGGCACCAAGGACGGCTAGTTCCTCGTCACTGAACCAGGCGCGTTGGGGATTCCAGACGGCAATCTCGAAGCGGGCGAAGCCGCATGGCCAGTCGTATTCCAGGGCATTGAGCGATGAGTCGGCACCACAGCAAGGGGTCTTGACGGCGAGGTTCGCAAAGCCCTCGTCGAAGTAGGCGTCTAGGAGATCTTGCCACCATTCGATGTCAATCGAGGCGCCGCAGTGCGGGCAGCCAATCCTTTCCAGGTTCGCGCCACAGGCGACGACCGCGACGTTGTCGTGCCACGTCGCGTCTACTTCCGCATCCATGCCCCCTGGCTCGCCCGGAGCCAGATCCGCCATGATTGCCGCAGCACGTTCGGCCGCGTCCCGTGCGGGCTGCCAGTGTGGATCGGTCGGGATGATCGACAGGACGTCATCACTCACGGGCGTACTCGAATCGTCCGAGCCGAACCGCCGAATGGCAGGGACCTTGTCATGCGCCAAAGTTTCGCACGGGATCACCGATGACGCGTTAGGCAAGTTCTCTCAAGAGCGGCAGTAGGCAGCAGCCGCATCGTCGTAGGTCTTGCCTCGCGGCCACCGTTGCCCGTGGGGGTCGGACTGCTCGGCGGCTCGGACCTGGCGGATCAGTTCGTCGGGTCCGGCCTTATCGAGGAGGTCGAGGAGGTCGCGCCAGGTGGCGAGGCGGAAGCGGTCGACGAGGCGGGATGCTCCGTCGCTGAGGAGCGCCGCTGCCCGGACCTCGTGAACCGGCATGCTGCCGGTGAGGGCTTGTTCGGCGGCGAGGGGATCGACGGAGGCGACCCAGAAGCCGCCGTCGCGGTTTCTATGGTTGCGCAGGGTCTCGACGTACTCGCGGTGTGCGGCGACGTGTTCGGGGCTGGTGGAGTCGAGGGAGTCCATCCGTTCCCGGTAGGCGGCGCCGACCTGGGCTTCGCGGTCATCAGAGATCACGGTTGGTTCTGGCTCGCCGGTGTCGAGGATGAGCACGGAGTCGGCCAGGACGAGCCAGTCGAGGAAGTCGCCGCTACGGCGCAGCATGACCACGGTGGCCGAGGGGGACCCGGGATGGCTGACGTCGCAAGTGAAGTCGTGCAGGGATGTCGTGGCCTTGATGCCCTCGGCAAGTAGCTCGCTCAACGAGCCGGCGCTTTGGGTCATCGAGGCGAGGAGGGTCGAACCGAGCGTGCGCGCGTACCAGGCCACACCATGTGTGCACCCCGACTCCGACCCCGCCGGGGTGCCCGAACCATCGAGGAGAACCACCGCCTCAGGCGTCGCGGCGACGAAGTCTTCGTTCTCGCGGCCGGGGGCGGCGGGTTCGGTGGCGAGGGCGACGCGCACGGTGTGTCCTCCTGTCGTTCAGTCCTCGTCGTGCCGATACAGCGGGCTTGCCAGTTCCGCTCTCACCGGTTCCCCAGTGCGGGGGTCGTATTCAACGCCGACGACACAGGAGAACCGGCGATCGGCCACCTGCCCCCACAGCGTGTTGATCTCGGTACTGATCAGATGGACGACGCCGAGGGTGCCTTGCGGGTGGATGCCGGTGAACACCAGGACGTTGCCCTGCCCGTCCGGCCGAGCGAGGCGACCGAGATAGGCGTAGTCAACCGGCCGGGACGGGGCCGAGTCGGTGCCCGACCGGTAGACGTTGCCCGTACGGCTGTCGCGCAGCGTCCACGCGCCGTCCTTCACCCACTCCAGAACGGGATCGGACTCATACAGTGCGCCCATGACCGGCGACAGCCGCGGGCCACAGATCACGATCAGCCCCGGCCGGTTGAGATCGATCTGGCCGGTCAGGGGGACGTGTTCCAACTCGACGGTGAGGCCGAAGCCGCGCGCCAGGTCCTCCAGTCGCTTGGAGGCGGCGACGTCTTCCATCGCGACCACAGGGCGAGCGTTGTCGGCCTCTTGCTTGAGAGGCGTGGCTACCGTGATTCTCCCTGTGCCCAGGAAGGCGCCCTCGGGAGCAGGGCCGGTGTGGCGGATCTGGTGGATACGCCCGCGCGACAGGCCGGCCTTCTCGGCGATCTGCGCGTACGACATGCCTTGGGCGTGAAGCTCCTGAATGACGCGACGGCGGAGCCGGGCCAGTTCGGTGACTTCTTGCTGGGCGGCGTTGAGTCGTTCGGTGGCGACCCGGAGCAGCAGATAGGGATCGTCGATCGCGGCGATCTTGTCCAGGTCACTCGGTGGCACGGTTCCTCCTTGGTGGCGCGCATCCGAGTCTAGGGCCCTAGACGAAATGTCGTCTATCCCTCTTGACAGTACGGTTTTGGCTGGTTTGCCGGTTGTTGGGTCCACGGCCCGGATCGCTGAGCGCCGGTTGGGGACACCGCGCGGGCTCACCGCGCCATTCCTGTCAGCAACGCGGCCCAGACGTCACGTGCCTGCGGGATGGGCCAGCGGTGGGTCTCCCGGGTCTCGGGTGCGGTCTCGTTCTGGAGGGTGCGCCGGATGAACCCTTGCCCGCCCGCCTGGCACAGCTCGTAAACGATGGCGAGGCAGTCGCAGGTCCAGGCGACGACCCGCACCCGCGCCCCGCCCCAGGGTTCGAACCACGCCAGCTTCTTGCACCCGGGCTGCCGGCGGTCGGGAACGTGCGGGCTTAGGCAGCTCATGACCGGCAGGCCGCCTGCGCGGCTGCGATGGGGTCGACCTTGAGCAGGGCCCAAACGGTACGGCCGGCGTGGTTGCCGTACACACCCCAGTTGTCGGCCAGGTTGGCGACCAGCAGCAGGCCCCGGCCGCCTTCGTCGTCACTGGGTCGGACGAGCCGGGGAACTTCGGCGCCGCCCTCGTCGACGACACCGAGCCAGACCTGATCAGGTTCGGCCTGGATGCTGACGGTGAACTTGCCGCCGAACCGGGCCGAGGCGGTGTGGCGGACGGCGTTGGTCGCCAGTTCGCTCACGATGAGTTCGGCCGCCTCGGCAACCGGCCAGGTGCCGAGGGTTGAGGTGATGAAGCGGCGGGCCTCGGTGACCGAGGCGGGACGGCCGAGGAAGTGCCGGGACAGGCGCCATGCGGGCATGGACACGCTCCGTCGTATAGGGGACTAGACATGCCTACACACAGGAGCGTATGACCAACGCTAGAAGCATCTCAAGGAATGCGACGCATAAATGCGTCAGTCGTCGAGCTGGTTGGCGAGCTTCCGGAAGTCCGCCCCGATTTCACCCAGCAGCGCCCGCAGGCCATCCCCGTACACGGCCGCATCCGCGAACGCCCCGAACGCTTCCTCATGCGTGCTGAGTTCCCCTGCCTCGGTCAGCGTGATGTCACCGGTCAGGCTCTCGACCACGCTCACGGACCCGTCGTAGATGGTGAACCCGTGCAGCGGGAAGGCCGGTGCCTCTGTCTTCCACGGCACGACGCCGAGCCGGACATGCGGCAACGTCGACACCTGAGCTAACCGGTCGAGCTGCGCCAGCATCAACGACGGCGACCCCGGCCACGTACGCACCGCGCCCTCAGTCAGCACGAACGCGAACCGCCGGCCCTCCTCAAACAGCACCGCCTGAGCATCAACCCGTACGGCTGCGGCCTTGGCCGCATCGTCCTCATCCATATCCCGGCCGATCGCCACCGCCAGCCGCGCATACTCCGCCGTCTGCAACAGAGCCGGAACCATCGCCGAGGCAAAGACCGCCATCCACTTCGACGAACGCACCCGCGCCGCGTTCGCCGCCTCCCGGCCAGCAAGCCCACCCTTAAGCCGGGACACCTCATCACGCAGCCGCACGAGCAGCGCGTCCAACTCCCGACGCGCGTCCCGGTCGAGCTGGAGAGCCGCGGCCACCCGCTCAACCGTCTCCGGCGTAGGCAGAAGCCGCCCAGTCTCTATCCGGGAGATCGTCGGTTGCGCTACCCCGGCCACCTGCGCCAGCTCCTTGCCTGTGAGCCCTGCATCCTTACGAAGCCGCCGCAGCAGTTCCCCAAGCTCTCGTAACCGGTCGCGCCTATCCTCCATTGCAGCTTTCTAGCACATTGGAGTAGCCCTTCGCCGGATAACGGTGTATATGGCGAATGGTTGTTGCAGTTCCGCATTTATAAATTAGAGCTCACTGCTGTGTGTGCAGGCGGACGCGGGTCGTAATAGGCTGCAAGGGTTGTAGTGCCGGGTACTGTGCGATGGTCTGATCGTATAAATCGCTCTCGGGAGACTTATCCATTACCGATATGAGTAGGGCAAAAGGGACCTTGGTCGGCGCTCTGTCGAGACCTCCCCCCCGGCGTGCTACATAGGAAATCTCAAGTCGCGGTTCCTCGTAGTCCTCGCTATTCAACGTGATACGTGCATGGCGCAACGTTTCCCACTTTCCTCCATCGCGTAGCTGATGCTCGGGGAGGCGATTTGAACTACCTAAGCCCTTAGTTACGGGCTCTTGGCCCATTTGCCAGCCGGCTTGAATTAAGGCGAGAGCTTCAGGTGACGTCATGTCCAACTCCACGTCCCTCCCGCCGCTCTCTTTCGGTGGTCGAAATCGATAGATGTGATGGTGGGGTCGAAATGCCAATTCAAGAGCAGCGCAGGTGTATTCGGTGGGTTGGGTAGGCTCTATTGGTGATGCGTATGCGAGAGTGATCCGAACGGCAAGGTGAGACTGCGACTCGGATGGAATTGGCACCCTGTAACCGATCAACTCGCCGCGCTCGATTTCATCGGCGTATAAGATATGCACTTCGTTTGGCTCGCAATCGAGCAAATCGGCGAAATTTAAGGGGATGCGGCCGAACCCGATCTCGTCTTGAAGGACCCTGTGGTTTCGGGGGCGATCCGTGAAGTGGGCAGCAAATGCGCGCAATACGCTTGGGGTGGGATTTGGAAGCCTCGTCGCCAAATCTGCTAACGCGTGAGTGGTGAGAGGTGCTGCGAAGCTAGTTCCAAGAGATTGCAGGAACGTCCCGTCAGCCCTAATCACGGGATACATATCGGCATCGACGCCGCCGAATTGAACGCCGATAGGCTGGATGCGACTCCCCTGTCGCCCAGGTCCCATCGAGGAATATGGCGCACGACTCCACGGCTTATTTGGCGGAGCTGCATCGCAGGCGCCAACGGTCAGTCCGTTGACCATATCCCCTGGGACTTGGATACGATGTAAACCAGTGGCTCGATCCTGCTCCCCATCATTACCAGCAGCGATCACGAAAAGAACGTCGTTCTCCCAGGCCAACTGGTCGAGTTCGCTGGTCCATCGGTTTGGCTCCATCGTGTCTTCGACCGCGAGGGTGGGACCCAGGCTAAGATTCACGATTTTGTAATCGCCGTCAACAACTGCCTTCTTGATTTGATCCAAAACCCAGTACCCATCAAGGTCCCCGGGAACGTCGGGCGCAGGTAACACTCGGTAGCTGGTAACAGGCAAAGGCGGTTGAGGAGCCTGCGTTCCCGGGCGGGAAAGCCCATACATTACGGCGCCGGTTACGCCAGTCCCGTGATCGATCTCGTCGGGCGTGGGGGGTTCCGGCGTCAAGTCAACACAAGCCTCTGGGAAGAGACTAGGTAAAGACGCTCGGCTGTCTATTCCTCCGTCGAAAACAGCCACACGTGGAGCGGGCATGGCTGGTGTGGAGTCTGTGGGCGGCACAAGGCGACCCAGATTGCGCGTACCAAAGCGAGGGCGTGGCCTGATAGTCGGCATGGGACGCAGCGCCCGGAGTGGGTTGAATTGTACTATAGCTCCGACGACGTCCTCAGGAATAGTTACGGGAGTGAAAGTTAAACCGCCGGTCCTGCGAATGTAGTCGGGATACGCGCGCCCCCCGAGATTCTCAATGAGTGTGAGCCACTTATCAAGCGTTCCATCGTCCAGTGGCACTGGCTCTGCCGAAAAGGAGGGCGCTGGGTGCAGAACGGCTTCCCAGGTAATGTCCGCTCCAGGCTCTTCGGGGTGGCCACGAATAATCGAGCTTGCGTCGGCGAGGGCGAACTCATCTAGTTTGCGTATCTCCGAGAATGCTTGCCTTTCACTTCTGTTACTGCCGCGATGTAGGACGAGTCTCTCTAAAGCGTCTAACCCCGTGTCCTGTACTGCAAGCACAAGGCGCCGCGTTCCGGTCTTGATGGTACGGGACTTCGTCCTATGGACAGCAGAGTCGGCGCGCGATCCCACGGGGATTGCCCCGAAATGATTGAGCAGGTCTGTTGGAAAATGGCTTGCAGCTATGTAGTTCGGCAACAAACGGGCTTCAACGTAGACGTGGCTGTCTGCGCGATGAGTTGCTGGGAGGCCGCGAACCGAAGCTACGACAGTCTGAATTTGAGGCAGAAGTAGCGTTCTCGCCTGCTCGGGTGTCTGGGGCTCGTACTTATCTCCCCCTGCTGTTCGCGGAGCGGTAACTTCTACTCTTAACGCTTCGCCATTGGTCAGGAGCCTCCTCTGGGGGCCCGCATTCAGGCCATCTGTCATAACGCACCCTTCGCACGCTTAAGAGCAGCACTAACGGTGGGATGACTGACTCCTGCGCAGGCTGCTATTTGTCGGTTGGACATGCCCAAGTAGTCCGCTAGCATCAGCCAAAGTTTGTCCCGTGCAGACCGATCCGGTTGGGTACTCCTGGAAAGCTCTGCAAGAATCTCTTCTTCCATGGTCGTACCATTGAGGATCGACCGGCGGCGAGCTGAATTCCAAAGCCGTGTTAGGTCGGACCCAGTGAAACTCCCTGTGCATTCCGCTACTACGCGTATGATGCGGGGGTCTTTCAGCTCTAGTCCTGATGCCAGGTGGGCCATTATTGACTCGCGTTCTTGCCGCCCTGGCAGAGGAACCTCGACGACCCTATCGAATCGACGGCCTACCGCCGGATCTAGCAGTTGCGAATGGTTAGTAGCAGCCACCAACAAGCTGGTATCGGGCCATCGGTCAAGTTCGACCAGGATCACGTTGACCACCCGCTTCAACTCGCCGATGTCTGTCTCGTCGTCCCGACGCTTAGCTATGGCATCGAACTCATCTAGGAGAAGTACGCATGTGCCAGACTTCGCATAGTCAAGCACCGACTTGATATTTCGTCCAGAGTTACCCAGTAGGCTCGAGACCACCCCTGCGAGGTCCATCGTCACCAGCGGTAGCTCCATGCGGCCGGCCAGCCATCTAGCGGCCATCGTCTTGCCGACCCCCGGAGGCCCGCTAAGCAAGATGGTTCTGGTGAGCCCTACACCGGCATGAGCCAATTCGTCAGCACGCCGACGCTCCTCCACGACCTCGCTAAGTTCAGTCATCGCAGCTTGCGTCAAGACCAACCCATCTCCGTCGGGTGTGGGGTCTACGGTGACGAGCGGGTGGGCCCCTTCATCTGCAGGGATCTGGCCTGAGGCGAAGCGCAAGCCGGGTGGCCTGCTTGACTCAGAGAGGGCCTGATGGAGTGCTGAGCGGAAGGCTTGTGGATCTTTAACCTCTGGAGGAACTGTCCTAACCAGGCGAGTGGCTAGCTGACGGACACCCGAGCCGAACCCACTCGCGCCCACTCGAACCAGATCAACTACTGCCTGCTCCAATCCTGCCTCGAAGTGGTAAGATTCTCTGTATCTGTGCCCCATGCTTACCAGAATAGCCTTCGAGTGCTGGCCTGACCAGGTCTTTAGTGGAATAATCAGTGCAGGTTTTGCGTGATCTTACCGCCGAGAAGGTCGGTCGTGCCCGGGCGCTGCCTCTCGGATCGTATGATCATGTCGCTTGCACTCGCTGCCGCCTGGTTGGCGAATCGTCATGCTCTTGTGCAGCAACGGACAGCTCTCAGGTCCAGTAGGGCAATGACGCGGAACCCTGAGCGCTTAGGGGACGACTCTGACGAAGCTGGAGATGAGTGACATATGGGACGGCCTCCCCCCTTCCAAGCCTGTTGGCGCCAGCCCGCTTCGTCTGACCATCAGCCGGTTATGGGTCTCACCGTCCTTCTTGCCGCATTTGGGACCCTAGCTTGCAAGACTCAACCTGCTCCTTTTTGAGGTAACGTGTCCACTGTGCGATGTCTGTTGACCGCTAGCGATCCGACCTCTACAGCAATTCCGGAGGTCCTCGCTTCTCTTGGTATCGACTTCATCTCAAGCCGAGATCTGAGTGTTGACTGGCTGACGGAAGAAGTTCCCGGAATTGACTTTGTATGCGCTGTGCTTGAGGGTGCAGAGCATGAGGAACCGCCGGCAATCTATGTAGAGATCGGAGTGGCGCTTGGGCGGAAACTTCCGCTAATTCTATTTTCCCAGCCCGCTAGGCCAATTCCGCTTGCTATTGCAGGGTTGCATCGAGTCGAGGTGGACCTCGATAATGCGGACGCAATCTCACTGCACATGAGGCAGTTCGCGAGAAGGCTTAGGCGGGTCGCTCCTCGCCGGATGACGTTTCAGCATCCGGGGTCGAGCCGCAATTTTGAAGAGCAATCTCTTGGTGGCCGAAATCTTGAGGATATGCGCCAGAGGCTCGACGATCTCATCTCCCAGGGGTCAGACTTCTCCGGTGAGCGCTGGAGAGGACTGCTCCGTCAGTATGAGATCTTTCTAAGAGATCTCTTTGTAACTGAGGGAGCGCAAGTCTCAACCGTATCCGCTGGAGACGAAGGATACGATTTAGCGGCATGGGTGGATGGGGCCAGCCAGGTAGTAGGCGGGCCAGTTCTATTGCAAGCTAAGTTCGATAGGCATATCAGCAGTAACGCCCTGGAAGTGGCGACTGAACATCTGGCTGTGGCGATGGCTCGTAGAGCCCTCAACTTTGCCATTATTATTTATTGCGACCTCGCAGAGCCGCTCGCGAGGAAAGCGATTAGCCGTGGCTTTCCCGTTGTGACGCTATCTGCTTATGAGCTTATTGAGCGCCTGGCGGAAGTACCCCTTAAAGATGTCATCGTAAATCTCAGAAACGAGCTTATTCACAGGCCGAGGGCGCATGGAAGCGTTTGATGCGGCAAAGCTGTCAGGTCTCCTTTCTGTCGCAGAAGATTCAACAAGAAGTGCTCAGGTCCGAGGCCGCGCCTATGAGGACGTCATTGATTATTTGTTCACTCACGTTCCTGGCTGCCAGGTGCAGCGAAACTCCTTGAACACGTTTCAGTCGGAGGAAGTTGACTTATCTGTAGGTAACTTCCGCCTAGAGAATGGGCTGCGGATGCTGCCCGATATTTTTCTCATCGAATGTAAGAACTGGAGTCAGAAAGTTGACTCCAGCGCGGTGGCATTTTTCGGCATGAAAATTCGTCATCGAGGTTGCTCGCTTGGTGTTCTAGTAGCCGCCAACGGAGTCACAGGTGACCCTATCGACAAGACTGCGGCGATGCAGCAAGGGGCTCTGCTTCTGGCTGAAGGCATCAAGATGCTTGTCCTAACCAGTGAGGACCTGCATAACTTTCGGACAGTCGAAGACATTGTAGGCACTCTCCATCGTAGATTTCTTGATTTGCATGCAGCTGGGACCTTTACTCTTGCCTAGAATGCTAGGAAACTTGATCGCCGATACTGCCGAATTGCCCTTTTGAGAGTCAAGGCGGCGGCGCGGCGCGCCGCCGCACCGCGGCCCCGCGCCCGCCCGCCGTCCGGGCATGCGGCCTGGGGGCCGGTCCCGGCCGGCAGCGGCTCGGGCCGCCCGCCGCACGCCCGCCACTCCGTACCAAACGCGCCCGCCGACCAGGCTGGCCGCACCGCCGCCAGTCCACTCTGCCGCCCCCGACGCGCTACAACACTCCGTCGGACGTGCCCCGCTTTCCCTGATCTCCATCGACGCCGAGCTCACGCCCTGCCGATTTTCTGCGGGCCCACTTGTCGCGAATCTCGTGCAGCACTCCAAGCATGCCGCTCATCAGCGTGAAGGCGAGGACGTGGTCCCACCCGAAGTCATACTCGAATGGCCATCGCCTATCGTGAAACAGCCACATGGCCAAGGGGCTCAACAGGAAGCCTGCGCAGAGCGACCCCAGGATGCTGTTGAGGGCCGCTTGGAGCAGTCCCCTCGGCCGTCTTCGCATCTTCCACCCCTTCTCTTTCGCCTCCGGCAGGGGCACTCCGGCTCCGGGATGCCGCCCGAGCTGGAGAGGGCGGCCGTAAGTGGCTGAGGTAGGTGCCCGCGCATCCCTTCTGCCATCGACCCAGGCATAGCCCAGCAGACCGGCTCCTCCGGCTCAAGCCCGTCTGTGACCCTTGGCGTCCAATGGCCGAGGAACGGCGAGCGGCTAAGGTACACGCAAAGACGGGCTTGCCCCTCCGTCGCCGGCCCGCTGCCGCTTCGCGGTGGGTCGACGGCATACGGGATGCGCGGAGGGCGAGGTGTGCGCGTCCGCGAAGGTCACAAGCCCGCTCTAGTTGCAGTTTTAGTTGCAGTTCCCCACCGTCCAAGGCCGTTCCAGGAGGACCGCCGAGCGGTGTTGGTCCAGGTGGAACGGAGCGGGACGGCCGAGAGCCGAGCTGCTAATGCGGTTTGGGTCTTAAGCCCATCCGGGGTTCAAATCCCCGAGCCTCCGCAGTTCAAAGCCCCTCTCGCTGGCTTCAGCGAGAGGGGCTTTTTGATCTCCAGACCCGTGAACAGATCACGTCGAGGTATTCCGGCATCCACTCCGCGACGGTCGGGACCTTGCCCGGCTTGGCCACCTGCCCGGTCTCGCGCTTGCCCTCCAGTTCGCGGACCTTGCGTGTGACCTCCGCCTCCGTCTTCACCATCCGGTGACGGCGATCAGGGGAGCGTCCGGCTTGATGCCGACGGTGACCCAGCCGTGCCTGGCACACGGCGGGCACTTGCTCTCCAAGGTGGCCCCGCAGGGAACGTCGATGACCTCAACCTGCCCGGTGAGGATGTCCTGCCGCCGGAGCGGAACCGGGCGGATGCACACCCCGTATTGCTTGGCGATCTCTTCGACCACGTCCCGCGCCAGCGGTTGAGCCATGCGGACGGTGCGGGGGGTGGACCGGTCGTTGAGCCGAGCGGGGGAGATCGGATGGTCTCCCCCAGCCTGCTGGGCGTCGGTGAGGTCGATCAACTGTCCTCCTCTGCGGCCTCGGGGATGGTGAGGGCGGTCTGGCCGCATTCGTGGCACTCGACCAGGCCGCGCAGGGGGTCGAGCCACAGGACGTTGAGCGCGCCGCAGACCGAGCAGCGCAGACCGTCGAGGAAGTGCGCCAGGCCGTTCATGCCGACCACCTGCTGCACTTGCCGCCCTGGCTGGCGTGTGATCTCATCTGCGCACTCACAGGCGATCTGGTCGGCCGGGGAGATTCACAAGGATGATCTGGGCGGAGTCGGTGGGAGGGCCCTTGGCCCTCATAGAGACGAGTTCGGTGGGAGGGTGGACCGGCTACGAGGGGGATTACGAACGCGCCTGCGCCGTCGACTTTGTCGACGTGATTCCGTTCGGCCGAGACTCCCACGCGCTCATGTTCGGAGACGAGCCGGCTGCAACTGCTTTCCTGCCTGATATGGACACGTTCGTGCAGTGGATGTACGCCGATCCCGGAGTCGATGTCATTCGGGCGCTGGCGACGGTGACGGATGCCCGATGGGAAACGGGGTCGATCTTTGAGATCTCCGGTCCACTGGTTCTCCTGGATGCAGCCCTGCCGGGAGCCGATGTAACTCTCGATCAACCCAGGCAAGACGGCTTCGGAGCGGAGGCGCTCAGCATCGACATCGCCCCGGGCCGCTATCGGGTCGAGTCGGCCGATGTGCAGCCTGACGAACACACGTGCTTCCGTCTGCACCGGTTCGTCAACGAGGGTGAGTGAAGGAAGCATCAGCGGTCTCCCTCGCTGCCTTACTCGGTGACCATCTGCCGAATGTCGGCATCGGAGACGTGGGCCGCCCGGATCCGTACGGGATCGGAGGAGGTCTCCAGCCGGACATAGCCGATACCTGCGCCGAGTTCGGGGACGGGTGAGATGCGGTCGGCCAGTGCACCCCGGTCGCGTGCGCCGTCGCCGAGGACCATGTCCACCTGTTCGGACTCGTCGAGACGGAGTGCGATCTTGTCGGGGAACAGGTTGCGGATGTTCATGACCTCCTTGCGCGGGTCCTGAAGCGCGGCCATCACGCCGACACCAACCGCCCGGCCCTGTGTCGTCAGGGTGGCCAGGGCCGCCGTGATGCGCTGGCGCAGGCCCTTGTCCGACTGGTAGGCGGTCAGGAACGCCACCTCGTCGACGAGCACCAGGACGAACGGGTCATCGACCGTGGGGGTGTGCGAGCGCTGGAGGCCGGCGAACCGGTCAGCCCGCTCCTGCATGACGGAGACCGCCTCGTCGAGGAGGTCGGCGCACTCCTTCGGGTCGGCGGCGTACCTCGTGCCGAAGAGCGCCCGCCCGAAGGACAGCTCCATCCGCAACACCACCGCCGTGTCGGAAGTGGTGGACACGAGGTTGCGGACCTCGCCATTCGCGATGAGAACTGTCTAGGGGGTAAACGAAAGCCGTGGGGGAGGTTTGTAGAGCAGGGAAGCGGGGTGAGATGAGAACGTCAGATATGGGCGCGAATCTGTCGCACGGGATGTCCGAGCGCGGCACCGAGGACAGCTAGTTCCTCGTCGCTGAACCAGGCGCGTTGGGGATTCCAGACGGCAATCTCGAAGCGGGCGAAGCCGCATGGCCAGTCGTATTCCAGAGCATCGAGCGATGAGTCGGCACCACAGCAAGGGGCCTTGACGGCGAGGTTCGCAAAGCCCTCGTCGGAGTGGGCTTCCAGGAGATCGTGCCACCATTCGGTGTCGATCGAGGTGCCGCAGTGCGGGCAGCCGATCCTTTCCAGGTTCGCGCCACAGGCGATGACGGCGATGTTATCGTGCCACTCCACGTCTACTTCGGCATCCACGCCGTCTGGCTCGCCCGGGGCCAGGTCCGCCATTAGTGCCGCAGTGCGTTCGGCCGCGTCCCGTGCGGGTTGCCAGTGCGGATCGGTCGGAATGATCGACAGGATGTCGTCGCTCACAGACTTACTCGATTCGCCCCTACCTTATTCATGGGCCATGACGTTAGCCGCTGTTGCGTCGTCGTGGGTCTTGCTGCGCGGCCAGCGTTCGCCGTGGGGGTCGGAACGCTCGGCTTCGCGGACTCTGCGGATTAGTGCAGCCGGACCGTCCTGCGTAAGGACGTCGAGGAGTTGCCGCCAGGTGATGAGCCGGTAGCGGCTGACGGCGTCGGCGGCCCCGTCAGTTAGTAGGGCCGCGGCGCGTACCTGGTCGGCGGGGATGGTGCCGATAAGAGCCTGGTCGGCGGCGAGGGGGTCGGTGGAGGCGACCCAGAAGCCGCCGTCGCGGTTGCGGTATTGGCCGAGGGTTTCGACGTACTCGCGGCGGGCTTCGGCGTGTTCGGGGGTGCCGCCGCGCAGGCTGTCGAGTCGGGTGCGGTGGGGTGCGGCGACCTGTTCTAGCCGGTCGTCGCAGATCACTTCCGGCTCGGCTGCGCCGGTGTCGAGGATGAGGGTGGAGTCGCCGAGGACGAGCCAGTCCAACTGGCTGGCGACCTGGCGGAGCATGATGACGGTGGCGGAGGGGGAGCCGCCGTGGGTCAGGTCGCAGGTGAAGTCGTGCAGTGAGGTGACGTGCTTGATGCCTTGGGCGAGGAGTTCGGGCAGGGGGCCGGCGCTTTGGGTCATCTCGGCGAGCAGGGTGGAGCCGAGGGTGTGGGAGTACCACCGCACGCTGTGCGAGCAGGCCGAGGTGACACCTGGGGGGATGCTGGCGCCGTCGAGCAGGACGACGGCGTCGGCGGTGGCGCCGATGAAGTCTTCGTTGGGCCGGTCGGGGTAGGCGGGTTCGCTGGCGAAGGCGACGCGCATCAGGTGTCCTCGTGCCGGTTGAGCGGGCTGGCCAGTTCCGCCCGCACTGGTTCCCCGGTTTGCGGGTCGTATTCGACGCCGACCACGCAGGAGAAGCGGCGGTCGCCGACCTGCCCCCACAAGGTGGCGATCTCGTTGGCGAGTAGGTGGATGACGCCGAGGGAGCCGTTGGGGTGGATACCGGCGATGGCCAGGAATGAGCCGTTGCCGTCCGGGTGGGGCAGCCGACCGAGGAAGGCCGAGTCGGTCGGCTGCTGAGGGTCGAGTCGGGAGCCGGACCGGTACTCGCGGCCGGTGCGCGTGTCGACGAGCTTCCAGCCGATATCGTCGCGGTCCCAGTGGATGACCGGGTCGGCGTCGTACGCCTGGCGCATGGCCTCGGACATGCGGGGGCCGCAGATGACGCGCAGGCCGGGCCTGTTGAGGTCGATCTGCCCGTCGACGGTGACGTTGTCGATGGCCACGGTCAGGCCGAAGGTGCCGAGGAGCGGAATGATCAAGGGTGGCACTCCGCGCCACCTCTCGGCCCGAGCTTGCGGGCTGCACGCTGCGCGTGTGGCCTGAGGGCCGTTCTCGCGCGCGTCCGCCACTCGGGCCGCGGGCATTCGAGTCTGCCCAGAACGTACCAAGGCCCCTCATTGCGGGACTGCAGCTAGACAAGCCCTTCAAGCTGCTCGACGACCTGCGCCATCGGAGCGCGCGTGTCGATTTCCATGGTCGCGGTAGCCCTCAGCAACGGCTCGACAACGCGAAGGTTCTCCAGGATCGCGTCTCGTTCCTCTGGCCGCTTGCCGTACGGATTGTTGGTCCGCGCGGTGACTCGGGCCAACAGCACCTCTGCGGGTGCGCTCAGCAACACGACGTGGTCGAACTGTGGATAGAACTTTCCCTGGTTGCTCTTACAGCCGGCCACGAACAAGCCACCCTGCTTGTGGCCGGCGAGCAGATCAGCGATCGCCTCCTCGCGCCATACCCAGTCCGACGAGCCGTCCGGCAGATTGATCCAGCGGCTCCAATGGCCGTAGTCCGTGTCCACAACCTGGTGCCCTCGCAAGCCCAAGATCTGTAGAGCGGTCGATTTGCCGGTGCCCGACATTCCGGTAATCAAGATCTTGGGCATGGCATCACCCTAAGTGAGATCGACTGCCGTTCTTGTGGCCTGAAGTTTCGGAGTTCCCTTGGCGCTGAAGTTCCCTCAAGATATGTCTCCGACAGGGGCGCTCCGGCTCCGGGATTGCGCCGAGTTGGGGAGTGCGGGCTTACGGCTGAGGTAGGAGCCCGGGCAGTTCGCCTCAGCGGGCGGCCCGCATGCGCCGGACGCTCAGGGGCGAGCTGGGGCAGGGCTCTCCCTGTCTACGGCGATGCCTACCACTCCACTTGATGAGCGGAAACAGCTTCCGGCGCCCCAGCGGCCGCGCAATAGCATCCGAGCATGGACACGCCGTCTGATCTCGACCGCGCGTTGGAGGCTCTCTATGCGGCCTTCTCTCGGTATCCGCTTCCAGCCAAGGCCGACGTGTGTGACCACTGCGTGTCAGCTGAGCGGGTTCGCGCGGTGCGTGCCGCACCCCTCCGCATGCTCACCGCATCCGCACTGGAGCCCTACGCTTGGAATGCCCTGTACACATGGGGAGACGTCGAAGAGTTCAAGCACTATCTGCCCCGGTTACTGGAGCTGCTCATCCTCGAAGAGCTCGACGGCCTTCACGCCCGCTCCTTGATGCTGCGCGTCGGCGTCAGATGGCAAAGCTGGAGAAAGATCGAGCGGGAAGCCGTCATCGGCACAGTCGGCGCTTGGTGGCGGCACACCCTGAACCACTATCCGCGTGACGTCGACGGCATGGATTTGATCGAGATCATCGCCGATGTCCTGAAGTTGGATCTGGGTCCCTGCCTGTCCGAGTGGGAGTCGAACACCACCGAGGCGGCGGCCCGTCACATGGCGTGGCTCATGCACGACTTCACCGTCAGCGTCGCCCACAACGCCGAGTGGTACGTGCTCCTCGACAACTGGATCAGGGGAACGGCACCCGCGGCGATCCTGGAGCGCGCATTCTTCTCCGCCGGCTCGCCGGAAGTGGCCCAGGAACTCTCCGACGCACTCGAGACCCACCGCATCTGGAGCCGACACTGAACCGCAATCCTCAGCGCCTCCGGCGGGGGCTCCGGCTCCGGGACGGCGCAGAGCTGGGGAGCGCGGGCCGTGAGTGGCTGAGGGAGGAGCCCGATCAGATCAAGAGCCCGCTCTAGCGGTCACATCCTCGGGGCTGGCTGCGGGCGGGAATCCCGTGCTGGCCCCCCACATCTCCGCGAACCGGCCGTCGTCGATGCGGAAGATCTCGAACAGCATGGGCTGCGCGTCGCCGTCCGGGGCCGTGATCCCCTCGACGGTCGAGCGGACGGCGGCCTTGTCGCCGTCGACCAGGATGTCCTGGGCGACGACACGTACGCCGGGAAACCGGGCGACGAGCGCGCGCCAGGCGTCTTTGCCCGCTTCGAACCCCGGTGTGCCGAGCGGATGGCTGAAGAATCCGGGGGTGTGCAGGTCGGCGGCCTGGTCGAATTGCCGGCTGTTGAAGCACTCCTGCATCCGCCGCACCAGGGCGGTCGCGTCCTCGCGTGTGGTCATCGGCGTGGTCTCCTCGTGGCCGGCGGATCGGGTCATGATGAGCGGCGCGAGCTCTAACCGGTGCGCCGCCCCGGTTGTGGCCATACTATTCGGTGCGGCGCCCCGGTTATGCTGATATCGACATGTCCAGCCAGCCGCCTCAGCCAGCCCCGGCGAACCCGGCGGCAGCTCACGGGAGCGACCGGGAGCTGCGGGCCGACGCGCGCCGCAATCGCGAGCGTGTCCTGCGAACCGCCCAGCAGTTGTTCGCGACGGAGGGTCTCGGTGTCTCGCTCGACGAGATCGCCCGCCGCGCGGGCGTTGGCCCCGGCACCGTTCACAGACACTTCCCGACGAAGGAAGCGCTCTATCTCGCCGTCGCGACCGACCAGCTCAGGCAACTGGTGGCGGAAGCACAAGCACTTGCCGCCACCGGCGATCCCGCGGCCCTGTTCACGCTGCTGTCCGCGATGATGGCCAGCGGCGCCGAGAACGTAGCGGTGAAGAGCGCGCTGGTGGCGGCCGAGTTCGACCTGCGCACCGCCGCCCCGGACGTCGCGGCAGATCTCACGCGCCATGTCGCGGACCTGCTGGATCGCGCACACGCGGCCGGCGCCGTGCGCCCCGACCTCACCGTCGACGAGGTGATGGCACTGGTCGCCGGCGCCTTCGCCGCGATCCGCCACGCCGGCGCGGAAACCAGCCGCGAGCGCTCCGCGCACATCGCCCAGCTCATTCTCGACGGGCTACGGCCCCAACCCCGGTGAGCAGCACCGAAGGGAGTGGTTCTGCCATTCCGTGGTATCGATGAGTCCGGACGTGCTGTCCGTCAGGCGGGGGTTTCGGCGGTCGCGGTCAGGACCGCGCGGCCGAGGGTGTGGCCGGCCATGGTGAAGCCGAGGAGGGCCGGGGTGGCGTCGGCCGGGACGCCGATGGACTCGACATCGAGGGCGTGCACCACGACGAAGTAGCGGTGCGGGCCGTGCCCCGCCGGCGGCGCGGCGCCGATGAAGCGGGCCGCGCGGACGTCGTTGGGCAGTTGGAAGGCGCCCTCGGGCAGGCCCGAGCCCGTGTCGTCGCCGGCGCCCTCGGGCAGCTCGGTGACGGCGGCGGGGATGTCGGCGACCGCCCAGTGCCAGAAGCCGGACCCGGTTGGGGCATCGGGGTCGTAGACGGTGACGGCGTAGCTCTTGGTGCCTTCGGGGGCGCCGCTCCAGGACAACTGCGGGGAGATGTCCTTCCCGCCGGGGACGCCGGAGGAGAACTGCTCGGGCGGCCAGGCGGCGCCGTCGGTGACGGTGGTGCTGGTGACGGTGAAGGAAGCCGCCTCGGGGAGGCGGGCGAAGGGGTTGTTGGCGCTCATCGCGTCGTTCCTTTCCGGTCGTGCTGCGGGGTGACGGTGATGCGGCCGACGGAGAGCCCGCGGTCCGCGAAGAGGCATGCCGGCGTCTTTCGTCGCAATCGACCATAACACGGATAATCGATTATTTGTCGAATCGTCTATGCTGACCGCATGACTCGGACGGCCCACCCCCTGACCTCCCCGGGCAAGCAGATGCTCTCCGAACAGGTCTACGCACACCTGCGGGACGCGATCATGCGCGGGGACCACGCCCCCGGTGACGCTCTCAAACCGCAGGACATCGCCAAGGAGCAGGGCGTGAGTCTGGCCGTCGTGCGCGAGGCGCTCGTACGGCTCGTCGGCGAGGGCCTCGCCGACCGGCTGCCCAACCGCGGCTTCGCCGTCCCGGCCTTCTCCGATCGCCGCTGGCAGGAGATCGCGGAGGCCCGCCGGACCATCGAACCGGTCGTGCTGCGCATGTCCATCGAGCGTGGTGACGTCGACTGGGAGGCCCGCGTACGAGCCGCCCACCACCGTCTGGCCCGCACCCCGGCGTTCGTGCCGGAGGATGGCGAGTACTACAGCAGCGCATGGTCCGAGGCCCACCGGGTCTTCCACCGCACCCTGCTGGAGGGCTGCGGCAACCCGGTCCTGCTGGAGACCTTCGACCGGATGTGGACCGCGAGCGAGTTGGCTCGCCGCTGGGCGGCGCAGCGCAATCCCGATCGGGACGCCGTCGGCGAGCACCGCCGGCTGGAGGAGGCGGCGCTGGCCCGCGACGCCGACACCGCGGCCGAGGTGCTGGCCCGGCACCTCACCCTGACCGCGGCCGCGCTGACCGGCTGTTCCCGGCAGGCGAAGGAAGTCTTGTAGGCCTCTCGGGCCGTCGCACACCGGTCGCCCGCGCGAGCCACAGGCGGCGCCCGTGATCGAGCCCAGTCGAGGGGCTGAAAAGACCTTGAGCCAGCTCTTCCAGGTGGCGTTCTGCAGCGCCATGGCGAGGCCCACTGGTCGACGATCAGGAGCCTCTCCTCCGGAATCCCCCACACCTGGCGGGTCTACCGGAGCGCCGATCAGGTGCACGTGGTGACCGGCGCCTGCGCCAAGCCCAAGGGTCACTACTTCGAGCCCAGGTGCCGCGGATTCTCATCGCCAGGGTCAGCCCGCCGGACAGCCGCAGGGACGTGGTGGAGGAGGCGGAGGCGCGCAAATAGCAATGATGATCTATATGTGGGTCATCAGGGTATGTCGTTCGCCGGCCACGTAGATCTCGATCCACGGAAGGGGCGGATGTGGGCTCTTCGTACGTTGTCACCGGGGGTGGCCGCGGCGTCGGACGTGCGCTCGTCGAACGACTCCTTCAAGACACCGGCACCGTCGTCGTGATCGAATTCGACCCGTCGGCGCTCGAGTGGACCCGCACCCACCCGGCCGGTTCCCGGGTCATCGCGGTGGCCGGTGATGCCGCCGACGAGGCCGTCGCGGAGCGGGCCGCCGACCTGGCGCAGGCAGCGGGCCCGCTCGCCGGCTGGGTCAACAACGCCGCCGTGTTCCGCGAGGCGTCACTGGACTCCCCGTCGGCGCGCGACGTCCTGGATCTCATCGGGGCGAACTTCAACCCGGCGGTCGTCGGATGCATGACCGCGATCCGCCGCTTCCTGAGCGCGGGTGCGGGCGGGGCGATCGTCAACGTCTCCTCCCACCAGGCGCAGCGCCCGGTGCGCGGCTCCTTGCCGTACGCGACGGCCAAGGCCGCCGTCGAAGGACTCACCCGGGCACTCGCCGTCGACTACGGACCACGCGGCGTGCGGGTCAACGCCGTCGCCCTCGGCTCGATCAGCACCGAACGCTATGAGGCGTTCCTCCGCAGTCAGGAGCCCATGGCGGCCGCACGCGTCGAGAACGAGATGAGCCTGCTGCACCCGGTCGGCAGGGTGGGACGCCCGGAGGAAGTGGCCGCCACCGTCGCCTACCTGCTGTCCGATGAGGCGAGCTTCATCAACGGCGCGACCGTTCCGGTCGACGGAGGCCGGTCGATACTCGGACGCGACCCCGAAGAAGCCTGAAGACCCGGCTCATCCGCGGCGATCAGCGGCCGAGGCCGGCGTCGCGGGCGCGGATGATCGCCTCCGCCCGGTCGGCGGCCTGGAGCTTGGTGAGCACCGCGTGCACGTGGTTGCGTACGGTCTTCTGGGACAGGAACAGCCGCGCGGCGATCTGGCTGTTCGACAGGCCGGCGGCCACCAGGTCGAGCACCTCGTGTTCCCGGGCGGTCAGGGTCGGGAACGGCGAGACGCTGCCGGCCTGCGGTCTCGGGGCCAGGAAGTCGGCGATGCGCGAGGCGAGGACCGCACCGAACACGACGCCGCCGCCGGCCACCGTGGTGATCGCGCGGACGACCTCGTCCGGCTCGGCGCCTTTGAGCAGATAGCCGCGGGCACCGGCGCGGAGCGCGTCGAAGATGGTGCCGTCCTCCTCGGACATCGTGAGCACCACGACGCCGATCTCCGGGTGCTTCTCGAGGATGCGACGGGTGGCCTCGATGCCGTCCATGTCGGGCATCTGCACGTCCATGACCACCACGTCCGGCTCTCGCTCGGCGGCCTGCCGCATGGCCTCGACGCCGGTGGAGGCCGTCCCGGCGACCTCGACCTCGTCGATGCTGCTCAGCAGTGCCGCGAAGCCTTCACGGAACACCGGATGGTCGTCCACCACGAGGACCCTCACCGGCCGCTTACCAGTCATCTCCCACCTTTCCTGTGGCCGTGAGCACGGGCGTCTGCCCGGACGATGTGACGGGCAGCCGCGCCCACACCCGCGTACCGGCCGGCTCCGTGGAGGTGACGGTGCACGACCCGCCGAGTTCGGCGGCCCGTTCGCGCAACGACACCAGTCCCACACCGGCCACCGCCTCGGCGGCGAGGCCGACGCCGTCGTCGACGATCTCCACGTCGAGGTGCCCGCGTTCGACGTCGCGGGTGAGCGACACCACGCACTCGCCGGCCTGCGCGTGCCGGACCACGTTGGTGATCGCCTCCGACGCGATCCGGTAGGCGGCGACCTCCACGGCGGCCGGCAGGCCGGTGAGGTCACCCCGCTCCTCGACCCGGACGGTCAGCCCGGGGGCGCGCAGCCGCTCCGCCTGCTGGCGGATCGCCCCGACCAGGCCGACGTCGTCGAGCGCGGGCGGGCGCAGGCCGTGCACCAGCCGCCTCACCTCGGCGAGCATCCCGGTGAGCTCCTGACGAGCCAGGCCGAGGATGCGGTCGGCGTCCTCGTTCGACCTGCGGGCGGTGATCCGGGCGGTGTCGATCCGGGACGCGACCGCCGCGAGGGCCGGTCCCAGACCGTCGTGGAGTTCGCGACGCAGGCGGCGGCGCTCGTCCTCCACGGCCGACACGATGCCCTCACGGCTGCGCTGCAGTTCCTCCGCGAGCCGTACGGCACGGGACGCCGCGGCGGCCTGGCGGATCAGGTCGGCCAGCAGCCGTTCGTCATTGGACGTGAGCCGGCGGCGGGCGGCCCGGCGCGGCAGCAACAGCCGCCCGATTATCTCGCCCCGATAGGTGATGGGAAGCGCCTGCGTCTCGGCGGGACGCTCGCCGTCCTCGACGAGCAGCACCTCGCCGCTGACCTGGGTGATCTCCACGCCCACGTAGGGCGTGCGGAAGGCCCGGGCCACCGATTTGGCCAGCGTGACGAGTTGCGCCTCCGAGTCGTCGGTCCGCTCCAGCCGCTCGGCGAGCCCCGACATCACGTGATAGGGATCGTCCCGATCGCCGACGATCCAGCGTCGCACCAGACGCCACAGCCGGTGCCGGAGTTGCGCGTACAGGATGGCGACCGCGAAAACGGCGATGACCAGCCGTTCCCCCTCGTTCAGGCGTGGCCCGAGCAGTCGACCGGCGCTGCCCAGGACCAGCAGGTCGAGGACGAACGTCAGGGTGAGCAGGAGGCCGTACACCAGCGTCCCGCCGAGCAGCCGGTCGACGTCGACGAGGTCAGGCCGCACGATTCCGATCGCGACCGATGCGGCGGTGAGCACCACGGCGACGGTCAGGCCGACGGCGCCGAACCAGCCGGGCAGCAGCCGGAACGTCAGCATGACCGGGAGGTCGACCACAGCCGCCCACAGCAGCCAGCGCATCCGGGCGCGGTCGACGCCGGTGACCGTACGGTAGCGCCGCACCACCACGACGAACGGAGCGACCAGGCTCAGCGGGAGGCACAGCTGTGCCACCAGCAGCACACCGGTCCAGACGGCGTCCGGCAGCGGGAGATAGAGGGCCTCGAGGTTCAGCCTGCGCAGGGGCGCGGGCAGCGGGGTGGATGCCGCGGTCGCCTGGGCGATGCGGGACGGCGCCGCGAGCAGGGCCAGCGGGAGCAGGCTCGTCAGCCCGAGACTGAGCAGCGAGGCGACCCGCCACCACCCGGAGGGCAGCTTCCCGTCCGGGAACAGCAGCAGCACCAGGGGGAGCAGCAGCACCAGGCCCGCGCCGAGCCGCTCGTAGACGATGAAGGCCGCGGACGCGCCGGGGAGAGCGGGATCGTGCGCGGTGGCGTAGGCGAGCCACGACGATGTCACGCCGTCCAGCGCCCACCAGGCGCCGAAGGCCGACATCAGGCGGCCGAGGGGATGGCGCGGACAACGGCGGAGCACCACCATGCCGGCCGCGGCCAGTGCGACACCCGCTATCGCGTCGAACCCGCCCGGCTGTAGTTCGAGCACGGCACGGTGGGCCTGCGGCACCCGCAGATCGATCAGTGCTGCCACCGGTGTGGCGGTCACGGCGATCGCGAAGAGCACAGGCCCGAGGCTCAGGCGCGAAGGCCGACGAACCGTCACAATCTGCACCAGGAAAGTGTGCCCCAGCAGGTGGCCGATGTCCCTAGGACGGGGGTCCCACCTGCCCTGGGACACGAGAGATGCCGGGAATCGGGACACGATGCCCTGACCGTCTGGGTCGGTCGTTCATGAGGATCGTCCTCGTTGCCGCGGCGACCGCCGCCGCCTCCGAGCCTCTCAGCCAAGGAACAACGATGACCGAGACCTCGTCCATGCACGCCCAGCGCAGTGCCGACACCGCCGGAGCGTCCCCGTCCACGCCGCTCGCCGAGACGGCCGTACGCCGGCTGGCCCTGGGCCTTTCCACCGGGGCGCTGGCCTGGTCGGCCGTCAGCTTCGTCTACGGCTTCAACCCGGCGACCGAAATCGGAACCAAGATCACAGACCTGGGCGCTCTGGCGTTCCAGCTCGGCGCCTGGTGCCTCCTTGCGATCATGGTCCGTACCCGCGCGACCGGAGTGAGCCGCGTGGCGCGCACCATGCTGCAGGTCGAGCGGGTGCTGCTGGCCCTGGCCATGGCGTGGAGCGTTACCCACGCGTTCCTGCCCTCCGAGCGTGACAGCGTGTGGATGGGGATCCTCGACGCGTTCTGGCCGCTGTCGATGCTGGGCATGTTCGTGATCGGCGTCAAGGTCGCCGTCAGCGGACGGTGGCGCGGAGCGGCCCGCTTCTGGCCGCTCGTCGCCGAAAGCTGGGTGGTCGTGACCCTCCCGACCATGGCGATCCTCGGCACCTCCGTGTCGGACGTCGTCGGTGCGGCCCACCTGCTCGTGGGCTACACGACGCTCGGCCTCATCATCGCGTTCCGCCCCGAGCTCGTACGCCGCGAGGACTGAACGACGGAGCCGTCACAATCGCGGGGCCAAGACACCGGCGACGCGGGTGAGGTCGAGCTTGGTCTCGTCTTCGCTGCCGGGGACGACCGTGTAGACGACGATCTTCAGGTCGGTGTCCGAGTCGGAGAGCACGTCGCAGTCGACGGTGATCTCCCCGACCGCCGGGTGCCGGATCGTCTTGCGGTCCTCGGCGTGCCTGCCGACCGCGCCGGAGTGCCACAACCGGGCGAACCGCGGGTTGTCCAGCGTCCGGCGGATCAGCCCGCTGAGGCGCGCGTCCTGTGGGTAACGGCCGGAGGCGCGGCGCAGGTCGGCGACGATGGCCCGGTCGGTCGCCTCCGCGTTCTCCGAGACGACGGGCCATGCCGCGAGGCGCCCCCGATCGGACGGAACAGGAAAACGCGAGCGCACCAGATTCCGCTCCTCCGGCGCGAGCACGGAGGGGTCGCCGAGGAGCGCCGCCCAGCTGCGGTTCCACCACAGCAGCCGCCAGTCGGCGGCGAACACGGCGACCGGCGCGTCGCCCAGCCGGGTGAGCACACGCTGCATCCCGGGCGGGATGTGATCACTGATCACGCCGTCCGGGGGCGGCTGCAGCCCGGCGAGCCGGTAGAGGTGATCGCGCTCGGCGCGGTCGAGCTGCAGCGCCCGCGCCAGCGCGGCGGCGACCTGCGCCGACGGTGTGGTCGCCCGGCCCTGCTCCAGCCGTACGACGTAGTCCACCGAGACGCCCGCGAGGTCGGCCAGTTCCTCGCGGCGCAGCCCGGCGGCACGGCGTACACGCCCGGCGGGCAGGCCGACAGCCGCGGGGGAGAGCCGGTCGCGCCAGGCGCGGATCGTCGCGCCGAGGCTCGTCTCGTCTGTCGTCATGCGCTCATTCTGCGTCGGCGGTGAGACCGGCGGTGAGACGCCAGGGTGGTACTGCCTTTCCTACCGGCGAGCTCTCCCTGGTTGCCCGCGCCCCGAGAGCCGACGCTCGGCACATGACCATCACCTTCATCACCGGGGCCAACAAGGGCCTCGGGTTCGAGACCGCCCGCCGCCTCGTCGACCTCGGCCACACCGTCGTCCTCGGCGCCCGGGACACCGAACGCGGCCAGACGGCGGCCGACAAGCTCGGCGTACGCTTCGTGCGGATCGACGTCACCGACGACGCGTCCGTCGCCGCCGCGGCGGCCGACGTCGCCGCGCACGAGGGCCGCGTCGACATCCTGATCAACAATGCCGGGATCCTCGGCCCGCACGTGCCCGCCGACGAGCTGACCGCGGACCACGCCCTCGAGGTCTTCCAGACGAACGTCGTGGGCATCGTCCGCGTGACGAGTGCCTTCCTGCCTCTGCTCCGTGAGTCGGAGCACCCGGCGATCGTCAACGTGAGCAGCGGCACGGGGTCGTTCGCGCTGACCCACGACCCGCAGCGGGTGGAATCGACGGTCGTGGGACCGCTGTACACGTCGTCGAAGGCCGCGGTGACGATGCTCACGACGCAGTACGCGAAGGCGCTGCCCGGCATCCGGGTCAACGCCGCCGACCCCGGCTACACCGCGACCGACCTCAACGGGCACAGCGGCCCCCAGACCGTGACCGAGGGGACCGACGCGATCGTGACGCTCGCGACCGAGGGAGCCGACGGCGGAACGGGCCGGTTCATCGACCGCTTCGGGCCCGTGCCCTGGTGACGGCAGGGCCGGAGCCGGCTGAGCGGTCGAGCGGTGTCCGGTGGCGGCGCCGGCCGACCGGTCGGCGTGCCGCCGGCTGGACGAGATCGTCTTGAGCGGCGTTGCGGGTGGTGGCTACCGTGTCCCGGTGATCACCTTGGCTGACGTCCTCGCTCGTGCGGCCGGCGGGCACCTGCCCGAGCCGGGTGCCGGGCCGACCATCGTTCCGCAGCCGTCCGCACGTCATGCGGGAGTCATCGCCTTCACCGCGCACAACGTGATCTTCGCCGATGTCGGCGAGGACTGGATCAGGTCCCGGCTGCCCGACGACGATCTGTCGGCGCCGCTCAACCCGCCTTTCCTGGGAGACCTGGAAGAACGCACGGGACGCCGGGTCAACAACGTCGACATGCTCGCCCTGGCCGCCCCCGCCGAAGGTCCCCCGCCCATCGAGTTGGTCGAAGTCACGGACGCGGCCCATCCACGCGTCGAGCGCGCCCATCGCTACCGCGACGACGTACGCGTCTGGACGTGCCCGGGAGGGCTCGTACTCATCGGACGGGGAGTGGGCGGGCGGTGGGAGGTCGCGCTCGAGGTCGAGCCGGAAGGCCGTGGGCGTGGCCTGGGCCGCACCCTCGCCCGTGCGGCCCGGCATCTCACCGCGCACCCGCTCTGGGCGCAGATCGCTCCGGGCAACGCCGCGAGCGTACGGGCGTTCCTCGCCGCGGGCTACGTTCCCATCGGCGCCGAGGCACTCCTCGTCCCGCCTTCCACATGACGATCCACGGATCAGAGGAGGAGGGATCTGTCGGATATATGAATGTTGTCCAGTGGTCCGTCCGCGCAGAAGGACATCAGGACTCCTGACGCGGGGACTCGCCACCAGAGCTCGCCCGGTGCGTACGGCGCGCACTCCTCTGCGGCTTCGCCTCGCGACGCCAGATCGCGGAGCAGGGCGTCCTTCGCGGGGGCCTCGATCGGCCCGGGACGCATCGGCGCAGGCAGCGTGATGCGGGAGCCGGATGGTTCGAGCGCGATGTACCACACCATGTGGTGCCCCGAGAGCCCGATCTGCAGGTCGTCATAGCACCACATGACCGGCTTCCCCTCCGGCTGTCCCGTGGTGCCCTGGGGCGGACCGAGTGCGGCGAGGAGTTCCGATCGATGCATGCCCAGCCTCAGGGGGTCGAGGGCTCCCCTCACGGCGAAGTTGATGATCGGATCCAGCATGGCCCCGTTCTCCTCCCGGCTTGGGGATCGTACGGGCGATCAGGGCAGGGCGTCGATCAGCCGGTGGCGGAGACGGGGCGCGTGGGCGGGGTCCGTGTGGAGGGTCAGGGTCAGCCCGGCCTCGGCGGCGCCGGCGAGGACGGCCAGCAGGGTGGCGAACTGCCCGGGAGGTTCGGCGTCGAGCAGTTCCTCGGCGTGCTCCACGGCCAGGTGGACCGGCCCGATGTCACGCAGGGAGTCGGTGAGGGCGTCCCAGTTGCGGCCGAAGTACGCCGGGAGGCGCAGGGCCCGTGCCACCTCGTCGAAGAAGGCGGCACGGGTCTGGCAGGCCCGCCCGTCGACGACCGCCGGGGCCGGATCGGTGGTCACCGTGAGCCACGGAGGCAGCGGACGCGCGGCGGAGGCCATGAGAAGTCCTAGAGCCTGTAGAAGTCGGTGTAGTGGTTGGGCGAGAACCAGGTCACGCCGGTGCTGCGGTTGACGACGATCCGGTACGCGTCACGCGAGGCGCCGTAGGCGCGGGAGTAGACGTCGTACTCGTAGTAGGTGGCGCCGCTGGGAAGCTGGCCCTCGCGGTTGTAGAAGCGCCCGCCGGTGTAGTTGTACTTGCCGTCCGGCCAGGAGTACCAGCCGCTGCTGGTGGGATAGCCCTTCCCGGCCCAGATCGTGTTCGCCGAGCGGGCGTCGGCGCAGCGGGAGATGGTGCAGGAGCTGTAGACCGATGCGTGGGCGGGGACGGTGCCGGTCACTCCGGTGAGGGACACGATGGCGGCGATCACAATGGTGAGCCGTCCCGGCCAGGACGGCCGGGAGCGTCGCGGAGTCTGCACGAGACCTCCTTGTGGGGGCGAGGGGACAGACATTCGCCAGCATCACCTCGAAACCGGGACGAACCAAGGTAGAGATTGGTGAACTCCCGTCGTCTTTTTCCGTATGCCCCGGGGTGTGCTTCGTTCCTCTATAGATCGATCCAGGATTGACGCATGAGCGAAGCCGCAAACGGTACGTACGCGCCGGACTCGACGACGAAGGCCGGCTACGTGCTGGAGTTCGAGGACACCTTTGACGGGGACGGGCTCGACGAGAATCGCTGGATCCCGCGCTATCTGCCCCAATGGACCACACGCGCCGCCTCGGCGGCCCGATATCGCGTAGGCGACGGTCGCCTGCGCCTGCTGATCGAGGAGGATCAGCCGCCGTGGTCGCCGGAGACGGAGGGCCGGATGCGCGTGTCCTCACTGCAGACAGGCGTGTTCTCCGGGCCGGTGGGCAGCGTCGTCGGCCAGCACGGGCGGGGCGGCCGGGCCGTCGTCCGCGAGGCGCAGGACGAGGCGCGGCTCTACACCCCGCACTTCGGCCTGATCGAGATGCGTGCCCGGGCCACCGACGATCCGCGCGCCATGGTCGCGCTCTGGATGATCGGCTTCGAGGACGCGCCCGAGCGGTCCGCGGAGATCTGCGTCTGCGAGATCTTCGGGCGTGACGTGCGGCCGGACGCGGCGGCGGTCGGCATGGGGGTCCACCCGTTCGGCGATCCCACGATCACCGACGAGTTCGCCGCCGAGGTCCTCCCCATCGACGCGCGCGAGTTCCACGTGTACGCGGTCGAGTGGACCCCGGATCGGGTGACGTTCTTCGTGGACGGCCGGCACGTCAAGACCATCCGGCAGTCGCCGGACTATCCGATGCAGCTCATGCTCGGGATCTACGAGTTTCCCGACGCGGAGGGGCCCGAGCGGATGGGGCCTTACCCCAAGGAGTTCGTGGTCGACTACGTGAGGGGCTATCGGCCCGTGACGGATTGAGCCGTACGAGAGGCGCGGCTGATGGGTATGAGGCATTTGAAGCGTCATGCCCGGATGGTCGAGGCCGATCAGCCGGTGCTCGGCCGTCCGGTGAAGGATCGGGGGATCTGATGCTGAGATGGCTCATCGTCCTGGTGGCGGCCGTGGTCGCGGCGCTGTCAGGGGTCACCGCAGGGTACGCGGCACCGCCGGATGTCAGCGACCAGGACAAGGCATTCCTGGTCGGTGCGCACCAGGACAACCTCGCGGAGATCCAGGGCGGGCAGCTCGCCGAGCGGCAGGCCGGCAAGCAGTCGGTCAGGGACGCCGGCAGGAAGTTCGTGGAGGACCACACCTCTCTCGACGGCCAGCTCAAGCGGGTGGCCGAACAGTTGGGCGTGGACCTGCCGAGCCGGCCGAGCGAGGAGCAGCAGGCCGAACTGCGGCGGTTCGCCGCCAACAGCGGCACCGCGTTCGACCGAGCGTGGATCGACGCGCAGGTCAAGGACCACCGCAAGACCCTGGACTTCCTGGACAAGGAGATCTCGACCGGTTCTTCCCAGGACGTGAAGAATCTGGCCCGGGACGCCAAGCCGGTGGTCCAGGAGCATCTCAACCTGGTCGAGAGCATTCAGAGCGGTGAGTGACGACCGGTGCCGGCCGGGGCTGGTCTCCGGCCGGCACGTCCCCTCCCGCAGGCTCACCCGAACAGCTTGACCAGCAGCAGGATGATGAGCGCCCAGCAGACGAGACCCGCGACCACGACCGCGATGAGTCCGCGGAGCCGATACCGCTTGCCGGGTGAGCCGGGTTGCTCGTCCACGTCTCCTCCACGTCGGGGTGTGTTCCGGCGTGCACCCCGCCTTGTGCTGATACCCCGCAGGTCAGGACCCGTTCGTCACCGACAGTTATGTGTGTGTTGCCATAAGTGGCGACCCTCGCTCGCTCCCCGATGGAACCAGTGTGGACGGCAACGCGCTCCGAGTCCCCCGATTCCTGCCGGTCCCGGGTTCGCGTGAATAGGGTGCGGTCATGCGGATCTTCACGGACCTCGCCGAACTCAAGGCGGCCAAGGGCGAGCATCTCGGGTACAGCGACTGGCGAGAGATCGGTCAGGAGAGGGTGAACGCCTTCGCCGACGCGACGGACGACCACCAGTGGATCCACGTGGACCCCGACCGGGCGAAGGACAGCCCGTTCGGCGGCACCATCGCCCACGGATACCTCACGCTCTCGCTGCTGCCGTCGTTGCTCGGCGAGCTGTACCGCGTGGACGGCCTGCGCATGGCGATCAACTACGGGCTGAACAAGGTGCGCTTCCCCCGGCCGGTTCCCGTCGGGTCCCGCGTGCGGGCGGGGGCGGAGGTCACCGACGTCAAGGGCACTCCTTCGGGCACCCTCGCGAACCTCCGCGTCACGATCGAGGTCGAGGGAGTCGACAGGCCGGCGTGCATCGCCGACATGCTCACGCTCTTCGTTCCCCAGGAGTGACTCCGCCGCGCCCTCGGTCCGTCCGCTCGCCGCGCTCCGTGCGTACGGAGTCGGCCTGACCGGGGGCGGAGCGACTTATTGGCGCAAGCAGGGGTGACGGGTCTGGTAGAGTTACACCCGTTGCAGGGCACCGCAGGTGAACAGACAGCAAAGCGGCCGTAGCTCAATGGATAGAGCATCTGACTACGGATCAGAAGGTTAGGGGTTCGAGTCCTCTCGGCCGCGCAAGGCGAAAGCCCAGCTCACCAACCGGGGAGCTGGGCTTTTTCGTGCCCGCGATCAGCGGCGGGTGTCCGGCCATGACCGGCGGCATCCGGCTGATCCTTCCCAATGCCTTCCCGCGGGGAAGGCCGCAAGATCTCGGCAATCCGGCGCATGGCGATCTCGTCATGGCCGACAAGGCACTAATCCTCCGCGCCTGGTTGAGGCAGTGAACGCGAAGGGGCGCCGACCCCATCCAAGTCGGCCCCTTCGCCATGTCCAGTCCTCAATCGTCCGATTTCCGCCGGGTGCATCTGTCCGGGGCGGACATGATGAGCGCATGATGGCAGAAGCAACGACGAATGACGGTCCGGCTTCGGGGGGCGACGAGGGCAGGAGCTCACTGGCAGTGCTGGAGAGGTTCTACCGGGCGGAAGTTGCCTATATCGCCGCAGGGGGCCTCGGCAAGGCCGACTTCGGCGAGCTTGCCGAGTGCCTGGACCCAGAGGTCGTGATGTACCAGGCGGACTCCCTGCCCTACGGGGGCACCTGGCGCGGACCGAGCGGCATCGAGCACTTCATGGCCGCCATGAGCGAGGCATGGCAGTCCCTGGAGTTCCTGGAGCAGAAGTATGTGGTCGACGGCGGCAGTGTCGTGGTCTGGAACCGCGGCATCCTGCGCGCCCGCGCCACCGGCCGGGCCTTGGAGACCTCGGTGATGCAGCTGATGACGATCAAGAATGATCGCATCACCGAGATACACCCGTTCTACCTGGATACTTCTGCGGTCCTGCACGCCCTACGCCCGGACGACGACGTCTAGCCCGGCTGCGGAGCGAGCAGCACGACCCCGGCTCTTGCAGTCTCGTTTCCAGTCTCAGTTCACCCCGTACGGAGGCGTTCGCCGAGGTCAGCATGAGAGCCGACGCCATAGCTGGAGACCCCGACGACCTGCGGTGAACGACGGTCCGCAGACTTGGAAAGCGTGATGGGGTAGTTCCCTCAAGAGTGAGAAGGGGGAGGCAGCAGGGGCTGGTTCTTGATTCGCGTCACGGCATGGGTGACGCGGAGAGTACCGGCGTCCGGATCGAATCCGCTCCACATGAGCCCGAGCGCAGCGCCGCCCTCACTCCGTAGTCGCACCTCAGTGCACGATCACGAACTGGGTCGGATGAGTCCGATCTTCTTGCGGCTGCCGCAGGTGAGCGAGTCCCGCAGGCGCGAAGCCGATCACCCAGTGACGGTCTCGCCTCCGAGCGCTCCAGCGAGCGCGAACCATCCGCTGGCGTCTGCCATCCGACCTCCTATACGTTTCGCCTTCCATGTTGCTCGGCCCGTGGTGCCCGTGCAGCCGAATTCGTAAGAGAAGGAAAAGCGCCAAGGCTGACGGCCTCCGGCAGCTTTATGCCAAAGCACTCAACGACCACCGCTCTGGACGACATCCAAAAGCGCACTGACACATCTACCGGCAGAGCAGGTCACGCATGAGGACCTCCAGGACCGGCGAGATCAACGGCCGGTCACGCCGTCGATGAGTTCCCGCAGGATGTCGGCGTGCCCGGCGTGCCGGACTGTTTCGCTGGTCATATGGGCGAGCACCCAGCGAAGCGTAAGGGGCTCGTCGGCCACTGGGTGTGAGGTGCGTACGTCGAGGCCGTCCGCCGCACGGATGTGCGCGTCGCTCTCGGCAATAGCCGCCCGGTAGTCGGCGATGACCTGGTCCGCGCACCGGTCCGGCGCGACGAGCATGCCGAAGTCGACATCGGCGTACCGCGGATCACCGGCCAGCGTGTACCCGAACCAGTACCGCTCGGCGTCGGCCAGGTGCTGAACCAGCCCCAGCAGCGTCGTGTCCGACACAACCAGACGCCGCCGCAACTGCTCCTCGTCCAAGCCGCCGACCTTTTTCAGCACACAGGACCGGGCGAACGACAGAAACGCCAGTGCCGTGTCCAGCTCGCCGCCGTCGTTGAGTGGCACACGTTCGCGTTGCGACTCGAGCATGGTTGCAACCTTACGGCTCGGCCCGTGCCATTACGGTGTCCGGGTGGAGTTCGTGAGCGTTCCCTGCCCCAAGAGAGATAAGCCGTATCCATGCCCTTGCTGCCGTTTCCTCACTCTCAACGTGCGAGGCGGGTACGAGATCTGTCCAGTCTGTTTCTGGGAAGACGATGGACAGGACGACCATGACGCCGACGAAACGCACGGAGGCCCGAACTACGAGTTGAGCCTTACGCAGGGGCGGCGGAACTTCGCTGAGTTCGGTGCGAGTCGTCGGCAGGACCTTCCCCATGTCCGTCCTCCTCGCTCTGAGGAGTATCCCGACGAGTGAGCTTGCTAACGGCGTTGCCAACGACAGCCCTGAACGACCGTGGACAAGTGTGGAATCGCTGAGCCCGGACACCCCTTCTGAACAGGTGCTCGTGTCGACTGTGGACGCCGGTGGACATCACCGATCTTGCTATGGATCAGAAGGTCAAGGGTTCGAGTCCTCTCGGCCGCGCACTTCCTAGAAGGCCCGTGACCAGGGAAAACCTGGTGACGGGCCCTAGTGTTTAGGTCGACGTGGAGCGGGGTCCCGCCGAACGCGATGCCTGGCTCGCCGAGGTCGAAGGGCTACGGGTCAGCCTCGCTGGGGCAGAGGAGAAGATCGCCCAGCTCGATGCCCACCAGGAGCCCAAGTCATCGAGCGTGTTCCTCGAAGTCCCCCCGTTCGACCGAATCAGAGCTTGAACGGGTGGTGAGCCCTGATCATGAGCCGATGCCTGGAGTCGGACGGCTCCCCGTGCGGCAGGTCGGATGCGGTCATGCGTTCGGCCGGACAGCCCCTGCCTAGGCTTTGCGGGCGAGCAGTTGAATCTCATGGAACTGCCGTCGGTCGGTGGGCTGGGGCTCGCGAACCATCCGGGCCACCTCGGGCAACCCGGACTTGCGCAGCATCGCGGCGAGGTGATCAGGCCACCACCGATAGGCCGGCGCGACTGCGTGATCGAAGACCTGCGTCGGGTGAGACGGATCGTCGCTTGCCGAAAAGCCGACCAGAAGGTGGCCGCCGGGTGCCAGCACACGATGGAACTCCGCCAGGACGACGGGGAGGTCCTGCGGCGGAGTGTGAATGATGGACCAACGTGAGAGTACGCCGCCCAGCACGCCGTCAGCGATGTTCAACGCGGTCATCGAGCCCACGTCGAACCGCAGGCCCGGATAGGCCTGTCGAGCCAACTCGATCATCGCAGGAGAGGCGTCAACCCCAAACGCCGCCAGCCCCAGCTCGTCTAGATAAGCGGTGACGTAGCCAGGCCCACACCCCAGGTCCGCGACCTGACCGTCCCCACTCGCACTTACGACCTCGGCGAAGAGACCCAAGATCGCGCGGTCCAGGGGGCTGTCACGCAGCGAGTCGCGGAACAGCTGCGCGTAGGTGGAGGCGGCAGCGTCGTAAGCCTCGCGGGTGGCACTGAGGGCATCGTTTTCGACCATGCCCGCGACAATAGTTCCTGGCACCGGAGCTCAGCAGGTCGGAGGGTCGCGTACCGAGATCTTCCGAACTGGTGGACCGACGACCGCGCGACGGCCGCCTTCTAGACTGCGGAAATGATCGAGTTGGGTTCGCGAGAGCGCAGGCAGCCGCCGCCGCCCCACATCGTGTGGCAGAGTCTGACCGAGCCTCGGCGACCTGGCGGGAGGCAATGGCTGGACCTGCACCCCGATGAAGTCGAGCCGCGCATTCTCCGGGCGGTGGAGCCGGAACTCGTGGTCTGGTCGTCGTTGTGGCCGGAAAGGCCCGATGACGAGATCCGGTTCGACATCCGGCCGACCGCGGATGGCGGGTGCTCACTGCGCTGGACGCTGCTGACACCTACAGAAGCTCCGGAACAGTCTGTCGTCGGCCGTCTGCGTCACCGGCTCAACTTCCTGATCAATGCCCTGCTCAGGTTCTCTTTCGGGCAGTGAGGGCGCTGGGCGGACACGCAACGCGCACCTCCTGGAAGGCCCGTGACCAGGGAAAACCTGGTGACGGGCCTTAGTGTTTTCGGGCTTCACGCGGTCTCTTCCGCGTTTGTGGAAGCCACCTCGGGGCCACCCGTTTCGGCCGGCCCAGTAGAGCGCTCGAAATGGCCTCCGTCGCCGCTCGCTTTTCGCCCTCCAGCAGGTGCCCGTAGACGTTCTTGGTGATCGTCAGGCTGTGCGTCTCGCTCGCCGTGGGATTGCCTGTCAGGCGGCGCGTACGCCTGTACGGGAAGCCCGTCGGACAGGCTGACAACACGATCTCGTTGTGGACAGCGCGAGCGATCCGAAACCGTGGATCCGCCGCAGGAATCACCTGCCGGCGTTCGACACCAGGAGAAACGATGAAGCTGCCGCCATGCGCCGCCGCCCTCGGGGCGGCCGCCCTGCTCGCTTGCTTGACCGGAGCGTCCGGGATGTCGGCGGCACAGGCAGCCGACGCCGGCGCCCTTCCGAGCGTGAACATGGAAGCCACTGTCAAGGCGGCCCAGATCGACCCGCGGCGGCCTGACGACACGCTGACCCCGGGCGCCAAGGCCAGTGTGCTCCTCGTCGAGCAGGCGCTGCGCGACCGGCACCTGCTCGACGCGAAGTGGGTGGACGGTTATTTCGGCACCACAACGGTCGTCGCCTTCGCGAAGTTCCAGAGGTCGCTCGGCCTCACCGGCCTCGCCGCCAACGGCCTTCCGGGCAAGGCGTCGCTCACCCGGCTTGGAGCCGGCCGTTTCACGGTCACCCACATCATCGGGCCGGGTGCTCGGGTGTCCGCCGGCGGCGCCGTCATCGACACCCGCACGCGGAGCATGCTGGTCGAGGCGAAGCGGCTGCTCGGCCGCGACCTCGTGCTGTTGCAGGGGTCGTACAACCGCGGCGGCGACCCCACGTCCGCGGGCACCCACGACGGCGGCGGCGTCGTCGACATCTCGGTCAAGGGGATGAATTCCGCCACCCGCGTCGCCGCCGTCCGTGCGTTGCGACGTGTCGGCTTCGCGGCATGGGTGCGTAGCCCCGACCAAGCCGACTGGCCGTGGCACATCCACGCCGCCGCCATCAACGACACCGACCTCTCCAGCCAGGCCCAGCATCAGATCGGTGACTACTACCTCGGTCTGAACGGGCTCGCCGGCCGTGGCCCGGACGACGGCCCGAAGGTGACCATCCGCACCTGGGAGGAGTACCAACGCCGCTGACGTGACCATCCGAAACCCAGGCTGCACAGACACGAAGGAGAACACCATGGGAACGCTCAACAAGATCCTCACCACTGCCGCCGCCGCGATGGTGCTCGGCGGGGCGGTGCTCGCCACCGCTTCGCCCGCCTCGGCGGCCACCCGCAACGGCGTGTGCGAGGCCGGCGAGTTCTGTTACTACTTCAACAGCAACAACCAGGGATCGCTCTCCGACTTCACCGGATCGGTCGGCGACTACGGCACCCGGCAGCCCTCCTGCTTCGATTTCAAGGGACCCGGCGCCGGCAAGGGCAAGTGCGTCAAGAATGCCGCCGCCTCGGTCTGGAACCGCAGCGGCAAGACCGTCCGGGTCTACTTCAACAGCAACTACGGCGGCAGCGTCTATCAGGACTTCGCGCCCGGTGCCAGGGGCAACCTCAAGCCCGGCCTCAAGAACCAGAACGCCTCCCACCAGTTCGGCCCGTCGTCATCAGCGCGCGTCAACATGACGTACGCGCTGTACCAGACCGGCGGCGGCTACATCAGCTGCGGTTTCGACGGTTACGTCCACACCTCCGGCCGGCATGAGGGCATCGACATCAAGCGCAGCGTGGGTTCGACTGTCCACGCCCTGGTGAGCGGTCAGATCATCAACGTCGTGTACGGGCGCAACGGCGGCTCCGGGCTCTCCACGATCGCCGTCTACAACGCCTCGCTGAACAAGACGATCATCTACCTGCACTCCGCTCCGCTGTCCTCGCTGCGTGTGGGCCAGCAGATCTCGCGCGGCCAGATCATCGCGAACGAGGCGTGGCACGGGGTGTCGTCCAAGAAGGCCGCGCACACCCACGTCGAGATGCGTCCTGGACGGCAGACGCTCGCCGCCAAGAGCGTCGGCGACCCGAATCTGAGCAACCCGAACCCGAACTCGTTCTGGAACTCCCAGGGCTACAACGTCCGCTAGCGCAGAGCGGCCCCTGACGGAGAGGAAGGCAACTGTGTCTCCACGAACTGCACGGCTGATCTCGCGGCCCGCAGCGGCGGCCGCCGCGCTGGTGGTCGGCGGGGCGGTGCTCGCCGCCGCTTCGCCCGCCTCGGCGGCCACCCGTAACGGCGTGTGCGAGGCCGGCGAGTTCTGTTACTACTTCAACAGCAACAACCAGGGATCGGTCTCGGACTTCACCGGGTCCGTCGGTGACTACGGCACCCGGCAGCCCTCCTGCTTCGATTTCAAGGGACCCGGCGCCGGCAAGGGCAAGTGCGTCAAGAATGCCGCCGCCTCGGTCTGGAACCGCAGCGGCAAGACCGTCCGGGTCTACTTCAACAGCAACTACGGCGGCAGCGTCTACCAGGACTTCGGACCGGGTGCCAGGGGCAACCTCAAGCCCGGCCTCAAGAACCAGAACGCCTCCCACCGGTTCCTGAGCTCCGCGCCGCCGACCGGGTGCAAGACCGACGGCACGGACAGCAGACTGCCCACGACGATCCTCGTCTATCGGGAATCCCTCAATCGCGTGGACCGGGTGGAGTTCAAGACCTACATCAAGAACGTCCTGCCCAACGAGTGGCGGTCGCACTGGCCGAGGGAGTCTCTCAGGGCCGGGGCGATCGCGGTCAAGAACTTCGGCTGGTACTGGGCGCTGAGGTCGGCGAGCAAGACGCCGAGCGGCCAGTGCTACGACGTCACCGACCACACGTCCAGCCAGATGTACAAGCCGGGCTCCGCGACGGCAGCGACGAACGCCGCGGTGGACGCGACGTGGGGCATCCGGATGACGCGCAATGGGAAGATCTTCAAGGCGCAGTACTGTTCCACGACGACGGCCTGCCGCCACTGGGTCACCGGCGACTGGATGTCGCAGAACGGCTCTCGCGACAAGGCCGAGGCGGGCTGGAGCTACTCCAGAATCCTCAAGTACTACTACAAGGGGATCGTTCTCACATCCTGAACCCGCGGAGACCGTCCGCTCCTGGTTCCCCGCCGTGTGACACACGGCGGGGAATCGCTGTCAGCCGACGATGACCTGGAAGTTGAGCGGCCGGCCGCCGGGGAAGGCGACCCGTCCCGAACCGTCCATCATCTTGAACCGCACGTAGCACAAGCCCGGCTTGCTTGGCGTGGTGATGGCGGTCCGGATGTCGACCATCTCTCCGGGTCGCGTGTCCTTGATCGGTACGTCGGAGACGGTCTGGCATTGATCAGGTTGCTGCGGGAGGTCGAGGCGATGCAACGAATATCCCTTCCACGCCACGGTTCCGGCGTTCTTGAGCCGCCATACCTTGGTCACGGTCTGGCGGGGGCCGACGCGCGTGCAGTCGGGCAGCGTGATGTCCCCGATGAACTTCGCAGAATCACCCTCGTGCGCGGGCGGGCTCCACGGCGGGTTGGTGGCGCGCACCGGGCAGTCGGCTGCCGACAGCCCGGTCTTCGATGGGCTCCCGGACGGGTTCAAGCCGTGCCCGTCGCTCCCGGAACCACGATCGACGGCGACCGCGATGAGGACTGTCGCCACGCCGGCGGCCGTCACTGCGAGCGCGGCCGCAGCCGGGCGGGTCGGCCGGAATCGCCCTCGGCCCCCTGGTGCGGAGGGGCCGGGCCGGACGTCGCCCGCGAACTCGCCGTGCTGTGGCGTGGGCAGAGATGCCGGGGTCTCACCAGCCCACCGTGGGGCTTGCGACCCGGTGGTGCTGTGCACGGTACGACCTTCCGCGACGTCCGTGGCGGAGGCTTCGAATCCATCGGGCGGACGGGCCCCCAAGGTGCCCGCGCGGCTCGAAGGATCTCCGGCGCTGGCCGATCTGACCGCTAAGTTCGCCCTCTCCCAGCGTTCGCGGTACGCGGCCGGGTCTGCGCCGCACGCCTTGACGAACTCGACGGTGGTCTCCCAACTCGGGAGCCGGTTGCCCTTCGTGGCTTCGTGCAACGTCGTGTGTGAGATCGCCCCCGACCGGCCAGACATTTCTCGGAAAGGTGGGTTGCCGACCGATTTGCGAAGTTCTCGCAGTGCCGCCGCGAAGTCCTCGATCGCCTCCGCCCGTGCAGGCATGTCGTCCACCGGGTGAAGCTAACAGCGCCCACGGTAACCGCTCAAGCTTATGGAGCATCTCGCATACGTCCTCCCGCGCCGCGCCTCGCCGCGGCGATCAGGGGTTCGAGTCCTCTCGGCCGCACGAAGAGGAGCGCGCGCGCCTCATCGACCGTCGGCGTCCGGGCCTCGTCCGTTCGGAGTCCGGGGCGGCACCGCTGCCCCGTGCCGGGATGACCTGTAGCGCCAGAGAAGAGAGCGGCCGGCGTACCAGGCTTCGGCGATGGCCCCATGTAACGCTTCGTCCCGCTTCTTTCAAGTAGGGGTGTAACGCGGGAGGACCACGAAGGGGAGCTGGCCGGTGCGCCTCAGCCGAAAGGGATCGGTGAAGATCTCCACCGATCCCGTGGCTTTCGAAGCGTTCTACAGAAGGCACGTCGAAGCCGTCACGCGGTTCATGGCCCGGCGGGTCGATGATCCTCACACGGTCGCCGATCTGGTTGCAGAGGTCTTCATGGCAGTGCTCGACTCGGCGCATACCTACCGTCCCAGTTTGGGCAGTGAGGTCGGTTGGCTGTACGGCATCGCACGCAACATGCTCTCCGCTGAACGGCAGCGCTCTGCGCGTGAGTTCCGGCTGACTGAGCGGATCAGTGGCCGCAGGCTGCTCGACGCCGACGATCTGTCGCGTCTTGAAGAGCGCCTGGACGCGGAGAGTCCTGCGCGACGGGCGCTCGCTGCCATGGCTGTGCTGCCCGAGAGTGAGCGGGCCGTCCTGGAGTTGGTGGCCATCGACCAGCTCACCGTAGGAGAGGCGGCAGCGGCTCTCGGGATCAGACAGGGGGCCGCCAGGGTCCGGTTACACCGTGCCCGTCAATCATTACGCCAGGCTCCCGGCGTAATGCCTCCCGCCGTCTTGGAAGGACTCCGATGAACTTCGAGGAGAGGCTGCTCATGGAGCTCAAGGCCGAGATGGCTACGCGAGCGACGCAGGAACCTGTCCGTTGGCCGCGAGGGATCATGACCCGCGCACGCATCCTCGCGGTGGCGGGGATAACGGCGGCCGCTGTCGCGGTTCCCCTGACACTGGGGGGAGGAGCGGCCGCCTACGCGGTGGTGAAGAACCCTGACGGCACACTCATCGTGACGGTCAAGGAGCTGCAGGACCCCGAAGGTCTCCAGGCTGAGCTGAACGCCCAGGGCATCAGGGCCGATGTCACCTACACCCCGCGGGATAAGAAGTGCGCGCCCGGACGATTCATCGGTGCGGACTATGGCTATGTCCCGCCCAACCCCAAGAACATGACCGCAGAGCAGCTTGAGGAGTTCAACCGGCCGGAGCACTGGCGTTCCAGGGATGTCACCCGTCCCATCACCAGGGACAAGTTCATGATCTCACCGAAGTTCATGCAGCCTGGAGAGACCTTGGTCTTGGAGTTCAGGCTTGGCAACGCCCCGGGAGTGGGCTGGAGCCTGGGAACCTATCTGGCGAAGCCCGGCAGCACTGTGTGGCCTTGCACGCTCGTGGATGAGGGAGGGTCCGACGCGGCGCAGGCCAGAGAGATGGCGGGAAGTTAAGAAGAGGAGCTTCTCGTAGGGAGCCGGCCTCTGGCGAGCTCACCTGCCCCGGTTCCCGGGAGCCACCTGGAAGAAGGCCCGTGACCAGGGATCACCTGGGAACGGGCCCATGTGGTTTCGAATCGCTGAGGCTCGTGCCGGCACCTCTGCCGACAGCAGCAGCGGTGGCCGATGAAAGCCTGAGGACCCCAGGGCTTCTGAATGCCTCGGCCATGCGCTTGCTCTACGCTTGTTGACCATGGTTGCCCTTCGGTCTACGTTTGTTGAGCCAGAACTGCGCCGATGAAGGGGGCGGGATGCCCGCGACTCCACGCGACCTGCTCGACCGCTTCCAGCAGGCGATGCTGGACTTCTCGCCCGACGTGCTGGCCGATCTGTTCGCCGATGAGGCGATATATGAGTTCGTGTTCTGGGCGCCGCATCGCGGCCCGTCGCAGCGGTACGACGGGCGCGAGGAGATCCGCGCCGGCTTCAGGGCGGCATGGGGATCGGTCTCCGATCCACCGCTGACCGGAGTCCGCGAGGTGTGCGTTCACGAGACGGCCGACGCCGAAGTGATCATCTGTGAGGGTGAGATGGACGCTGTCAACCATGCGACCGGGCGGCCTTTCACCTCTCGATTCGTGCTCGTCCTGCGCGCCCGCGACGACCGTATCGTCCACCTGCGCGACTACTCGGACGTGCTGCGGACCGCGGCGGGGCTCGGGCGTCTGACCCAGCTCTTCGACCAGGTGCACGCCGAGTCCGCGCCATGAGAAGCCGCTCTGCCGGTCCGGCCTGGCGTCGGGGACGGCACGGATGTGCCACGCGAAAACCGTTTGAGACGTGCAGGGCCGCCCTCTAGGGTGGCGCGGTGGCGACACAGGTGATTGTCCTCAACGGCGGCTCCAGCTCGGGCAAGTCGGGGATCTCCCGGTGCCTGCAGGCGGTCCTGCCGGATCCGTGGCTCGCCCTCTCGGTCGACACCATGGTCGATGCGATGCCTGCCTCCATGCGGGCATCGGATGCGGGGATCACTTTCGCATCGGACGGTCGGGTCGATGTCGGGCCGGCGTTCATGACGCTGGATGCGGCGTGGACGACGGGGATCGCCGCGATGGCCATCGCGGGCGCTCGGGTCATCGTGGACGACGTGTTCCTCGGCGGAGCGGCATCCCAGCAACGCTGGCAGAAAGTCCTCGCCGGGCTGGAGGTGCTCTGGGTCGGTGTGAGGTGCGACAGCGCGGTCGCCGCAGGGCGAGAGATCGCGCGGGGCGACCGTGTCAGGGGGATGGCGGCGTTGCAGGCGGAGGTGGTTCACGAGGGCGTGGTCTACGACCTCGTGGTGGACACCACGCACACGGAGTCCCTGGCGTGCGCGCAGACCATCGCCGCCCGGGTACGCCGCTGACGCCGGCATTTCTGGCAGTTCGGCAGACGGCCGTTGTCGCCAATCGTCGCGAGCAGTGATCGGCGACTCGCCAGGCACGGCGATCGACGCTCAGGACGTCTCCATGTCGCCCTGGCCGCCGAACCCGGCGCAAACTCACCTCATGGTCGACTCCGGATCCATCAACCACTGGCTCGCCTCCGTCAGTGCAAGAACCTGTTGGCGCCGGCCCAGGCCATTCGTCATCGTCTGTCGGTGAGGCCGACAATGAGAGTGCTTGACCAGTGGCGGCGGCGTCGGCGCTACCGGCCGGCCAGGGACGACGCGAGCTTCAGCCAGCTCTCGAGGGTGGTGGCGGCGGCACCGCTGTCGACGGCGCGGCGCGCGTCCTCCAGGCAGGTCGCGAAGGCGTCACGCAGGCCCCCGCCGAAGCCGCGATGAGCGGCGAGGGCACCGGCCGCGTTGGCGAGGACGGCGTCACGTGCGGCGCCCGCTTCACCGGCCAGGACCCGGTGGACGACCGAGGCGTTGTAGGTCGCGTCACCGCCCCGGAGCGCGTCCTGCGCGCTGCGGGCCAGTCCGAAGTCGGCGGCGTCCAGCGTCTCCTGCCGGACGCCGCCGCTCTCGGCGATCCAGACGCTCGTGGGTGCGGCGGTGGTGATCTCGTCGAGGCCGTCCTGCCCGCACACGACCAGGGCGCTCGCGCCCCGTTCCGCGAGGACGTTCGCCAGGACCGGGGCGAGGGCGGGGTTGGAGCAGCCGACCAGGGCGGCACGGGGACTGGCGGGGTTGGTCAGCGGCGCCAGATAGTTGACGGCGGTGGGGACGCCGAGCGCCTTGCGCACCGGACCGGCGTAACGCAGCCCCTGGTGGAAGCGCGGGGCGAAGGTGAAGCCGATGCCGACGTCGCGCACGCACCGGGCGATGTCGTCGGGCGTGAGATCGAGCGGCAGGCCCAGGGCTTCCAGGACGTCGGCGGCACCGGCCTTGCTGGACGCCGAGCGGCCGCCGTGCTTGACGACCGGGGCGCCGGCGGCGGCCACGACGATCGCCGCCATGGTGCTCACGTTCACGGTGTGGGCGCCGTCGCCGCCGGTGCCGACGATGTCGACGACCTCCGCGCCGTCGACGGGCAGGGGTACGACCCGTTCCATGAGGGCGTCGAGCATGCCCCGGAGTTCCGCGGTGCTCTCACCCTTGGCCCGCAGGGCGACCAGGAACCCGGCGAGCTGGGCGGGATCGGCCGCGTCGTCCATGACCTGCCGCATGGCCCATCGGGTGTCGTCCGCGTCGAGATCGTGCCCCCGCAGGAGCGTCGCGAGCAGGCGGGGCCAGGATCGGGACGGCTCGGTCATCAAGGTCCTCTCGACATGGGCACGGCGGTCGGGCGTGCTCGCTCCCAGCGTAGTGACCGGCGTCGTGAGTCCTTGGCACAAACCTGTGACCTGGGCGAACTTCATGGATCCGGGCGAGCGCCGGCCGTTTCCGGGTAGCGGTGACACGAACGCGAGAAACGGAAGGCTGTCATGCGAGCGACCTTGATTTACGGCGCCGGCGACGTGCGGGTGGAGAACGTGCCCGACCCGGTGATCGAGCAGCCCACGGACGCCGTGGTGCGGGTGCTGCGCTCCTGTATCTGCGGCAGCGACCTGTGGCCCTACCGGTCGCGGGCCGCCACAGAGCACGGCGACCGCATCGGCCACGAGTTCCTCGGCGTAGTGGAGGAGACCGGCTCCGAGGTGCGCGGGCTGAACCGGGGCGACGTGGTGGTCGCGCCGTTCGTCTGGTCCGACAACACCTGCGACTTCTGCTCGGAGGGCCTGCAGACGTCGTGCCGGCATGGCGGGATGTGGGCCAGGAACGGTGTCGACGGCGGCCAGGGCGAGGCCGTGCGCGTGCCGCAGGCGCAGGGCACGCTGGTGCGGCTGCCGGTAAGCGAGGACTCGGCTCTCCTGCCGTCGCTGCTCACCCTGTCCGACGTGTTCCCCACCGGCTACCACTGTGCGGTCAAGGCCGGCGTGAACGCGCGTACGACGGTGACCGTTATCGGCGACGGCGCGGTCGGCCTGTCGGCGGTGCTGTCGGCCAGGCGCCTGGGCGCCGAGCGGATCATCCTGATGGGGCGGCACAAGGACCGCACCGACCTCGGCCGAGAGTTCGGCGCCACCGACGTGGTCGCCGAACGCGGTGAGGAGGGCGTCGAGAGGGTCAGGGAACTGACCGGCGGCGACGGCACCCACGCGGTGCTGGAGTGCGTCGGGCTGGAGCAGGCCATGAACACCGCCTTCGGAGTGGTCCGCGACGGCGGCGTGGTCGGCCGGGTCGGCGCCCCGCAGTACGAGAAGGTGTCGATGGGGTCCCGGGAGTTCATGAGGAACATCACCCTGACCGGCGGTGTCGCACCGGCCCGCGCCTACATCGAGGAACTCCTGCCCGACGTGCTCGACGGCATGATCGAGCCGGGTCGCGTGTTCGACCGCACCGTGAATCTGGAGGAGGTGCCCGACGGCTACCGTGCCATGGCCGCCCGTCAGGCGCTGAAGGTGCTCATCACGCCCTGACCCGTCCCCCGTGCCGTCCCCGGTTCCGCGGGGGGTAGCGTGGCTCGAAGATCGGGTTGAGGGGAGCGGGACCGGTGCTGCCGATCGGCGAGATGCTGCGGGTGCTGAACGCGCTGGAGGCCGCTGGATGCGAGGTCTGGGTCGCCGGCGGCTGGGGGATCGACGTCCTGGTCGGACGCGTCACCCGGGAGCATCATGACCTCGACCTGCTCCACCGGGCCGAACAGGAGCGACTGGTGATCGGCGAGCTGGAGTCGTCCGGGTACGCCGAGCGGCCCGGCGCGGTGCCCGGGCGGCCGGCCAGGTTCGTCATGACCGACGGCCATGGGCACGAGCTCGATCTCCATCCGCTGCACGTCGCCGAGGACGGCTCGGCCGTGCAGCACCTGGACGACCGCGGCGCGGCGCTCCACTACCCGGCCGCGGCCTTCGTCACGGGCACGATCGAGGGCGTGCGGGTGCGCTGCCTGTCCGTCGGTCAGCAGGTCGCCTTCCACCAGGGCTACGATCCCCGCGACCGCGACCTGCACGACATGGCGAGCCTGCGCGCGGCGTTCGGCGTCACCACGCACTTCTGAATATGCCGAGGCGAGCGGTCAGGTCGCGTACAGGAGCGACAGCGGCTGCGCCGGCTTCCGATCGCCCAGCTGCGTGGCGGTCCGCCCGATGTAACGGCTCAAGGACCGTGCCAGGTGCGGTTGGTCGAAGTATCCGAGCCGATGGATCACGTCGTGAACCGGCACGCCCTCCTGGATCAGGATCGCCGCCCGCCTGGCGCGGTCGATCTGCCGGACGGCGCCGCGGGTGAGCCCGGTCGCCGCCTGGAAGCGCCGTTGCACGGTGCGTTCGGACACGTCCGGCGGCGCGCCGCGGAGCACCGCGGCGACGAGCGGGTCGCGCTCCACGACCCCCTCGCGCACCAGCCGCTGCACGAACGCCTCGGCGTTGTCCCAGTCGGGCAGGTGCCAGGTGGAACCCTTCAGCCAGAAGGACCTGTGCGTCGTGTCGGGAATCTCCGCGGACCCGTCCACGAGGCGGCCGAGGGGAAGATGGGGCATCGCGGTGCCGAGGGAGAAGCTGATCCCGAAGAACGTGGCCTCCCCGGGAACGGGGGCCTGGCTCGCCCTCGTCTCCGGCCCCTGGACGGAGGCGCTGACCTGGCCGCGGTGCTTCCAGAAGACCAGGTCCCAATGGGCCGTCGCGACCGCCGTCATCTGTTCCACGTCACGGCTGCTGCTACGCCACACCCGCTCGATGTAGGGCGACTCGGACGATCTACTCTCGATGTGCAGGCCCATCCGGTGGCTCCCCCCTGACTCGCGGAACATGGTCATGCGGGCCCTGCCCAGGCCGTTTACCCGAGCATGGTACGTCCCCCTGACGACAGAGCGATGAGCAGGCGGCACCCGCCGAGCGCGTGCCGCCGGTCATCCGTGCGTGCCCGGGTCGGAACGCTCCCGCCGGGCCGGGCAGGACGATCTCGAAGAGCCCTGCCCTCCGGTAGGCGCCGAGGCTGGGGAGCGCCTGCGGCACGTGCGCCGGCGAGGTGTCCGAAGGGTGGGCCGATGCCGCTCTCACACGGGGCTGATCCGGGTGTTGCGGATGTGCTCGTAGACGATCGACGTGCGGACGTCGGCGACTTCGGGCCGTTCGGTGAGCTTGTCGATCACGAACGCGTACAGGCTGGCGTTGTCCGGCACCGCCACGTGCACGATGAAGTCCTCCGTGCCGGTCGTCACATAGACGCCCAGGGTGTCGGGGAGCGCGCTGACCCAGTTGCGGAAGCCCTCGATGTTGCGCCGCGAGGGGGGACGCACGCGGATGGCGATGAGGGCCTGCACCGGGCGCCCGATCTCCGCCAGGTCGACGTCGAGGATCGCTCCCCGGATGACGCCGCGCTGACGGAGCGCCCGCGTGCGGTCGAGTGCCGTGGTCGGCGAGACCCCGACCGAGGCGGCGACGTCACGGTTGGTCTTCCGTGCATCCGACTGCAGTTCCGCCAGGATCGCCTTATCAAGTTCGTCCATGCCCGCCCGCACGCCCTTGCTTCCGATATAAATACGGATTCCTTGCAGCTCAATCGTACCGGTGCCTAGCATCAACCGCGTACGTCCGAACGTATGCACAGGAGGACCGAATGATGGCCGATGAACAGACGACCTCGCGTGTCGGGTTCGCTCCCGAGGAGATCGACCCGGCCCTCCCGACCCGGGCGGCCCGCCTGAAGTGGGTGATCGTGGTCGACCGCGACCTTCCCGCGGGCCGTGCCGTGAACGCCGCCGTCTGCGTGGCCGCGGCGACCTCGGCGACGGTGACCGGGCTCCTCGGCGACGACGCGGTGGACGCCGACGGCGGCGCCCACCCCGGCCTGCCGTGGGCGGGCTGCTCGGTGCTGGCCGCGGACGCCGCCACGCTGCGCGTCATCCGTGCCAAGGCCGCGTCGTCCGCCGGGTGCTTCGTGGCGGACATGCCCGCCGCGGCCCAGTGGACGCGGGTCTACGCCGACTACCTCGCCACGATGAAGGAGACCGCGGCCGACGACGTCGAGTACTACGCGGTCGGCGTGGTCGGGCCGCGCAACCGGGTGGACAAGATCGTGGGAAAGCTGCCCCTGATGCCGTGACCCGGCATGCCGGGACGGTGCCGACTCGAGGCGAAAGCCGTCGGCGGACGCCGTGGTGCGTCCTAACCTTTCGATATTTTCCCTGAAAGTTTCAGCCGGTCCCGCATCCCGTCCGTCGTTTCTGGTGGTCCCTGTGCAAGTGAGAGCCGTCGTACGCGGAAAGCCGCCGAGGCGCGTCGTTGACCGGCGATCGATGGGCTCGTAACTTGATGCCCGATGTTCCTGTAGATGAACGTAGTTCAGGTGCATGAAACCCTTGTGGGGCCAGGAATCATTCCTCGGTCAGGGGCCCTGCACGACCTGCAAGGAGCTCGGGTTTGAACAGCAGAACCAGAACAGGCGCCGGACTGATCGGCGTCCTCGCCGGAGCCGCCGCCCTGGCCGGCGTCACCACCACCGCAACGGCACAGGCCGCGACCGGATGCGCCGTGACCTACACCACCAACGACTGGCCGGGCGGCTTCACCGCCGCCATCACGATCCAGAACCTCGGCAACGCGATCAACGGCTGGACCCTCGGGTTCACCTTCCCCGACAGCGGCCAGAAGGTGGACACCGGATGGTCGGCCACCTTCAACCAAAGCGGGCAGAACGTCACGGCCACCAACGTGGACTACAACGCCGCCATCGCCACCGGCGCGTCACTGTCCATCGGCTTCAACGGCAGCTGGTCGGGGTCCAACCCCACGCCCGCCTCGTTCACCCTGAACGGCGTCACCTGCACCGGCTCCACCACCACCTCCTCACCCACCTCCTCACCCACACCGTCACCCACCCCCACACTCTCGCCCTCGGCCTCGCCCTCACCAACGCGCTCGCCCTCGCCTTCGCCCTCGCCGTCGCCCTCGCCCTCGCCGTCGCCCTCGCCGTCACCCTCACCGTCGCCGTCGCCCTCACCCACCAGCGGGAAGCCCACGGTGGCCGCCGACGGGACCGGCACGTACCGGAGCGTGCAGGCGGCGATCGACGCGGTGGCCTCGGGCAACGCCAGCCGAAAGGTGATCACGATCAAGCCGGGCACGTACCGGGAGATCGTCACGATCCCGGCGAACAAGCCGTACATCACACTGCAGGGTCTGGGCTCGTCGCCCGGGGACGTCGTGATCGTCGACAACCACTATGCCGGGGGGAACGGCGGCACCTTCAACAGCGCCACCGCGTTCGTGAACGGCCACGACTCCGCCCTCACCAACCTGACGATCTCCAACGACTACGTGGAGGACGGCACCACCGTCAACCAGCAGGCCGTCGCGCTGAACCTCAACGCCGACCGGGCGGTCCTGTCGAACGTCCGCCTGCTCGGCGACCAGGACACTTTCCTGATCAACGACTCCGCCCGCACCTACGTCAAGAGCTCCTATATCGAGGGCACCGTCGACTTCATCTTCGGCGGCGGCACCGCGGTTCTGAACGACTGCGACATCTACGAAAAGCGCAGCAGCGGCGCCCCCATCACCGCCGCCAGGACCGACGCCGCCAAGACCTACGGCTTCCTCGTCTACCGGTCCCGCATCACCGGCGCGGCCGGAAACACCACCCAGCTGGGGAGGCCCTGGGGCCCCAACGCCCAGGTGCTCTACCGGGAGTCGTCGCTCAGCTCGACCATCAAGACCTCCCAGCCCTGGACCGACATGTCCGGCAACTCCTGGAAGAACGCCCGCTTCTTCGAGTACAAGAACACCGGCGCGGGCGCCACGGTGAATTCCAACCGCCCGCAGATGAGCGACTCCCAGGCGTCCAACTACACGCCGCAGAAGTACCTGGCCGGATCCGACGGCTGGAACCCGATCGGGTGAGTCCCGGCTGAGACATCCGATTCGCATGCCGTCCGGGACACCCGGATGACCGACGACGTCGAGCGCTACGAGTCGGGTGCGCGGAGGTGGCGGGTGTCCACCCGGTGTCCCGCCTCCTCCAGGACCGTGATCGCCTGCTTGATCCTCGGCTCGGGCACGAGGACCAGGTCGGCGTGGAACGTCGAGGCGACGAACACCGAAATGGCCGCCTCGGCCAAGGGGTTCAGGATCGCCGCCAGCATGCCCGGGACGTCCAGTTCGTGTCCCGTGCCCCCGCCGTACAGGCCGATCCACCGGTCGCCGGACCCCGTCGGCCAGGCCTCGCGGATCACGGTGAGGCCCTCCGGGGCGCGGACGAGCGCGATCCAGTCGTCGTCTTCGGGGAACGTGGCCTGCGGCAGGTGCTGGACGGCGAACACGGACGGCACGATGCCGAGCTGCTGGGCGGCGGGTGAGGTCATGACACGTGTGTAGCAGAGCCCTCCGACAAGACGCCTAGACCTGGGACCACTCGGTGATGGAGGTGACCAGCAGCGGCCCGTCGAAGGAGTCCGGGGCGAGGGTCACCCCGGTGATCCTGGCGGCGAGCGCGAACGCCTTGGGGAGCGCGTCGTCCCACCGGGTGTCCCAGGCCGCCTTGCCGGTCGTGGCGGTCAACGGCAGCCCGACCCTGCGCATCGGCTCCTTCAGCCGATCCGGGTCGCTGCCCCAGCGGTTGACCGACGCGTGCGGTGTGAAGGCGGTGAGGATCTCGCCGTCCACGGCGTACAGGAAGCTGTGCTCGGCGTAGTCGTGGCGTCCGACGGCCACCGCCTCGCATCCCTGCGCGAGGCGCGCCAGGTTCTCGCCCAGCGTGGTGTGCCAGCCACACGGTTCGATCGCCATGCTCCATTCGCCGATCCGGGTGATGCCGACGTATCCGCCGCCGTCGCCGCCGTCGGTCTCCTCGATGAACTCCGCGACCTCGTCGTCGAGTTCGCCGAAGCTCATCGAGCGGACCGCCGCTCCGGCGGGCTCGAAACGGGCCGCGACATCGGCGGGCTCCACCCCGTGGAAGAACGACACGGTGAAGATGTCGCCCAGCGGGTTGCGCACGTTGTCCGTCGCCGGGGCCGTCAGCCACCGGAAGGGGGCGAGACGATCGGGCACCTGGGCTCCCTTGGTCGTTTCGCGACATCGTGGCAGCCGCCGCCGACAAAATCGGGGCCATGGCCGTTCGCCGCGTTCCTGTCCTCCGGCAGCGGGACGCCGCCGATGTCAAGAGGATCGCGGCGCGCTCCTGGAACCGGCTTGGATCTTGCTGAAACCCGCGTCGTCACGGGGTGGGCACGACGGCCTTCGAGACGAGCCGGTCGCGGGCGAAGCACAGGCGGTAGGCGCGGTCGGGGTCGGTCTTCATGGTGTAGTAGACGCAGTCCTGGCCGCGTGGTGGAGCCGGAGTGCCGTCCGGCGGGCCGTCCCTGGTGAACGCGGGCAGCCGGGACCGCGCGTCGTCGCGTGGTTCGCCCACCTTCAGCCCCTCGTACGTCGCCGGGTCGAGGACGGAGAACGACGAGCTGACGAAGCTCAACGGGACCAGGAGTGCGAAGATCCCGGTCAGCACGGCCGCGGGAATCCCGACCGCCTGCGCCAGGCGCCGCCGCACCCGCCGCTGGGCGAGGTGCAGCTCCCGGGTCGCCGTGGTCCCGGGCGTGCCGGGGCCGGCCGCTGTCCGCACCTGCTCGTGAGCCGCCCGGACGCCGGTGACGGGCAGTTCGGCGGCGACCTCGAAACCCCCGCCGGGAGCCGGGCCGGCCCGCAGGACGCCGCCCGCCAGGCGCACCCGTTCCGCCAGCCCGACGAGCCCGGAACCGCCCGAGGCCACGCCCGGTGGGGCCGCCGCCGGGGCGGGGTCGTTGACCACGCGGAGCGTGACGACGCCGTCGTCGGACGCGAGCCGGACGCGTACGGTCGCGCCGGGAGCGTGTTTGGCGGCGTTCGTCAGGGCCTCCTGAAGCACGCGGCGCACGGCGAGCGCGGTCATCGGGGGCAGTCCGTCGATGTCGCCCCGGTGGTCGCCCCGGTGGTCGTCCGGGTGGTCGTCCGGGTGGTCGTCCGGGTGGTCGTCCGGGTGGTCGTCCGGGTGGTCGTCCGGGTGGTCGTCCGGGTGGTCGTCCGGGTGGTCGTCCGGGTGCTCGACGACGATCGGCACACCGGAGTCGCGGGCGCGCTCGACGAGCGTCTCGACGCTCTCCTCACGTGGCGGCACGGCGACGTCCTCGTCGTCGTCCGCACGCAGCACGCCGATGATCTCGCGCAGCCGCTCGGTCGCGGCCGCGGCGGCCTCACGCAGCTCGCGTACGGCCGTCTGCTGCCGCGAGTCCAGGCCGGGATCGAGCTCCAGGGCGCCGGCGCGCACCGCGAGGAGCGTCAGGTCGTGGCCGAGCGAGTCGTGCATGTCGCCCGCGATGCGCGCCCTCTCCCGCAGGCGGGCACGGTCGGCGACGGCCCGCTGCTCGCGCTCCAGCCGGTCGGCGAGCAGCCAGCCCGTGCGGACCAGTTCGGTGTGCTGGCGGCGCCAGCGGCCGAGCAGCCAGGGCACCACCACCGCGAGCAGCAGTGTGATGAGCTGCGTGGGCCAGCCCCACAGGTCGCGCAGGACGAGCGCGGACAGCGGCAGGCCGGCGAGGGCGACGGCCGCGAAGAACCACAGCGCCGGCCGGGCGGACGCCATCCGGTGCCCGGCCAGGTAGCCGAAGACCACCAGCGCAGCCCACGTCCAGGACAGGGGGCCGAACATCTGCACGTCCAGAGCCAGGCTCACCGCCACCGGTACGGCGAGCGCCGCCAGCGGCCACCTCCGGCTCATTGCCGTCGCGACCCCGAACAGCGGCACGGCCACGGCCGCCGCCGCCACCTGCCGGGCGTCGCCGTCATCGACGGCCAGCGCGACGGGCGGCGCGCACACCGCCAGCCACAGCCCGAGGTCGAGCAGACGGGACGGCCGCACCACTTCACGCCCTCCGGTCGAGCGGAGCATCGGCCACGAGACCCGCCTCGTACGCGAGGATCGCGGCCTGGACGCGGTTGCGGAGGCCGAGACGGGTGAGGATCTGGCTGACGTACCCCTTGACCGTGCCCTCGACGAGATGCAGGCGCCGGGCGATCTCGGCGTTGGACATGGCGGCTCCGACCAGCGCGAGCACCTCTCGCTCGCGGTCGCCGAGCTCGTCCACGAGGGCGCGGGCGGCGGCCTCCGTGCCGAGCGGGCGTGCCCGGAGGCGGGTGATGACCCGCCGCGTGACGGCGGGGGACAGATAGGCGCCACCCGCGGCGACGGCGCGGACCCCCGCGATCAGTTCGCGTGGGTCGCCCGACTTGAGGAGGAAACCCGACGCGCCGGAACCGAGCGCGCTCGTCACATAGTCGTCCTCGTTGAACGTCGTGAGCATCACGACGGCGACCTCGGGGAGGACCCGGCGCAGTTCGGCGGCGGCCTTGAGCCCGTCGAGCCGCGGCATCCGGATGTCGAGCAGGCAGATGGCGGGATGGTGCCGCAGGGCGAGGTCGACGGCCTCGTGCCCGTCGGCCGCCTCGGCGACGACCTCGATGTCGCCGGCCGTGGCCAGGATGCTCGCGATGCCGGCGCGGATCAGCGCCTCGTCGTCCGCCAGCAGGACGCGGATCATCGCATTCTGCCCAAAATCCCCCCTACTCCTCATGCGTGGACGTTACCAACGGCCCGCCGCCGGAGGCGTACGGCGTGGACGAGACGGGCGGCCACGACGGCGACGGCGGCCAGCGCGCCGGTGGCGGCCCAGACGTACAGCGCGAGCCAGACGTAGGTGAGCTGGTCCAGCGTGCCCACCCGGTTCAGCAGCACCCCGGCCAGCTCGGCCAGCCCCAGGTAGAACGCGACCGGCAGCGCGTAGGGGACCAGCCGTGCGATCACCCGCCAGGCGCGCCGGTGTGCGCGGCGACCGGCCCAGCGGCGGGAGCGCAGCACTCCGGTCACGCCGAGGGCCAGGTTGAGCAGCGAAAGGCCACCCAGCCAGGGGTCCGCCTTCGTGGTGAAGGGCACCGCGCCCGCGTCGGGCCGTCCCTCGATCAGGTCGACCAGGCCGTCGCTGATGATCAGCGCGTCGTCGCCGGAGATCATCCCGGTGTCGGTGACGACCGCGATGCCCCACTCGCCCCCGGGCAGGAGGGTCTGCGCAGAGTTGTGCGTGAGCAGCCAGCCGGTGTGCCGCAGCATCGGCGCCCCTCCGGCCGTCCGCTCGGCCGACCACCCCATGCCGTACGTGCTGCCGCCCACGCCGGACGGCGTCTGGGTGGCTTCGACGAGGTCCCGGGGGAGGGGCGTCGCCGCGGCCGTTCTGGGTGATCAGCCATTTGGCCAGGTCGTCGGCGGTGCTGACGACCCCGTAGGAGCCGTTGACGAACCACTTCGGGTGCGCGCGCTCGATCAGCCGGCCGTACGCGCGGATGTATCCGGCGCCCGCGCCGGGCAGTTCCTCCGTGGTGTCCACCGTCCGGGTGGACGTCATGCCGAGCGGCGTGAACACCGTGGCGGCCATGAAGTCGGCGAACGGCGTCCCCGACACCACCTCGGCCAGCCGCGCCGCGACCGCGTAGTTGGGGTTGTGATAGATCATCCTGGTGCCCGGCGCCGCGGCGAGCGGCGCGGTCCTGAGCATCGCGACGGCGCTTTTGAGGTCGTCCGGCGCGGGGAGCGTCAGCTCGGGGAAGGTCCGGTCGCTCATGCCCGAGGTCTGCTGGAGAAGCTGCCGCACGGTGATCTTCTCAGCCCGGGCGTCGGCCATGGTGAACTCGGGCAGATATCGCCGAACCGGCGCGTCGAGGTCGATCCTGCCCTCGTCGGCGAGGCGCAGCACCGCCAGGGCGGTGAACGACTTCGACAGCGAGGCGAGCGGCATGGGGGTGTCCGCGGTGATCGCCTCGCCGCCGGCCGTGTGACCGTGCCCGGCGGCGTACACGACCCGGTCGCCCTTGACGACCGTCACGACGGCACCGGGCAGGTCCGTGCGCCGGATGTAGTCGCGTACGTAGCGGTCGACGGACTCCGCGGTCAGGCCGGGCCGTCCGTCCTGGGGTGCCGCCCGCGTCGCGGCGTCCACCGCCGTCGCTCCCGTCGTGAGCAGCAGCACACCGGCCAGACCGGCGGTCGCGGCGACTTCGCGCATGCGCACCGTGTTTCCCCTCCGAGCTCTTTCCGTTCGCAGGTCACGTACGGTACGAGCGGCCGGAGGGGCGGCACAGCGGGCGATCGGGAGGTCCTCACCTGACTTTCGTCAGGTCGTGGACCGGGCGGGTCAGCGGCGGCCGAACCACCGGAGGAAGGAGCGCTTCGAACCCATCGAGTCTTTCGGGTCTTTCGGAGGAGCGGGCTTCTTCTCGGCGACCGGATGAAGGGCCCGCCACTCGGCGGCGACCTCGTCCACGTCGATGAGCGGCTGCACGACGGGCGGACCGGACAGGGGCTTGCGGTAGCTGTCGCGGATCTTGGCGTTCATCTCCTCGATGATCCTGCGCGCCTCGGCCTCGGTGCGCGCGCCGAGCGCCTCCGCCCTTGCCTCCTCGGCCTCCTTGCGCAGCGCCAGCGTCCCCGGCAGCGGGAACGACAGATTCTCCGCGCGCATCTTCTGCTTGATCCACCACATCTCGTCGTGCGGCTTGCCCTGGCCGGGGATGGGCTTGCCGGCGCCCGGCAGGTCGTCGAACTCACCACGCTCGGTGGCCTCGCGGATCTGCCGGTCGATCCACGACTCGAAACTCACTCCGAGGGGCTTGCGTTCGGTCACGGCCTCACCTCGCTCGACGTGGTCGGCATCCTCCTGTGAGGATAACTTTCCCGCGCGGGCGGCCAGGGCCAGGGGACGGGCCAGGAGACGGATCAGGGCACCCGCAGCAGGTCGATCACCCCCGTGGTGCCCTCGTCGGCGTGGCCGTCCGCGAGCCGCCGCTCCATGAGGGTCGTGAAGGGCGTGAGCAGTTCGGGGCTGACCTTCTGCTCCTCGGCCGTACGCAGCAGGGTCGCGTTGCCCCGCACCATCATCGCGAGGTTGGACGTGACGTTCTTCGTGTAGTCGCCGCTGTCCAGATGCTCGGCCATCCCGTACGCGTACGGGATCATCGCCCTCAGCCAGCCCACGACGAGGTCGGCGAAGTCCTTCGGGGGGATCTCCTCCCGGACGAGCGCGAAGGCGTGCGCCACCCCCGCGAACATGCCCGTCATCGCGCTCAGCAGCGCCACGTCGTGGAGGGCGGCGAGCCCGGGGTCCTCGCCGGTGTAGACGGTGGCGGCGGGTACGGCCAGCGTGCCCGCGTGGGCCTCGAACACCGCCCGGGAGCCGCTGTAGAAGACGTACGCCCCGGAGCCCGGCACCCCGATCATGGGCGGGACCGCCATGACGCCGCCGTCGAGGAACCGGGCGCCGCGCTCCTCGGCCCACCGGGCGCGGGCGCGGGCCTCCTCCGGAGTGCCGGTGGTGAGGTCGACCAGGTCCTTGCCGGACAGGTCGGCGACGGCGAGGGCGTCGTCCACCGAGGCGTGGTCCAGCAGGCAGACGACCACCAGGTCGCTCGCGGCCACGGCCTCGGCGGCGGTCGTGGCGACATGCGCTCCCTCGCGGGCGAGGGCCTCGGCCCGGCCGGCGGTGCGGTTCCAGACGGTCAGCGGATGCCCGGCGGCGAGCCAGGCGCGGGCGAGTGCTCCGCCCATCGCGCCCAGCCCGAGAAGGGACAGCGGAGACTTCTCAGTGTTGTGGGTCATGCCGATTAGGCTGGTCACGAGCCCCGAGAGGATCAAGTACGCACTTTGAAGTGGGTGCTTACCCCGGGGTGAGCGAGCAGCCGGGAGGGGATGGACCATGCGGACCGCGCGGCGTCCGGGAGCGGCCGAATGCGGGATCGACGCGGCGATGGAGGTGATCGGCGGCAAGTGGAAGAGCTCGATCCTCTGGGCGCTGAACGAACGCCCATGCCGTTTCGGGGAGCTGCGCAGGATGCTCCCGGGCGTGACCGAGAAGGTGCTCGCCTCGCACCTGCGCGAGATGGAGGCCGACGGCATCGTGCACCGCGAGGTGTACGACGAGGTGCCGCCGCACGTCGAATACTCGCTGACCTCGCTCGGCGTCACGCTGAACGAGGCGCTGGCGCCGCTCGGCGTGTGGGGACGGGTGCACCTCCTCGGCGGGCGCGACGATCACTGACCAGTGGGGTGTCCACGGTGGACGTGCGTGGACTGCCGGACGGGAATCCGGGTCTCAGGGTGTGGTCTCGTGGCCGGGCTGCCCGGGCGTGCGCCGCTGCTGCTTCAGCTCGGCCTCGTAGATGTGGCGGCGCCCTCCGGCCAGTTCGTTGCGGGCCTGGCGTTCCAGCTCTTGGAAGGTCGCGTAGTAGCCGTCGTCGTACTCCTCGACGATCTGGAAGGTCCAGCGGCCCTGGATGACGTTGCGGCCGATCAGCTCGCGTTCGATCCGGTCGGCCCACTTGTCGTGCCCGGCCTGCCGCAGCAGCCGTACGGCGTTGTCCAGCTCGAAGTCCGCCGTCCCGGTGAGCTGGTGGAAGGAGTACAGGTGGCCTCTGACCCGGTGGATCGTCTCCAGCGCCTTGCTGAGCCTGCCCAGCGCGTCGACGGTGACGTCGTCCAGCCCCTCCGGGCGGCGGTGGCCGGGATCGGGCAGGCCGGCGGGTTCCTCACGTTCGGTCATGTCCCACCGCTACCCCTCGCGGCGGCACCTCTATCCGTGCGGTCAGCGGTGAGGACGCTCAACCGGCGGGCGTCCCGGAGGCGGACGTTTCGGCGGACGGGCGGATCGCGGCCAGCGCGCGGTTCAGATCACGCGACGACAGCAGGAGCTTGTACATGATGAGGGCCTCGAAGAGGAGCAGCAGGGCGGCCGCGCCGATCGTGACCGGGATGACCGCGCCGAGCAGCGGGCCGACGATGAACACCGCCATCTGGAACTCGATTCCGCTGACCAGGTGTGTGCGGATCCGGTGCTCGCGCAGCCACTCGCGCATGCCGGGGTACCAGGAGAAGCGGCTGCGGAACTCCTGCTGCAGGTCCACGGCGTGCGTCAGGCGGACCCTGATCTCGTCGGGGTCGGTGTCGAGGTCCTCGCGTAACAGGGACGCCGGCAGCACGGCCGGATCGCCGGACACCGACTGTTCGTAGGCGTGCCGCAGTGTGCGGCGCATCTGGCGCCGGACCTTCGCGATCTGCAGGGCGTCGACGTAGCGCAGCATGTCGAGGAACACCACGGCGATGCCGAGGAGCAGGTAGACCTCCTGCCCGGTCGCGCGGTACTGCCCCCACATGAGCGCGGCGGTGCAGGCCAGCACCCGGATCCGGTCGAACACGTAGTCGAGCCAGCCGCCGAGGACCGTCCCCGTTCCCTTGAGTCGCGCGATCTTCCCGTCCATGCAGTCGAGGACGAAGCTCACGTGGTAGACGGCGGCCCCGGCGACCAGCCACGGCCGCTCGGCCTGGAGGAAGCACCAGGCCGAGCTGAGGCCGAGCACGAAAGCGCCCCAGGTGATCTGGTTGGGGGTGATGGACGTGCGGTTGGCGGTCGTCACCACCAGCCGGCCCGCCAGGGGATCCACCAGGAAAACGGTCCACCAGGCGTCGCGCGCCTTATATGTCCGAGAGCGTACGTCATGAAGCGTGAACGTCATTTGGGGGCTTTCTAGATTGTGGGGGGATTTCAGGGGAAACGTCAGAAGTCGTCGTCCAGATCTTCCGTTTCGTCCGCGTCGTCATTCAGGTCGAGGGCGTGTGCGTCGTCGCCCAGGTGCAGGTCGTCGTCGGCGTCGAGCAGTGCCACCATTTGCTGGAGAAGCATCTTAAGCATGTTTTTGCCCTTTGACTGGCGTTTGTTTCGCTACTGCTCATCAAAGCATCGCCCGGCATCGCCCGTCGACTTTTTCCACAGCCCCTCTGGGCGGGTGGAATTATCCGAAGAGCCGAATTTCGGCTTTTTCGGTATATCTACGTTTCGTCTGCGGGTCGGGGGCGGGTCAGTCGTGCCGCGCCGGCAGCTCGGGCTCCTCGTCGGTCCAGCTGCTGTCGTCGTACGCGACGAAGGTGCCGACGGTCACCGTCCGGCCACCGGCATCCAGGCCCGCGCTGCGGGTCTCCGTCGACAGGAACAGCCCGCTGCCGGGGTCGACCACCATCGTGACGTCGGTGCCCTCCTCGCCCGCCCGGTAGGTGAGGCCCTGGCCGGTACGGCCCAGTGCGTCGGTGACCTCTCCTACGGCGGTGATGCCGGGCAGCTCGGCCAGGATCCGGTACGCCGACGCCCGCACCTCGGGAGAGACGGGCAGCCCCATGAGGATCTCCATGCAGGCTCCCTGCAGCCGGCTGTCCATCTCCCGCTGCGAGTCGAGCTCGGGGTACTTCTTCGTCTGCCGGCTGATCCGTGCCTTCAGGTAGTCCCTGAGCTTCTCCGTGCCGCTGGGAACGCGGTCCAGCTCGGCCCAGGTGAGCCGCTGCTTGGCCAGGAGACCGGGCGAGCCGATCCACCCACCGGCAAGCCGTGACCCAATGGGCTCCTCCGGCGCGGCACGGACCTCGTCTCCCGGGTCGAGGTCGCCGAGGCCCTCGACGTCGTGCGGATAGCGCCATTCGCGGGGAGAACCTGCGTCGCGCCAGGCCGCCTCGTCCTCGGGGGTCGCCGGCTTCACACCGAGGGGCCGCCTGATCCTCCAGCTCGGCCGGGCGGGGTCGGGGGCGAGCCACATCTCCCCGGACACTCCCCTCTGGAGGAGGTAGCGACGGTCGGGCGAGAGAAACCGCTGGATGTAGGTCGTCTTCGTGCGCCAGTAGGCGCCGGGCTCGTCGGACGTCCTGGCCGTGGCGGAGGCGGCGGCGAGCAGGATCTGGCGGGCCTTCGCCGCACCGCCCATGGTTTCGGCGGCCGGCGTTCCCGTCGATGCCCCACTGGTGGGAGTGAGCACCACCCGGCCTTCAGGTGCGACGGCCGTGGTGACGATCAGGGCGGTCACCGCGGCCGCCCCCGCCAGCAGTGCTCCCACGGTGACCCGCCGCCCGGTGAAGCGGTGCCTGGGGAAGCGAGTCTCGGTGGAGCGGGTCTCGGTGGAGCGGGTCTCGGGGGAGCGGCGCACGCCCCTCGCCCGGGACTGTCGCCGGCCCCTCCCGAAGCGTGCCGGCTCCTGCTCCGACGGGCCGTTCTCCGGCCAGGGACCCGCTCCGTCCCGGTGCGGGTCGCCGTTCAGCGCGTACGGACCGTCCTGGGCGGCGAAGGCCAGCGCCGCCATCAGCCGGGCGCGGCCCGCGTCGAAGGCCGCGGCGGTGGGTGCGGGCTCGGCGAGGAGGTCGCGGACCGCGGCCAGTTCGTCGGGTTCGGAGGTCCGGGGGGAGCCCGTCCGGCGGGTCAGGTCATCCATCGGTGCCTCCGATCAGGGGGTTGACGCCTCCCAGAGCCCCGCGAAGCTTCCGGCGCACCCGGCTGAGCCGTGAACCGACGGTGCCTGCGGGGATGCCGAGGGTCTGGGAGATCTCCTCATGGCTCAGTCCGGCGATCGCCACCAGGAGCAGGACGTCGCGGTCGCCGTCGGACAGCCCGGCGATCCCCGCTGCCAGCGGCCCCTGTGCGCTCGCGGCGGTGACCCGTGCCGCCACCCGGTCCTCGTGGCCGGACACCGCTCCGCGGTCCACCGGCGCCCGCTGGAACGCCTCCAGCCTCCGGCTCTCGCTCCTGCGGTGCTGGGCGACGAGGTTTGTGGCGATGCCGTACAACCAGGGCCGTACGGAACCGCGGGCGGGGTCGAAGCCGTCGCGCTTGCGGAACGCGACGAGGAAGGTCTCGGCGGCGAGGTCGTCGGCGACCTGCGTGCCGAGCCGCGCCGCCGCATAACGGTGGATCTCACCGAAATAGCGCTCGTAAAGCGCAGCGAACAGCTCCGGCCGATGCCACGACCGCTCGATGAGCACGGCGTCGTCGAGATCCGCCGGAGCTTCCGGGGGAGCGGGCATTCGCGAGGCGTCCCTTCTGTGGGTCATCACCTCTACTCCGCCGCAGGGCCCGATCGCTTTCACGCCGGTCTTTCCAGGAGGCTCACTCCCCCGCTCCCCGGACCGGCGACGGGGCGGGACGGCTCAGGCGGCGGCGCGGGCGAGATCCGCGAGCCACCGCTCGTGGTTGGCCCGGAGCATGGACTCCCGGTAGAAGAGCGGCAGCAGCGGACCGGCGAGCGACTCTTCCACGGTGATCCTGGTGCGCCCGCCCTCCAGCGGTTCCAGGACGTGCCGGTCCACCGCCCGGTAGCGGCCGAGGAAGGTGCCCGTCCAGGTGAGTTCCCGCTGCGGGTCGACCACCGCGAACCGCGACCGCAGGGGCACGCCGTTCAGGCGCCACCGGAAGGACGCGCCGGGGCGTACGTCGCCGAGTTCGAGGATCCGGATGCTGGAGGCCCACGACGGCCACGTCCGCAGGTCGGCCATGACCGCCCAGACCCGGTCCACGGGCACGTCCACGACCAGCCGGGACGAGGAGGTCAGCTGGGCGTCGGGGTCGACGCGTCCCCGTGCGGCGTACTCGTCGTGCAGGACGGCCAGGGACGGACCCGAATAGAGCAGCGACACGGTCATCTCCGAGAGAGTAGTGCTCTTTAACGAGAGCAATGCTCTCTTTTCTCCGTAGGCATGTCAAGAGCAGTGCTCTCCGAGTGGCGTGAAATGCCGTCGACACGGCTGTCGCCGGCTGCCTAGGGTCGGGGCATGACGGACAGCTCCGGTACGGGTCGGTGCGAGTGCGGCGCGCCCGCCGGCCCGCTGGGCGAGTGCGTGGACTACTACCACGCGATCCTGGCCGAAGAGCAGGCCGATCCTGAGATGTACAGGTGGCACACACCCGTGGTCTGCGCGTATCTCCTGCAGCACCCCGCCAGGGCCCACGACAGATACCTCGACGGTCAGTTCCGCATGCTGCAGCTCTACCTGGACAAGGGCCTCGACACGCTGCTCCGCGTGGCGGCGCATCAGGTGGCGCGGAACAGGCACGGGGTGCGGTCGGGCTACGACATGGCCCCGCTCGCGGAGTATGCGCCGCTCCCGCGGGGCGGATCCCCCGGGCCCTTCCGCGCCGGCTTCTGTGGGTTGCCGTTCAAGGACGGCAGCCTCGTTTCCGACGGATATCCGGCGTACGGCCGCCGCGTGGAGAGCATCGCGGAGGCGACCGTGGAGTCCTGGAGAACCCTCACGACCTGACGCTCGAAAGGCGCCGGAAAGCAGGCGGCGCCCCCGCCCTGGCCGTACGGACCGGGGGTGGGAGCGCCGTGGGGAGCGGAGGGTCTATCCCTGCAGGGCGTCCTGGTCGGCGGACGGAGAGGCCGAGGGCGATGCCGAGGCCGACGCCGAGCCGGCGGGCAGCGCGCTGCCGCGCTTCCACTGGTTCCAGTTCAGCTGCCAGTAGCTCCAGCCGTTGCGCCAGTCGAGCTTGCGCTTGGTGCCGGTGACCTCGATGACGTCGCCGCGCTGGCTGATGCCGTAGAACCACTTGGCGCCCGCGGGTGTGGCGCGCACGCAGCCGTGGCTCTGGTTCGACTTGCCCAGGAACTGGTAGTCGCCCGCGCTCTGGTGGACGTACTCGCCGCTGTCGGAGATCCGGACCGCCCAGGGAATCTCCAGCTTGTAGTAGAGCGGGTCCTTGGGGTCGGTGACGCCGAGCCAGGACGAGGTCATCGTCTCGACCCGCTTCTTGCCCATCGCGAGGTGCACGCCGGTGGTCGTGAGGTAGACGTCGACGCCGCCCCGCGGCAGGCCGCCGCGGCCCGCGCTGATCGGGATGGTCTTGGTGAGCTTCCCGTCGCGGCGCACCTTCATCACGTGCTTCCTGGTGTCGACCACCGAGATGTTGGCGGTGCCGACGGCGAAGCGGCGCGAGACGTCCTTGGCGGCCTCGTTGCCGGGGATCTGGCTCAGCCTGGCGGTGAACAGGACCTTCTGGTGCGGCTTCCAGTAGGTCTTGGTGCGGTAGACGACCTTGCGGTCGGAGACCCAGCGCCAGGCGCCCTCGGCGGGCTTTTCCGCCTGGACCTGCAGCACCGCTTCCGCGGCCGCCCTGTCGCGCACCGCGCGGTCGAAGGTGACGATGATCGGGAAACCGACGCCGACGCGCTCGACCTTCTCGCCCATGGGCGTGATGTCGGCGATGCCGAGCTTCGGCTTTCCTGCCTTGCGTGCCGTCTGGGACACCGCGCGCGGGGCGAGTGCCGCCGCCTTGGCGTCCGGGGCCTGAGTGGCCGGAGCCTGAGTGGCCGTACCGGCCGCACCAGTGACTGATGCGGCGGGAGTGGTTGTGCCTCCCGCCGAGCAGGCCGTAGCGACGGCGATGGCGGCGACGGTGAGTGTGACGTGGGCCGCCCGCCGGAGGGTATTCACGGTCTACTCCTCATTGGGGGTGTTTCACAGGGAATTGCACTGACTTGGAACGTGCGAAACCGCTGTTTTGTGCGGCCGATTCCGTAACGATCAAGTAACGCCGGTTTGGACGGCGCCGTCGGCGCATGCGTTCCCGTCGAGGCGGCCCCGCCAGGCCCGCGGCCCCGCCGCGCCGCCCTGCCGTACGATCGGCCGCGTGCTGCTGATGACGCTGGACGCCTATCCCGGCGGCCCCGGGCTGTCCGCCCGCGACGACGAGGAGGCGCTGCGGATCGCCGCCGCGGCCTTCCCCGGCACGGATCCCGTCGTGGCGGCGGACGACGACGACCCGGGCGCCCCCCTCCGCTTCCTGCGCCGGGACGTCTCCGGGGCGTTCGTGGCGATCCAGGCGCGCCCCCCGGTCGCCGAGGCTCTCGGCCTGCTGCCCCACCCCGAGGGCGGGTGGTATCGCGAGACGTGGCGGGCGGCGGCCTCCGTCGAGCCTCCCGGCTACGGCGGCGTGCGGGCGACGGCGACGGGCATCTACTTCCTGCTCGAGCCGGGCGAGGAGTCGGTCTGGCACGCCGTGCGGTCCGACGAGGTGTGGCTGTGGCATCGGGGCGGGCCGCTGACGCTCGTGCTCGGCGGCGCGGGCGAGCGACCCGGCCGGGAGGACGTCGTCGTCCTGGGCCCGGATGTGGAGAACGGACAGGTCCCGCAGGCGGTGGTGCCGGCGGGCACCTGGCAGGCGGCCCGTCCGGCGGGGGCCGAGGGCGTGCTGGTGAGCTGCGTGGTGTCACCCGGCTTCGACTTCGCCGACTTCACGGCCCTCTGAGCGGCCCCGCGATCGGCCCGGCGATCGGCCCGGCGGCCCGGCGCGCCCCTGGGCCGCCGGTCAGGCGGTGGCGCCGGGGAGGCCGACCCGGTCGGGCACCTGGCGGGGCAGGCCGCGCAGCCACCCCTCCACGTCGGCGGGCCACCAGCGGCCCGCGGACAGCCCGCGCAGCCACCCCTCCACGTCGGCGGGCCACCAGCGGCCCGCGGACAGCCCGCGCAGCGTCTCCTTGACGGCGCCGGCCGAGGCGGGGCTCGGCACCACCCGGGTCGGCGCGGCCCCGGCGAGCACGCCGAGCCACCAGTGCCGCCGGGTGGGCGTCAGGCCGTCGGGGTCGAGGACGATGTAGTAGTCGGGCAGCACCAGCCGCTCGGCGCGCAGCGCGCCGACCGCCGCCTCGACGGCGACCTCCAGGCCGCCCACCGGCGTCGTCCCGTCGAAGAAGCCGGTCCACGCCTCGCCGACCTCGGCCAGGGGATCGGCGTCGTGCAGCACGTACGTCGCGCTCGCTCGCGTGACCACGTCGGTCATCTCGGCGGGGGTCCGCTCGCCCCGGGTGATCGCCCGCACGTTGTGCAGACCGTCGAGCCCGGAGATCACCTCGGCGGCCCGCTCCCCGGCCACCACGACCACTGTGCTGCTCAGCCGTCGCATACGGGAAGTGTAGGAAGCCGGGTGATAACCGTACGTGCCGGGGGGTAGCGAGCACGGGTAGAGCGACCACGGCTGTGTGAGTAACGGGAGGAGAACCGGGTGCGGGACAGGGATCGCTGGGTGCTGACCGACGGCGCGTGGGCGGCGAGCGCGAGCGAGCGGGACCGTACGGTCGCCGACCCGGCGACCGGGGAGCCGGTGGGCGACTTCCCGGCCGGGTGCGCCGAGGACGTGGAGCGGGCGGTCGACTCGGCCCGCCGCGCCCAGCCCGGCTGGGCCCGTACGGCTCCCGCCGAGCGGGCCGCGTGCCTGCACCGGATGGCCGACCGGATCGGGGCCCGTGCGGACGAGCTGGCCGAGCTGGTGACCAGGGAGATGGGCAAGCCGATCGGCGACAGCCGCGGCGGCGTGGCGGCGGGGATCGGCACGCTCCGGCAGTACGCCGAGCTGGGGCCGCTGCACCGGGGACGGAGCCTGCAGGGCGGCTGGGACGCCACCGACCTGATGGTCCACGAGCCGCGCGGCGTGGTCGCGGTGATCACGCCGTGGAACGACCCGGTGGCCATCGCCTGCGGGCTCGTCGGCGCGGCCGTGGTGACCGGCAACACGGTCGTGCACAAGCCGTCGGAGCGCACGCCGCACACCGGGGCGCTGCTCGCCGAGCTGATGGCGGCGGAGCTGCCGCCGGGAGTGCTGACCATGGTGCCGGGCGACCGCCACCCGGGCGAGGCCCTGGCCGCGCACCCGGGCGTCGACCTCGTCGCGCACGTCGGCTCGACCGCCGCGGGCCGGGCCATCGCCGCCGTGGCCGCGCGCACCGGCGCCAAGACCCTGCTGGAGAACGGCGGCAAGGACCCGCTGATCGTGGACACGGGCGTGGACGTGAAGTGGGCCGCGGGACAGGCGGCGACCGGCTGCTTCGCCAACGCCGGGCAGATCTGCACCTCCGCCGAGCGCGTCTACGTCCACCGCGACGTCGCCGAGGAGTTCCTCGCCGCGCTCGCGCAGCGGGCCGAGGAACTGCGCATGGGGCCCGGCACGGACGAGGAGACGGCGCTCGGGCCGCTCGTCGACCGGGCCCAGCGCGACGTCGTGGACCGGCACGTACGCGGCGCGATCGAGGCGGGGGCACGACTGCTGACCGGCGGATACGTGCCCGAGGGGCCGGGGGCTTTCTACCCGCCGACCGTCCTGGCCGACTGCACGGAGAACATGGACGTCATGCGCGAGGAGACGTTCGGGCCGGTCGCGGCGGTGCGGGTGGTCGAGTCGTTCGACGAGGCGCTTGAGCTGGCCCGCGAGTCGAGGTATGGCCTGGCGGCCACCGTCCTCACCCCGTCGATGGCCAACGCCCAGCGGGCCTGGCGCGAGCTGCCGGTGGGCACGGTGAAGATCAACGCGGTCTTCGGCGGAGCGCCCGGCGGCGCGGCCCAGCCGCTCCGGGCGAGCGGGCACGGTTTCGGGTACGGCCCGGAGCTGCTCGACGAGATGACCCACACCAAGGTCGTCCACCTGAGCCCGCTTCCGTGAGTCGGTCGGGCGGCCCGCTGCCAAGAGATTCTGAGCTTTGACCCGACACTGAGCACAGGGCGCGCGATCGGCGGCGGCGTGCTGCCTACCGTCTTCCTCGTACGATCCGTGACCTCGGGGGAGACTCATGATCATCTGCTCGGCCGCCGCCGCCCTCGCCGCGACCCTGATCGCCGGACCGGTCGCGTCCGCGGACCCCGCGCCGCCCGCGGGCCCTTCCACGGGCGGCACGGCGCCGATCGCGGCGCCGCCCGACACGGCGGTCTACAACCCCTACTACGGCCCTTCCGGCCCTGACAACGGCCCGGGGTACGCGCCCGCGGCCGTGCCCGTGGCCATGCCCGTCGCCGCAGGTCCCGCTCCCCTCATGGGGCAGGCCGGCGAGCCGAAGCAGGCCGTCTATCACACGAAGAGCAAGGACGGCGTGCGGAAAGACGTGTTCATCGTCCCGATCTCGGACGACCCCTCCAAGCCGATCACGCTGCCCGACTTCGGGTTCCAGAAGTTCCAGGTGACGGACAAGCCGCGCGCCCACACTCCGCACGCCCACACCCCGCGCACGCACAAGTCCCACGACCACACGGCGCGGCAGCACCGCGCAGTCCGGGGAGAGGGGAAGAAGCACCGCCACGGCGGCAAGGGCCTGCGCCGCCACCGCTGACCGACCGCCGCTCGGCACGATGTGGCCTGCCTTCTCGGTGCTCGGACTCTCGTGGTGATGTCCCAGGAAGCGTCTGTGGGCCAGGTAAGACGCCCCCGTGGTGAGCGCGCTCTCCCGGTCGGCCGTGATCCACTGAGGCCGCTCCGCCGTCACGCGTCGTCGTCGGCCGTCTCCTGCCTGGCCGCGACGACGGCCTCGATGCCCCGTCCGAGGAAGCGTCCGATGACCCGGCGCTCCTCTGGGGTGAAATCTTCGAGCGCGGCCGACATCCGCCGCCCGAGCGGCGCGAAGAACCGGCTCGCGAGGGCCGCCGCCTGCTCGTGCATGGCGAGCTCCACCTTGCGCCGGTCGCCGGTGCTCCGGTGCCGGGTGAGATGGCCGGCCTGCTCGAGCCGGTTGATCAACGCGCTGGTGGCGGGCGCGCTCAGATTGAGCGCCGCGCCCAGAGCTCCGGGGGTGAGCGGTCGCCCCTCGCGCGAGGCGTCCATGATCACGGTGAGCGCGTCGAGGTCCGTGCGGTGCAGTCCGTGGCCGACCGCGAACTGCTCGGCGAACCGGTCGACCTCGACGTTGAGGCGCCGCATCAGGTTCATCAGCTCGAAGGGATCCACGGTCTCCTCGGCCACACGCACCACCTCCCGCGTTGCGAACCATCCCCGGCCCACCTAGTCTTTCCACGGTAGAAATATTCCACCATGGAAAGAGATGGCGGATGAGGCGAGCAGAGCTTAGTGGATCGGCGGCGTTTTCGGGCCCCCGCGGCAAGTGGCTCGCGGTCGTCCTGGCGATCGTCGTCTCCGGCCTGGCCCTGGCGTTCGGGGGCGCGTCGAAGGTGAACAGCGACCCCGCCGCCGCGCTGCCCAAGGGCGCGGAGTCGGCCACGGTGGCCCGGTTGCAACAGCGGCTGCCGAGCGGCCAGCTCGCGCCGGCCCTGGTCGTCTACAGCCGTGAAGGCGGGCTGTCGTCGCAGGACCGGGCGTCGATCGACGCGGACGCGCGGCGGCTGACCGTCCTTGCGGCGGGCGGGAGGGTGCCGCCGCCCGTCTACGCGGAAAAAGGCGACGTGGCGCTGCTGAGCGTGCCGCTGCCCGGCTCGCTGCCGCTCGCGGATCTCACGGACGACGTACGGAAGATCCGTGCGGAGGCCGCGGCCGGTCTGCCCGCGGGGGCGCGGGCGCAGGTCACCGGCCCGGCCGGGTTCAAGGTCGACCTTGCCGGGGTGTTCGACGGCGCGAACTTCACCCTGCTGGCGGTCACCGCGTCGGTCGTCGCGCTCCTGCTGCTGGTCACCTACCGCAGCCCGTGGCTGTGGCTGGTTCCCCTCAGCGTCATCGGTGTCGCCGACCAGGTCGCGGCCAAGATCGTCGCCATACTCACCCGCACGGTCGGGCTGACCGTGGACGACTCGACCCTCGGCATCACCTCCGTGCTGGTGTTCGGCGCGGGGACCAACTACGCGTTGCTGCTCATCGCCCGCTATCGGGAGCAGCTTCGCCTCCAAGACGACCGGCACTGGGCCATGGCGCGGGCCGTCCGCTCAGCGGCCCCCGCGGTCCTGGCCAGTTCGGCGACGGTCACGCTCGCCCTCGTGACGCTGGCCCTCGCGGACTCGCCGACGGTGCGCGGCATCGGCATGGCCGGGGCGATCGGCATCGTGACCGCCGTCTGCTACGCCCTGCTTGTCCTTCCCGCCGCGCTCGTGCTGTTCGGCCGGGGGCTGTTCTGGCCGTTCGCTCCGCAGAAGGGGCAACCGGATCCGGCCCGCGGCGGCGTGTGGGCGCGCGTGGGCGGCGCGGTGTCGCGGCGGCCCGCGCTGATGACCGTGGTGAGCGTGGCGGTGCTCGCCGTGCTGGCCCTGGGTGCCGCCGGGTTGCGGGTCGGCCTGTCGCAGACGGAGCAGTTCCGGGAGAAGGTGGAGGCCATCGCGGGGCAGGAGACGCTCAGCCGCGCCTTCCCGGCCGGAAGCGCGCAGCCGCTCGTCCTGATCTCCCGTGCCTCCGCGGCCGGACAGGTCGAGGCCGCCGCCTCGGGCGTGCCGGGGGTCGTGCGGGTCACGCCCGGCGACCGCACCGCCGAGTACGCCCGGGCCGACGTGGTGCTGCGGGCGGAGCCGGGCACAGAGGCCGCGTTCTCGGCGGTCCGTGCGCTGCGCGCGGCGGTGCACGCGGTGCCCGGAGCGCAGGCCGTCGTCGGCGGGCAGGCGGCCGCCGACCTGGACGAACGCGACGCCGCCACACACGACCAGAGACTGATCATGCCGCTTGTGCTGGGAGTGGTGCTCCTCGTCCTCCTTGTCCTGCTCCGCTCGGTGGTCGCGGCGGTGACACTGGTGGTGACCGTGATCGCCAGCTTCGGGGCGAGCTTCGGCGCGGGCTGGTTCGCCTTCCGGCACCTGTTCGGCTTCCCCGCGCTCGACCTCGACGTCCCGCTGCTGAGTTTCCTGTTCCTCGTGGCGCTCGGGATCGACTACAACATCTTCCTCGCCACCCGGGCCAGGGAGGAGGCGGCGGAACAGGGCACCCGCGAGGGGGTGGTCACCGCCCTCGCGGTGACGGGCGGAGTCATCACGAGCGCCGGGGTCCTGCTCGCCGCCGTGTTCTCCGTGCTCGGCGTGCTGCCGCTGATCACGCTCACCCAGATCGGGGTGATCGTCGGGTTCGGCGTGCTGCTCGACACGGTCCTCGTGCGCAGCGTGCTCGTCCCCGCGCTGGTCACGTTGCTGGGCGACCGCTTCTGGTGGCCCGGCCACCCCGCCGCAGGCGCACGGCCCACGCGCACGTCCATACGGCCGGCGGAGGCGGCCCGCCCCTGACCGCCGTACGGGCCCACCGGCGGGCAGCGGCCGGCGCGGTCAGGCCGGGACGGGCAGGTGGGCCGTGGTCCTGCGGCGTTCGGCCTCGGCGCGGGTCGTCGCCTCCCTGACCGGGCGCTGCACGAGCATCCCCACCAGCGTGGCGGCGGCCGCGCTGCCCAGCCCGATGACCCAGCCCGCCGGGCCGAGCGGCCGGCATCCGAAGACGGCGCTGACTCCCGGCACCGTGACGATGAGCCACAGGACGGCCAGCGACGACAGCGCCGCGAGCACGACGATCCTGTCCCGGCCGCCGCCCGCGAGCGTCTGCAGGAGCTGCGCGGACACGAGCGCCACCAGACCGACGGTGTTCGCGCGCACGCGGGTGCCGGTCATGCGTCCCAGGATCCACGCGGCCGTCGCCGCCGCCGTCGTGACCGCCGCGCGCAGATAGATGTCGCGGGTCAGCGACGCGCCCAGCGACGCCTCCGGGCCCTCGGCGAGCAGCTTGTCCGGATCGGTCGAGGCGGGCGGCCGCACGGCGACCGCCATGGCCGGCACCATGTCGGTGAGGAGGTTGACCAGCAGGAGCTGCCGGGCGTTGAGCGCGCTCCCGCCGGCCAGCAGGTTGGTCCCCACGGTGAACGCGATCTCGCCGATGTTGCCGCCGAGAAGGATGCTCAGCGAGTCGCGCACCGAGGTCCACATCGCCCTGCCCTCGACGATGGCGTCCACGATCGTCTCGATGCGGTCGTCGGTGACGACGAGGTCGGCGGCGGCCCGCGCGGCGGGCGTCGCGCGGGACCCCAGGGCGATCCCGACGTCGGCGGTGCGGATGGCGGGCGCGTCGTTGGCGCCGTCGCCGGTGACGGCGACGACCTCACCCGCGCGGCGCAGGCACGTGACGATCCTGGCCTTGTGCGCGGGCGTGGTGCGGGCGAAGACCGCCACGTCGGGCAGCACCTTGGTCAGCGTCTCGTCGTCGAGCTCGTCCAGCTCGGGGCCGGTCATGACGCGCTGGCCGTTCAGCGCGTCGAGTTCGACCGCGATCGCCTCGGCGGTGCTGGGATGGTCGCCGGTGACCATGACGATCCGCACCCCGGCCCGCGTGAGGCGCCTGACGCTCTCCGCGGCCGTCGACCTGACCGGGTCGGCCAGGCCGAGGAAGCCGAGGAAGCACAGCTCCTCGATGCGCGACTCGTCGAGGTCGCGCCGGTCGGAGGCGGGCCGCTGCGCGACGGCGAGCACGCGGTAGCCCTGCCGGGCCAGCCGCTCCACCTCGCGCTCCAGCTCCATGCGCACGGTCTCGTCGCAGGCGACCGGGCCGGTGTCGCGGTGCACGGTGGTGCAGTGGGTGAGCACGATCTCGGGGGCGCCCTTCACGCTGAGCAGGTGCCCGTGCTCGGTGCGGCCGAGCACGGCGTGGTAGCCCCGGCCCGGCTCGAACGGCATCTCGTCCACGCGCTCCCAGCTCTCGAACCCTTCCTGAGGTGTGACGTCGAGCCGGTGCGCGCCGTCCAGCACGGCGCGGTCGGTCGGATGGGCGATCACCCGCCCCCCGCCGGACTTGGGGCTGGCCCGGACGGCCGCGGCGAGGACACGCCGCAGCCCGGTGTCCGCCTCCTCGACCGGACGGCCCGCCCGCCCGTCCGACAGGTGCCGCAGGCTGATGCGGCCCTCGGTCAGCGTGCCCGTCTTGTCGAAGCACAGCACGTTGACCCGGCCCAGCGCCTCGATGGTGGACGGGTTGCGCACCAGGGCGGCGCGCCTGGACAGCCGCCGCGCGGCGGCCAGCTCCGCCACGGTGGCGACGAACGGGAGCCCCTCGGGCACGGCGGCGACCGTCAGGCTGACGGCGGGCGTGAGCGCCGCGGCCAGCGGCCGTCCGCGCAGGAGGTCGGTGAGGAGCAGCACGACACCCGAGGCGATCGACAGCGGCAGGATGCGGCTGCTCAGCTCCCGCAGGCGCAGCTCGACGCCGGTCGGCGGGCTCGGCTCGCCCGCGAGCCTCGCGCTGCGCCCCGACTCGGTCATGTCGCCCGTCGCGACGACCACCGCCCGGCCGCTGCCCGCCGCGATCGACGTTCCCTGGTAGACCATCGAGCTGCGGTCGGCGATGGCCGCCGCCACGGTCGGCGCGGCCGTCTTGGCGACGAGCTGGGACTCGCCGGTGAGCGTGGACTCGTCCACCTCCAGCCCCACGGCCTTGATGACGCGGGCGTCCGCGGGCACGGCGTCCCCGGCGCGCAGCTCGATGACGTCGCCGGGCGCGAGCTCGTCCTTCGTCGTCTCGACGACGCCCTCGGGGCGGCGCAGCCGTACGAGGACCTCGGTGGACTCGGTCAGGCGGTGCAGCGCCCTGTCGGCCTTGAACCGCTGCACGCCGCCGAGGAAGGCGTTGATGACCATGACGCCGCTGATCAGCACGGCGTCGAGGGCCGAGCCGACGAGGGCCGAGATGCCCGCGCCGGTCGCGAGGGCGGGCGTGAGCGGGTTGGCCAGCTCCTCCACCGTGGCCCGGGCCAGCGAGTGCGGCCCCTCCACCTCCTCGGGCGCGGCCTCCGCGCGGCGCCTGCCCGCCTCCTGCTCGGCGATGCCCTCCGAGGAGGAACGGAGCCGGGAGAGCACCTCACGCGCGGACATGGCGTGCCACGGGGTGGTGTCGGCGCGGGCCGGGGTGGGGATGCGGCCGGCGTTCTGCCCGTCCCACTCGCCCAGCACGATGGCGGCGAGCGACACGGCGGCGCTGGCGAGCTGCGCCCGGCGCAGGGCGGTGCCGGCCGGGCCCGCGACGGCCAGCAGGGTGCCGACGCACGCGCCCGCCGCGCCGAGCTTCACGCCGTTCCCGCTGTTGCGGCGCGCCCGGGGCAGGCAGCGCAGGAACAGGTGGACGCCGTGCAGCTCGCCGGCGATGTCGGCGTCCCACGGCACCACGCGTCCGGGCTCGGCAGCCGCGGGATCGACCACCCCGAGGCCGATGTCGGCCTGGGCGAGCGAGTGACAGGCACCCCTGGACACGACGACCACGCAGTGGCCCGCCGCCTGCAGGTCGTGCACGTGCTCGGCGAGCTCGGGGCCTCCGGGCAGCGTCCGGCCGATCGCGAGGCGCTGCGCCAGGCCCTCGTCGCCGCCCGCGAGCAGGACCGTGCCGGCCGCCTTGGCCGCGCCGACGAGGGGTACGGCCAGGGCGTCGATCTCCGGGGCGAGACCGGCGACGGCGACCCGGGCGCCGTCCCTGGACACCTCCACCGCACGCAGCCCGCGTGACCGCCAGAGGCCGGCGTCCGAGAGCAGGGGATCGGGGTCCGGCAGCGGGCGGACCGACCAGCCCTCCACGGTCCTGGTGTGGCCGGGGTCGGAGAAGTCGATGAGGGAGTAGAGCCGGGAGTACAGCTCGTCGGTGTCCTCCCCCTCACGCAGCGGCTCGACCCGGTCGATCGTCCACGAGCCGGTCGTCAGCGCGTCGGCGTGCAGGACGACGGTGTCGACACGGTCCATCTTGCGCAGGCAGCCGGCGTCGAAGACGACCGTGTCGTGCCTGCCGAGCGCGCGGCTGATCGCGCCCGCGAACGCCTCCCGGCCGAGGTCGGCGACCCGGGGGGTGGCGGAGATGAGGACGGACGCGGCCCGTTCGCCCCGCGTGAGCACCCGGGTCACGGCGTACGCGGCGGCGCTGATCGGGGCGACCACGTCGGCGTAGCGCTCGATCGGCCCGTGCGGCAGGTGGGTCGGGCGCTGCCGGGCCTCGGCCCTGATGTGGTGGTAGGCCCCCGGACGCGTGGCCAGCCGCTCCTCCAGTCCCTCCCAGGCGTACCGGCTGGCCCTGGTCTCGATGTAGCGGCCCACGTTCGCGACGGCCTGCACGAACAGCGCGGTGGGGCGGAGCGTGAGGGTCTGCGTGACGAGGTTGGCGGTGGTGAACAGGGCGTCGGTGGGACGGCGTCCCAGCCGGTGGTCGAGCTGCTCGCGGATCGCGGGCGTGGCGTTGGCCAGTTGCAGGAACGCGGGCACGACCGCCGGGAGCCGAGGGGCCCGGATCGCCTTGCCCAGGAAGATCAGCCCGATTCCGGTGACGCCGGCCGTCAGCCGCACGGTCGCCCGAAGGTGCTCCTCCACGAGGTGGACGGGGCTTTCGTGGGCGTGCTCCTCCTGCTCGTCGAGCTCCGCGGCGACGGCCAGCAGCTTGTCCTGGTCGACCAGGTCCGGGTCGCAGGCGACGAAGACGACGGCGATGCGGCCGTTGACCTCGGCGCGCTCGACCCCGGGGACGGTCTCCAGCCGCTCTTCCAGCTGGTCGGCCGCCGCTTCGGAGCCGGGCCGGCCGATCCCGTGCAGGTTGATGCGCAGCCCGCCGGGGCAGACGTGCACCTCGCGAGGGCATGGAAGCAGTTCGCGGAACGGCTCGGGCAGCACGCCCCGCAGCAGGGCCGCGGACGTCGTGAGCACCTGATTCAGGAACATTCGGCTCTCCAGCAGACGGGAGCCCGGACGCCGGGTCCGGGGCGGAGCGGGCGGCCGCACCGGCGGATCAGCCGGTCGGGCCAGGTCGCCTCGTCACCGCGGCGCGAACGCGCGGCGGTGGCTGCGCCACGTCGGCGGATGGCCGCCTTCGGCGGCGGGCTGCCGGAGTGCCCAGAAACAACTCATCACCCCTCCTCGCGAGAGTCGGGGGGAACTCACGGATGGATTTCGCCTGAACCCGTACGAAGACTCAGGAGCTGGTCAGAACGGTCGTACGACCGTCCTCGGATACCTTTCCTCCATCCGGAGCACGAGAAACGCGGGAATGCGAGAAACGCCGGAGTGCGAGAGACACAGGGGGGTGCAAGAGACGCAGGGGGGTGTGAGAGACGCGGGGGTGCGAGAAAGGCGCCGCCCGCGATCGGCGCGGTGGGGGGTCCGCGCCGGGCCGCGAAGTCACCCGATGGTGAAGGCGGGCCAGTCGAGCAGGGTGAGCAGCTTGTGCAGGCCGGGCTTGACGTTGTGCAGCCGGATCGGCCGGCCCAGGGGGATGTCGGACAGCAGGGCCAGGGCGCGCAGGCCGTAGAGGTCGATGAACTGGAGCTCGGCGACGTCCACGGATCCTGTCCCCGGCCTCGTCCACTCCCTGTGCAAGGTGTCGGCGATGGCGTCGCCGTTGGTGAGGTCGATCTGCCCGATCAGTCGTACGGAGCCGTTCCCTGAGGTGCGTACGACCAGTTGCTTGTCGAGGTAGAGCAAGGTCTTCTTGTTCAGAGCCGATTCGAACGACCCATTGACGGTCATCATGTCGGTGCCGCCTTCCTGTAGAGGGGCAGCCACCTCCGAGCATCACCGTCGCTGCTCACCGATGTCAACCGAACGGCCATCCTGGTGGCCGTACGGCCGATCGCAGCTCCGTCGTCGCATGACCCGCTGCCTGCGACGACGCGCTCCCGGCCGTACGGTTGCGCAGTGACGCAACTCACGTTTATCGCAGGAAGAACATTTCAGGGTTTGCGCGCCACGCCGCCGACGAAGGTGTGGTAGGTGATGCCGCGCTCGACGAACCCGTCGGGCTCCGGCCGCCATTCGGCGAGCGGCACCAGGCCGGGTTCGAGGAGCGGCATGTCGCCGAAGAAGGCCAGGATCTCGTCGCGGGTGCGCCACCGGCCCGTGCCCAGGTTCTCGTTGAACAGCTTCTCGGCCGAGGTCGCCTGCGCCGACACCTCGGGCATGCCCGGCCCCGGGTTGTGGAAGTGGGACAGCGCCAGATAGCTGCCGGAGGGCAGGGCCTCGCGGAAGCGTGCGGCGATCCCCTGAGGGTCCTCGTGGTCGTTGACGTGATGCAGGATCGCGAACAGCAGCAGGGCCACCGGCTGGTCGAAGTCGATGAGCGCGCGGATCCGGGGGTGCGTCAGGATCGACTCCGGGTCGCGGATGTCGGCCTCGACGACCGTGGTGCTCCCGTTGGTGGCGAGCAGCGCCCGGCCGTGCACGAGCACGATGGGGTCGTTGTCGACGTAGACGACGCGAGCCCCCGGAGCGACCTCCTGGGCCACCTCGTGCACGTTGCCCTGCGTGGGCAGGCCCGAGCCGATGTCGAGGAACTGCCGGATGCCCGCCTCGGCCGCCAGGTGGCGGACGACGCGCCGGAGGAAGGCGCGGTTCGCCCGGCCCGCCGCGGGGGCGTCCGGCGCGATCCGCAGCGTCGCCTCGCCCACCTGCCGGTCGATGGCGAAGTTGTCCTTGCCGCCGAGGAAGAAGTCGTAGACACGGGCGATGCTCGGCTTGCTCGTGTCGATCCTGGTGTTCTCCCGGTCGTGCTCGGCCGGGGCGTCGCCCGCGTGCTGGTCGTTGTCGGCCATGACCCGTCCTGTCCCTCGCTGCACCGGTTCAGATCATGATCATGGTAAGGCCGCCGGGCGCCGTATGAAGGATGTTTGCGATAAGTGGCACGAACAGGTCGGTCAACGGATAAGACCGGCCGCGGTGGGCGGCCGCAGGAAGAGGCCGCCCACGAGCGCCGGATCAGACGCTGACGCCGACCCCGCCGCGCGTCTGCGCGCCGTACCGCTCCAGTTCCTTCGCGAGGTCGAGCGGCTTGATCTGGGCGCGCCCGTCGAGGATCTCGTCGGTGAGCAGATCGGCGGGCACCAGCCAGGAGACCTCGAACTCCAGCCCATCGGGATCCTTCGCGTAGAGGGCCTTGGTGGTGGAGTGATCGGACGCGCCGATCAGGGCGTTCATCTCCGTCAGCCTGGTCGCGATCCGGTGCAGCTCGGCGAGCGTGTCGACCTCCCAGGCGAGGTGGTAGAGGCCGACCGTCGCGCGCCCGGCGGACGACGGCCCCGCCTGCGCCCCGATCTGGAACAGCCCGAGGTCGTGGTCGTTCGAGGAGCCCTCGGCCTGCAGGAACGCCGCCCCGGGGAACGCCTGCACGACGCGGAACCCGAGGGCCTCCTGGTAGAAGGCCACACTGCGGGAGACGTCCCGCACGTACAGCACGGCGTGGTTGAGTCGCTGGACCGGCATGGCGCCCTCCTGAAAACTTGAACTCTCAAGTAATTGTACCTCGGTGGGTTTCCCGGAAACTGTCGGTGGCAGGTCGTACCGTGGCCACCGGGCAGCCGCCAGGGGTGGCGGCAGCCGCCCACCGGCGCACCGCACGACGCCGGAAGTGGGCGGTCCGGCGAGGGGTGCCGGCGACGGGGTCGGCAGAGGGGGACGTCATGATCGTGGACAGGGCGACGCGTGAGCACGAGGACAACCTGGTCCTGTTCCGGGCGGTGCACGAGGTCGCGGTCCGTCATGCCGGCGCGCCCTACCACCAGGTGATCTCGGCGCTGACCGCCGGCCTGCCCGGCACGCCCCGGCTGGCCGCCGACGAACTGCGGCGCATAGCCGAGGAGATCAGCCTCGGCCGCGACCCCTCCGGCCTGTGAGCCGCTGAGCGCCTGAGCGTGACCGTCCCAGCCTCTCGGGACGCACGCGGTGGAACCCGGAGCGGGTCCCCGCCGAAACGGTGGGGCGCGGACGGCGGAAGTGTCAGTTCCTCCAGTGGATCGGCATGTTCTGTCCCATGGCGCAGGTGGTGGGCTGTGATCCGCAGAAGGCGGCCTGCAGGTAGAGCGAGCGGGTCTTGGTGATCGGTTGCTGCGACTGTCCCATGACGAAGGTGGGGGAGACGGCCCCGTTGAGGCTCTGATTGAACCTGCCCTCGCCTGACCTGCTCTGGCTGCCGCTCGCTCGCCCTCCTCTGATCACCTGACCTCCGCTTCCACCGGGCCCGTGGACACGGAAGGCCGCGAGCCCCTCTCGTACGGGCGGCGGGGTGACACGCGCCGTCGCCGGCTGCGCGGCGCAGATCCCCGTCGCCGGGATCACGAGTGCGGCCAGGGCCAGCCGCCGGGCCGCGAGGACCACGGTGTCGATGGGGGGCCGCGTCCAGTAGCGGGACATACCGGTATACGCCTTCCTGCTGGACGACCGACGGTGAGCGTCGCCCGCCCGGTTCTGTGGAACGGCGGCCTCATACCCCGCCGGAGCAGGGCCGTGACCTGAGCTGGACAAGATCGGCGCAGGTCCTTACGGGTTCTTGGCGCCCGGCCGGGGCGCTCGCGTCGCGTCAGGTGTGCAGGAGGGCGGCGGGGTCGGCCATGACCTGCTCGATCACCTGGCCGGCCGCGCCGAGGGCGGCCGCCTCGGCACCGAGCCGTGACACGACAACGGGCGGCACGGCGCCGCGCATCTGACCGAGGCGGGCCTTCAGAGTGTCGGCGACCATGTGGCCGATCCAGGGGAAGAGCGGCGCGTAGATCCCGCCAAGGACGATCGCGTCGGGATCGACGAGGTTGACCGCCGACGACAGGGCCACGCCGAGCGCCCAGGCCGCCCGCTCACAGGCGGCGCGCGCGTTCTCGTCGCCCTCCCGGAGCCGGGACAGCATCCACGACACGCCCTGCTGCGCGGGCAGGAGCATCTCGGGTGGGGGCGTTTCGCGCGCGGCTCCGGCCGCTTCGGCCGGCCCCTCGTGTGCCGCTCCGGCCGATTCGGCCGCGTCCTCGTGCGGAATCCCGGCTGGCACGTTCCTGGACGCTCCGGCCGGGGGCGTATCGGCGGCGGGGCGGACCGAGGTGGCGGCGCGGACCGAGGTGGCGGCGCGGGCGGCGGTCAGGAGGGCGTCCTGGCCGGCGTACTGTTCGAGGCAGCCCCGCCCGCCGCAGCGGCACGGCGGTCCGGCGGGGGAGACGACGACGTGCCCGAGCTCCCCGGCGAAGCCGCGCGCGCCCCGGAAGAGCCGGCCGCGGACCACGAGGCCCGCACCGATGCCGATCTCCCCCGACACGTGCAGGAAGTCGGGCAGCCCCGACCCGAACCACAGCTCGCCGAGCGCGGCCAGGTTGGCCTCGTTCTCCACACGTACGGGGAAGGGGAACCGCAGAAGCGACGCCAGTGGCACGTCGCGCCAGCCGAGGTTCGGCGCGTTGTGGACGACCCCGCTGATCATGTCGACAGGGCCGGGCACGGCCAGCACGCCGCCGACCACCCGCAGGCCCTTCTCCACAGCTTCGTCCACAACCGCGGAGGCCAAATCCCCAAGTCGCGCGATCACATCCACAGGAGGCGCGGCCCGATTGTCCACAGCCTGTGTACGGCGCAGCCGCACCGTCCGGGCGAGGTCGACCACGCACACCGCGAGGTAGTCGACGTTGATCTCCAGCCCGAGGGCGGCGACGCGCTGCCCGCTGATCCGGATCTCGACCCCCGGCCTGCCGCGCTCGCCGTCCCGGACCGCGCCGGTCTCCACGACGAGCCCGCCCTCGATGAGGTCGCCGACGAGCTTGGACACGGTCGTCTTGGTCAGGCCGGTCATCTCGGCGAGGGCGGCCCGGGTCACCGATCCCCGGGCGCCGACCGCGCCGAGGACGAGCGCCAGGTTCCGCGCGCGCATCGCGTCATGCCGCAGGGCCTGCGTCATCGCACCCTCCGCGCGAGTCCCGCCTCACGCCGAACGGCCCGCGTCATCCGCACCTCCACGCGCCAGCCGCGTCACTCCGTACGGGCTGCGTCATCACATCCTCCACTGCCGGGCGTTGAGAATACGGACACGCCCTCTTGACCCTGCGCCTCATCACGTCGGATATTTAGTCCACAACGTAGACTAATTCGGAGGCGATTCATGTACACCCCCACTCCCGAGGACCGTTTCACGTTCGGGCTGTGGACCGTCGGCTGGCAGGCGCGCGACCCGTTCGGCGACGCCACCCGGGCCCCGCTGGACCCGGTCGAGAGCGTTCACCGCCTGGCTGAGCTCGGCGCGTACGGTGTGACCTTCCACGACGACGACCTCCTCGCGGTGGAGCAGGACCGCACCAAGGCCATCGAGAGCTTCAAGAAGGCGCTCAGCGAGACCGGCATGAAGGTGCCGATGGCCACGACCAACCTGTTCACCCACCCGATCTTCAAGGACGGCGGTTTCACCAGCAACGACCGCGACGTCCGGCGGTACGCCCTGCGCAAGGTCATCCGCAACATCGACCTCGCCGCCGAGCTCGGGGCCAAGACGTACGTGTGCTGGGGCGGCCGTGAGGGCGCCGAGTCCGACGCCGCCAAGGACGTGCGGGTCGCGCTCGACCGCTACAAGGAGGGCTTCGACCTCCTGTGCCAGTACGTGATCGACAAGGGCTACGACATCCGGTTCGCCGTCGAGCCCAAGCCGAACGAGCCGCGCGGCGACATCCTGCTGCCGACGATCGGCCACGCCCTGGCCTTCATCAACTCGCTGGAGCACCCGGAGATGGTGGGCCTCAACCCCGAGGTCGGCCACGAGCAGATGGCCGGGATGAACTTCGTGCACGGCATCGCCCAGGCGCTGTGGCACGGCAAGCTGTTCCACCTCGACCTCAACGGCCAGCACGGCCCGAAGTACGACCAGGACCTCGTCTTCGGCCACGGCGACGTGAAGAGCGCGTTCTTCCTCGTCGACCTGCTGGAGAACGGCGGCTACGACGGCCCGCGCCACTTCGACTACAAGCCGCTGCGCACCGAGGACAAGGACGACGTCTGGGAGTCGGCGGCCGCCAACATGCGGACCTACCTCATCCTCAAGGAGAAGTCGAAGGCCTTCCGCGCCGACCCCGAGGTGCAGGAGGCGCTGGCCGCCAGCAAGCTCACCGAGCTGGCCCAGCCGACCCTGGCCGAGGGCGAGACCTACGACGACGTGCTGGCCGAGTCGATCGACGTGGACGAGGTGGCCGCCCGCGGCTTCCACTTCACCCGGCTCAACCAGCTCGCGCTGGAGCACCTCCTCGGCGTGCGCGGCTGACCGGTACGACGAGAGCGAAGGGACGACTGTGACGCTGGTCGCGGGGGTCGACTCGTCGACCCAGAGCTGCAAGGTCGTCATCCGGGACGCGGAGAGCGGGGCCCTCGTGCGTGAGGGCCGCGCCTCCCACCCCGACGGCACCGAGGTCCATCCCGAGCACTGGTGGACCGCGCTGCAGAGCGCGATCGAGCAGGCCGGAGGGCTGGCGGACGTCGCGGCGGTGAGCGTGGCGGCCCAGCAGCACGGCATGGTCTGCCTCGACGAGGACGGCGAGGTGGTCCGGCCCGCCCTGCTGTGGAACGACACCCGCTCGGCCGGGGCGGCGGCCGACCTGGTCGCCGAGCTGGGCGGCCCGAAGGCGTGGGCCGAGGCCGTCGGGAGCGTCCCGGTGGCCTCCTTCACGGTGACCAAGCTCCGCTGGCTCGCCCGCAACGAGCCGGACAACGCCCGCCGTACGCGCTCGGTGTGCCTGCCGCACGACTGGCTCACCTGGCGGCTCGCCGGCCGGCCCGATGTGATCACGACCGACCGGGGCGACGCCTCCGGCACCGGTTACTGGTCGCCCGCCACCGGTGACTACCGGACGGACCTGCTCGAACTGGCCATGGGCCGGGTGCCGGGCCTGCCCCGCGTCCTCGGCCCGGCCGAGCAGGCGGGAACGGCCGAGCAGGGCGGCGCGCTGCTCGCCCCCGGCACCGGCGACAACATGGCGGCGTCGCTCGGCGTCGGCATGCGGCCCGGCGACGTGGTGGTGTCCATCGGCACCTCGGGTACGGCGTTCGCCGTCTCCGAGGCGCCGTCCGCCGACCCCTCCGGGGCGGTCGCCGGCTTCGCCGACGCCACCGGGTGCTACCTGCCGCTGGTCGCCACGCTGAACGCGGCACGGGTGCTCGACGCCGCCGCCCGGATGCTCGGGGTCGGCCCCCAGGGGCTGAGCGACCTCGCCCTGCGGGCGCCGGCGGGCGCGGACGGGCTGGTGCTGGTGCCCTACCTGGAGGGGGAGCGCACCCCGAACCGTCCCGACGCCACGGGGTCGCTGCACGGCCTCAGGCTCGCCACGTCCACCCCTGAGCACCTGGCCAGGGCCGCGGTCGAGGGCATGCTCTGCGGCCTCGCCGACGCGCTGGACGCTCTCGGGGTCGAGCCGCAGCGGGTGCTGCTCATCGGCGGCGGCGCGCGCTCGGAGGCGGTGCGCCGCATCGCGCCGACCGTCTTCGGGCGCCCGGTGCTCGTGCCCACCCCCGGGGAGTACGTCGCGGACGGCGCGGCCAAGCAGGCCGCCTGGCTGCTGTCGGGGGAGCCGGAACCGCCGCTGTGGGACACGGGCGCCACCGAGCGCTACGAGGCCGATCCCACCCCCGGCCTGCGCGAGCGCTACCACGAGGCCGCGCAGGAGTGACGTCCCGGGTGGGGCCCGCGGGCCGCGTCCCCGAAGGACCGCGCCCGGAAAGTCTGGGCCCCACCCTGAGACGACCCTGACCCCTTCTCGGGGGGATCTACGCGTTGTCCCGGATGTTAGGAACGGGCTGTACGCGGGATCCTCACCATATGGTCAAGAGGTTCTATCCCCTGCTCGCCGGTGGCGGCATCCTGCTCGCGGTCGTCACCGTGGTGGCGGCGCAGGTGAGCGGGGATTCCTCCCTGGACCCCGTCTCCATGACGATCAGCCAGTACGCCGCCCGCGACGGGGGCGGCGCCATCGAGACGGCCATGGCCGTCCTCGGCCTGGCCTCGCTCGCGCTGCTGGCCGGGATGCGCGCGCTCGACGCGCCGGTGCACGGCTGGCCCGCCCGCCTGATCGGCCTCTGGAGCGTCTCGCTCATCGGCGCGGCCGTGGTCCCGTCGGGCGCGGTTTGGCAGGGGGAGCTGCACGGTGTCCTGTCGGCGGCGGCCTTCGTGAGCGTGCCCGCCGCCGCCATCCAGTTGGTGGGCCGCCTGGGACAGGACGAGCGGTGGAAGGCCACCGCCCGGCCGCTGGAGTGGCTGACGCTCGCCTCCGGTCTCGGCCTGGCGGCCATCACGTACGTCGCGCTGCCCGGCCACGGCGTCATGATCGGCCTGGTGGAACGGCTGCTGCTGACCGCGGAGGTGGCCGTCCTCGGAGTGCTCGCCGTGCGGCTCGCGCAGCTCACGTGGGGGCCGTCGCTCAGGGAGCGGATCGGCGGCCGGCGCACCGCGCGCGACTTCCTGGTCCACCGCTGAGCCATGTTCACCGCCGGCCGGACGGGGCGGCACTCAGGATCGTGCGGGCGCGGGGGCGCCGCACGGCCCGGGTGTGCGTCATCGGCCGCCGGGCCGCCCGAGTTCGAGGGGGCAGGCGGCCACGCTCGCGGCGTCGGGCACGGGGACGACGTATGCCTTCCGTGCTCCTGTGAGGCACACTGTCGCCCGCGACAACTGACAACGAACGAGGATGAACGGGACACCATATGACCGAAGCCGCAAAGGGCCCCGCCAGCTACTTCCCCTCCATCGAGAAGAAGTACGGCCGGCCGATCGCCGAGTGGAAGGAGCTCATCCGCCGCTCGCCGCTGACCAAGCACATGGAACTCGTCTCCTGGCTCAAGGCGGAGTACGGGCTGGGACACGGTCACGCGAACGCCCTCGTCGCGCACACTCTGGCCGAGGACGGCGTCAAGTAGCGGACGCATCCGCGTGGCCGGGGCCGAGCCGGGCCCCGGCCACATCGGTCGATCAGAACTGCACCGATCAGAACAAGCCGATCAGAACCAAGCCGGTCAGCGCTGGGCCGGTCAGCGCTGGGCGGCCGTCAGCATCTTGAGCGCGTGCTCCACGAGCGTGACGAGCACGACCTTGGCCGAGGCGCGGCGCCGTACGTCGCAGAGCAGGACGGGGACCTCCGGGTCGAGGTCGAGGGCGATCCGCACGTCGTCGGGCTCGTGCCGGTCGGCGCCCTCGAAGCAGTTGACCGCGACGATGAACGGCGTGCCGCGCTGCTCGAAGTAGTCGATCGACGGAAAGCAGTCGGTCAGCCTGCGGGTGTCGGCCAGCACGACGGCCCCGAGCGCGCCGTAGGACAGCTCGTCCCACATGAACCAGAAGCGCTCCTGTCCGGGGGTGCCGAACAGGTAGACCACGAGCCCTTCCCTGATGGTGATGCGGCCGAAGTCCATGGCCACCGTCGTGGTCGTCTTGCCTTCCACGCCGTCGGTGTCATCGACGCCGACGCTGCGATCGGACAGCACCTCCTCGGTGCGCAGGGGGCGAATCTCGCTGATCGCGCCGACCAGCGTGGTCTTGCCGACGCCGAAGCCGCCGGCCACCAATATCTTGAGGGCGACCGGCTCCTCAGAGGGCGCGAAGGCCATTGATCACTTCCTTGAGAATGCGCTCGCTTGGCAGCGGCGCCACCTTGCCCGGAGCCCGTACGCCGACGAGCCCGAGGTCGTGCAGATCCCCGATCAGGACGCGGACCACGCCCAGCGGCAGGTCGATGTCGGACGCGATGTCCGCCACCGACGCGCCGCGGCGCGCGATCTCGAGGATCCGCCGCTGCTCGGGGCCAATGCCAGGGACGTCCCTCGGTGAGCCCGTGGTCGTCACCATGGTGATCAGGTCGAGCTTGGCCCCGGAGTGCCGCGCCCGGCCCCCCGTCAGCGCGTAGGGCCGGACCAACGGCCCGGCCTCCTCGTCCATCCACTGGGGTCCCGTCATGTGGCCGCCCATCTCATGGGGAGATCCGCCGCGGGTTGGTGGAGATGTGCTGGCCCACCCGCTTGACCAGCATCGCCATCTCGTACGCGATGTGCCCGACATCGGCGTCGGAGGCGGCCAGGACGGCGAGGCAGGTGCCCTGGCCGGCGGCCGTGACGAACAGGAACGCGGCCTCCATCTCCACGATGGTCTGCCTGACCTCGCCCCCGCCGAAGTGCCGCCCCGCGCCCCGCGCCAGGCTCTGGAACCCGGCCGCGACCGCGGACAGGTGCTCCGCGTCCTCTCGGCTCAGCCCCTGGGAGGCCCCAACGACGAGGCCGTCGGTGGAGAGGATCACCGCCTGGCGGACGGCGGCGACCCTGCTGATGAGATCGTCGAGCAGCCAGTTCAGTTCGCCGGTCGACGTCGCTTTGCCGGTCATTCGTCACCCTTCTCGCCATGCATGTTGTGTACGTGGTCGCCGGGTGCGGCCCCACCCGGCTGATCGGAGTCCTCCCGGCCCCGCAGCGCGCCGCGCTGGAAGGCGCTGAACATCGCCCTGGCCTCCTCCGGCGACCGCTCCTCCACGGTCGGGGCGGACAGCGGCGGCGTCTGCGGCGCCGTCTCCTGGGACTGGGCGCGAAGCTGCGGGGCGATGTTGGCCTGGCGAACCCTGCGCGGCAGGCCGGCGTGGGTTCCGTTCGCGACCGGGCCCCTGGCCCGCTGTTTGCTCGTCCGCTGCGCCAGGCCGTTCGGCGACACCCCCGCGGTGGCGGTCGCCGGCTCGGAGGACGGCGGCACGGGCGGCGCAAGGGACGGCGAAGCGGAGGGTGCGGCGGACGGGGAAGCGGAGGGTGCGGCGGACGGGCGCGGGTTCTCGAAGCCGGAGCCGAGGGACCGCGAGGAGAGGTCGTCGCGCGCGGCGGAGGGCACGGCCTCGGTCCGCTGGGCGGCCGGCGTGAAGAACGGGGACGGCTCTGACGCGCCCGTACGCTCCTCCTGGTCCTCCGTCTCCCAGGGGAACTCCCCGGGAACGCCCTCCGGGACGCCGCCCGGAACGTCGCCGGGCACGTCCCTCGCGAGCTCCCCGGCGAGCGTGCGGACCTCCCGGAGCTCACCGGCGGGGGCGGGGCCGCCCAGTCCGAGATCGGCCTGGAGCGTGTCGCTGAGTGAGATGTCGGTGTCGTTGCCGCCGGCGGCCAGCGCGGGCTTCGCGTGGGCGCCGCGGGGAGCCGGGCCCGCGAGCGCCGCGGGCGAGCCTTCCTCCATCATCAGGGTCCGGGGGATGAGCACGATCGCGGTCGTCCCGCCGTACGGCGAGCCCCGCAGGACAACCCCGATCTCGTGCCGGGCGGCGAGCTGGCCGACGACGAAGAGCCCGAGCCTGTCGCTGTCCGCCAGGTCGAACTCCGGCGGGTCGGCCAGCCGCGCGTTGATCTCGTCGTACTCCTCGGGCGTCAGGCCGAGACCGCGGTCCTCGATCTCTACCGCGAGCCCGTTGGCGACGACCTCCCCGCGCACCGCCACCTTCGTCTGCGGAGGCGAGAAGACCGTGGCGTTCTCCAGCAGCTCGGCGATCAGGTGCACCACGTCGGCCACGGTCGCGCCGACGATGGCGGCGTTCGGCATCGGGGCCATCGAGACGCGGGTGTAGTCCTCGACCTCGGAGATCGCCGCGCGGACCACGTCGATGAGCGGCACCGGCTTGCGCCACGAGCGTCCGGGCGCGGAGCCGGACAGGATGATCAGGCTCTCCGCGTGGCGGCGCATGCGGGTGGTCAGGTGGTCGAGCCGGAAGAGGTCCTCCAGGCCCTCCGGGTCCTCGGCGCGGCGCTGCATCGTGTCGAGCAGCGTGAGCTGGCGGTGCAGCAGGGTCTGCTTGCGGCGGGCCAGGTTGAGGAAGACCTGGCTGACGCCGCGGCGGAGGGCGGCCTGGCCGACGGCGGCCTCCACGGCCGTGCGCTGGACGGAGCTGAACGCGTGCGCGACGTCCTCGACCTCGTTGGAGCCCGTCGCCTTGATCGGGGGCGCCTCGGCCTCGACGTTTACGTCCTCGCCCCGCCGTAGCTTCTCGACCACCTGCGGCAGCCGTACGTCGGCGAGTTCGAGCGCGGCGTCGCGCAGGCCGGCGAGGTCGCGGGCGAGACGGCGGCCGAACCGGACGGAGAAGACGATCGTGGCGATGATCACCACGAGGCCGAGCCCGCCGGCGACCAGGATGCGGAGCATGATCCCGGTGGCGACCGATGTGGCGGAGACGCTCAGCGCGTCCGAGGCCTTCACCCGGGCCGAGTCGAGCCGGAGGATCAGCTGGTCGATGGTCGGCGACCACTTCTCGGCGTCCGCGGGGAGCGGGCCGCCGGAGCGCACCTGGTTGACGATCTGGTTCTCCAGGGCGGTGAACCGGTCGAACAGCGGCGAGGTGAGCACCTGCTCGTACGGCGCCCGCATCTCACCGCTGAGGACGGGCCGGTTCTTGCCGTACAGGAACCGCCGGGTGGCGACCCACTCGCTGAAGGCGTTCTGCTCGTCGGCCGTCATCGTGCCGCTGGCGAGCGCCCCGCGCACGAGGGCGTCCTCACGAGTGATCATCTCGTGCGCGTTGCCCATCCCCTGCATGGCGCTGGCCTGCTGGAAGGTGGCCAGGTCGGGCACCGAGACGAGCCGCTCGTAGAGCGCGAACAGGTCGTCCATGATCGCGTTGTACGCGGTGATCGCGGTCAGCCTGTCGGACCTGGCGAGCGAGACGCCCTCCCGGATCGAGGGCAGGCGTTCGAGGGAGGACAGCAGGGACTCCAGGGGCGCCACGAGTTCGTCGCTCATGACGTCGCGGGTCGCCTCGTCGTCGGCGGCCTTCTTGAACTTGTCCGCGGCCGCGGTGGTCTTGGCCTGCTGGGCGGTGAGCCCGGCGGACGTCGTCTGCCCGCTGCTGAGGACGCCGGCGGTCAGCGCGCGTTCGACCTGGATCTGGGTGCCCAGGTCGGTGGAGGCCACTCCGATGGTGTCGTACAGCGTCTTGGAACGCAGGAGGACGAGACCGTCTCCGACCGTGAGTTTTAGGGCAAACCCCCACATAGCGCTCAACATGAGCAGTGGTAGGAGCAGCAACAAGAAGATCTTGAACCGAATCGACCGGTTTCTTGAACCCATAGCCACTCCTGCATTGCTGGAGGCTCGCGACGCATTTATGGGGAAATGCACCTCCGGAAGATCGCACAGAAGGCTAGCACCGATACAGTTCTGGCGCAGTGGGAGGAACTGATGATTACAGTGATCACTGGGGCTGGTGCCGGAATCGGTGCAGCTTCTGCCCTTGATCTCGCCCGGCGAGGTCACCAAATCGTGCTCGTCGGACGTACCCCGGAGAAGCTGCGCGCGGTCGCGGACCGTGCGGAGCAGGCCGGTGGCAGCCGTCCGGACACGCTCCTCGCCGACTTCTCCTCCCTCGATCAGGTGCGCCGGCTGGCGGCGGAGTTGCTGGCGCGGTACGAGCGCATCGACGTGCTGATCAACAACGCCGGCGTGATGACGCCCGACCGCCGGACCACCGTGGACGGCAACGAGTCGATGATGCAGGTCAACCACCTGGCGCCGTTCCTGCTGACGAACCTGCTCCTCGACCGGCTCACGGCGTCGTCCGCCCGGGTCGTCACCACCTCGTCCCGCGCCGGGAAGACGGGCCGCCTCGACCCCGCCGACCTGTCCAGGGAGCGGCGGCGCTGGAACGGCTGGCTGCAGTACGGCGACTCCAAGCAGGCCAACGCGCTGTTCACCGTGTCGCTCGCCGAGCGCGGCCTGGCCGCCACGTGCCTCCATCCCGGGGTGCTCAAGACCTCGTTTGCCGAGGGCACGTTCTTCATGAAGCTGGTGTGGCTCCTCCCCGGCATGGGCGAGCCGCCGGAGGCCGGGGCCGAGCGCATCGTCCACCTCGCCACCCACCCGGACGGCGTCGATCACCCGGGCCGGTATTTCGTCAAGAACGCTCCCGTGCAGGTGCCGGAGAGGATGTCGGACCCCGCCCTCGCCGCCGCCCTGTGGGACGCGAGCCTCACCGCCACCGGTCTGTCCGCCTGAAGGAGCGCCGGCCTGGTATCACCAGTCCCAGGAAGACGGGTCGTCTGGCTGCTCACCCGGTCGCTTCCGCACCCTGGAGTCACGGATGCGGAACACGACCCGGCTCGATGAGAGCCGCGCTCCGGCCGCCGAGGCCGGGCGAGGAAAGGGAACAGCAGCGATGAGCACGCTCGCACTCGTCACCGGCGCCACCTCGGGAATCGGCAGGGCCTTCGCCGAGCGCCTGGCCGCCGGCGGTCACGACCTGGTGATCGTGGGCCGGCGGAAGGAGCGCCTGGAGGAGTTCGCGGCCTCGCACCCCGAGGTCGGGGTGCGGACCGTGGCCGCCGACCTGTCGACCGACGAGGGCATCGACACGGTCGCCGAGATCTGCGCGGCCGAGCCGCTGACCATGCTCGTGAACAACGCCGGTGTGTCCCACTACATGCCGCTCGCCGAGCTCCCCGCCGGCAAGGCCCGGGAACTCGTGCACGTGAAGGTCGTCGCCCCGACGATGCTCACTCGGGCCGCCGTCGCGGGCATGCGGGAGCGAGGCGAGGGCACGATCGTCAACGTGGCCGGGATGATCGCCTTCAGCGGCCCCGCGCTGCACTCCCAGATGCCCCGCAGGGCCGTCTACGCCGGAACCCTGGCCCACCTCGTCGCGATGTCCCAGACCCTGAGCGCGGAGCTCGAAGGCACCGGAGTCACCGTGCAGGTGCTGTGCCCCGGTGTGGTGGCCACGGAGTTCCATGAGCGCCAGGGCCTCGACCTGAGCGCCGTGCCCCGCATGAGCGCCGACGACGTCGTCACGGCCGGCCTGCGCGGCCTGGAGCTGGGCGAGACCGTCTGCGCCCCGGGCGTCGAGGACGCCGGACTCCTGGACGCGGTCTTCCGGGCCGAACTCGCCGCCTTCGGAGGCCAGAGCCCCGAGCTCGCCACGCGCTATCGGACCGTCTGATCCGCCCGGCCTCCACGGCCGGAAAGGCGTGGGCGAACGGGGCGCGGGGGCATCGGCGGTCGCCCGGGTACGCCGCGGGACAGACGGCGACGGCAGGGCGGGGGGGCGGGAAGAGTTCGGGCACTGTTCGCCCGCGGTTGCGCCGGTGCTCACGGACGGCTGACTAGGGTCCGGCCGCATGACCGTGACCGCTCCCGCCCGCCCGTCCGGCAGGGCCGCCGCCCGCGACCCGCTGCTGGACAACGCCAAGTTCCTGGCCATCGTGCTCGTCGTTTCCGGGCATCTCGTCGAGGACCTGCGGGACGTCCCCGCGGCACATGCGCTCTACTTCTTCGTCTACCTCTTCCACATGCCGCTCTTCATCGTCGTCAGTGGCTATTTGTCCCGTAATTTCACGTTTTCTCCGGGTAAGGCGCGCAAGCTCATCAGTGGTCTGGCGGTGCCGTACGTCATCTTCGAGGTGGCCTATTCGCTGCCCCGCTTCTTCCTGTACGGCAAGCTCGAAATCAGCCTGCTCGACCCGTACTACCTGACCTGGTTCCTGATGTCGCTGTTCCTGTGGCGGCTGTCCACGCCGGTCTGGCAGCAGTTGCGCCATCCCCTGGTGATCGCCGTCGGGCTGTGCCTGCTGTCGGGCACCAGCGCCCTGCCGGACGAGTTGTCGATGAACCGCACGTTCGGCCTGCTGCCGTTCTACGTGCTCGGCCTCATGCTCACGCCCGAGCACCTCGACCGCCTGCGCGGGCGCCGGGCGAGGATCGCGGGCGGGGCCGTCCTGGCGGCGGCGCTCGCCGCGGCGTTCGCCGTGCACACGATCGTGCCGACGGAGTGGATCCGCTGGCGCCACTCCAACCACCAGATCGGCGTGGACGACCTGACCGGCACGCTGATCCGGCTCGCCATGCTGGCGGCCGGCGCCCTGCTGGTGGCGGCTTTCCTCGCGATCACTCCGAGCCGCCGCACCTGGTTCACCGGGCTGGGCGCCGCCACGATGTACGCCTACCTGCTGCACGGGTTCGCCGTGAAGGTCGCCGAGCGCTTCCACGACGTCCTCGTCAACCCGCTCGGCGTGACCGCCATGGTGGTCCTCGGAGCCGTCCTCGCGGCCCTGCTCTGCACGTCCCCGGTGCGCCGGGCGTTCCGGTGGGCGGTGGAGCCCGACGTCTCCTGGGCCTTCACCAGACTCCGCCGGCCCGCGAAGAAGGAGCCCGCCGCGACGTGACCGGAACGACGTGACCGGAACTTCGCGCGTGATCCCACCGTTCTGAACAGTGATGGTGCAGAGTAGGGCGAATCGCGCGGTCGACGGGGCTGGGTACGGAAGACGGCTCTGTCACGGCAGGGTTATACGGGGTAACCTGCGCATTCGCGGTGCAGCCAGGAGCGGTGAAAACGACGGGGTGACGCGGGTGGTCGGCAGACAGGGCAGGGTCACGGGCAGGATCGGCCCGGGCCTTGTCGGCGAGGTGATGGTGCCCATCCGCGGGGGTGTCGAGGCGTTCTACGCCTATCCGAGCATTCCGGACGAGGAGATCCTGGTGGGGTCCATCGTCGTCGTCGTTGAGTATTCGCCCCCGCGCACCGTCTACGTCGCTCGCGCGGTCGTCTGACTCGCTCCCTCCTCCCTTCCCCCCACTACGCGGAGGCTCCCATGTCACCGGAGATCCTGGTCGTGGTCGGTGTGGCCGTCGTCGCCGTCATCGTCCTCATCCTCCTGTTCAAGGCCATCTGGAGGGTGGCCGAGCCCAACGAGGCGCTGATCATCTCGGGTCTCGGCGCCCACACGAAGAACGAGCTGGCCGACAGCCTCGGCTTCAAGATCGTGACCGGCAAGGGCACCGCCGTGCTGCCCGGCTTCCAGACCGCCCGGCGGCTGCGGCTCGACAGCCGGGCCACGAACCTGCAGGTCAACTGCGTGACCCAGCAGGGCATCCCGGTCCAGGTGCGCGGCGTGATCATCTACAAGGTGGGCGACGACTTCACCAGCATCGCGAACGCCGCCCGGCGCTTCCTCGACCAGCAGGACTCGATGAACGGCGCCATCCACGAGCTGTTCACCGGCCACCTGCGCTCGATCATCGGCAACCTGACCGTCGAGGACCTCATCCTCAACCGCGAGCGGCTCACCAGTGAGACTCGCAGCTCCGCGGCCGACGAGATGAGCAAGCTCGGCCTGGTGGTCGACTCGCTGCAGATCCAGGAGATCGAGGACGAGACCGGCTACATCACGAACCTGGGCAAGCCGCACGCCGCGAAGATCGCCGCGGCGGCCCGCATCGCCGAGGCGCAGCGCGACCAGGAGGCCACCGAGGCCGAGCAGGTCGCGGCCGCCAAGAAGGCCTCCGCCATCCGCGAGTCGCAGATCCAGCAGGCCGGCTACCAGGCGGAGGTGGACCAGGCGGCGGCCAAGGCCCGGCAGGCCGGCCCGCTGTCGGAGGCCACCGCGCGCCAGGAGGTCGTCGTCCAGGAGACCAGGGCCGCGGAGCTGGAGGCCCAGCTCGCCGAGCAGCGGCTGCAGTCGCAGGTTCGCAAGCCCGCCGACGCCAAGGCGTATGAGACCGTCACGCTGTCCCAGGCCGAGCGTGACGCGCGCATCGCCCAGGCCGAGGCGGAGGCCAGGGAGACCGAGCTGCGCGCCACCGCTCAGGCGTCCCAGGTCAAGCAGGCGGCCGCGGCCGACGCCGAGTCGGTGCGGGTGCGCGGCGAGGCCGCCGCGGCGGCGACCAAGGCGACGGGTCTGGGCGAGGCGGAGGCCGCCAAGGCGCGGGGTCTCGCGGAGGCCGAGGCGGCCAAGGCCAAGGGTCTGGCCGAGGCTGAGGCGGCCAAGGCCAAGGGTCTGGCCGAGGCCGAGGCGATCAGGGCCCGTTCCGAGGCGCTGCGGGAGAACCAGGAGGCCGTCATCGCCCAGCAGCTCGCCGAGAACTGGCCGCAGATCGTGGAGGCCGGCTCCAAGGCGTTCGGCAACGTCGACCACATGGTGGTGCTCAACGGCGCCCAGGGCATCGAGGAGATGCTGGCGAAGGCGCTCACGCTGGGCGGCACCGGCCTCGGCCTGGCCCGCTCCCTGCTGGCCGGCGGCACCCCCGCGGCGGCCAAGGACGGCGCGAGCGTCAACGGCGCCGAGCCCCCCACGAAGAACGCCATCGACGCCGCCTCCTGACGGCCCGCGCGTTCGTCCCCGTCATCCCGACGGGGACGAGCGCCGGCGGTAGCGGCCGGGGGCGGTGCCGTAGACGCGTTTGAAGGCGGCGCCGAAGGCGTACTCCGAGCTGTAGCCGACACGGGCGGCGATCTCGGCCAGCCCGGCGTCGGAATCTCGCAGCAGTCGCGCCGCCGTGGTCATGCGCCACCAGGTCAGGTACGCCAGCGGCGGTTGGCCGACCAAGGCGGTGAAGCGGGCGGCGAAGGCGGCACGGGACATGCCGGCCTCCCGGCCCAGAGACTCGACCGTCCACGGCCGGGCCGGGTCCTGGTGAACGGCGTGCAGGGCCGTGCTGACCGCCGGATCGGCCAGCGCGGCCGCCCAACCGGTGGCCGCGCCCCGGGCGAGTTGCGCGTCGAACCAGGCCCGCAGGATGTAGAGCAGGAGCATGTCCAGCAGCGCGGGGACGACGGCGTCCGTGCCCTGGCGGGGATCGGCGATCTCACGGCCGAGGATGGCGACGACCGCACCCAGTTCGGCCTTCGCGTCCGCGGCGGCCTCCGTTCCGTCTCCGGTCGTCGAGGTGGCGCGAGTCGGGATATGGATGAGGCCGGGCAGGTCGTGCAGCAGCGGGTGCGCACGCCGAGGGTCGAGGCGGTATCCGCCGCACAAGGTCACCGTGGTCGCCTCGCCGACGTCCGGAGTGTCCGGTCCCACCGAGTCGCTCACGAACAACGCCAGGTCCTCGGCCGCCGGGTCGCAGGCGGTGACGGCGAGGGGTGTGGCGGGCGAGTCGGCCAGGCCGTACGGGTGACCCTGCGAGAAGAAGACGACGTCTCCGGCGGACAGCGGGACCGGCGCGGCGCCGGCGTCGTCCTCCTGCGGGATGAGCCAGCACGAGCCCCGCAGGATCACCTGGAAACCCGCCGCCCCCGGTACCGCCGGGAACCGCTGTCCCCAGGCGCCGCGCCACTGGACGCGTGCCGCGTTCGGCCGCCCGGTGCGCATGACGGCGATGACATCGCTGAGCACGTCCATGCCGATCACCCTACGGCGGATCAGACGATCGCGTATTAAATCCGGACTTCATGACATTGGGCGTCCTGGATAGGCCACCCTACGGTGGCACGCATGACACACAAGATCCTGGTCACGGGGGCCACCGGGACCGTCGGGCGCGCGGTCGTGGCCGAGCTGACGGCCCCGCCGCGCGGCCGTTCCCGGGCGGTCGCCGAGGCTCCCCACCACGCCCCCGACACCCGCGCCGACGCCCCTCCCGAGGTGCTGGCGCTGGTTCGTGACCCGGTCGCCGCCGTGCTGCCCCCGGGCGTCGAGCCTGTACGCGGCGACCTCACCGAACCCGGCTCGTTCGCCGACACCGTCGAGGGGATCACGGCCGCGTTCCTGGTCTGGCCGTTCGGCACCGCGGACGGGCTCGCCGCGGTCCTCGACGTGGTGGCCCGGCACGCCCGCCGCATTGTGTACCTGTCCTCTGCCGCCCGCCGCCCCGGCGAGCGCGAGGCCGAGGAACTGATCAGGCGCACCGGCCGGGAATGGGTGTTCCTCCGCCCCCACGCCTTCGCGGCCGGCACGCTGCGCTGGGCCGCCGACGCCCGGTTCCGTGCGGACGGCGTGGTCAGCGAACCCTATGGCGGTGCGGCCATGCCGCTGATCCACGAGCGGGACATCGCCGAGGTCGCCGCCCTCGCGCTCACGGGCCGCAGCCCCGCCGGGGTCGCGCACGAGCTGACCGGGCCGGAGACGCTGACCCAGGCCGAGCAGGCACGTGTCATCGGCGAGGCCATCGGCCGCCCGATCCGCTGGGAGGAACTGCCGCCCTCCGAGGGACGGAAGCGAATGATCGCCGGAGGACTGCCGCCGGAGATCGCGGACGCGATACTGCGGGCGCGGGCCGAGCTGGTGGGCCGTCCGCGGCCGGTGACGCCCCGCGCCGGCGCGCGCGACTTCCGCAGCTGGGCGGACCAGCATGCGCACCGTTTCCGCGCCACGATGCGGGCCGCCCGCGTTCACGAGTACGGCGACGCGTCCGTGATCCGCCAGGAGGAGATCCCGATCCCCGCCCCGGGCCGGGGCGAGGTGCTGATCAAGGTGGCGGGCACCTCGTTCAACCCGTCCGAGGTTGGGCTGCGCTCGGGGCTGTTGCGGACGGTGGTGCCGGAGATGGCAGACCTGCCGCTGCCGTACACGCTTGGGTGGGACGTCTCCGGCACTGTTGTGGAGACCGGAGCCGGGGTGTCCTGGCCGCGCCCGGGGGACAGGGTCATGGGCCTGCTGGAGGGCGGTGCGGCGGCGGAGTACGCCGTCGCGCCCGCGCGGCTGCTGGCCCCGGCGCCGAGGGCCGTCCCGCTCGCCGACGCCGCCGCGATCCCCGTGGCAGGGCTGACGGCGTGGCAGACGGTGTACGAGCACGGCCGGATCGCTCCCGGGCGGCGCGTGCTGGTCAACGGTGCGGGCGGCGGGGTGGGGATGTTCGCCGTGCAGTTCGCCAGAAGGGCGGGAGCGACGGTGATCGCCACAGCCGGGAACGCGTCCAGCGCCGCAGCGGTCCGGGCCTGCGGAGCCGACGAGGTGGTGGACTACCGGACGGATCCGCTGCCCGGGGACCTTGACGTGCTGCTCAACCTCGTCCCGTTCGCGCCCGGCGCCGGGGCGGACCTGGCCCGGCTGGTACGCCCAGGCGGCCACCTCGTCTCGATCACCGCGCCGGTGCAGCCGCCCCCGGGCTCGCGCGTCACCGCCACGCGGTTCGTCACCCGCAACGACGTCGGCCAACTGGCCGAGATGGCCGCCCTGGTGGACGCGGAGGAGATCGTCGTGGACGTCGCCGAGCGACGTCCACTGGCGGACCTGGCGGCCGTACACCGGATGGCCGAAGCCGGCCGAACCCGGGGCAAGATCGTCATCGTGCTCTGATCCACAGCGGGTGGTCAGTCGAAGGTCAGCTCGGTCGTACGGCGGGGCATGAGCAGCAGCGCGGCGACGCTGAGCACGGCCACGACGACGAGCGCGACGAAGATGTGGTGGACCGCGTCGTACAGCGCGCCCCGGACGAAGGACGCGGTGGCCGAATGGGCCGCCGCGCCCTGGGCCTTCAGCACCAGGCTGGTGGCGTCGAGGCTGTCCGGCAGCCGTCCCGCGACGTCGGCGGGCGGGTGGGCGAAGCGGTCCGACAGCGTCGCGTTGGAGATGGCGCCGAGCACCGCGGCACCGACGGTGCTGCCGATCGAGCGGCAGAACATGTTGGTCGCGGTGACCACGCCGCGGCGTTCCCAGCCGACGACCGACTGCACGGCGACCATCGTGGGGCTGGCCGACAGCCCGAGGCCGACGCCGACGACGAAACAGGCGGCCGCGACCTGCCAGATCATCGCGTTCTGCCCGAGCAGCGCGCTCAGCACGGTGCCGGCCACCACCACGACGATGCCGATCAGCGCGGTGTCGCGGAACCCGATGCGCATGTAGAAACGGCCGGAGAACGTCGCGGCGAGGGGCCAGCCGACGGTGAGCGCGGCCAGGGCGAAGCCCGCCACCAAAGCGCCGGTGCCCAGCACGCCCTGCGCGTACGTCGGGACGTACGAGGTGAGCCCGATAGTGAGGGCGCCGATGCCGAGGGAGGTCAGGTTGCCGCCGGTCAGCGTGCGGCGGCGGAACACCCACAGAGGCAGCACCGGCTCGGCCGCGCGGCGCTCCACGAGCACGAAGGCGGCGATCAGAAGGAGGCCCGCCGCGAAGATCAGCAGGCTGGGCGCCGAGTTCCAGTCCCAGGCGACGCCGCCCTCCAGGAGGCCGAGGATGAGCAGCGACGAGCCGCCGGTGAGCAGCACGGCGCCCGTGTAGTCGATCCGGTGGGAGCCCCGCTGCACCTGCTCCTTGAAGCGCCGGGCCAGCATCCAGGCGGCCACCGCGCCGAGCGGCAGGTTGATGAAGAAGATCCAGCGCCAGGAGACGTACTCGGAGAACACGCCGCCGAGCGTCGGGCCGACCACCGCGGAGATGCCCCACACGCTGGCGAGGTAGCCCTGGACGCGGGCCCGCTCCTCGACCGTGTACAGGTCGCCGGCCATCGTCATGCTGATCGGCTGCACCGCCCCGGCCCCGATGCCCTGGATCGCGCGGAAGGCGATCAGCGCGGGCATGCTCCAGGCCACCCCGCACAGCACCGACCCGAGCAGGAACGCCCCGATGCCGAAGAACATCACCGGCTTGCGCCCGAACACGTCGGCGAGCTTGCCGTAGATGGGCACGGTCACGGCCTGCGTGAGCAGGTAGATCGAGAACAGCCAGGGAAACTGGGAGAACCCGCCGAGGTCGGTGACGACGGACGGCACCGCGGTGGCGATGATCGTGCTGTCCAGCGCCACCAGAGCGGTGCAGAGCATGATGGCGGCGAGCACGGGACCGCGCTCCGACCGTAGCCCGATGCCTTTCGATGCCGTCGTCGTGGTCGACTTCGTGGTCACGTGAGAGGCTCCCCTGTCCGGCATGCACGTACGCGGGACCCGCCCGCCCGAAGGCGGGAGGGTCCCGGAACAGGGCAACCGTCGCAAACCGCCCGGCATTCCTTTCCTGCCGTGGGGAGGCAGGATCACGGACCGGTGGGCGAACTCCGCGACCGCCCGTCTTCCACGGCGTCAGCCGCGGCGCTGGGTCTCCTCCAGGTAGCGCAGGACGGCCGTGACCCTCCGGTCCGCCCGGTCGGTCGGCGCCAGGTCGAGTTTGGCGAAGATGCTGCGGATGTGCTTGTGCACGGCGCCTTCGCTGATGAACAGCCGCTCGGAGACGGCGGTGTTGCCCAGCCCCTCGGCCATCAGGGCGAGCACGTCGCGTTCCCGGGCGGTCAGCCGCTCCAGCCCGCTGTCGGAGCGGGTGCGGGTGAGCAGCTGTGCGACGACCTCGGGGTCGATGGCCGTTCCTCCGGCGGCCACCCGGTGCAGGGCGTCGAGGAACTCGCCGACGCGGCCGACTCTCTCCTTGAGCAGATATCCGAGCCGATCGGTTCCGGCGGCGAGCAGCTCGGTGGCGAACGCCTGCTCGACGTAGGCGGACAGCACGAGCACCGCCAGACCGGGCTGACGGCGCCTGGCCTCCACGGCCGCGGCGATGCCCTCGGTGGTGTGGGTCGGAGGCATCCGGACGTCGACGATGGCCACATCGGGCCGATGGGCGTCGACGGCCGTCAGGAAGGTGTCCGGGGAGTCGGTCGTGGCCACCACGTCCAGGGACTCCGCGCGCAGCAGCAGCGCGACCCCTTCACGCAGCAGCGGGTCGTCCTCGGCTATCACGATCCGCACGGCAACTCCACGTCGAGAGTGGTCGGCCCACCAGGTGGGCTGGTCAGGGTGAGACGCCCGTCGTGCGCCTCGATCCGGCTACGCATGCCGGTGAGCCCGGAGCCGTGCCGTTCGTCCGCGCCGCCGACGCCGTCATCCTCGATCCGCAGGGACAACAGGCCGCCCTCACGCCGTACGGTCACCGTGGCGTTCCTGGCCCGGCTGTGCCTGGAGATGTTGGTGAGCGCCTCGGCGCTCACGAAGTAGGCGGTGGCCTCGATGGAGGCGGCGCACCTGCCGAGCGCGTCGACGTCGACCCGGCAGGGCACCCCGCAGTTCGCCGCGAGCCCGGCGAGCGCGTCGGCGAGCCCCCGGTCGGCCAGCACGGGCGGCAGGATGCTGCGGACGACCGTCCGGAGCTCGGCCAGTGCCTGCTCGGCGGTCTCCTGGGCGCGTTCGAGCATGTCCTCCGCGCCCGGCCGGTTCTGGGTCAGCGCGCGGCGGGCCGCGCCGAGCAGCACGGTGACGGCGACCAGCCGGTTCTGCGCCCCGTCGTGCAGTGAGCGTTCGATCCGCCGCAACTCCGCGGCGTGGGCGTCCAGCGCCGCCGCGCGGGTGGCCGACAACTGTGCGACGCGCAGGGACAGGTCCATGTCCGCGGTGGGCGCCAGGAGCCGGCGTCCCGGCCACGCCTGCAACCGGGCCATTCCCGTCCCGAGGACCAGGAAGCAGACGGCCAGCCCCACGCCGAGGAGCGCGACCGCCCAGGCGTCGGCGTCGTCGTGCACGTCCCAGAACACCAGGGTCGGGGCGGGGTCCTCCACGGGCAGCGCCCGCCACCACAGCGGGTACGTGATGTCCTGCACGGCGTCCACCACCAGGGTCACCGCCGCCAGGCCGAGGAACAGGCCCAGCGTGCTGTGCACGAGGAGCCAGTACAGCTCCCGCCGGAGGGCCGGATCGGCGAGAGCGGCGCGTACGCCGGCCGGCGCGGGCCCCAGACCGACGATCTCCGGCCCCCAGCGGGACAACCGGCCGCGCTCCCGCTCGGCCACGGACCGTACGACACGCGGCACGGTGGGTACCAGGAGCAGGCCCAGGCCGATCACACTGGTGAGCCCGACCAGGACGAGCCACAACAGACCGGCGAACGCCAGCAGCGCGGTGCCGAGACCGCCGACGAGGTGTTCGAGGGCGTCGAAGACGCCACGGGCGCGCGCGGCGACACCCCTCCGGCCGCCTCGCCGGGTGCCGGCCGGCTTCCGCTGGCGCGCCGCCATCATGCACCCCCTCGGGCCAACGATCTTAGGGTCATTTCGCGGCATATGTGCCTTGCCCCGTCTTCCGGCGCGGTGGTTCAGCGCTGCGGGGTGAGCTCCGGCGCGGGTTCCTCGGCCGGACGGTAGCCGAGGCGGCCGCGGGTCGCGACGAGCACCAGGACCGCCGCCGTGGTGGCCGCGAGCAGGGTGACATGGCTCGCGTGCTCGGGGGTGTCGATCGACGGGAACATGTCCGAGTAGACGATCGACATGAAGTTGTTGACGCTGACGTGCAGCAGCATGATCAGCGGCAGGCTCTGGCCGGTCCGGTTGAAGACCCAGGTGACGACCACGCTGAAGACGGTGGCGAAGGCGATGAACTCGCCGACCCTCATCCAGGTGACGTCCGGCCACCCGCCCCACTGGCTCAGGAACAGCGGCAGGTGCCAGACGCCCCACAGCGGGCCGAGGATGACGGTGGCTCCCAGCGGGCCGAACTTGCGCTGCATGCGGGGCAGGGCGAAGTCACGCCAGCCGGGCTCTTCGGCCAGACCGGTGGTGACCATCTGGAGCAGCAGGCCGGGCACGTAGGCGACCAGCGCGGCGACGGGCGGCATGTGGATGTCTTCGCCGGAGAGCGCGAGACCGGTGACGATGATGACGGCGGGGACGCCGAGGGCGGTCGCAAGGTACGAGGCCCAGCCGACCCGCCACTTGGTCATCCGCCCGACCCATCGACGGACGCCTTCCTTGCCGTCCGCGACCCTGGTCACGATGTACGCGGCGAAGATAGGACCGAGGTAGGCGCCGGGGAGAACGCCGGCGAACTGGGTCGTACCGAGCAGCGAGGGGAAATCGAAGTCCCAGACCCCCAGGCCGTTGTTCGAGAGGACGTAGGGTAACCAGGCCGCCCAGCTCATGAGGTTGGCCAGGGCGAAGAAACCGATCAGCGGACGGCGGCGGATGAAGCTCCGGATCCCGGTCTCGCTCGTGTGGTGCCCGGCCTCCGGCCGGCTGTCGACTGCCATTTCACTCTCTCCTGTGGGAGCGCTCGACTGACAGTGATCAGCACACCAGCCGCGGGCCCTCCCGGTCGCTCCCGCGTGCTGCCCAATGGAGGTACAGCCAGGGGTACCAAGCGGAGAACGAGCAGGTCAGAGTGTGGCAAACCGGAGGAGGCCGTCCAGGGCCGTGACGAGCCCCGGACGGCCTCCTCCCACAGGAGCACGGGTCAGATGAGAACGTGCGGCTCGGGGTTGCCGGCGAAGCAGAACTGGGCGTTGCGGGTCAGCTTGTAGTCCGCCGCCTGCCAGGTGTGGGCGGTGGCGTCCGAGCCGCGCATGTAGATGAAGTTGTACCGGTCGGCCGAGTAGATCCGGACACCCTCCTCCTTGCAGCGCCGCACGAGCCGGGTGTCCTCGCCCGCGTTGACCGCCTCGAACGGGAACGCCCGCAGCAGGTCGGTCCTGGCCAGGATCGTCGCCCCCTGGATGAGGTGGGCGTAGCGGTGCTCCAGCCCGGGCAGGCGGAAGATCGTGACGTCCTGGTCGGGGAAGTACGTGTAGTGGGCGCCCTTGCCGACCATCTCGGCGTCGGCGTAGTCGAAGGCGCGGACCAGGTCCGACAGGTAGTGCTCGCCGTAGATGTTGTCGTCGTCCATCTTGGAGATCAGCTCGCCCTCGGCATGGGCGATGCCGTGGTTGAGCACCTCGCCGAGGGTCCAGGACGGGTCGGCGGTCAGCACCTTGACGGCCGGGATGCCCGCCGCGAGGGCCTTGTCGCGCACGACCGCCGGGTCCTCCGACAGACCGTGCATGACCAGCACGAGCTCCAGGTTGCGGTGCCGCTGCCGCGCCACCTGGCTGATCGCGTGTTCGAGCTGGCCGGCCCGGTTGGTCGGCAGCACCACGGAGATCGACCGCGACCGCGGGACGACCGGCAGGCCGAGGTCGGTGAGGATCTGGTCGACCCGGTGGGAGAACAGGTGCTTGTCGAACACCTCGCGCATCGCCAGGTGGCCCTGGCGCGCCCGCAGCTCGGGGCTGTTGATCAGGTAGATCGCCCGGTTGTACGCCTCCTCCTGCGAGTGCGCGACCGGGATGAGCGGGCCGAACGTCTCCTCGATGGCCCGCGACCACCCCGACAGCACCGTGGTCGAGCAGGCCGACAGCTCGAAGACCCGGCGCGCGCACATGGTCGGCGAGTCGATCACCGAGTTCACGTTCAGGAAGACCTTGTACATCTTGTACGCGGCCAGCATCTGCTCGTACGGCAGCTCGCCGACGATGTGGGGGCGGTACTCCTCCGGCCAGGCGTACTTGTCGGCCACCGAGGCGTTCCTGGCGTAGATGTGCAGGCCGAGCGGGCGCACGGGCGCGAGGATCGTCTCCATCTGCTCGCGCCGCTCGGGATGCTTGTCGCGGAAGTACATCCCCGCGAAGACCACGTCGTACGGCCGGCCCTGCTTGGTCTGGATCGGGTTGTGGATCCGGGGCTGGGCGGCGAACTGCAGCACGCCGACACGGTCATGACCCAGAACCTCGCGATATTTCGGGATCATGTCGCCGTCGCACGTGTACACGTAGTCGAACAGCTTGGCCGTGTCGATGAAGAAGTCGAAGTTGGGCGGGTCCTCCTTGTTCCAGAAGACCGTGGGGATGCCCTCCTCGCGGCACCAGGCGATCAGGTCGCGCAGTTCCTGCTTCGGCGCGTTGGTCCCGGTCATCTGGTAGCGCCAGCGGCCCTGGTTGCCGTGCCAGGCCGACTCGCAGAACAGCATCTCCGGCCGCTGCTCGGCGAAGATCTCGCGCCAGTCCTGCAGGCCGAACTCGATCTGGTCCCACTCGTACTTGAACGCCATGCGGGAGAAGTCGTCGAGGATCACCGCGACGCGCATGTCCGGCCGTACGACCGGGCCGTCGGGCCACTTGAGACCCGGGATCTTGACCTCGGGCCCACGCGCCTCGGCGGCCGCGGCGACCTCGATCGCGGAGGGCGGCGCCTTCGGCGCCTTCTTGCCGTCCTTCATCGCCTTGCTGAGGTCGCGGGGCAGCCGGACGATCTTCTTGGGCTTCGACGCGTTCGTCAGCACCTGCGCGACCCGGTAGGGCTTCTGGGTCTGGGTGGCCTGGAGCCTCCAGAGGGCGTAGTCCGCACGGGCCTCCTGGTAGGCGAGCCGGTTCTCCAGATCGCGGATCCGCTGCTCGTACTGCTCGACGTGCTTGCGCTCCTCGGGCAGCCAGTTCACCGGCCCCAGCCGCTGGAAACGCGGGCCTTCCGAGGCCTCAGGAGTCTCGTCGGTCTCAGCCATGCCTCTCCCCCTTACGGACAAGCCATCGTAAAGGGGCTGCAGAGACCTTTGTGCCGATATAGGGGATTCAATCGACCGAGCCGGCGGGATCGCTCGTGGCGAGGGTGGTCAGCACCGAGCGGAAGCGTTCGACGAGGGGATTCCCGTCGTTCGCCCGCCAGACCATGTGGAGGGTCGTGGAGGTGCCCTCCAGAGGGCGGGCGCGGACACCGACGCGACGGAGCGCGCGGTGGGAGTCCGACATCACGGCCGCGCCGAAACCGGCGGCGACCAGGGCCAGCACCGTCTGCACGCTCCGGCCCTCCGCGCCGATACGGGGTGTCACGCCGGCGTGATCGCACAATGCGATGATCTCGTCGTAGGAGTGCGGGGAGACCTCTCGCGGCCACACGACGAGCGGCACCCGGCCGAGCGCGGTCAGGGGCGCGGCGCCGGCCCCGTGCGCCAGCGGATGCGCCGCGGGCAGGAACAGGCTGAGCGGCTCGCGCCACCAGGAGCGCGCCACCAGACGCGGGTCACGGGTGGGCAGGCGCTGGACGGCGATGTCGAAGCGGCCGTCCAGGACGCCGCCGGACATCTCGGCGTCGTTGAAGCTCTCCACCAGGCTCAGCTCGACGCGGGGCATCTCCCGGCGCAACCGGCCGAGCGCGCCGCCCAGCGGGCCGTTGATCCCCGAGCCGGCGAACGTCACCGTCAGCCGTCCGGCCAGCCCCTCGGCCGCCAGCCGGACGTCGTCCAGCGCGGCCCGCGCCTCGGCCAGGACCGTGGTGGCCCGGGCGACCAGCGCACGGCCCGCCGACGTCGGGACCATCCCCCTGCCCTCGCGTTCGAACAGCGGCGTCCCGAGCCGCCGTTCCAGCTCGTGCACCTGACGGCTGAGCGTCGGCTGCGTCAGGTGCAGACGCCGCGCCGCCGCGCTGATGCTTCCCTCCTCGCAGATCGCCACCACGTACTCGAGCAGTCTCAGGTTCATCCATACCTCCGAGGCATAGGAGATGCAGATTCCCACGCCTGCCGGGCGGGAGAGAAGGCGGGAGGGGCGAGGCTGGTCGCAGCCGGAGAGGCTTCCGCCAAGCAGAAGGAGAACCCATGGACCGCGAAGAGCGCTACGCGTACGGCCTCAAGGTGCTGAACGAGGTCGACGGCGAGGCCGGGCAGCGCGTCGTGGCGTCCCTCGCCGACGTCTCGCCCGAGCTCGGTCACCAGGTGGTGGCGTGGGCGTTCGGCGACATGTACGCCCGCCCCGAGCTGTCACCGCGGGACCGGCAGCTCGTCACCCTCGGCGTCCTGACGGCCCTCGGGGGCTGCGAGATCGAGCTCGACGTGCACCTCAACGCCGCGTTGAACGTGGGCCTCACCGCCACCGAGATCGCCGAGGCACTCCTGCACTCGGCGGTCTACGCGGGAATGCCGAGGGCGATCAACGCCACGCTGGTGGCGAAGAAGGTCTTCGCCGAGCGCGGCCTTTCCCCCGTCCAGAACCTGTCGTAGTTAGCGCAGGGCGCCCTTGGCGGCGGGGGAGAGGCTGTCGCCGCGGAGCCAGGCTTCGATGACGCGGGCGATCCGCGGCCCGGCCGCGCCGTCCCACAGCGGCGGCAGCTCGCCGCTCGGTGTGGCCGCGCCGTCCGCGAGCGCCTTGGATGCCGCGGCGGGGAGCGATGCGGGGGTGACGAGCCGGTTGGTGCCGTGGGTCACGGTGATCGGCCGCTCGGTGTTGGGCCGGACGGTCAGGCAGGGGACGCCCAGCATGGTCGTCTCCTCCTGGACGCCGCCGGAGTCGGTCACCACCAGGGCGGCACCCCGCACCAGGGACAGGAAGTCCACGTAACCGAGCGGGTCCACGATCTTCAGGTGGGGCCGGTCCACGAGGCCGGCGTCCGCCAGCCGCTGCCGGCCGCGGGGGTGCAGGGGGACGACGACCGGCACCTGCTCGGCCACCCCGAGCACGGCGTCGACCAGCTCGCGGGCCGCCTCCGGGTCGTCCACGTTCGCCGGGCGGTGCAGCGTGGCCACCGCGTACCTGCCCTCGATGCCCAGGCGCTCCTGGACCGGCGCCGGGTCGAGCTTCGGCAGCGCGGCGAACAGGCTGTCGATCATCGGGTTGCCGACGAGGTGCACCTTCGCCGGGTCCACACCCTCGTTGGACAGGTGCGACAGCGCCTCGGGCGAGGTGGCGAACAGCAGGTCCGACAGCGCGTCGGTGACGACCCGGTTGACCTCCTCCGGCATCTGCCGGTCGAAGGAACGCAGGCCCGCCTCGACGTGCGCGGTCGGCACGTGCAGCTTGGCGCAGACGAGGATCGCCGCGAGCGTCGAGTTCACGTCGCCGTACACCACCACGAGCGCCGGGCGGTGTTCGAGCACGACGTCCTCCAGCCCCGTGAGCAGGGCGGCCGTCTGCCGGGCGTGGGTCCCGCTGCCGACGCCGAGGTTCGCGATCGGCTCGGGCAGCCCCAGATCGGCGAAGAACACGTCCGACATCAGCGCGTCGTAGTGCTGGCCGGTGTGGATGATGCCCTGCCGGATTCCGAGCTCGGCCAACCCCCCGACGACCGGGGCCGCCTTGACGAAGTTGGGCCGGGCGCCCAGTACGTGCAGGACGAGGGGGTTGTCTCTCATCTACCTCGCCTTTCGTCTTCTCTCCGACCTGGGACAAACGTTGCCTATGGTACGGTCGCGCCGTGGAAACCGAGGCCAACAAGCCCGCAAAGGCCGTGTCCGCCGCGTCCGCGAAGGCCGGCCTCGGCGGCTTCCTCCGGGGGTTCGCGAGGAACCCGGTCCTCGTCTCCCGGATCTTCGTGAGCAAGGTCAAGTCCGACCCGATGCGGGTCGCCCAGGCCGCCGCCGACGCGATACCCCCCGGGATGCGCCCGGTCGTCGGTCGCGTCGCCTGGCCCGCGGCCCGGTTCGTCAAGGTCAGGACCCGCAAGATCCTGCAGCGTGCGGCCAAGGGCCCGCTGCGGGACGCCAAGGCCAACTTCGACGCCGGCCGGATGTCCGACGCGGTCGGGGTGCTCCAGCCGCACGCCCGATGGCCGTTCGTCCGCCGGAGGATGGCCTACTACGAGGGCGAGAAGGCCGCGCTCGGACCGAACCCGATCCCGCCCAAGCCGAAGATCATCATGGGTGAGCGGGTGCCCGGCCGGGTGCTGCACATGGTCACCAACGCCCTGCCGTACACGCAGGCGGGTTACACCGTCCGCACCCACCGCATCGTGACCGCCCAGAAGGCGGCCGGGCTCGACCCCCACGTCGTGACGAGCTGGGGCTGGCCCATGCTCCAGGGGCACACCGACGCCGAGCCGTACGAGGAGATCGACGGCATCCCCTATTACCGGCTGCTGCCCAAGGACGAGGTGCCGTTCGAGAGCCAGGGGCGGATGATCCGCGGCGCCGCGGACGTCTCCGAGCTGGTCAGGACCCTCCGTCCGCAGGTCCTGCACGCGGCGACCGACCACCGCAACGGCTCGGTCGCGCTCGCCGTGCGCGAGCGGACGAACACCCCCTTCGTGTACGAGGTGCGCGGCTTCCTGGAGGAGACCTGGGTCTCCCGCGACCCCGCCAGGATCGGCAGCGAGCGGCACAAACTGCAGCGTGAGCGCGAGGCGCAGATCATGCGCGAGGCCGACGCGGTCGTGACGCTCGCCGAGACGATGGCCGCCGAGATCGTGGAGCGCGGCGTGCCCAGGGAGCGCATCTTCCTCGCGCCCAACGCCGTGGACGACTCCCTGCTGACGGCCGACTACGACGGCGAGGCGTTCCGCGACCGGTTCGGGATCGGCCGGGACGAGATCGTCGTGGGCTCGGTGTCCAGCATCGTCGCCTACGAGGGCTTCGCCACGCTGCTGAACGCCGCCGCGCTGCTGCGCGACGCCGGAACGCCGGTGAAGGTCCTGCTGGTCGGAGACGGGGCCGAGCGGCCCGCGCTGCTCGAACAGGTCGAACGGCTCGGCCTGAAGGAGGCGATCCTGCCCGGCCGGGTGGGCCCGGACGAGGCGTTGCAGGCACAGGCGGCCATCGACATCTTCGTCTGCCCGCGTGAGGACCTGCGGGTGTGCCGCCTCGTCACCCCGCTGAAGCCGGTCGAGGCGATGGCGCTCGGCAAGCCGGTCGTGCTGAGCGACCTGCCCGCGCTCTCGGAACTCGTCGGCGGCGAGGGCGCCGGTCTGCTGGTGCCGCCCGGCGATCCGGCCGCGCTGGCCAAGGCGCTCGCCGCGCTGCGTGAGGATCCCGAGCGTCGCCGGGTCATGGGCGAGGCCGGTAAGGCCGAGGTCGCCGCCCACCGGACCTGGAGCAGCCTGGCCCGCACGTACCAAGGGATCTACCAGTCCTTGACCGAAAGCCGATAAACAGCAGAAAGTCGGATGTGTTGCATCAGGCATGCTTGGTTCCGAGTTGAGATAACCTTTGCCACCATGAAGTGTTGTTTCCGCCCCCAGGTTCCCCCCAAGGCCTCGTCGTGACAGCCTTCGATCTCACGATCATCGGGCTGGGATACGTGGGCATGCCGCTGGCCAAGGAGGCCACGGCGGCGGGCCTGCGGGTGGCTGGTCTGGACGTCGACCCCCGCAAGGTGGACGCCCTGAACGCCGGCCGCTCCTACATCGACGACCTGACCGACGCCGACCTCGACGCGATGCTCACCGGCGGCTTCACGGCCACGCTGGACGCGTCCGTGCTGTCGAGGTCGCGCACGATCGTCATCTGCGTCCCGACGCCGCTGGACGAGGACCACCGTCCGGACCTGTCGGCCGTCGAAGGCGCCACCCGGACCGTCGCAGAGCACCTCCAGGCGGGCACGCTCGTCGTGCTGGAGTCCACCACGTGGCCCGGCACCACGGACGAGCTGGCGCGGCCGATCCTGGAGCAGTCCGGCCTGGTGGCCGGCGAGGACTTCCACCTGGCGTTCTCGCCGGAGCGGATCGACCCGGGCAACCCCAAGTTCGGCCTGCGCAACACCCCCAAGGTCGTCGGCGGCTTCACCCCCGCCTGCAAGGAGCGGGCCGCGGCCTTCTATGCGCAGTTCGTCGAGCGGGTCGTGCCGGTCAGCGGCACCCGCGAGGCGGAGATGGCCAAGCTGCTGGAGAACACCTACCGGCACGTCAACATCGCCCTCGTCAACGAGATGGCGATCTTCTGCGACGAGCTCGGCGTGAACCTGTGGGAGGCCATCGAGGCGGCCTCCACCAAGCCCTTCGGCTTCCAGAAGTTCCTGCCGGGCCCCGGCGTCGGCGGGCACTGCATTCCCGTCGACCCGTCGTACCTGTCCTACACGGTGCGCAAGCTCGGCTATCCCTTCCGGTTCGTGGAACTGGCCCAGGAGATCAACGAGCGGATGCCGTCGTACGTGGTGGCCCGCGTGCAGCGGCTGCTCAACCGTGCCCGCAAGGCCGTGAACGGCTCGCGCGTGCTGCTCCTCGGCGTGACGTACAAGCCGGACATCGCCGACGAGCGGGAGACACCGGCCATCCCCGTGGCCGAGGCACTCCTGGAACTGGGCGCCGAGCTGTCCTTCTGCGACCCGTACGTGAAGGAGTGGGCGGTCGAGGGCAGGCAGATCCCCCGCGAGGAGGACCTGGCCGAGGCCGTGGCCGCCGCCGACGTGGTGGTCCTGCTCCAGCAGCATTCGGCCTTCGACCTCGGCGTCGTGGAGGAGCGAGCCCCTCTCGTCCTGGACACTCGCGGCGTGCTGGCCACGAGCGAACGCGTCGAGCGGTTGTAGGAAGGGTTTCGCGCGTGCACGTGCTCGTCATGACGGTGGTGCATCACCCCGAGGACGCCCGGATCCTGCACCGGCAGATTCGGGCGCTCGTCGACGCCGGTCATGAGGTCACGTACGCCGCGCCGTACACCGCGCGGGGAGTCGTGCCGCGTTCGTGGGTGACGGGTGTGGACCTCCCCAGGGCCGCCGAGCGGCGTCGCCTGGCGGCGGTGCGGGCGGCCCGCAAGCTCTTCAAGAGCATGCGCGGCAAGGTCGACCTGGCTCTCATCCACGACCCCGAGCTGCTGTTCGCGGTCGCCGGGGTGCGCCGTCGCCCGCCGGTCGTCTGGGACGTCCACGAGGACACCCCCGCGACGCTGTCGCTCAAGCCGTGGCTGCCCGCGTTCCTGCGCCCGCCGACGCGCTTCCTCGCCCGGCTCCTCGAAACCACCGCCGAGCGCCGGATGCACCTGCTGCTGGCCGAGGCGGCGTACGCGGGCCGGTTCAAGCAGCAGCACCTCGTGGTGCCGAACGAGACATGGGTGCCCGACCGGGTCAGCCCGCCCGGCGACGACCGCGTCGTCTACCTCGGCTGGCTGTCGGAGGCCCGGGGCGTCCAGGAGGCCGTCGAGGTGGCCCGCCTGCTCCAGCCGCACCGGGTGGCCGTGGAGCTCATCGGCTACGCCGACCCGCAGAGCCGCCCCCTGCTGAACGAGGCCGTCGCCGAGGGCGTGCTGGAGTGGCGCGACTTCATGCCGAACGACGAGGCGCTCAAGCGGCTCGACGGGGCGCTCGCCGGGCTCTCGCTGCTGCACGACGAGCCCAACTACCGCCACTCGATGCCCACGAAGATCGTGGAGTACATGGCGCACGGCATCCCGGTCATCACCACCCCCTCGCCGCGGGCCGTGGAGCTGGTGGAGCGCTACCAGTGCGGCCTGGTCGTCCCCTGGCAGAACCCTCAGGCGGTGGCGCGGGCGGTGCTCCAGCTCAGGGACAACCCCTTCGAGCGGATCGGCACCGGCGGGCGCGGCTATGCCGCCGCACGGGCCAACCATCACTGGCCCAACTCCGCACGCCGGTTCGTCACCCAGTTGGAGGCGTGGGCGGGCGTCAAGAGCTGACCACTCGAGAGCTGACCACGCGAGAGTTGAACCGCGGTGAACGCTGCCGCGGGCGGCTCGTGACGCCGGCCGGGCAGTGCGAACATCCGGGTAGTCTGGGCGCGGCAAGATCATTTGAACGACGGGCGGTAGTGTCCTGAAAGTGCGCTGGCTCACTCTGGTCCTAGGCGTGGCGATTCTCGCCGGTGTCGCATCAGTGGTGATCGTTTTTCGCGACGGGAGCACCGGCTCCGGCACCGCCAGCGCCGGGCAGACCGCCCCCTCGACCCCCGTGGTCGGGTCGCCGACGCACAGCGAGTTCACCGACCCCTGCGGGACGTTCGAGACCGCGGCGGCCACGCCGTACGCCGTGAGCGGCTACTGGCTGATCCCGACCTCCGATCCCTGCACCTGGCGGCGCCAGCTGGAGGCCATCCACCGCCTCGGCGGGGACACGGTCGTGCGCCTCGGCTTCGGCCTGTCGCCGCGCAAGACCGACGACGAGGGCCAGGTCCTGGAGGCGTCGACTCCCGAGGGCAAGGACCCCAAGCCCGACGCCAGGTACGCCCGCTGCGTCGAGAACGGGCTGTCCTGCATGAAGGCGGCGGAGAAGGAGCTCCAGGCGGCCAACGCGGGCAACAGCATCACGGGGACGTACGTCTACCGAACCGACGAGCGGTTCGGCCCCGGCATCCTCCGCTGCCCGCAGATGGAGCACGAGGTCGTCGTGGGGGACGCCGTCTTCTTCCGGCTCCTCGCGCCCGAGGACGGCTCGGACGACCCCACGTGCGACTTCACCCGCGAGGGGCGCGGCTACCACCTGATCCTCGTGTCGGCGGGCACCAAGGACAGCCTCAGCGAGCTGCTCGACCTCGGCGACCGGTTCGGCATCAAGGTCTTCCCCGCCCTGCCGCTCGCGCCGCGCGACCCCGAGGAGTCCACCCGGGCCGACCCCCGCCACATCGGCACGCTCACCACGCTGACCCGGCGGATCCTGCAGGACTACGGCGACCGCTTCAAGGGCCGTGAGTCGCTGGGCGGCGTCTACCAGCCGTTCGAGCTGCAGTTGCGGGACTGGCCCGACCCGAGCAAGGTCCAGACGCTCCAGGTGTACGCCGAGCAGCACTCGATCGTCGAACAGGAACTGCCGGACAAGCCGATCCTGGTGAGCCCGTACATCGACAGCCGCAGGCGGGTGAAGTACACCTCCACGCCCACCCAGGTGGCCCAGGGCTTCAAGGCCCTCGCACGCACCGGGGTGGAGATCATCGCGCCGCAGGACGGCCGGGGCACGGGCAAGGTCGGCCTGTTCTGGCCCAACTGGAAGAACCAGCCGGTGGACGACAGCCTCAAGCCAGTTGTCGGGGAGAGCACGTACGCCACGGCCTACTACGGCAGCACCCGCGACTACTACCGCGCGATGTCGCTGGCCCGCCAGGAGCTGGTCCAGGAGGGCGTCCAGGTGGAGCTGTGGGCCAACGTCGAGGCGTTCGAGCCGTCCACCTCGACGGAGACCTGCGGCCGTCAGGGCACCCGCGGGCGCACCGACAAGCCCAGGCTGGACAGACAGGTGACGCTCGCCGCGCCGTACGTGTCGAAGATCATCTCGTACATGTGGAGCGACTTCTTCACCTGCGGCTCGCCGTCGCTGTCGGAGGAGATCGCGGCGGACTGGGACCGCCCGATCCCAATCGAGGTGCAGCGGCGCGCGCGGCAGATCCAGGACGGCCTGGAGATCCGCGGCTACCACCTCGGCTCGGCCAAGGTCACGCTGAGCTGGGCGGGCCTGGACACGCCGCGGGTCGTCGACGCGGCCACCGTGGGCTGGTACGACGCCACGCCGATCCAGGGGCTGCCGGCGGGCACGGAGAAGATCTGGATCCCGGTGGACTGGGCCACGGTCCCCGACGACGTCTGGATACGGGTGGAGGTCACCTCCGCCGACGGCAGGAAGTCCGCCGAGCCGGTCTTCTACCACAACACCGGCTGACCGCCCCCTGATCGAGCCGCTCCGTTCCCCGGCCCGTCCCCCACGTCGTACCGGAGGCGCGCGGTAGGCACGTGCCGGAGGCGTGCGATGAGCACGGCCAGGCAATGTGCGTGCAAGGAACGGACAATGCCACGGCGGGGCGCCCGTGTGGGCGGCGCCGCCCGCTGATCTCCTTTGCCTGCGCCGCCGCCGAAGGCGGAGCGACGGTTGACCCCGTCCACGCCGGCATCGAAATGCCCGCCGCACAGGGCATTCGACGATCGACAAGGAGACCGCCCATGAACCGACTTCGTCACCTGCCCGCCGGTCTCGCGGCGGGCGCGCTGGTGGCCGCGATGGCCCTGGCCGTCCCCGCGGCCACCGCCGCCCAGGCCGCGAGCGGGCGTGCGAACGTCGTCACCGCGCTCGACTACAACAGCACGGGCTGGACCTACCGCCAGGTGCCCGCCACGACCCAGGTGCCGGGCTTCGCCCAGCGGGGATTCGACGACAGCGCCTGGCCGAGGGGGCAGGCGGGCTTCGGCACCACCAACGGGACCTGCTCGTGGAACAACCAGGCCAACGTCAAGACCCCGTGGGCGGTCGACACCGACATCCTGGTGCGCCACTGGCTGCACCTGCCGCGTGACGCGCAGGCGGTGCGCATCCAGGGCACGGTGGACAACGACGCGCAGGTCTACTTCAACGGCCAACTCGTGCAGAGCGTCAAGAGCGGCGCGTGCGCCGCCGGGGCGATCGACGTCGTGGTGCCCGCGACCTACCTCGACTGCTGCAATCTGCTCGCCGTACGCGGCCACGACGCCGGTGTGGCGGCCTACCTGAACCTCCGGGTGACCTACGTCAAGCCCACCCAGGCGCTCTGACGTTCCCGGCGGTGCGTCGCCCGGCATCGGCCGCGCTGTGCAGGTCGCGCTGTGCCGGGCGACGCCCGGGGACACGAATCCCGGTCACGGGGATGTGGAGCGGTGGTGAAGCTCCCGCCAGGGGCCGGGCCGGCTGACTCCGGACGGCCCGAGCCGCGGCCCGCGTCCTGTAGCGTGCTGGACATGATCCCGCGTATCCCGGTCAGCGTGGATCTTGTCGTGCTCACCGTCAGGTCCCAGCAGCTCAGCGCCCTCGTCTGGCGGCGCGACCGGCCGCCGTACGAGGGCAGGTGGGCGCTTTCCGGCGGTTTCATCAAGCTGGAGGAGGACCTTCCCGCCGCGGCGGCCCGCGTGCTCGCCGAACGGGCCGGCCTTCCCGGGGCGCCGGTCCACCTGGAGCAACTCCAGACCTACGGCTATCCGGACCGCGATCCGCGCCAGCGGGTCGTCAGCGTGGCCTACCTGGGCCTCGCTCCCGACCTGCCCGCGTCCACCGAGGCCCACATGAGCTGGCAGCCGGTGGCCGAGTTGACGCAGATGGCCTTCGACCACCGCAGGATCATGCTCGACGGCGTGGAGCGGGCCAGGGGCAAGCTCGAATACACCTCGCTCGGCGCCGCCTTCTGCCCGCCCGAGTTCACCGTCGCCGAGCTGCGCCGCGTCTACGAGATCGTCTGGGGACGTCCGCTCGACCCGCGCAACTTCCACAGGAAGGTCACCAAGACGGAGGGCTTCCTCGTGTCCACCGGGCGCACCACGACCCGGGACGGCGGCCGTCCCGCCATGCTCTACCGCCGGGGCCCCGCCGTGCTGCTGCACCCGCCCATGCTGCGCACCTGACCGGCCGCGCCCGGCGGGGCCGGGCCGCACTCTACACAACCAGCGCTGGGTTAATCCCGACTCACAGGGATCTTTCAGGATATATTCCGGCCTATGCTGGCTGCGGCCCCCCGCATCACCGATGCGCCGGCCATTCCCCCTGGACCGTCCCGGCTGCGCGTGCTCGACCTTCTGCGGTTCTGCGCGGCACTCGGCGTCGTCCTTTTCCATTTCGGCGAGACGCGCGCCTGGGGCACGCCCAACGCCTTCCCCGCGCTGAGCATGGCGACCATGTTCGGCGTGTACGGCGTGCGCCTGTTCTTCCTGATCAGCGGATTCGTGATCCTGATGAGCGCCTGGGGCCGCACGCCGGGCCACTTCGCGGCGTCGCGGATCGCCCGGCTGTTCCCGGCGTACTGGGCGAGCGTGCTCGTCCTGGGCGGCCTGGCCGTCGGCGGGCTGATCACCGACCACCGGCCGAGCCTCACCGAACTGCTGGCCAACATGACGATGCTCCAGCACGGCTTCGCCGTACGCGACCTGGAGATCGTCTACTGGACGCTGTGGCAGGAACTGGTCTTCTACGCCCTCATCGCCTGCCTCGCGGCCGTGGGGATCACCTACCGCCGGTGCCTGGCGTTCATGGGGGCGTGGGTGCTGCTGCTGGCGATCGCCGACCGGGTGAACGCCGATCTGCTGCAGGCGGTGCTCGTCCCGTTCAGCGCGCCGTACTTCATCGCGGGGATGGCCCTCTTTCTCGTCCACCGTTTCGGCGGGTCGCTGTTCCCCTGGCTGTTCGTGGGCGTGGGCTGGATCCTCGGGCTCTACACGGCGCTGAACGAGGGACCACCGGCGATCCGGAGATATGGGCAGGCGCTGGGCTCGGCGCTCGTGGTGGGCGTGATCTCGCTGATCTTCCTGGTGATGATCCTCGTGGCGGTCGGCGCGTTCGACCGGATCGACTGGCGGTGGCTCACCTTCCTCGGCGCGCTGACCTATCCGCTCTATCTCTTCCACCACCACGTCGGGTTCCTGCTGATCCAGTGGCTCCACCCGGCGCTGGGCAACCGCCTCACGCTCCCGCTGGCCGTGGCCGCCGCGCTCGTGGTCGCGTACGGCGTGCACCGGCTGGTCGAGCGGCCCCTGCAGCCCCGGATGCGAGCGGCCCTGGACCGCTCGCTCACGGCCGACGCCGGTCTCGTCCCCCTGGCGGAGACGGCGGTCGCCTCTCCCATGCCTCCGGGGCCTCCGCCGGTGTCCACAGTGGCGCCGCCGGTGTCCCCGGTGCCTCCGTCGGTGTCGGCAGTGCCTCCGCCGGTGTCGCTGCCGCCGGGGGCGCCGGCGCCGTACGCGGAGACGACGCCCGGGGCCGGTTACTTGCCGCGGGGCGGGTAGACCTCGCCGGGGCGCAGTTTGCGGCCCTGCAGCAGGGTCGTCAGCGTGACGAACTTGTAGTGCTGCTTCTCCAGCGCGGTGAGCACGCCGGGCATGGCCTTGACCGTCTCGGGGACGATGTCGTGCAGCAGGATCACGCCGTTGCGCTTGGCGAGCTTCAACGTGCGCTGGGCGATCACCTTGGTGTCGCGGGCCTGCCAGTCGAGCGTGGACCCCGTCCACAGGATCTGCGGCAGCCCCAGATCGGCCATGAGGCTCGCGATCCTGGAGTCGGTCGCGCCGTTCGGCGGGCGCATGTAGTCCGGCATCTTGCCGATCGTCTGATTGATGATGTTCGAGGTGCTCGAGACCTCTTCGAACACCTCACCGTCGGACAGTTCGGTGAGCGAGGGGTGGGTCCAGGTGTGGTTGCCGATGTCGTGCCCCTCCTCGTAGATCCGCCGGGTGAGCTCGGGACGGTAGGCCACCTTCCTGCCGAGCAGGAAGAAGGTGGCCTTCGCCTTGTGCTTCTTCAGCGTGTCGAGCAGCGCCGGGGTGTAGGGCCAGGGGCCGTCGTCGAAGGTGAGGGCGATGCACTTGTATCGGGCGCAGTAGGGCTCGTCCTTCTTCTTCACCCCGGCCGGGGTCGCGGCCTTCGCGCTCACGGCCGCCGCCTCGGTGGTCGCGGTCTTCGCGGTCACGGCCGCCGCCTCGGCAGTCGCGGCGGTCGCGGGTCCGGCCGCGGTGGGGACGACGCACACGCCGGCGGCGCAGGCACCGGCCATCACGATTCTTGCTTTCCGCCACATGTCGCTGGATCTTAGTGCTTGCTCTCGAACCCGAGATTTCGGGCGGTTCCCACGACGTGGATCGGTCTCTGCGCCGGATTCCCGACGAACGACCCGAACCGCCCGCACGCCGGGACTGAACCGCTCATCAGAGGGGCGGAACGGCGTCCTTGGCCCGCTGGAGGGCGAGTTCGGGCCACCACGTGCCGCCGTAGGGCGGGACGACGCCGTACACCGGGTCGGTGGAGCCGCCCTCGCCGCGGTCGCACCGGTCGTCGGACATGCCGGCCGGCCGCACCCACAGGTACGCGTCCACGAGCGCGCTGCCGGTGCGGGTGGTCGGCCGTACGCCGGCGCCGCGTCCCGGCGGGTTGCACCAGTCCTGGGGGTCCTTGTACCTGCCCTCGGGCGGGGTCCACTCGCCCTTGCCGTTCCTGCTCGTGTCGATCACGAAGTGGGGGAGCCCGGCCGTCCCCGCGTCCGTGCCGGCGTCGGCGCAGGCGCGGCCGCGGCCCTGCGACTTGGTCTTCACGCAGGCGGCGAGGCGGGTGCCGTACGCGACGAGCTGGCCGGTCTTCTGGAATCCGGAGACGTTGAGGTAGAAGCCGTCCGCGTCGGTGATCCCGGCGTCGACCAGCCGGGTCGCGGCGACCTCCGGCGCCGGCCAGCCGTCGAGGCTGCCGTCGAGGTAGACGGCGGTGTTCGGCAGCGCGCCGAGCCGCTTGGCCGCCGCGGCGAGCATGCGCAGCCTGGCGCCCTGGTCGGCGGCGTCGCCCAGGGAGCAGTCCGGCGAGCCCGGCAACTCCGCGAGGCTGTTCGGCTCCAGCACGAACACCGCCTTGCGGTCGCCCACCGCCGACGCGAGCGCGCCGATCCAGGCGAGGTAGTCGGCCGAGTCCGCCGCGCCGCCGTCCTCGTTGCACGCCCGCAGCGGGATGTGGTCGGTGACGAAGACCGCAACCGCGTCCTGCCGCGCCGCGGCCTCCAGCGCGGCGCTCGCCGCGCGGGCGGCCTCGACCGCGCTCGTCTGGCCGAGCCACACGGCCCTGGGCACAGCGGCCAGCTTCCGCATCATCGCGGCGTCCCCGGCCCGCCCCGCCGCCTGCCAGACGTCCGCCTGGTGGGCCTCGTCGCCGGTCGGGCTCGCGTAGAGCCGTACGGCCTGCCCGCGCAGCGGGTTGCCGCCGGAGGCGCTCGCGATGGTGCGCGCCGGCGGTGTCCGGGACGGCTCGGGGTCGCCGGACGACGCCGCCTGTACGGCGACGACCACGCCCGCCGTGACCACGATGGCGGTGGCAGCGGCGGCGATCCCCACGCCCAGGCGCGACCGGCGGCCCGTCCCGCCCGCCACGGCCGTGGGTGCTCCTCGCACGCTTGCCGCCACGGCCGTGGGCGCTCCTTGCACGCTCGGAGGCGCGGGCTCGGGTGCGGGCTCGATGGGCTCGTGGCCGGTCAGCATCTCGACCAGTCGCCGCGCGGTGGGACGCCGGGCCGGGTCCTTCGCCAGCGCCAGGTCGACGATCGACCGCAGCCGGGGGTCGAGGCCAGAGATGTGCGGGGGCTCGTGCAGCACCCGATAGAGGATGCTCGGGATCGACCCGCCGCTGAACGGCGCCCGGCCCGAGGCGGTGTACGCCACCAGCGCGCCCCAGGCGAAGATGTCGGACGCCGGGGTCAGCCGGTCGCCCTTCGCCTGCTCGGGCGACATGAAGGACGGCGTTCCCGCGACGATGCCGCTGATGTCCGCGGTGGTGTCGGTGACCTGGGCGATGCCGAAATCGATGACCTTGGGACCGACCGGTGACAGCAGCACGTTCGACGGCTTGAGGTCACGGTGGATCACCCCCGCGCTGTGGATCGCCTGCAGGGCCACGGCCACGTTGACCGCCACCGCCTCCAGGCTCGACCCCGACAGCGGCCCGCGCTCCCGCACGACCTCCTGCAGGGTGGGCCCCGGGACGTACTCGGTGGCGAGGTAGGCGACGTCGCCGTCCAGCCCCGCGCCGAGGACGGCGGCGGTGCAGAAGCGGGCGACCCGCTGCGCGGCGGCGACCTCGCGCTGGAACCTGCGCCGGAAGTCGGGGTCGGCCGCCCACTGCGGGTGGATCACCTTGACCGCCGCGTCGCGGTCGTCGGCGTCCCGGCCGAGGTAGACCGTGCCCATGCCGCCCTGGCCGAGCCTGCCGAGGATGCGGAACGGTCCGATCCGCCGGGGATCGCCGTTCCGCGGTCCGTCGCCCTCCGCGCCGCTCGTCATGCTCTCCCCGCTCGCCGGTTACCGCGCGATCCTAACCACGCGATCCCCGGCCCACCAGGGAGGTACAGCGGACGTCAAGGGCCTTGAAAGCGCCCCGGGACAAACTGCCCGCAACGACAGAGGAAAGGACCCCAGCCATGGCCCTCACCCGCTCCCTGGCAGGCATCACGCTCGCGGCCGGCATCCTGGCCCTCGCCCCGCTCGCCACCGCGACGGCCGCCCAGGCCACCGCCGCCCCCAAGCCCTGGGGTCCCTACTACGCCATCGGATCGAAGGCCAAGGTGAGCGGTTCGCTGACCGCCGCGGCCAAGGACGACCCGAGCCTGCCCGCGCCGTACGTCAAGGTCGCCGGCAGTGTCACCAGCCTGACCCACAAGGCGTCCACCTGCGGCTGGGCCCTGTTCCGCGTCAGCTACTTCGACGCCGCCAACAAGCCGCACCTGGCCTACCGCAACTACCGCACCTGCTCGTACGGCGTGAAGAAGGCGTTCGCCTTCACCGTCAAGAACGTCGGCGAGGTCGAGCTCAAGACCTGCTCGGAGGCCAAGGCCGCCAAGCCGTCCCTCAACTGCCAGTACGCCGGCACCTGGAAGACGCTCTACGCCTACTACAAGTAGGGCCGGGGCCGGCGGGTCGTCCGCAGGGGGTGTGCGGGGTGCCGCCCGACCAGGCGGATCTCCTATCGTTAGGACATGTCTCGATTCCGCTCGATCCTCGACACCATGCCGGCCTACAAGCCGGGCAAGGCCGTGGTCTCCCCGGACGGCCGGTCCTACAAGCTGTCCTCCAACGAGAGCCCCTTCGGACCCCTGCCGTCGGTGGTGGAGGCGATCGCGCGGGCGGCCACGGAGGTCCACCGCTATCCCGATCCCGGCGCGGTCCGGCTCACCGAGACGCTCGCGGAGCGGTTCGGCGTGCCGTACGACCACGTCGCGCTGGGCGCCGGCTCGGTGGCGGTGGCCCAGCAGATCCTGGAGGCGGTCGGCGAGCCCGGCGCCGACGTGGTGTACGCCTGGCGCTCGTTCGAGGCATACCCGCTGCTGGTCGGCCTCTCGGGCGCCAACGCGGTCGAGGTGCCGCTGCGCGACGAGACGCACGACCTCGACGCCATGGCCGACGCCATCACGCCGGAGACGCGCCTGGTCTTCGTGTGCAACCCCAACAACCCGACCGGCACGGTGAACCGGGCCGACGAGCTCGCGCGGTTCCTCGACCGCGTGCCCGAGAACGTCACCGTCGTCCTCGACGAGGCCTACCGGGAGTACGTCAGGGACGCGGACGTGCCGGACGGCCTCACGCTCTACCGCGAGCGCCCCAACGTCGCCGTCCTGCGCACGTTCTCCAAGGCGTACGGCCTGGCGGGGCTGCGGGTCGGCTACCTGATCGGGCACGAGCCGGTGGCCGCCGCGGTCCGCAAGACGCTGCTGCCCTTCGCGGTCAACCACCTCGCCCAGGCCGCCGCGATCGCGTCCCTGCAGGCCGAGGACGAGTTGCAGGAGCGGGTCGAGACCGTGATCAAGGAGCGCAGCCGCGTCAGGGAGGCGCTGCTGTCGCAGGGCTGGACGGTCCCGCCCACCGAGGCCAACTTCGTCTGGCTGCGCCTCGGCGAGCGCACGATGGAGTTCGCGGGGACGTGCGCGGCCGCGGGTGTCGCCGTGCGCCCGTTCGACGGGGAGGGGGCCCGGATCTCCATCGGTGATAGCGAGGCCAACGACGTCTTCCTCGCCGCCGCCGAGGCGTTCCGGCGGGCGTCCTAGCGCGCCGGATACCGCTGGACGAGCTCGTCCGCGATCCGCCCTATGTGGTCGAGGCCGGCTCCATCCGTGACCGGGACCCGGGCCGCCACACTTTCGCGATCGCGGACGAGCGCGAGCAGGATGTGCTCGGTGCCGATGTAATCAAGGCCGCGCCGTTCCTCGCATTTCCCCTGCGAATATCGCGGGATAATCGGCAGATTGCAGCGAAATCAAGTGCCTGATTCGGTCACGGCCTCGAATTACCGGTTTCGCTCGCGCGCTTCATCGAACCGGCTCGATTTCACGGTTCGGAGGTCGGCTGGGCGGCGGTGACGCGCCCCGGGACCGCGGCGGTCTCCTCTCCCGGCGGTGTCGCGGTCCGGCCACGGCGTTCGGTGGAGACCACCAGCGCGACCCCCACCACGATCAGGGCTCCCGCCACGAGCATGGCCGCGGTGACCGGTTCCGACAGGACCGCCATCCCGAGGATCACCGCCACCACCGGGTTCACGTACGCGTAGGTGGACACGAGCGAGATCGGGGCGTGGCCGAGCAGCCAGATGTACGAGGTGAAGCCCACCAGGGAGCCCACCAGCACCAGGTAGGCCAGGGCCGCCCACGACTGCCAGCTCACCGCGCCGAGGTGCAGCCGCTCGCCCTGCACGAGGCCCATGACCAGCAGCGCGCTGCCGCCCACCGCCATCTCGACCGTGCTGGCCACGAAGGGGTTGGCCGGCATCGGGATCCGCGGGGAGATGAACGATCCCACCGACCACGACAGCGAGCCCAGCAGCACCACGGTGATGCCCGCCCCGCTGCCGGACGCGCCGCCGCCCCGGAGCGAGAGGAAGGCGACTCCGGCGAAGCCCACCAGCACGCCGGCCAGCGTCAGCATGTGCGGCCGGTCCCTGAAGACGGTCCTGAGCACGATCAGCCACAGCGGGGTCGAGGCGACGAGCAGCGCGGCCAGGCCGCTGGAGATGTGCTGCTCGGCCACGGCGACCATGCCGTTGCCCCCGGCGAGGAGCAGGAGCCCGACCAGCGCGGCGCCCCCGAACTCCCTCCACCGCATGCGGAACGGCACGGCCCTGACGAGCAGGACCGTGCCGAGAATCAGCGCCGCCGCGACGAAACGGAGCCCACCACTCGTCATCGGCGGGAGGGTCTGGATGGCGATCGCGATGCCGAGGTACGTCGAGCCCCACACCACGTACACGGCCGCCAGCGCCAGCCACACCCGTGCGTCATGACCGTTTCGTTCCATGGGTCATGACAATAGACCGTCGCTTCTGAACGGTGATTACCGGTTCAGCTTCTCCACGATCAGCCGGTAGAGCTGTCGCGGCCGGCCCGGCTGGGGGGTGCGGTTGGGCGGAAGCGGCCACGCGAGTCCCTCGTCAACCAGCGTGCGCAGCAACCGCCTGGCCGTGCGCGGGGTCACCCCGAGCATGCGCCCGGCGCCCTCCGCGTCCACGACCGTGTCCCCGCCCTCCAGCTTGGCGGCCAGGCGCGCCAGCACCTCGACCCCCTTGGGCTTGACCGGTCCGCCCGGCTGGGGCGGCATCCGGGGCGGCGGCACCAGCGCGCGGCCCTCCCGGTCCACCGCGAAGCCCTGCGGCTGCTTGCCGCCCTGGGTGCGGGCGAGCGCACCCCTCGCGTGCGTCTCGGCCTCGTGCGTGGTGCGGCCCATCCCCACACCCACCTCGACGGCCAGGCCCAGTTCCTCGCGGATCCGCGCGGCGAACGGCAGCACCCGGAACCCGTCCGTGGCCGTCGCGATCGAGCCCTTCGTCGCCACCACGAGGTAGCTGTGGTCGTCGATCGGCCACACGCTCGCGTTGATCCGGTTGGCCTCCTGCACCAGCAGGCGGTGCAGCGACAGCCGAAGCTCGTCGCGCCAGTAGCGCGGCGCGGCCCGCCTCACCGGCTCGCGCAGCGTCGGCACCTCGACCAGCACGACCGTGAGCTGCGACTCCTCCAGCCGGTGGCGGGCGCCGAGCAGCGACGCCGTGTGCAGTGCCGTACGGACGGCCGCTGAGGTCGGCCGGATCGGCACCACCGGCACCCCGGCGGCGGTCAGCCGGTCGGCCACGCCCTGGACGCATGTGAGCGCGCCCGTCGTGGCCCCCTGGCGGAACAGCCGTTCGTGAAAGGCCGTGATCGTGCCGACCGGGCCCGGCTCGTCACGGCTGTGCACCTCGCCCGAGGAGAGGTTGAGGTCCATGTACGCCTCGTCGATGTCCGGCCGGCCGAGCACATCGAGGCTCACCCGGCGGGGATCGACCCGCTCGTCCAGCGCGGCCCGCGCGATCGCCGCCACGAGCGCGGCCCCGCCGAGCTGCACGTGCGTGGCCGGCATCGTCAGCACGCCGGCCCGGCGGGCGAGCTCGAAAGGCACCGGACTCGCGAACAGGCACGCGTCCACACCCGGACCGAGCCGGGTCACCTTGTCCGCCGCCTCCTGTTCGTCCCGGTACGCGGCGGCGACCAGCCGGCAGGGCACCGGGGCAGCCGAGTGCCCCATGAGCATCACCCGCTCGACCAGATCGTGCGACCCCACCACACCGATGGTGAGGTCGGGTGTCACCGTGCCCAGACGTGACCCGCGCGGAGTGTCTTCCGTGCGCTCGACCAATGTTCGTCCCATCCCACGTCGCCCTCGTTGTTGTGGCTTCTCTTTGGAACGATCGCTGGTTAAGGCCGTAATGTCACGCCCAGATTTGCCGGAATACCATTCTGGGTGGTCTCGGCTGTTCCGTAAATCGGAAGGTCCCCGCTGGTCAGGGCATTAGTAAAGGTTTCCGGACTCAGCCCTCGTCCGAAGTGGAAATTTCACGCACCACATCTGCGCCGAGTGCCTGCATACGCTGCGCGAGCGCGGCGTGACCGCGGTCGATGAGATATCCGGACCCGATCGTGGTCTCGCCTTCCGCCGCGAGACCGGCGAGCACGAGCGCGATTCCCGACCGCAGATCGTGCGCCGTCACCTCGGTGCCGTGCAGCGGCGTCGGACCGTGCACGACCGCTCGGCTGCCCTCGACCTCGACGTTCGCCCCCATCTTGTTCAGCTCGCCCGCGAGCGCGAAGCGGCCGTCGAAGATGCGCTCGTGGATGTAGCTGGAGCCCTCCGCGAGGCAGGCCACGGTCATCAGCGGCGACTGCAGGTCGGTCGCGAAGCCGGGGTAGGTGTCGGTGATGACGTTGATCGGGCGCAGCGGGCGGTTGCGGCGGACCTGGAGCACCGCGCCGTGGTTCTCGAACTCGACGCCCATCTGCTCCAGCTTCCACCGGACCACGCCGAGATGCTCGAGGGAGGCGCCGACCAGGCTGACCTCGCCTCCGGTGATCGCCGCGGCCATCGCGAAAACGCCCGCGTCGAGCCGGTCGGGCATGACCGTGTGCTCCACCGCGGTCAGCTCGTCCACGCCCTCGACCGTAATGAAGCCGGTGCCGCCGCCGCGGATGCGCGCGCCCATCCGGGTCAGCATCGTGATGACGTCGAGCACCTCGGGTTCGAGGGCCGCGTTCTCGATGACGGTGGTGCCCCGCGCCAGCGAGGCGGCCATGATCAGGTTCTCGGTGCCGGTGTGCGACGGGGTGTCGAGGTACAGCGGGGCGCCGATCAGGCCGCCGGCCTTGATGTGGATGACGGCCTCGCCCTCGTCCACCATCGCGCCCAGGCGCTTGTATCCCAGGTAGTGGAAGTCGAGGTTGCGGCTGCCGAGGTTGCACCCGCCGACGCCCTCGATGATCGCCTCGCCGAGGCGGTGGAGCAGCGCGGGGACGAACAGCACCGATCCCCGGAACCGGCGGGCGATCTCCGCGGGCAGGACCGGGCTGGTCAGGCGGGAGGCGTCGATGACGAGCGTCCGCTCGCTCTCGTGGAACTCCACCTTCGCGCCCACGGCCTGGGCGAGCTCGACCGCCCGGCGCACGTCCTCGATGACGGGCACGTTGCGGAGCACCGTGCGGCCCTCGGCCGCGAGCAACGCCGCCCCGATCATGGGCAGTACGGCGTTCTTAGCGCCCTGGATGAAGGCGGTTCCACGCAGTACGTTGCCCCCGCGCACGCGGTAACTGACCATGAATTGCTCCTATTTCGGGGGAAGGGTGGGGGACTCCCGTCAGCCGGCAGCCGGGTCGTCGGCGAGGACGATCGGCCTAGAGTAGCCGCTGTTCCAGGAGTTTCGGGGAGGAACTACCCCCAGAACGCATGGGGGAACGGGTCACTTGAGACTACTTGTGTGACCTGTGTGATTCAGCCGCGGAAGCGCTCGCCGGTCAGCCGCTCGTACGCCTCGACGTAGCGGCTGCGGGTGCGCTCGACGATCTCGTCGGGCAGCGGCGGGGGCGCCTCGCCCGACGACCTGTCCCAGCCCGACTCGGGGGACAGCAGCCAGTCCCTGACGAACTGCTTGTCGAACGACGGCTGGGAGCGGCCCGGCTCCCACTGGTCCAGCGGCCAGAAGCGGGAGGAGTCGGGCGTCAGCACCTCGTCGCCCAGGGTCAGCACGCCGTCGGCGTCCCAGCCCAGCTCGATCTTCGTGTCGGCCAGGATGATGCCACGTTCCAAAGCGATCTCGGCCCCGCGGCTGTAGACGTCGAGGGTGATACGGCGCAGCCGCTCGGCCACGTCCTCGCCCACCTCCGCCGCGACCTCCTCGTACGTCATGGGCTCGTCGTGCTCGCCCATGGGGGCCTTGGACGACGGCGTGAAGATCGGCTCGGGCAGCCGGGACCCGTCGGTGAGCCCTTCCGGGAGCCGCACACCGGAGACGACGCCCTCCCTGCGGTAGTCCACCAGTCCCGAGCCGGTGAGGTAGCCGCGGGCCACGCACTCCACCGGCACCATCCGCAGCCTGCGGCACAGCACCCCGCGGCCGGCGAACTCCGCCGGGACGTCGGCCGAGACCACGTGGTTGGGAACCACGTCCTTGAGCTGCTCGAACCACCACAGCGACAGCCGGGTGAGGATCTCCCCCTTGTCGGGGATGCCGGGTTCGAGCACGTAGTCGAAGGCCGAGATGCGGTCGGACGCGACCATCAGCAGCAGCCCGTCGGGGGTCTCGTAGAGGTCGCGTACCTTGCCGGAGTGCAGGTGCTTCACCGTTCCATCTTCCCAGCTCTCCCGCGCGCCTGAAGCAGGGGGAGAGCCGGGCGTCAGGAGGCGTCAGGCCGACGCGGCGGCCAGGGCGATGTCGGATCGGTGGTGGGAGCCGCGCATCGTGATCTGCTCCAGCGCCTCGTAGGCCCGAGCCCTGGCCTGGGCGACGCCGGCGCCCGTGCCGACCACGTTGAGCACCCGCCCGCCGTTCGACACGAGCCGGTTGTTCCCGTCGAGGGCCGTGCCCGCGTGCAGCACGTACGCGCCCTCTACCGTCACCGGAAGCCCCGCGATGGGGTCGCCCTTCACCGGGTCGGCCGGGTAGTTCTCCGCGGCGAGCACCACGGTCACGGCGGCGCCGTCGCGCCACCGCAGCGGCGGGTGCCCGGCGAGCGCGCCGGTCGCGCACGCGAGCAGCAGCTCTCCCAGGGGGGTCTCCAGCCGGTCGAGCACGACCTGGGTCTCCGGGTCGCCGAACCGCGCGTTGAACTCGATCACCCGGGGGCCGTCCGCGGTCAGCGCCAGCCCGGCGTACAGCACTCCCGTGTACGGCGTGCCGCGCCGCGCCATCTCGGCCACGGTCGGGCGCACGATCTCGGCCATCACCTGCTCGGACAGGTCCTCCGGCGCCCACGGCAGCGGGGTGTACGCCCCCATGCCGCCGGTGTTGGGGCCCTTGTCGCCGTCGTAGGCCCGCTTGAAATCCTGAGCAGGCTGCAGCGCCACGGCGCTCGTTCCGTCGCACAGCGCGAACAGCGACACCTCGGGGCCGTCGAGGTACTCCTCGATGACGACCCGCTCGCACGCCCTGGCGTGCTCCAGGGCCTCCTCGCGGCTGTCGGTCACGACCACGCCCTTGCCGGCGGCCAGGCCGTCGTCCTTCACGACGTACGGCGCCCCGAACGCGTCGAGCGCCGCCGCGGCCTCCTGCTCGGTGGTGCAGGTGTACGCGCGCGCGGTCGGCACCCCGGCGGCGGTCATCACGTCCTTCGCGAACGCCTTGGACCCCTCGACCTGCGCCGCCTGCGCCGACGGGCCGAAGCAGGCGATTCCGGCGGCCCTGACGGCGTCGGCGACGCCGGCGACCAGCGGCGCCTCGGGGCCGATCACGACGAGGTCGGCGCCCAGCCGCTCGGCGAGCGCGGTCACGGCCGCCCCGTCGGTCGGCGTGACCTGGTGCAAGGTGGCCACTTCGGCGATGCCGGCATTGCCGGGGGCGCAGTGGACCTCTACGACGGCGGGGTCGAGCCGCAGGGCCCGGCACAGAGCGTGCTCGCGACCCCCGGAACCGATGACAAGTACGCGCACCCGACCATTGTCGCAGCGGTCGGCCGCCTCCCGTTCTCAGGCGTGGGCGAGCGCCAGGGTGGAGGCGCCGAGGATGTCACGCAGAGCCGTACGGGCCTGGGTGAGGTCGGCTATGCGGGAGTCCAGCTCGGCTGACGACGTGGAGCATGCCGATCTGCCCCGTTGGGGTGGGGATACACACCGATGGCTAGATTGTGCGGGCTGTTTTTGGCAAGAAGTGCATGATCGGTGGGACTTGACGCCGCTACCCTGGAACAGGTGTCCAACGGCCGTGTGGTAGGTTAGACAGGCTTCGCGCTGTCTCGTGGCGATTGGAGGTGGTCTGGGATGAATTCTGGTGATCCCGTCAGTACGTGCTCGCGCACGTACGTCGTGCGCATTCCCGACCACTCCGAAACTGAAGCCCGAGGGGCAGCTCACGCCTTTATGAAGGGGTGACATCACGTCGCGCGTAGAGCGTGCCGGCTCGGGCGGGAAGGGACCGCCATGCGCTCCTCTCTGCTCTTTCCCCGCATCAACAGGCACACCCGGGTCATGTCCACGCACCTCGGCGCCGCGTCGATGAACGCGGAGACGGTCGTCCGCTGCGTGCCGCCGAGCAACTCCCTCGTCGAGTTCGGCGCGTACGTCGGCGGCAAGAAGGTCGACGCCGCCGGCATTCCCGAGGCCGTGCGCCTGGTCCGCGAGCACAACGAGGCCAATGAGGTGCCCGACGCGTACGTCTGGGTCGGTCTGCACGAGCCCGCCGCGCCCGAGGTCGAGTGGCTCGCCGACGTGTTCGGCCTGCACCCGCTCGCCGTCGAGGACGCCATCAAGGCCCACCAGCGGCCCAAGGTCGAGCGGTACGGCGACTCGCTGTTCGTGGTACTCAAGACCGTCGCGTTCCTCGACCACGAGGTGTCCACGGCGAGCGGCGAGATCATCGGCACCGGCGAGATCATGGCGTTCGTCGGGCCCGACTTCGTCGTGACCGTACGGCACGGGCGGCACTGTCCGCTCGGCGACGTCCGCGAGAAGCTGGAGTCGAAGCCGAAGCTGATCGGCCGCGGCCCCACGGGCGTCCTGCACGCCATCGCCGACCACGTCGTGGACAAGTACCTGCAGGTCGCCGACCTCATGCAGGCCGAGCTCGAAGAGGTCGAGGCGGCCGTCTTCGCGGAGGTCAGCTCCCGCGACATCAACAGGATCTACCAGCTCAAGCGCGAGATGCTGGAGCTCAAGCGCGCCGTCGGACCGCTCCAGACCCCCTTCAACGCCCTTCCCCAGCGACGCAGCATCCCCTCCGAGATGCGTGAATACTTCCGCGACGTCGGCGACCACCTGTCCCGCGTGTGCGAGCAGGTCCAGGCGTCCAACGAGCTGTCCGACTCGATCCTCCAGGCCGCCCTGGCGCGCTCCAACGCCCTCGCCAACGAGGACATGCGCAAGATCTCCTCCTGGGTGGCGATCATCTCGGTCCCCACGATGATCGCCGGTATCTACGGCATGAACTTCGAGCACATGCCCGAGATCAAGTCCGTCTACGGCTACCCCATCGTGATCGGTGTGATGGTCGTCGCCTGCACGCTTCTGCACCGCGCCTTCCGCCGCAACGGCTGGCTCTGACCGCCCCTCCTTCCCCCGGACGCCCGCCGCGCGCGCGTCCCGGCGGGGGTCTCCCGCTCGCCGGGACGCGCGTGTGCGGGATCAGGCGGCGCGGCCGGCGCGGCCGGCCTTCAGCAAGGCCGCGGTGTCGACGACGCGGCGGGCCTGGTGACGGGCCGCCTGCAAGGACACCTCGCCGGGTGAGCCGTCGCCGGCCACGTGCGAGGTGCCGTAGGGATTGCCTGACTGGAACTGGATGGGGTCGGTGTAGCCGGGGGGCACGATGATGCCGCCCCAGTGGTAGAAGGTGTTCCCCAGCGCCAGGAGGGTGGACTCCTGTCCGCCGTGGGCGGTGTTGGAGGCGGTGAAGGCCGAGTACACCTTGTCCGCGAGCTTGCCCTGAAACCAGAGGGGGCCGGTGGTGTCGATGAACGCCCTGAGCTGACCGGCCGGGTTGCCGAAGCGGGTGGGGGCGCCGAACAGCACGGCGTCGGCCCAGACCAGGTCGTCGAGGCCGGCCTCGGCGACGTCGGCGGTGTCCTGGAGGTGCGCGACCCACTCCGGCCTGGTGTTGACGACCTCCGGTGGGGCCGTTTCCGCGACCTTGCGCAGCCGCACGTGTGCGCCGGCCTTCTCCGCGCCCTCGGCGGCGGCCTGCGCCAAGGCGTGCACGGTGCCCGTGGCACTGTAGTAGACGATCGCGACGTTCACCGGTTCCATGATCGGCTTCCTTCCTCAGGGGTGGTCTCAGCGGTACGACGACCCACCCCCTTGGAATGTGAGGCGACGCCGCGACCTCCCAGCACCGAGACCTCACAGTTCGGTGGAGTGTCTCGTCGAACCGAGTGAGGACGGATGCGACCAAGGGGGCCGGCGACACCATGACCAACCCATCCGGGCCGGGAGGCGGCCGGCTCGACCCGAGCCTGAGCGTGATCATGAGCGAGCGGCGCCGGTTGATCAACCTCGCGTATCGGCTCCTCGGCTCCCTGGCCGACGCCGAGGACGTCGTGCAGGAGACCTACGCCCGCTGGTACGCCATGTCGCGGCAGCGGCAGGAGGCCGTCGAGTCCCCCGGCGGCTGGCTGACGACGGTCGCCAGCCGCATCTGCCTCGACTTGCTCGGCTCGGCGCGAGCCCGGCGGGAGCGCTACGTGGGCGAATGGATCCCGGAGCCGCTGCCCGAGCCCGCGGAGTGGATCGACGGGCGGCCGGGCGGCGTAACGGTCGATCCGGCCGACCGGGTCACCCTGGACGAGTCGGTCAGCATGGCCTTCCTCGTCGTGCTCGACTCGATGACCCCGGCCGAGCGCGTCGCGTTCGTCCTGCACGACGTCTTCCGCTATTCCTTCACCGAAGTGGCCGAGATCGTCGGCCGCACCCCGGCGGCGTGCCGCCAGCTGGCCTCCTCGGCCCGCCGCCGCATCCGCGACGCACAGGCTCCCGCGACCCCGGCGTCCCGGCGCGCCGGGATCGTGAGGGACTTCAAGCAGGCGTGGGAAGCCAAGGACATCGACGCCCTCATCGGCCTCCTGGCCCCCGACGCCACCGCGACCGGCGACGGTGGCGGGCTCGCCACCGCCGAGCCTCGTCCGGTCCAGGGCGCCGAGCGGATCGCACGTTTCTTCGTGGACCGGGCCAGTGCGATACCCGGTGTGACGGTCCTGGAATGCACGGTCAACGGCCAGCCCGGTCTGGTGGCCCGGCAGGAGGGCGTCACCGTGTCCGTGATGGCGTTCGACGTCGCAGGCGACCGGATCACGCACATCTGGGCGATACTCAACCCCGACAAGCTCCGGCCGTGGACGGCGGGCTGACAAGCGCGGCATTCGCTTCGGACGCGTACGCTTCGTGACCGGAATCATGAGCAATCAGTCATTGCGATATGTCAGATGATGTTGTTAGGTGGGGGGAGCGGGCCGCTCGACACATCGACCGTTTCCACTCGCACAGGAGCGTGTCATGACAGAGGCGACACCCCGGCTGGCGACTTATCCCCTGACTCGGGAACGTGCCTTCGATCCACCGGACGAACTGGCACGCCGCCGCGCCGAGGCGCCGATCCAGCGGATGACGTACGCGGACGGGCACGAGGGCTGGCTGGTGACCGGCTACGCCGAAGCACGTGCCATCCTGGCCGACAACCGCTTCAGCACCCGCCCCGAACTGCTGCACTCGCCGATCCCCCAGCGCGGGGAGTTCCGCAGCGAGCCCCTGACGCCGGGGTTCTTCCTCCGCATGGACGCCCCCGCGCACACCCGCTACCGCCGCCTGCTGACCGGGCAGTTCACCGTGAGGCGGATGAAGCAGCTCGAGCCGAGGATCCAGGAGATCACCGAGAGCCGCCTCGACGCCATGGAACGCGAGGGCGCCCCCGCCGACCTCGTCGAGTCCTTCGCACTCCCCATCCCCTCGCTGGTGATCTGCGAACTGCTCGGCGTGCCGTACGAGGACCGGGAGAAGTTCCAGCGTGACTCGGCGGTGCTGCTGGACCTGAGCTCCTCGATCGAGGACATCCGGGCCGCGGTGCAGGACCTGTTCTCCTACCTGCACGGTCTCGTCACGATGAAGGCGAAGGAACCCGCCGACGACATACTGAGCGGCCTGGTCGCGGGCGGGGAGCTGACGACAGAGGAGATCGGCGGCGTAGGGCTGCTGCTGCTCATCGCGGGTCATGAGACGACCGCCAACATGCTCGGCCTCGGCACGTTCGCGCTGCTGACGAACCCGGACCAGCTCGCCGTCGTACGGGACGACCCGGCCGCCGTCGAGAACGCGGTGGAGGAACTGCTGCGCTACCTCAGCATCGTGCACATCGGGCCGACCCGTACGGCCCTGGAGGACGTGGAGGTCGGCGGCGCCCTGATCAGGGCCGGTGAGTCGGTGACGCTGTCCATCGGGGCGGCGAACCGGGATCCCGAGCGGTTCGAGGGCGGCGACGCCCTCGACGTGACCCGGTCGGCGCACGGGCACCTGAGCTTCGGGCACGGCATCCACCAGTGCCTGGGTCAGCAACTCGCCCGGATCGAGATGCGGATCGCCTATCCCGCCCTGCTGCGCCGCTTCCCCAACCTGCGCCTGGCCGTGCCGGCGCGGGAGGTTCCGCTGCGGTCCAATATGGCGATCTACGGTGTGCACCGCCTGCCGGTACTGTGGTGAGGAAAGTCGCTGGGGGAACAATGAAGATCAAGGCGGACACCGGACGGTGTATCGGTGCGGGGATGTGCGTGCTCACGCTGCCCCAGGTGTTCGACCAGAGCGAGGACGACGGGACGGTCGTGGTGCTCGACGCCGAGCCTTCGGCCGACGTCGCGCCCGCCGTGAACAGGGCCGTACAGCTCTGCCCGTCCGGCGCGTTGTCCGTGGAGGAGTGAGCCGCACGGGCCGTGCGACGGCGACACGCTGGGCCGGGTGACGCTCAGCTACTTGACGGGCACGGTCTGATGGGCTTGGCTGGTAATCGGCTGTGAAAGCCATTCTTGTGGGTGACCCTGGAGCCCCGCCTCGGTGGTTGAAAAAACCGCCTTCGGGCGGGGCTCTTCCCGTGTCCGAGCGCTCAGGCTCCCACAGGGCGGAGCGGGGTCACCGGGTCGGGCAGCGGCAGGCCGCGGGCCTTCCAGAGGCGGCGCATGCGGTCGGGATAGTCGGTGACGATCCCGGCCACCCCCATGTCGATCAGCCGGGCGGCCTCGTCGGGCTCGTTGACCGTCCACACCACGACCGGCAGGCCCTGCCGGGCCGCCCCGGTCATCAGCGCCTCGTCGACGAGCACGCGGTCGGGGGACAGCGTCGTCGCCCCCACCGCCAGGGCCGCCGCCGCGAGGTCGCCGCCGACCTCGCCGAGGCGGATGCCGTTCATCCAGGCGGGGGTCATCGTGTCGCGCTCGACCAGGGCGTACCGCCGCTCGACCAGCGGTCTGGCGATCTCCAGGATGCGCCAGTCGAAGCTGAGCAGGGCCGCTCTCGACAACCGGTCGTGCCGGTCGAGCTCGTGGACGACCTCCTCCACGAAGCGGCGCGGGTCGGCACACAGGTCGGGACGGGTGGGATCGGACTTCAGCTCGACGTGGAGGCGCACGTGGTCGGCGCCGAGAGCGCCGATCAGGCCGAGCACCGCCCCGAGCGTCGGCATCCGGGTGTCCGGCAGCGGCACCTGCGTGAGCGCGAAGCGGTCGTCCGGCCGTTCGGGCAGCCGCACGCCGACGTCGAGGGTGCGCAGCTGCGGCAGCGTGAGCGCGATGATCGGCTTGCCGACGTAGGGGAACATCTCGTCCCCCGGAACGGCCATGCCCGTGTCGGCGCTGGTCACGGCGGACACGTGCAGGTCGTGGGTGAGCACGAGCTGCCCGTCCGCGGACATGGCGACGTCGAACTCGAGTGCGTCGACCCCCAGCTCCAGCGCGAAGGCCAGGCCGGGCAGGGTGTTCTCGGGCCTCAGGCCCCGCGCTCCACGGTGCCCGTGCAGCTCAACGTTTCCATGCACAGCGGCGTACCCTACCGCCTCGCCCGTCCGCGGCCCGGAACCCTCCGGTTCCGGGCGCGTACGCCACTAATCCTCAGATAAGGGAGCGGATCTGGATGGTCTGGGTGCGGCCCGGGCCGACGCCGATGGCCGAGATCGGGGCGCCGCTCATCTCCTCCAGCGCCCTGACGTACGCCTGCGCGTTCGGCGGCAGGTCCTCGAACGTCTTGGCGCTGGTGATGTCCTCCTGCCAGCCGGGCAGCTCCTCGTAGATCGGCGTGGCGTGGTGGAACTCGGTCTGCGTCATGGGGATCTCGTCGTGGCGGACGCCGTCGACGTCGTACGCCACGCAGACCGGGATCCGCTCCAGCCCGGACAGCACGTCGAGCTTGGTCAGGAAGAAGTCGGTCACGCCGTTGATCCGGGTGGCGTACCGCGCGATGACCGCGTCGAACCAGCCGCAGCGGCGGTTGCGGCCGGTGGTCACGCCGTACTCGCCGCCGGTCTGGCGCAGCCAGTCGCCCTGCTCATCCAGCAGTTCGGTCGGGAACGGCCCCGATCCCACGCGCGTGGTGTACGCCTTGAGGATGCCGATGATCCTGGTCAGGCGGGTCGGCGGGATGCCGGAACCGGCGCAGGCGCCGCCCGAGGTGGGGGAGCTGGAGGTCACGAAGGGGTAGGTGCCGTGGTCGATGTCGAGCAGCGTGCCCTGCCCGCCCTCCAGCAGCACGACCTTGTCCTGGTCGAGCGCCTGCGAGAGCACGAGCGAGGTGTCGGCGATGTGGGGGCGCAGCCGCTCGGCGTAGCCGAGGTACTCCTCCAGCACCTTCGCCGGGTCGAGCCCACGGCGGTTGTAGATCTTGGTGAGGATCTGGTTCTTCTCGCCCACCGCGGCCTCGATCTTCTTGCCGAGGATGCCGGGGTCGAGCAGGTCCTGGACCCGGATGCCCATGCGGTAGATCTTGTCGCCGTACGCCGGGCCGATGCCGCGGCCGGTCGTGCCGATCTTGGCCTTGCCGAGGAAACGCTCGCTGACCTTGTCGATGGCCTTGTGCTGGGGCATGATCAGGTGCGCGTTGGCCGAGATCAGCAGCCGGTCGCAGGAGATGCCCCGCTCGGCCAGCCCGTCGATCTCGCTGAGCAGCACGCCCGGGTCGACGACCACGCCGTTGCCGATCACCGGCACCACGTCGGGCGACAGCACTCCCGTCGGCAGCAGGTGCAACGCGTACTTCTGGTCGCCGATGACGACGGTGTGGCCCGCGTTGTTGCCACCCTGGTAACGCACGACGTAGTCGACGTCGCCGCCCAGCAGGTCGGTGGCCTTCCCCTTGCCCTCATCGCCCCACTGGGCGCCAACGAGAACGACAGCCGGCATGGTTTAACTCCCGCACCAAGACGAAAGCCCCTGACGCAAGCGCGGCAGGGGCCTCTTGCACACAGAGACTACCTGAGGGGCATGCCGACGGTGAACGGAGTCTTAAGTCGCGAGACGGGCCCGTCGTCCCGCGTACGGCCCCGTTCCGGCAGTCGTCCAGAAGTCGTCCGGGCGCTCGTTCAGACGTCGTTCAGGAGTTCGCGGTGAGCGTCTCCGCGGCGGCCTGGCTGCTGTCGCGCAGGAACTGGGCGCAGCGCTCGGCCTCGTCCTTCTCGCCGATCGCCTGGGCCGCCCGGGCGAGGGCGTTCAGGCAGCGCAGGAACCCCTGGTTCGGCTCGTGCTCCCACGGGATCGGCCCGTGCCCCTTCCAGCCCGCCCGGCGCAGCTGGTCGAGACCCCGGTGGTAACCGGTGCGCGCGAACGCGTACGAGGTGACGGCGTGACCCGCGGCGAAGTAGTCGTCGGCGAGAGCGGCCCAGGCCGCCGAGTAGGCGGGGAAGCGGGCCGCCACGTCTGCCGCCTTGGCGCCCGACTCGAGCATCTGCCGCGCCTCGAGGGTGTCCGGCAGCAAGGTGGGCGGCGGGCCGGCAAGGAGGTTCTCGTGCGATTCCATTTGATCAGAGTAATTTACCCGTCTGCAGACCGCTCCCTTGCAACCGTCCTTTTGTTTTGCACGGGCAGGGCTTGTCCGTCGCCGACCCCGCCTGGGGGCGCGAGAAGCCGCTTCCCAATGGAAGCGGAGGAGTCACGGGGACAGTCTTACCTGCTGTCCGCTGTCCAGGTATAGGCCGCCCGGCGGGAGTCCGAAGATCTCTACAAGATGCATCTTCCGGTTCCCGCCGGGCGGCCGTCGCCTTACTTGATCTTGGTGCCCGCGGACTTGAGCTGCTGGCACGCCTCGACGATGCGCGCGGCCATGCCGGCCTCGGCGGCCTTGCCGTACGCGCGCGGGTCGTAGGCCTTCTTGTTGCCGACCTCGCCGTCGACCTTCAGCACGCCGTCGTAGTTGCGGAACATGTGGTCCACGATCGGGCGGGTGAAGGCGTACTGCGTGTCGGTGTCGATGTTCATCTTCACCACGCCGTACGAGATCGACTCGCGGATCTCCTCCAGGGTGGAGCCGGAGCCGCCGTGGAAGACCAGCGAGAACGGCTTCTCCTTGCCGTACTTGGCGCCGACGGCGTCCTGGATCTCCTTGAGCACGCTCGGGCGCAGCTTGACGTGGCCCGGCTTGTACACGCCGTGGACGTTCCCGAAGGTGGCGGCCACGATGTAGCGGCCACGCTCGCCCAGCCCGAGGGTCTCGGCGACGGCCAGCGCGTCCTCCGGCGTCGTGTAGAGCTTCTCGTTGATCTCGCCGACGATGCCGTCCTCCTCACCGCCGACCACGCCGATCTCGATCTCGAGGACGACCTTGGCGGCGGCGGTCTTGTCGAGCAGCTCGCTGGCGATCTGGAGGTTCTCGTCCAGCGGCACGGCGGAGCCGTCCCACATGTGCGACTGGAACAGCGGGTCCTGGCCGCGCGCGACGCGCTCGGCGGAGATCTCCAGCAGCGGGCGGACGAACGAGCCGAGCTTGTCCTTCGGGCAGTGGTCGGTGTGCAGCGCCACCGTCACCGGGTACTTCTCGGCGACCACACGGGCGAACTCGGCGAACGCCACCGACCCGGTGACCATGTCCTTCACGGTGGTGCCGGAGAGGAACTCCGCGCCACCGGTCGACACCTGGATGATCCCGTCACTTTCCGCCTCCGCGAAGCCGCGCAGCGCGGCGTGCAGGGTCTGCGACGAGGTCACGTTGATCGCCGGGTACGCGAAGCCGCCCGCTTTGGCGCGGTCGAGCATCTCGGCGTAGACCTCTGGAGTCGCGATAGGCATGCGAAGTCATCTCCTTCTGACGGTATGCGGCGTGGCAAGTATCCCGAAGGCCGGGCCGATCGGGAAAGCCGGGTATGTGGGGCGCCGGGAAACCCACGGTCATTCCGCGATTCACGGTTTTCCACAGCCCTGCCGCTTCTCAGTCTCATCTCATCCGGGACGGGTAGGCTCGCCCCGTGGACGTGCTCTTGGACCTTCTTGACCCGAAGTGGTGGCTGAGCATGCTCGGCGCCTTCGCGACGATCGGCGTCATCGCCATCGTATTCGCCGAGACGGGGCTGCTCGTCGGGTTCTTCCTGCCCGGTGACTCGCTGCTGGTGACCGCTGGAATTTTCAGCACCGCCGCCGCCGCGCAGGGATTCGGGATCGCGCCTCTGTCCCTGCCCACTCTGCTGATCGGCGCACCGCTGGCGGCGATCGCGGGAGCGCAGTTGGGCCACTTCCTGGGGGCGAAGGTCGGCAGGAAGATGTTCGACAAGCCGGACTCGCGGCTGTTCAAGAGGGAGCACGTCGAGAAGGCGGAGTTCTACTTCGAGAAGTTCGGTCCCGCGAAGGCCGTGGTCGCCGCGCGGTTCATGCCGATCGTCCGCACCTTCATGAACCCGGTGGCCGGCGTGCTGGAGATGGACGCGCGCCGCTTCTTCGTCTGGAACGCCCTCGGCGGTGTCGTCTGGGTCGAGGCCCTGCTGCTGCTCGGCTATTTCCTCGGCAGCAAGGTCGAGGGCATCGACAAGTACATCCTTCCTGGGGTCTTCGTCGTCATCCTTCTCTCGGTGATCCCCATTGTGCGCGAGGTCATGAAGAACCGCCGGGCCGCCACCGCCGCCCCCAAGGGCCGCCACCACGCCCCCCGGTGAAGCCGCCGGTGGGACGCGCCGGCCGTGGGCCGGCGCCTACGCGGAGTCGGCGGATGACCTGCGGGAAAGTGCTGCCGCACAAGAAGTGACCGGTCAGTACTGAGATATGCCTCACACCCGCTACTCTCCCGATTGTGGGACGCCACAGGTCTGATCCCCTCGGTATCGCCAGGCTGGCGCTGGTCGGTCTGGCGGCCGTGCTGCTGCTCGCCGTCATCGTGGTCGGCGCGAGAGCGCTGCTGTCCACGTTCGGCTCGGAGGAGCCCGCCTCCGGCGCGGCCTCCACTTCGTCGGCGCGGCCCTCCGCCGAGTCCTCCGCCGGGCCCTCCACCGAGCCCTCCACGCCCCGTGTGCCCACCATCCGCGTGGTCTGCCGGGCCGACCGGTGTCCCGTGTTCGTCCGGGTGCCCGGCGGCGACGTGCTCATCGACCGGGACCTGGCCCGGGGCGAGCAGGCGTCCTACTTCCAGCCCGAACTCGACGTCGTCCTCGACGACGCGAGCACGGTCCAGGTCTTCGAGAACGGAACCGCCAGGTCCCCCGGCCCGGCCGGCGAGCGGCAGGCGTTCAGTGTGAAGCGATCCGCGGATCAGTGAGCGACAGATCAGTCAGGGAGTAGGCGGAGCGGTACGGCACGCCGGTCGCGGCCAGCGCCTCGTCGCCGCCCCGGTGCACGATCGTCGCGATGCCCACGACCTGCGCACCGGCCTCGCGCAACGCCTCCACTGCGGTGAGCACGGACCCGCCCGTCGTGGTGGTGTCCTCCACCGCGAGCACCCGGCGTCCGGCGACGTCCGGACCCTCGATCCTGCGCTGCAGGCCGTGAGCCTTGCCCGCCTTGCGCACGACGAACGCGTCGAGCGTGCGGCCGCGGGCCGCCGCGGCGTGCAGCATCGACGTCGCCACCGGGTCGGCGCCCAGCGTGAGACCGCCGACCGCCTCGTAGTCCAGGTCCTCGGTGAGGTCCAGCATCACGCGGCCCACCAGCGGCGCCGCCACGCCGTCCAGGGTGATGCGGCGCAGATCGACGTACCAGTCGGCCTCCTTGCCGGAGGACAGCACGACCCGGCCGTGCACGATGCCCTTGTTCTTGATCTCGTCCAGCAGTCTCTCGCGGTCACTCATGAGGCTCAGCGTACGGCCGGTCCCGCGGCGCGGGCCGTACGGGCCGGGTGGCCGGGTGTGGCGTGCGAAAACTACTGAGAGTAAAGAGGCCCCAGCGGTTTAGCCAGGACATGGACTGCGGAATGTATCGCCGTGCAACTCATCGTAATCGCGAGGTCGCAATGCGTAGAGAAGTCCGGCATACCGACATGGAACTGCTTGAGGCCGTGCGGGGAGGCGACACCGCGGCCTTCGGGACGCTCTACCGGCGGCACTCGGCCGCCGCGCGGTCCCTGGCCCGGCAGGTCGTGCGGAGCGAGGACGTGGTCGAGGACCTCCTCGTCGAGACCTTCGCGAGAGTGCTCGAGGTGGTGCGGCGGGGCGGCGGGCCCGCCTGCGCGTTCCGGCCCTACCTCCTCGCGTCGGTGCGCCGCTACGCCGCCGCCGGAGTGGTCGACCTGGCCGACGGCGACTCCCTCTACGTGGATCCCGAACTCACGGGGCTGGAGCGCTCGCCGCTCGCCCGGGCGTACCGCTCGCTGCCGGAACGCTGGCGCACGGTGCTGTGGCACATGGAGATCGAGGGCGGCAGGCCCGCCGACACGGGCCCGCTGCTCGGCCTGTCGGGCAGGGCCGCGGCCCTTCTCACCCGGAGGGCCCGTCAGGGCCTGCGGGAGGCATACCTGCGGCTGCACCTGGAGAACGGCCCACGTGCCGAGTGCCGGCCGATCCTGTCCATGATCCTTCGCTATGTCGAGAACGGCCTGCCCAAGCAGGAGGCCGGCGCGGTCGACGCCCACGTGGCCGAGTGCATCGACTGCCGGTCGGTCTTCCTCCAGCTGGTCGATCTCACGCAGGAACTGCGGGCCGTCGTCGGCCAGCTCGTCGCCGGGCCGGCCGTGGACGACTACCTCGCGGACCTCGCCACCGCGGCCGCCACAGGCTCACGGCCGTACGGCGGCGGCATGACGAGCGGCACGAGCGGGCGCGGGCCGAACGGCCGGGTGGGTGGCAGGGTGGGTGGCAGGGTGGGCGCCCGGGCACGGGCGCGGCTGGAAGCCGTGCGCCATCACATGGGGGCGTGGACGAGCCGCCCGGACCGCCGCGTGAGGGGGGCCGTCCGGACCGCCCAGGGCGGGACCGGTCCTGCAGGGCGTGCGCGCGGACGGGCGGACGCGCTGCTGAGCGGGACGTACGGCCGGGCCCGCACGACGACCCGGCGCGCGTGCGCGAAGGTGGGTGCGGTGCCGGGGGCGATGTACGGCCATGCGCGAGCGATGACCAGGCGTGTGTTCGCGAAGGTGGGCCCGAAGGTGGGTGGGATGCCGCGGGTGGCGTTCGCCCGTGCGCGGGCGGCGCTGGCGCGGCTGTCCGCACTGGTGCAGAGCGTGCCGACGCCGCATCGCGCGGTGCTGGGAGGCATCGCCGTGGCCGCCCTCGCGACAGCCGCCTTCCTGCTCGTCGCCCAGCCGGCGGGCATGCTCTTCACCGGCAGCTCGGGAGGACAGGACGGGACGCGGGCTCTCGACCGCCCGCGGCCCGTGGACAGCGCCGCCTCGCGTTCGCGGGCCGCCACCGGCCACGCCGGATCGTCGGGCGCCGCGTCCCCGTACGACCCGCAGAGGCCGAGCGCCCAGGAGCCCCGGACGGCCGTGAGCACCCCGGCGCCGAATACCGCGGACGATCCGGCGGCCGCAAGCGGTACCGACGGGCCGAGCGCGGGCATCGCGCTCGGCATGCCCGAGATCACCGGAAGGGTCACGCCCGGTGCCGACCGGCAGCCGCCGCGGGAGGAGCCCACGGCAGGGGAAGACACGGCCCGGGAAGACACGGCACGGGAAGCCACGGGCCAGGAGGCCACGGGATCGCTGCCCGGCCGTGGCAGGGCGGGCGAGGATGACCGGGCCCCACGCCGCGACGACGGACGACCGGCGGCCTCCGGCGTCCAGGGCCCCGCAGGCGGACAGCACGCAAGTGCCGGCCGCGAGACCGGGCGTCTCACGGGTCGCGGGCAGGACAGCGGGGGACAGGCGGGCCGGCGTGCGGTGAGCGAGCCGGATACGACTACCGTCCTCGCCGGTCGGGACCAGGACTCTCGCGACGCCGACGCCTCACAGGCCTCGGCCCCCAAGCGGGAGCAAGTGCGAGGTCAGCTCTCCCGGCGCCCCTACCAGGACCATCGCGCCCAGGCCCGCGCGCAGGGCGGTACCCAGGGCAGCGTCCAGGCCCGCGCGCAGGCCGGGGCACGGCAGGCACCGGAGCGGGCTCGTGAGCGGCGCGAGTCGCAGGCAGGCCGTCCGGCCACCGATCGCTCCCCACTCGTGCGGCCAGGAACCGCACATGGCCGCCCGCAGGCAGAGGAGCGCGGCCGTGAGGCCCGCGAGCATGCCCGATCGGGCCGGAGCGACGCCGGTGGAGCCCAGAAGGCCGCAGGTGGCGGGAGAAAGGCGAAAGAGGCGCTCGTCGCCGCAATCGATCCGCTCGGCGCCCTGCTGCGCGGCCAGCCCGGACTCGTCGCCGTACGGCTGCGCAACGCGGGTGACGCGGCCACCGGCGAGGTCACCGCGACGGTCACCCTCCCGCCCGGCGTCCGCTACCTGGGTCAGGACGGGCGCGGAGGCCGGAGCCGCGCGGCGGGCGGTGGTACGCGACAGGGCCACGAGCCGAAGCCGGGCGGCGGTACGCGACAGGACCATGAGCCGAGGCCGGGCGGCGTGGGGCAGGACGGTGCCGTGCGGGAGGACCCCGAGTCGAGCGACGGCGCCGGTCAGGGGCGTGCGGCGGCCGGGCGCGCGGAGCGCGCGCGTTCGGGAAGCGGCGCGGGTGACGGCTGGTCGTGTGAGGCGTCGGGCCACCTGGCGTCGGGCCAAGTGGTGCGGTGCGTCCGGGGACCGCTCGCGGCCGGTGAGGTGACGGCGATCTTCCTGAAGGTGGCCGTGGCGGCGGACGCGCCCACGGGCCGGGCCTTCACGGTACGGGTGCGGTCGGGGCGGCTGGAGACCACCGCGGAATCGACCGTGGGGGTGCGCGCGTCGGGCGCGGCCGCGCGCTTCGCCGCGGACGGCCGCCTCCTCGCCCGGGTCGTCGGCAACGCGCTCGTGAGCTCCGCCGCGCCGGCCGCTCCCTGCGGAGCCGCCGTGGGCGGCAGGGATTCGGGCGTGAGCGTGCCGGTCGACCTCGACAGGGACCCCTCGACGCGTACGTCCAGTTGCGCCGATCTCGACCTGCCCGCCGGCAGCCAGGTGTTGTGGGCGGGCCTCTACTGGTCGGGCGGTGGCCGGGGGGCGGTTCCCGCGGAGGACATCCGGGTGCGCGCTCCGGGGATGCTGGGATACGCGCCCCTGCACGCCGCCGAGGTCGCCCGGCGGAATCTGCCCACCGGGTCCGGTTATCAGGCGTTCGCCGATGTGACCTCTCTCGTCCGCACGGCGGGTGGAGGCCGCTGGTGGGTCGCGGGCGCCCCGGCGCGTACGGGAACGGTCCGGCACGCGGCCTGGGGTCTGGTGGTGATGGCCGAGGACGCGCGGCAGCCGTACACGCGGGCCGTGGTCCTGGACGCCGCGGCGGTCATCGGGAGCGAGGAGAAGGCCCTGCGGCTCCCCCTCGACGGCCTCGCCCCGGGCGGCGCGCCCGCGCGGATCGACCTGATGGTGTGGAACGGCGAGGGGGTCAGGGCAGGGGTCGTCACCATGAGTGATCGCGCTGGCGGGGACCGGGAGGACCGGGGCCGGGAGGGTGTCCTGGGCCAAGGAGACGACGGAGGCGTCGCGGTCGACACGCTCCACGCCCTCCTGGGACCCCACCCCGCACTCCAGCTCGCCACCCGGCGCGACCCCGTCTTCTTCGGCGTCGCGGTCGTGAGCGCGAGAACGTGGTCTTGACAATTCCCCTCACTGCGGGGAGGGGAGCCGACCGTCGCCGGTTCGGCTTCCCGCTTCATCGCCGGTCGCCTCCTCGCCCGTTTTCCATAACAAATTGGTGGGAGGCGATACCTGGACAAACTGGTACGGTCGGCGTGAACGCTTCCGATCCCAGGGTCGTGGGCGTCCCGATCCCCCCACCAGGCGGGCGAGGGCTGAATCGCCGGGAATCACCCTCGCGGGAAGACACGCTTGTCTACCCTGAGAGAGCCACGTAGGAAGGGCGGTGTCGCGTGGATCGCTGCGCGCTGTTCGTTGACGCCGGCTACTTGCTGGCAGACGGCGCGATGGCCGTCCATGGGACCCGCCATCGCGAGGCCGTCTCCTGGGACTATCCGGGCCTGCTGCAGCTCCTGACCAACCTGTCAAGAGAGCGCACCGGCCTGCCGCTCCTGCGCTGCTACTGGTACGAGGCGACCGTCGAGGGCCGCCGTACGCCGGAGCACGACGTGCTGGCGGACATCCCCGGGCTCAAGCTCCGCCTCGGCCGGATCAGGCCGGGCCGGCGGGAGGGCGTGGACGCCCAGGTCCACCGCGACCTCATGACCCTGGCGCGCAACAACGCGGTCTGCGACGCGGTCGTGGTCAGCGGCGACGAGGACCTCACTCAGGTGGTGAGCGACGCGCAGGACCTCGGCATCCGTGTGACCGTCATGCAGATCGCCGCCGACGGCGCCTGGTCGGCGGCGCGCACCCTGCGGCAGGAGTGCGACGACCTCGTCGAGATCGCGAGCGGCCATCTCCGGCCGTACGTCACGATGCTCACCGGAGTGGACCCTGGTCCCGGCATCGGCAACGGCCAGTCCCACGGCAACGGCCAGTCCCACGGCAACGGCCTCGTCCCCCATGGGAACGGTTCGCTGTCCAACGGAACCCACCTCACCGGCTCCCATCAGAACGGGACACAGCCGAACGGGTCGCAGCAGAACAGCAGCCAGTCGCAGGGGAGCCACGCCGCCGGCCTTCACGGCGGGGCGACCCCGCTGACGGGGTCGCACGGCACCCCCTCGCAGAGCGCGTCGCACGACCCGGGTGCCTCCGGCGCGGCGTCGAACGTCACCCAACCGCACGCCACGGGAACGCCCGGCACGGGCACCCACAGCGGCGGATCGCACGGCACGGGCATCCAGGGAACCGGCACTCACGTGAACGGCACCCAGGGAAGCGGTGCCCAGGGAAGCGGTGCCCAGGGAAGCGGTGCCCAGGGAAGCGGTGCCCATGGCACTGGCGCGCACGGCACGGGGGCGCACAGCGGCGGGCGGTCCTCCGCCGCCCACGCGCGTCCGGCCCTTCCGGCGCAGCCGTCTCCGCCGGTCTACAACGGCTACTCGCCGGAGTCCCCGCAGCCGCCCGTACAGCCGTCTCAGCAGCAGCGCCAGGCTCAGCCGCCCGGGAGTGGGAGCACCCCGCTGCCGGCTCCGCCGGCGTCCACCCCGCCCTCGCCGCCCTCGGGAGTCCAGACGCCGCCGAGCAGCCCGGTGCAGAGCCAGTACGGCTCCGGCCCCGCCGGCTACTCGCCCTCCCAGCTGGGGCCGTACACGGGTCCGCAGCCCGCTCCGGTTCCGGTTCACACGGGAGGCACCACGACGCTCGCCGAGGCGGTGAAGGCGGCGCACAAGGAGGGCCACGACTTCGGCGAGTCGGTCGCCAGGGACGCCCCCGCGCTGTGGCTGGAGGCCGTGCTCGCCCGCAAGCCCCGGATGCCGTCCGATCTCGAGGCCCGACTGCTGCAGGGGTCCTCGCTGCCGATCGACTTCCTGCTGCACGACGAGGTCCGGCACGCCCTGCGCCGCGGCTTCTGGGACGCCCTGGAGCGCGCCCGCCGCTGACCCGGCCGTCCGTCCGTGGTCCCACCCGGGTGAGCCGGGCCATCACCCCTACGCGCCCCAGCCCCAGCCGCGTCGCCGCCATCGCCGAACGCATCACCCGAAAGATCCTGGCCACGCGAGTGTGGTGCGGCCCCGCCGCCCCGGTGGGCAGAGGGGCCGGACCTGCTGGGCCGATCTATCCGAGCACGGGGTAGTTCGCGCGGAACACGTTGTGCGGGTCACGGGCCCGCTTGATCTCCCGCAGCCGAGCGAGCGTGTTGCCGGAAAAGGAGTTCGCCGCCGTGTCACCGGGGGACAGCAGGGTGTACGGCTTGCGGCCGCTGATGTGTGCCTCCAGGTCGGCCACGACCTCGGCCTGCTTGGCGCGCGTCGCATCGGCCGTGTGCGGCAGGCCGAGACCCAGCAGGCCGAGCAGGTACGGCTCAGCCACCGCGCCGCTCGCACCGGCGTCGCCGCCCGGCTCGGCGAGCGCCCCGCCCAAGTGCCTGATCTGCACGTTGATGAGTGGTGCGACCGGCTTGGCGAGCAGGAGCTCCACCGCGTCCGCGTCCAGGCCGGTGAGCAGCTCCCCACGAGCGATGGATGGGGCCGGATCGGTGGGCTCGGCGGTGATGTCACCCAGATCGGCAACCGGGACGACGCCGCGGCTGTCGGAGATCGCGCCCTCGATCTTGTCGATGCGCGCCAGCAGGTCCTCCCCCTGAGCCGCCTCACCCAGGTAGGCCAGATCCAGCGTCACCATCGGCGACGCGCCGGGGGGCTGGAGCCGGTTGATCCAGACACTGAGTTCACGCGGGGCCTCGGCGGTGATCTCCAGGAACGCGTCGTACACCTCCCTGGTCCGGTGCTCCGGCCAGATCACGCGCCCGCCGTACAGGACTGGCACGGGATACAGCTCGAGTTCGAGGGCGGTCACCACCGCGAAGTCCCCGCCACCGCCGCGCAGCGCCCAGAACAGCTCGGGATCGGACTCGGCGGTCACCCGGCCCGGCTCGCCATCGGCATCCACTATGTCGATGGCCCGCACGCTGTCGGAGGCGAAGCCGTACTTGCGGCTGAACCAACCGACCCCACCGCCCAGGGTGTAGCCGGCCACGCTCACCCCCGGCGCGCTGCCGGACAGGCCGGTCAGACCCAGCGGACCAGCCGCCGCCAGCACCTGCCCCCACTTCACGCCCGCGCCCACCCGGACCACGCGCTCCTGCGCGCGTACCTCCACCTCGTTCAGCAGGCTGGTACGCAGCAGGATCAAACCGTCCACATCACCCGAGGCGCCATGCCCGCTCGGCTGCGCGGTCAGCGTCATACCCGCCCGCCGCGCGTAACGCACGAGCGCCGCCACGTCATCGGCGTCCGCGGCCTCCGCCACGGCCACCACCGGCTGCCTGACGGTCAGATTCCACGCAGTGGCCGCCTGTTCAAAGCCGTCGTCACCGGCCAGGAGCACGCGCCCCTTGAGGACACCGCGCAGATCGTTGATCTTCATTGTCATCTCCCTTTTCGAGTTCTCAGAAAGAAGCGAGGAACACCGCGCCGCGCTACGGGGACGTCAGGCGGGCTGCGCGGCGGGCGCTGGGGCGGCGGCCTCCTGGATCATGCGCGCCTTGCCGGTCTCGCGGAGGATCAGCAGGCCGGTGACCGCGATCAGCGCCGAGGTCAGGCCGTGGATGCCGAACGCGGCGACCGTGGAGCCGTGGTGGGCCAGGACGTTGACCATGTCGCCGAACGGGGCGACGGCCACCATCAGCAAAACCCAGCCCAGGGCGCGGCGGTGGCCCGACACCAGCAGGATGCCCATGGCCAGGCCCATCGCGATTTCGCGGCTGCCCTTCACGATGGGGAAGCCGCTGTCGCCAGAGGGCCAGTTCGGCAGGCCCGGGAAGGACGTCCCGAGGGGCAGGACGAAGGACAACCCGAGGTAGAGGGTGAACAGGACGACGGCGGTGGCCAGGACGGTGTTGAGCTTCTTCACCGACATGGTTGTTCTCCTTCGACGTTCGGACTGGGCAGGGTTCAGCCGCGGACACGGCGGGCGTAGCGGGGGCGGCCGATGACGTGCCAGATGACGCGGACCGGGGTGGCGAGGCCGCTGAGGACGATGGCGCGCTCGGCCGGGTTCGCCTCTTCCAGGACGGCGCCGAAGAGCGTGAGCAGGGTGAGCTTGGGAGTGTTGTTCACCAGGTGGTCGGGTCGGCGATCACCTTGGCGCGAGCGGTGTCACCCGGGGTGACGGCCGCGACGAGCTCCATCAGCAGCCGTGACTCACGGCGGAGCACGCGGTGGACGATCTCCATGTCCCGGGTGTTGACGCTCATCTGTTCCTGCCCTCGGTCGGTGGCGATGTGTTCAGGCTGCTCACGGGTATTTGGAGGGGGCTTGGAGCCGATTTGGAACGTCCACATACGATGTGCAGATCATGGTCTTCATCCGGGTGCTTGGCGCGTTCGCGGCCGAGGTGAACGGTGAGGCCGTTCACCTCGGCGGGCCGCGGCAGCGGGGTGTGCTGGCGTTGCTGGTGGCGGCGCGTGGGCAGGTCGTGCCGGTCGATCGGATGATCGAGGATCTGTGGCGCGGGGAGCCGCCCGCGCGGGCGCTGATGTCCTTGCAGGCGTATGTGTCCAACCTGCGCCGGCTGCTGGAGCCCGGGCGCCCGCCGCGCACGCAGGCCCGGCTGCTGGTGAGCGCGTCGCCCGGCTACGCGCTGCGGCTGCCGCCGGAGTCGGTGGACGCGTGGCGGTTCGAGGACCTGCTCGACCAGGCCCGGGCGGTCACCGATCCGCGTGCCGTCCGGTCTCGGCTCGCCGAGGCGTTGGGGCTGTGGCAGGGACCGGCGTTCGCCGAGGTCGCCGACGAGCCGTGGGCCGCCGCCGATACGGCCCGGCTGAACGAGCTGCGCCTGGTCGCCACCGAGCTGCACGTCGCGGCGGGTCTGCGAATCGGCGACGCCGCCGCGGTGGTTCCCGAGGCCGAGCGGCTCACCCGCGATGAGCCGCTGCGCGAGGAGGGCTGGCGGCTGCACGCCCTGGCACTGTGGAGCAGTGGCCGCCAAGCCGACGCGCTGGCGACGCTCCGCCGCGCCCGCGGCATCTTCGCCGAGGAGCTCGGGCTCGACCCCGGCCCGGATCTGACGGCGTTGGAGGAGGCGATCCTCACCCAGCGCACGGACGTCCTGCGCGAGACCGTGCCCCCGCCACCGCCGACCGCACCGCTGCCGCGGCCGGCTCCGATCACCGAGGCGCCGTTCGTCGGACGCGAGGCGGAACTGTCGGCACTGGTCACGGCCGCCACCGAGGCCGCCACCGACGGCGCCCGCATCGCCCTTGTCACCGGCGAGGCCGGGCTCGGCAAGTCGACGCTGCTGGAACACCTGGGCAGGCGGCTTGAACGTGACGGATGGCTGGTCGCCGTCGGCCACTGCCTCGAGGTCGACAGCGCGCCGCCCGCGTGGGCCTGGACCGAGGCGCTGAGAGCCGTCGCCGCGGCCACGTCCCCGGGCGAGTTCGCCGACGACCTCGCGCCGCTGCTCACCGACACCGAGCCGGTGAACGCCGACGCCACCGCGGGACGGTTCCGCCTGCGCCAGGCCGTGTGGAAATGGCTCGCGGCGGTCGCCGCGGAGCGCCCGGTCGCCGTCGTGCTGGACGACCTGCACTGGGCGGACGCCGCCACGCTGGAGCTGCTCGGCGGCGGCCTCGGCATACGGGCCCCGATTCTGGTCGTCGCCGCGTACCGCGCGGACGAGAGCGGGCACCTCACCGAGACGCTGGCCTCCCTCGCGCGCGCCACGCCCCTCCGCCTGGCGCTGCCGGGGCTGGACGACGTGGCCGTCGCGGAGCTCGTACGGACCGAATGCGAGGCCGACGAGGAGACCATCGCAGGGATCGCCGAGCGCACCGGCGGCAATCCGTTCTATGTGCGCGAAAGCGCCCGGCTGCTGAATGGCGAAGGCGCGCTGGTCGCCCTCTCCGAGGTCCCCGAAGGCGTACGGGACGTCCTTCGCCGCCGGCTCGCGCGCCTGCCCGAGGGAGGCGTGTCCATCCTCCGGCTGGCCGCGGTCGCAGGCCGGGAAAGCTCGGTGGACGTCCTCGTGAAAGCCGCCGACACCGATGAGGACGGCGTGCTGGACGCGCTGGACGCGGGCGTCATCGCCGGGCTGCTGAACGAGCCCGCCCCCGGACGCGTCCGCTTCGTCCACGTCCTCGTCAGGGACACGCTCATCGCCGACCTCAGCCGCCTCCGCACAGCCCGCATGCACGCCCGGATCGCCGATGCCCTGGAAGGCACCGGCGACATCTCGGCGCTGGCCCACCACTACGCACGCGCCGGCTCACCCAAGGCCGTCGGCTACTGCGTCCAGGCCGCCGAGCTCGCCGAGGCCCGCTACGCCCACGACGTGGCGGCCTGCCTCCTCACCGACGCCGTCACCAACTCGACCGGACCGGACGAACGCGTCGAGTTGCTCGGCAGGCTGCTGCGCGCGCAGATCAGGGCGGGAGCCGTCGCGGCCGCCCGCGAGACACGCCGTGAAGCCGTGGAGTACGCGGAGTCCCTGGGGCGTGACGACCTGATGATCGCCGCATTCACCGCGTGGACGGAGCCGACCCCCTGGCAGGCCCGTACGTACGGCACAGTGGACCGGCCCATCGTCGAGCGCCTGAGCCGCCTGCTGAAGCGCGAACTGACCCCTTCGGTACGGTCCCGGCTCCTGACGGCGTATGCGAACGAACTGGTCGGCGAGGACGACCCGACCGTTCTGGAGGCAGCGCAGGAGGCGCTCGACCTCGCCACCGGACCCCGGCTGCGGGCCGCCGCACTGGGGATCCTGGCCGAAGTCCACGGCGACGCCGAGCTCTGCCGGGAGCTCGTGGAGATCGGCACCGAGCACGACCTGCCGGTCTACCGCGTCACCGGGCTGCTCAACCATGCCGCCGTGGCGGCCGCCGCCAACGACCCGGTGACCATGCACCAGGCGATCACCGAGGCCCTGGAACTCGCCCGCACCTACCGAATGCCCGAGGCGATCGCCGTCGCCGAGATCACGCTGGCGACCCTGGCGCTCGTCGAAGGCCGGTTCGCCGACGCCGAACTCCTCTACGCCAAGGCCGACGAGGGCATGCGGCGCGCCGGATCGGTGCACGCCACGGGCTTTCTCCAACTCGCCCTGGCCACGATCTGGCTGAACGACGGCACGCTCGGTGCGCACCTGGACGACGTTCGCGCCCTCCACGCCACGCTCGGCCCCATGACCTCCGACCTGCTCGCGCTCGCCCTCCACGCCAACGGCCTGGACGCCGAAGCCCGCGAGGTCCGGGCGTCACCCAGCCCGATCCGCTCCGACTTCTTCTTCACCTTCCTCGCGACGTTGCGCGCGATGGCCATCGTCGCCTCGAACGACCGCGACGCCGCCGAGGAGATCTACGCGGCACTGCTTCCGCACCGCGACGGCCCCCCGGCGGGCGCCGCGAGCCTGGCGGTGGCGCTGCGCCCGGTCGCCCACACCCTCGGCGAGCTGGCCCTCCTCCTAGGCCGCACCGAGGCCGCCGCTCACTTCACCCAGGCCGCCATCATCGCCGACCAGTGGAACGCACCCCACTGGGCCGCCGAGGCCCGGTTGCGAACGACCACCTAGGTGGCGGCGGGCCGCCGTTCATCTACATCATCACTGTCAGCCGAGGGCGTCGAAGCCGGCCCGAAGGTGGGCGACGCGCTCGCTCAGCTCGGCGACGGCGCCGTTCAGGGGCGCGTCACCGGACTTGTCCGCCAGCTCCCGCACCCGCCGTAGCTCGTCCTCGACGGCGGTGACGCGGCCGGACAGTTCGGCCAGTACGGAGGTGTGGTCGCCGCCGCCCGGCAGCTCGTTCGACAGGCGTTCGCGCAGCAGCGCCGCCTGCTCGGTGAGCCGCCGGTTCATCGTGTAGAGCTCCACGAACACGGCGACCTTGGCGCGCAGCACCCAGGGGTCGAACGGTTTGGTGAGGTAGTCCACGGCCCCGGCGGCGTACCCGCGGAAGGCGTAGTCGGGGGCGCTGTCGACCACGGTCAGGAAGATGATCGGGATGTTCCTGGTGCGCTCTCTCCGTTTGATGTGCGCGGCGGTCTCGAAGCCGTCCATGCCCGGCATGCGCACGTCGAGCAGGATCAGAGCGAAGTCGGTCGACAGGAGGGCCTTCAGCGCCTCCTCTCCGGACCGGGCCCGTATGGGCACGACGTCCAGCGAGCTGAGGATCGCCTCCAGGGCGATCAGGTTCTCCTCGCGGTCGTCGACCAGCAGGACCCTGGCGCGGTCAGGCATCGATCACGCCTCCTGGGAGTCTCGGGACTCTGGGGACGGCACGCCCCTCGTTCGTTCTGTGCCCCCGCTGCGGCCGCGCATGAGCCATCCGCGCAGCCGTTCGAGCAGCCGGTCGACGTCGACGGGCTTGGGCACGTAATCGGAGGCGCCCGACGCGATGCTCTTCTCGCGGTCTCCCCGCATGACCTTCGCCGTCAGCGCGATGATGGGCAGGTCGGCGAACTGCGGCATCGTGCGGATCGCCGAGGTCGTGGCCCAGCCGTCCATCTCGGGCATCATGATGTCCATCAGCACGAGCGCCACGTCCTCGTTGCGTTCGAGCTGCTCGATGCCCTCGCGGCCGTTCTCGGCGTACACGACGGTCGAGCCGTGCCGCTCCAGCACGCTGGTCAGCGCGAAGACGTTGCGGATGTCGTCGTCCACGATGAGGATCTTGGCCCCGGACAGCGGGTCGTCCCCCTGCCAGTCGTGGCCGTCCACCAGCGGCGCGTACTGGGGGACCGGCAGGTCGGTCGGGAGGGGGATCTCCGGGAGGATGTCCCTGATGTGCAGATCGGGCACCTCGTCGGCGCGGCCCTCCGGCTCCACGGGCGTGGCGATCGCGCCGCCGTCGGGTGCGGCGAGCGGCCCCGAGTAGTTCGGGGGCAGGTACAGCGTGAAGGTGCTGCCCTCTCCGGGGGCGCTCTGGACGTGGATCTCGCCGCCGAGGAGGCGGGCGATCTCCCGGCAGATCGACAGGCCGAGGCCGGTGCCGCCGTACTTGCGGCTGGTCGTGCCGTCGGCCTGGCGGAACTGCTCGAAGATCACTTCGAGCTTGTCCGGCGCGATGCCGATGCCGGTGTCAACGACCCTGAAGGCCAGCATGTCCTCCTGCGAGCCCTGCAGCTTCTCGTCCACGTACGGCACGTCGGCGGGCGCGTGGGTGACTTCCAGCCTGACCTCGCCCTCGTGGGTGAACTTCACCGCGTTGGACAGCAGGTTGCGCAGCACCTGCTGCAGCCGCTGCTCGTCGCTGCGCAGGTCGTTGGGCACGGAGGGATCGACCTGGACGGTGAACGACAGGCCCTTGTCCTGCGCGAGCGGCGCGAAGGTGGCCTCCATGTAGTCGACCAGCGCGGACAGCGACATCGCCTGCGGATGGATGTCCATGCGGCCCGCCTCGACCTTGGACAGGTCGAGGATGTCGTTGATCAGCTGCAGCAGCGCGGAGCCGGCGTCGTGGATCGTCCGGGCGAACTCGACCTGCTGCGGGGTCAGGTTGCCCTCGTTGTTCTCCGTCAGCAGCTTGGCGAGCACGAGCAGGCTGTTCAGCGGGGTGCGCAGCTCGTGGGACATGTTCGCCAGGAACTCGGACTTGTAGCGCGAGGACACCGCGAGCTGCTCGGCCCGCTCCTCCAGCGTCCGCCGGGCCTGCTCGATCTGGAAGTTCTGGATCTCGATGGCGCGGTTCTGCTTGGCCAGCAGCGCCGCCTTGTCCTCCAGCTCGGCGTTGGACCGCCGCAGCTCCTCCTGCTGGCGCTGGAGCTCGTCGGAGCGCTCCTGCAGCTCGATCGCGAGCCGCTGCGACTCGGTGAGCAGGTCCTCGGTCCGGGAGTTGGCCATGATCGTGTTGATCGTGACGCCGATGGTCTCGACGAGCTGGGTGAGGAACGCCAGGTGCACCTCGCTGAACTGCCTGAACGAGGCCATCTCCAGGACGCCGAGCACCTTGTTCTCGAAGAGGATCGGCAGTACGACGATCTGCGCGGGGTTCGACCGGCTGAGCCCGGTCTCGACCGTGATCGAGTCGACCGGCACGCCCTCCAGGATGACCTGCTTGGCCTCCAGGGCGGACTGGCCGATGATCCCCTCGCCCAGCTCGAAGCTCGGCTTGGGGGTCGAGCCCGGCTGGATGCCGTAGCCGGCGATGAGGTTGAGCCGGCCGTCGTCGTACAGGTAGCAGGCGCCGTGGCTGGCCGAGACGAGCGGGGTGAGCTCGCTCATGATCAGCCGGGCGACCTCTATCAGGTCGCGGTGGCCCTGCATCAGGCGCGAGATCCGGGCCAGGTTGGACTTCAGCCAGTCCTGCTCCTGGTTGGTCTTGGTCGTCTCGCGCAGGGTGGCGACCATCGTGTTGATGTTGTCCTTGAGCTGGGCCAGCTCGCCCGGCGCCTCCACGGTGATCGACCGGGTGAGGTCGCCCCTGGCGACGGCGCTGGTCACCTCGGCGATCGCGCGCACCTGGGTGGTCAGGTTGCCGGCCAGTTCGTTCACGCTCTCGGTGAGCCGCTTCCAGGTGCCCTCGACGCCCTCGACGCGGGCCTGGCCGCCGAGCTGGCCCTCCGAGCCGACCTCGCGGGCGACTCGGGTGACTTCGGAGGCGAAGGACGACAGCTGGTCGACCATGGTGTTCATGGTGCTCTTGAGTTCGAGGATCTCGCCCTGGGCGTCGACGTCGATCTTGCGGGTCAGGTCGCCGTTGGCGACGGCGGTGGTGACCTGGGCGATGTTGCGCACCTGGTAGGTGAAGTTGTTGGCCATCGAGTTGACGTTGTCGGTGAGGTCCTTCCAGACGCCCGACACGCCGGGGACGCGCGCCTGGCCGCCCAGCCGTCCCTCGGTGCCGACCTCGCGGGCGACGCGGGTCACCTCGTCGGCGAAGGCGGACAGCTGGTCCACCATCGTGTTCATCGTGTCCTTGAGCTCCAGGATCTCGCCCTGGGCGTCCACGGTGATCTTCTTGGACAGGTTGCCCTGCGCCACGGCGGTGGAGACGAGGGCGATCTGACGGATCTGCGACGTCAGGTTGTTGGCCATGAAGTTGACGTTGTCGGTGAGGTCCTTCCAGATGCCCGACACGCCGCGCACCTGCGCCTGGCCGCCCAGCCGTCCCTCGGTGCCGACCTCGCGGGCGACTCGGGTGACTTCGGAGGCGAAGGACGACAGCTGGTCGACCATGGTGTTCATGGTGCTCTTGAGCTCGAGCATCTCGCCCTGGGCGTCGACGTCGATCTTGCGGGTGAAGTCGCCGTTGGCGACGGCGGTGGTGACCTGGGCGATGTTGCGCACCTGGTAGGTCAGGTTGTTGGCCATCGAGTTGACGTTGTCGGTGAGGTCCTTCCAGACGCCCGACACGCCCTTCACCTCGGCGCGGCCGCCCAGCTTGCCCTCGGTGCCGACCTCGCGGGCCACCCGGGTCACCTCGTCGGCGAACGCCGAGAGCTGGTCGACCATCGTGTTGAGGGTCTCCTTGAGCTCCAGGATCTCGCCCTGGGCGTCCACCGTGATCTTCCTGGACAGGTCGCCCTTGGCTACGGCGGTGGAGACGACGGCGATCTGCCGCACCTGAGAGGTCAGGTTGTTGGCCATGAAGTTGACGTTGTCGGTGAGGTCCTTCCAGACGCCCGACACGCCGCGCACCTGCGCCTGCCCGCCCAGCTTGCCCTCGGTGCCGACCTCGCGGGCCACCCGGGTGACCTCCTCGGCGAAGGCCGAGAGCTGGTCGACCATCGTGTTGACGGTGTGCTTGAGCTCCAGCATCTCGCCGACGGCGTCGACGGTGACCTTGCGGCTCAGGTCGCCGCGGGCGACCCCGGTCGTCACCTCGGCGATGTCGCGGACCTGCGCGGAGACGCGGTCGGACATCGTGTTGACGGCCTCGGTGAGGTCGCGCCAGCTTCCCGACATGCCGCGCAGGTTGGCCCGGCCGCCCAGCTTGCCCTCGGTGCCGAGGTCGCGGGTGACCCGCGTCACCTCGGAGGTGAACAGCGAGAGCTGGTCGACCATGCCGTTGATGGCCTTGCCCAGGCGGCGTACCTCGCCCCGGGCCGCGCGGTCCACGTCGATCCGGCGGGACAGGTCGCCCTTGGCCACCGCGTCGATGACGTCGGCGGCGCCGCTGACCGGCGTCACGATGGCGTCGATGAGGTCGTTGACCGAGCCCACGCTCTCCGCCCACGCGCCGACGCCTGGCCCCGGGCTCAGCCGTTCGGTGAAACGGCCCTCCTTGACGATCTCGCGGCGCACCCGGGCCAGCTCGTTGGCCAGGTGTTCGCGCCGGTCCGCGACCTCGTTGAGCAGCAGCCGGATCTCACTGAGGACTCCCGGCGGGGCGTGGGAGACGCGGCGGCGAAAGTCGCCGTCACGCCATGTGATGAGCGTCTCCAGGAAGGGAACGAGATCGGATTCGCGGTAGACCCGTTCGGTCCCGGCCAGCTCGGCGTTGGCGGGCGACATTTAGCCTCCTTTACCCCGACGGGGCTGACGCGACCAAGGCGTAGGGCCTCGTACGGCCTGTCCAGCCGCGGACTCCATGCCAGTCTGTCACGTTCCGTGGGGTGCGGGGCCCCCTTGCTTGACCCGAGGTCAGGCGGAAGTGTGGTAAGCACAATGGTGGTGACAACTACCCCTCGAGCCGTCCTGGCGGCGTCCTTCACGCCGGGTGAGACGGCCGTACCCGAAGTGAAGCGGTTCACGCGCGAGGTGATGACGGCGTGGGCCGCCATGTCCGTGTACCCCGAGGCCGAGCGCCTGGTGGGCGAACTGGTGGCGGAGGCGGCCGGCGCGCCCTTCGAGGTCGTGTGGCTCCACCACGGCGAGTCCATCCAGGTGGAGGTGCGGGAGAAGACGGACGGCCAGGACTTCGGGCCGCCGGCCGACGCCATCACGTGGGGCGTCACGTTCACCTCGGCGCTGCGCACCCGCTGGGCCCGCCTGGAACTTCCGGGCGGGGAGCCGGTGCAGAGCGACGAGTGGCTGCTGGAGGCCGCGCACGGCCCGGGCTGGCTGGGCTTCCTCGCGGACGCGAGCGACCTGCTCGCGGGCACGCTCAACCCGGATATGGTCCCGGCGATCATCGCGCAGATCGTGGTGCCGCGCCTGGCGAGCTGGTGTGCCGTCTACACCGACCAGGACGGGCTGGGGGAGCTGCGGCCCGCCTACCTCTGGCACGCGGACGAGACCCAGATCGACACCATGCGCGACGAGCTGGAGGAGATCGCGCTGCCGGCGGACGACGACCCCGCCGTGCTGCCGATGAGCGAGTGGCAGGCGCTGGCCTACCCGCTGACCGCCCGCGGGCGGCGGCTCGGCGTGATGTGCCTGGGCCGGCGCGACCGCTTCCCCGACGAGGCGATGCAGATCGCCGAGGACCTCAGCCGGCGCGCGGCGCTCGCGCTCGACAACGCCCGCCTTTACGCGCAGCAGGCGGCGGCCAACAGGGCGCTGCAGCGCAGCCTCCTGCCGCCGGACGAGCCCACGACCCCCGGGCTCGACTTCCATGTCATCTACGAGCCGGCCGGGGAGAACAACGAGGTCGGCGGCGACTTCTACGACCTGTTCCCGATCGCGGACGGGGTCTGGCGCTTCGCGATCGGCGACGTCTGCGGCACCGGGCCCGAGGCCGCGGCGGTCACCGGGCTGGCCCGTCACACGCTCCGCCTGCTCGCCCGCGAGGGGTACGGCGTGGCCGCCGTCGTGGGCCGGCTCAACCAGGCCATCCTGGAGGAGGGGGAGCGCGCCCGCTTCCTGACGCTGCTGCACGGCCAGATCACGGTCGTGCCGGAGGGGCTCGACATCCGCCTCGTCTCGGCCGGGCACCCGGAGGCCCTGCGCCTGCGGCCGAACGGCGTTGTCGAGGTCGTCGCCTCGCCGCAGTCGCTGCTCGGGGTGTTCCCCGAGGCGAAGTTCCAGGAGGACAACCTGCGGCTCACCCCCGGCGACGTGCTGCTGGGCGTGACCGACGGGGTGACCGAGCGGCGGTCGGGCGGCCGGCTGCTCGACGACGACGGCGGCCTGGCCAAGCTGCTGGCGGAGTGCATCGACCTGTCCGCCCGCGCGGTGGCCGAGCGCATCCGCCGCGCCGTGCAGGACTTCGCGCCCGAGCCGAGCGCCGACGACCTGGCCATCCTCGTCCTGCGCGCCCCCTAGTCACGAGCTGAGCCGGGGCGGTCGATCCTGTGCTCATGTCCTGCGCCGTTCACGATCGGGTGCGCTCACCGTTACCGGCCGGCGGGATGCTGTGGTTGATACGGAAAAGGTGGTTCGGGTCGTAGATCGCCTTCAGAGCCGCCAGCCGCCGGTGGTCCGCCTCCGTATAGGCCCGCCTGACCTGCTCGGGAGTCGAGTCGTGGTCGAACAGGAACCCCGGAAGCATGGCGCCGGTGTCCCATCGCCGGAGCCGCTCCAGCACCTGGTCGGCGGCCGTGCGCGCCGCGCCGGCCTGCTCGGCCGGAGCCGGCAACCGCAACCACAGGTGGAAGGCGGCGCCCTGGGTGCCGACCGCGTGTGAGCGGCCGGGCGCCCGGTTCAGCGCTCCGCCCAGGTGACGCAGCTCGATGCCGGGGAACGGCCCTCCCGGCGTCGACGGGTCGATCAACGAGACCAGCTCCTCCACGGCCTCATCGTCCAGTTCGCGCAACAACGCGCTGCGCAGGTGCACCATGACCGGGTTCTTGGGGTCCTGGTAGATCTCGGTGATCTGCGTGTACGGCATGGCGCCGCAGGTGTCCTTCTCCGGGCCGAGCGCACGCAACGGCTCCACCAGCCGCGCGCCCTGCTCCTCGTCCCCTGTGTAGACCACTCGGACCTGCACGAACGAGCGGCCACGGAAGTCCTCGGGCAGCTGCGGCGCGTCGGGGAAGCGCAGCAGCGTCGCGGAGGACGACATCTCGTCCGGCTGCTCCTTGGCCCAGGCCAGGTAGGAGCCGAGCACGTGGGCGGCGTGCCCGGGGTTCGCGACCGGGTAGGAAAGCTGACCCCCGTAGATGGTGCGCAGCGGCAGCAGCTCGATCTCGGCCGCGACCACGACACCGAAGTTGCTCTTGCCGCCCCGCGCCGCCCAGAACAGGTCGGGCTCCTGCGTGGGCGAGACGGTGCCGAGCAGGCCGTCGGCGGTGACGATGTCGAGCGAGCGGACATAGTCGGCGGCGAAGCCGTACGTACGGCAGGTCAGCGGGAGCCCGCCGCCCGTCAGGTAGCCCATCACCCCGACCTGTCCGGAGGAGCCGCACAGCGGCGCGAGGCCATGCTCGGCCGCCGCACTGAGCACCTCGCCCCACCGCAGCCCGGCCCCGAGGCGTGCGGTGCCGGCGCGCGGGTCCACCGACAGCTCGCGCAGCTCACCGGTGGCGATGAACACGGCTCCATCCGCGGGCACCGACGGGCCGTGCCCGGTCGACTGCACCGCAACCGGGAGTCCTGCCTCCGCCGCGAACCGGACGGCGGCGGCCACGTCGCCGGCGTCGGCGGCGACCACGATCGCCGCGGGCCGGTGCACGATCGTCAGCAACCAGCCGGAGCAGGCCTCCTCGAAGCCCTCGTCACCGGGGCGGAGCGTGCGCCCCCGGATGCTCGCGCCCAGGTTCACCACGTCGGCGGGGAAGTTCGTGTCCGGCATGTCAGTCATCCACCTTTCCAAGGTGTCAGTTATGCGCCTTCTCGAAGAGAATGTTGGCGTGGCCAACGTTGGCTCAACCAACAATAAGGGTAATCGTGGGCCTTGCCAACAACTTGCTAGATTGCGCAGGTGGACACCGGAGAGGGAACACCGCCGCGGCGGCTGCGCACGCTGCCGAGCAGGCTGACCAACCAGGCGGCACTGACCGCCAACCGGATCGTGGACAAAGCGCTCGCCCAGGCCGGCGTCCGGCGCTACCACTACGCCCTGCTCGCCACGCTGGAGGAGTACGGCCCGGCCAGTCAGGCCGCTCTCGGTCGCCGAACCGGCATCGACCGCAGCGACATGGTGGCGACCGTCAACGAACTCGCCGACCGGCGACTCCTCGAACGCACACCCGACCCGGAAGACCGCCGACGCAACATCATCACCATCACCGCGGCAGGCCGAGGGCAACTCAGCCACCTCGACCGGCTGATCGCCACCGCTCAAGACGAGTTCCTCGCCCCGCTGCCCGCGGCCGACCGGCGTAACCTGATCGACCTGCTCATCCGCGTCATCGACCATCACGGCGACAAGCACGGCTGATGTGTCACCGGGGATCGGGAGTACGCCATCCCCTCATGGCCTGAGGGCCCGGCCGGGACGTGGGTCGCCCTTCGCTACCCGCGGGCGGCAAGAGCGCGGACGGCGAAGTCGATGGACGCGGCCATCTGGTGCACCCGCTCCTCCACCCTCGGCGTGCCCGGTCCGGTGTCGTACCGGTAGACGGACGCCTCCCTGCCGTGGTCGGCCAGGGCCCGCACGTAGTGCTCCACCTGCCGTGCCGGGCAGCGCGGGTCGTTCGCCCCCGTGAGGATCAGCAGCGGGGCCTCCACCATGTCGGCGTAGGTGATCGGGGAGGACGCGGCGTACCGCTCGGGCACCTCGGCCGGGGAGCCGCCCAGCAGCGCCCGGTGCGCCGCGCGCAGGCATTCGGCCTCGTCCTCGTACGCCGCCGCGTGGTCGGCGATGGGCACGGCGGCGATCCCCGCCGCCCACGACTTCGGCTGGGTGCCGAGCGCCAGCAGGGTCAGGTAACCGCCCCACGCCGTGCCGGCGAGCACGAGGCGGTCGGGATCGGCGATGCCGCGCTCCACCGCCCACTCGCGCACCGCCGTCACATCGGCCAGCTCGATGTGGCCGACCTCGCCGCGCAGGGCGTCGCGCCAGGCCGAGCCGTAGCCGGCCGAGCCGCGGTGGTTCACCCTGATCACCGCGAAACCGCTGTCGACCCACGCGGCGACCTGCGGCCGGAACGAGTCGTCGTCCTGGCCGCCCGGGCCGCCGCCGAACCCCGGCAGCACGCTGCGGAGGAGGAACACGGTCGGGTACGGCGCGGCCACCCGCTCCGGCCGGGAGACGAGGGCGTGGATGCGCCCGCCGGGGCCCTCCACGTCGATGTCCTCGAGCGGCACGGACGGCGGCGGCGTGCGCCCCGGGCTGAAGACCACGTGGCCGTTGCTCGACTTGACGACCGGCGGGTGGGCGGCGCTCGACCAGGCGTACTCGACGGTGCCGTCCGGGCGCGGCGCGGCCGCCTCGATCACCCCGTGCGGGCTCTCGATCGGGGTGAGGCCGCCTCCGGCGAGGTCGTAGCGCAGCAGTTCCGTGCGTCCCCGCTGGTTGTGGATGATGAGCAACGCACGGCCGTCGTCGTACCAGTCCGCGGAGATCTCGCCGCGCACCCGCAGCCAGATCTCCCGCTGCTCGCCGGTCACCGGGTCCCACACGAGCGGTTCGCGGCGGCCCCGGCGCTCGTGCAGGACGAGCAGGCGCCGGTCGCCGGGGACGGGGGCGAACCTGCCGCCGGTCACGCCCCTGCCCGGTCCGTCGTTCAGCTCGGCGACCGTCGAGCCGTTCGCCCTGATGACCCGTACGGCCGGGTGCAGGACGTCGCCGTGCTCGCTGTGGTTGACGGCGATGAGCGAGCCGTCGAGCGACATGTCCGCGACCGCGGCGTGCTCGTGGTGGCGATACAGCGTGACCGGCTCGTTCCCGGGCCTGGCCAGCAGGATCTCGAAGCCGTCCCGGGAGGAGCGGCCCACGGCCGCGGCGCCGTCCGAGGAGAGCGCGAGCCCGCAGGGGTGGCCGGGTGGCATGGCCAGGGGCACGTCCGGGCCGCCGTGGAACGGCTGTCGCGACCACACGCCGTGCCCGTCGTGCCGCTCGTCGTCGTCCGTGTCGCCGTATATGTCGCCGAACCACCAGATCCACTGGCCGGTGGGATCGATCGCGCCATACCGGGTGCCGCGGGGGCGGTCGGTGACCTGACGGGTCTGGCCGCTCGACCGGTCCCAGGCGTAGATCTCCCAGGAGCCGGAGGCGTTGCCGCGGTAGACGGCACGCTGCGGCGCCTGGCGCGCCCACGTGGGCAGGGACACCCGCGGTGCCCGGAACCTGGCCTGCCAGCGTTCCTCGGCCTTCATGCCGGCCCTCCCCAGGTGCTCCTACGGGGTCGGGTTCAGTATGTCCCGCCAGACGCGACAATGCCTGACAAACAGGCGATGTCGGGCCGCGAGTTCGGGCGGCGCACCGGTCAGGACAGGTCCAGGCCGGCGAGCTGGGCGCGGCTGGCCACGTTGAGCTTCGGAAACGCCCGATAGAGGTGGTAGCTGACGGTCTTCGGGCTGAGGAACAACTGCGCGCCGATCTCCCGGTTGGTCAGGCCCTTGGCGGCCAGCCGCACGATCTGCAGTTCCTGCGGGGACAGCGCCGACAGCGCTTCCGTACGCGCGGCAGGGGAGCTGGTGTCTCCGGTGGCGCGCAGCTCGGTGCGGGCGCGCTCGGCCCACGGGCGGGCGCCCAGCCGCTCGAAGGTCTCCCACGCGGCCCGCAGGTGCGGCCGGGCACTGCCCTTGTCACGCTCCCTGCGCAGGCGCTCCCCGAAGGCGAGCCTGGTGCGGGCCGCCTCCCAGGGACGGCCGCTGCCGGCGTGGAGCCGTACGGCGGCGCCGAATTCCTCGTGCGCCCGCTCCCAGCCGGTTTCGAGCAGGGCGCGGCAGCGGTGCAGGACGGCCAGTGCCCAGTCCTGCCCCGAGGCCGTCGCCCACTCCTCGAACCGGCGCAGCGGCTCGCGTGCGGGCAGGCCGAGCCGTACGGCCGCCTCGATCTGGTCGGGGGCGAAGTAGACGGCCTGGATCTGGTGGCGCACCGGGCCGGTCATGGCGGTGTCGAGCCGGTCGAGAGCCTCGGCGAACCGGCCCTGGCCGAGGTCGAGCAGGGCCAGTGCCCATTCGGCCCACGCCAGGCCGTTGACGATGTGGTTGGCGTCGAAGCGGTCGCGCGAGCGGGCGGCCAGCTCGGCGCATCGGTCCGCCTCTCCCCGTACGGCCGCCAGCCAGGCCAGCGTGCCCTCCAGGTAGCCCGCCCGGTTGCGCTGCCCCGTGCCGGCGGTGAGCCGCAGGCCCTCGCCCGCGGTGGCCTCGGCGTCCCTGAACCTGCCCAGATACAGCTCGGCGGCGGCGAGAGTGACGTGGACCAGGGGGAGTTTGCCGATGTCGCCGGTGGCCCGGCACTCCGCGGCCATGGCGGCCGAGATGTCGTGCCCGGTCCTGAAGTCGCCGACGAGCGGGGCGACGAAGGCCGCGTTGATCCGGAAGGCGTGCGCGCCGGAGGCGATCCGGCCGCCCCTGGCGACCATGTCGCGCATGATGGGGAGCCCTTGCGCCGGTCCCTGCCGCAGCAGCACGGCCGCGCCGGTCACGGCCTGGATGGCGGGGTCGAGGCCGTCCTCCGGACGCAGGCCGAGCTTGTGCAGGCGTTCGGCCGCCTCGGCGACCCTGGCCGGGTCGCTGAGCTGCCAGGCGTTGCGTGCGGCGTCGGTCAGCATGAGCCCGGCCGCGATGCGGTCCTGCCGCGCCTGCTCGTCGGAGTCCGGCCCGCCGGGGCCCTCCGCGTCCGCCGTCGCGAGCGCCGTCAGCTCTTCCGCGCCCGTCATGAGCAGGTCGTGGGCCAGGTGAGGAGCGCCCTCGTCGAACGCGATCCTGGCGCGCAGGTCGCACAGCCGCGCGCGGGAACGGGGGTCGGTGACCAGCGCCGCGGCGCGCTCGACCAGCTCCTTGGCCCGGCCGGCCTGGCCCGCGTCGGCGGCGGCGACGGCGGCCTCGGTCAGCCGCCCCGCCTTGAGCGCGTGGTCCTCGGTGAGCTCGGCGGCCCGTTCGAGCGCGGCGCAGGCCCCGGCGTTGCCGTCGCGCTCCCGGGCGCGCCGTGCGGCCTGCTCCAGCGCCCGCGCCGCCGTCTCGTCGGGGCCGGTGGCGGCGGCGGCCAGGTGCCAGGCCCGCCGGTCCGGCTGATGCTCGAGCAGCCGCGCCAGGATCGCGTGGATCTCCAGCCGCAGATCGTAGGTGCCGTGCCGGAAGGCCGCCGCGCGCATGAGGGGGTGGGTGAAGGCCACCCGACCGCCGTCGATCCTGACCAGGCCGGACTTCTCGGCCACGCCCAGCGCCGCGGGCGCGACCCCCAACTCCCGGCCCGCCCGTACGATCACGTCCGGGTCGCCGCCGTCGGTCAGCGCGGTGACCAGCAGCGCCTTCCGGGCGTCCGGGGGAAGTTCGGCGATGCGGGCCTCGTACGCCCGCTGGATGCGGGCGGGCAGCGGCAGCGGGCTCCGGTCGTAGGCGGGCAGGTCCGTACGCGGGAGTTCGAGCAGGGCGAGCGGGTTGCCGCAGCTCTCCTCGATGACCCGGTCGCGCGTGCCGGGGGCGAGCCCGGGGGCCGCGTGGGCGAGCAGCGTGGCGGCGCTGCCCTCGTCGATGCCCGACAGCCGGTGCTCGGGCAGGCCCGAGGGATCGAAGCCGTCGCGCGCGGCGAAGATCATGACGATGCCCTCGGCGTGCAGCCGGTGGGCCGCGAACCGCAGCGCCCGCGCCGACTCCTGGTCGAGCCACTGCGCGTCGTCGATCAGGCACAGCAGCGGCCCGCCCTCGGCCAGCTCGGCCAGCAGCGACAGCACGGCCAGGCCCACCAGGAGCCGGTTGGTCACCGGGCCCAGGCCGAAGGCGCCGCGCAGGGCGGCCGCCTGCGGCTCGGGCAGCGTGTCCAGCCGGTCGAGCCCGTGCCCGAGCAGCAGGTGGAGCGAGGCGAACGGGATCTCCGCCTCGGTCTCGACGCCGACGCCGCGCAGCACGCCCATGTCCTGGGCGAGCTCCCCGGCGTAGGCCAGCAGTGACGTCTTGCCGATGCCCGGATCGCCCCCGACCACGAGCACGCCGGAACGTCCGGCACGCGCCCGGTCGAGCAAGCCGTCGATCACCGCTTGATCGGTCGCACGCCCCCACAGCACCAGGGCATCCTAGTCATGTGTCCGATACCGCCCGGACATTGCGATTTCTAGCGTTCTCAGGGTGAACACCACCCAAGCGGTCGATCTCCTCGGGGTCACCAAACACTACGTACACGGCGTCACGGCGCTGGACGACGTCACGATCGGTTTCGGCGCCGGCACGTTCACGGCCGTGATGGGACCCTCGGGGTCGGGCAAGTCGACGCTGCTGCAGTGCGCGGCCGGGCTGGACCGGCCCAGCGCGGGCCGGGTGGTCGTGGACGGCCGTGACCTGGCCGCACTCGGCGACCGGAAGCTGACGCTGCTGCGCAGGGACCGGATCGGCTTCGTGTTCCAGTCGTTCAACCTGCTGCCCTCGCTCACCGCGGAGCAGAACGTGGGCCTGCCGCTGCGGCTCGCCGGGCGGCGCCCCGACCGGGAGCTGGTGCGGCAGAGCCTGGGTGCAGTGGGCCTGGCCGAGCGCGCCGGGCACCGGCCCGCCGAGATGTCGGGCGGGCAGCAGCAGCGGGTGGCCATCGCGCGGGCGCTGGTCACCCGCCCCGCCGTGCTCTTCGCCGACGAGCCGACCGGCGCGCTCGACGCCAACACCAGCCGCGACGTGCTGCGCCTGCTGCGCACGCTGGTGGACCGGCAGGCCCAGACCATCGTCATGGTCACTCACGACCCCGTGGCGGCCTCGTACGCCGACCGGGTCGTGTTCCTGGCCGACGGCCGCGTGTTCGGCGAGCTGTACGAGCCCACCGCCGAACTGGTCGCCACCCGGATGCTGCAGCTGGAGGCGTCGTGCTGAGGATCGCCTGGTCCACGCTGCGTACGCGCTGGGTCTCTTTCGCGGGCACCTTCGCCGCGCTGGCGCTGGGCGCCGCGTTGATCGCCGCGCTCGGCCAGGTGCTGGCCTCCGGCGTCACGTCGCCGGCGCGTGGGCCGCAGCGGTACGCCGCCGCGCCCGTCGTGGTCGTGCCCGACGAGAGGCTCACCGTGGACACCTGGCAGGGCGGCAGCAGCGCGCCCCTGGCCGAGCCGCGCGGTCTCGGGGACGACCTGGTCGCCCGCTTCCCCGACGCGGTGGTGGACCGGGTCTTCCCCGCGCGGCTCTCGGACGGGCCGGCGGCGGTGGGCAGGCCCTGGTCGGCCGCCCGTACGGCCCCGCAGACGCTCGTCGCGGGCCGCGCGCCCTCGGGGGACGGCGAGATCGCGATCAGTGCCGGGACCCGGCCCGAGCGGCGGCGGGCGTCCGCCGGGGCGCGAGCACTGGTGGGGACGCGGGTGCCGGTGGTCACCGCGACCGGTATCCAGACGTATCGGGTGGTGGGCGTCACGACGGCGGGGCCGCAGCCCACGGTGTTCTTCGCCGACGCGCGTGCCGCCCGGCTGTCGTCGCGCGTGGACGCGCTCGCGCTGTGGCGGCCCGCCGCCCAGGTGACGAAGGCGGTGTCGGGGGCGGCGCGGGTCCTGACCGGGAAGGACCGGGCGCTGGCCGATCCGTCCCGCGAGGCCGACGAACGGGCGCGCAACAACGCCAACACGATCGCCGGCATCGCCGCCGGGTTCGCGGCCTTCATCGCGATCTTCGTGGTCTCGTCCACGTTCGCGTTCGCGGTGGGGCAGCGGCGGCGCGAGTTCGCCCTGCTGCGGACCATCGGTGCGACGGCGGGCCAGGTCAGGCGGATGATGTACGGCGAGGCCGCCCTCGTCGCGGTGGCCGCCTCCGCGGTCGGCGCGTTCCTCGGCCCGCTGGCCACCCGGCCGATCCTCGACCGGCTGGCCGCGCTCGGGATGGCGCCGGCGTGGCTGACGCCGTCGCGGTCGTCCGTGCCCGCCTGGGTGGCCTTCGGCACCGGAGTGCTGGTCGCCGTGACCGGTGCGGCCGTGGCCGCGCGGCGGGCCGGGCGGGTGCGGCCCGCCGAGGCGCTGCGCGAGGCGGCGGTGGAACCCCGTGCGATGACCTGGGGCCGGTGGATCGCCGGGCTGGGCCTGCTGGGCACGGCGGTGGTCAGCATGGCGGTGAACGCCGTCGGCGATCCGGGGTCGGCCACGAACAACAAGACCTTCATGCCGATCGTCATGCTGCTCATCGCCGCGCTGGGCCTGCTCGCGCCGGTCTTCGTGCGGCCCGTCACCCGCCTGCTCGTCGCGCCGCTTGAGCGGCTGCGCGGCGCCGGTGGCGTCGTGGTCGCGGGCGGGACGGCGGCCTCGGCCAGGCGGACCGCCGCCACGGCAGCGCCCGTCCTGGTCACCGTGGCGCTGGCGGCCTCGCTGCTGGGCGGGGCCGCGATGACCGACGCCGCCAAGTCGGCGCTGCAGACCCGGCCGGTACGCGCCGACTTCCTGGTGCTCCCCGACGGGGACGCCGGACTGGACCGGCAGCTCGTCCAGCGGCTGCGGGCGATCCCCGGCGCGGACGTCGCCACCGAGGCCGAGACCAGCGTGTACACGCTCGAAGGCGATACCCGGCTCATCCGGAGGCCCGCCCAGGCCGTCGAGCCGGGCACGCTGTCCACGGCGTTGTCGGTCCCGCTGGTCGCCGGATCGACGGCCGGGCTGCGCGACGACACGATCGTCGTCTCCCGGACCTGGGAGCTGAGCCTGGGGCAGCGGGTGCGCATGTGGCGCGCCGACGGCAGCCCGGTCACGCTGACGGTGACCGGCGTGCTCGGGGACGATTCGCCCGCCGACGCCTACGTCACGCCCGCCCACGCCTTCTCCGCGCTGCCCTCCGTGGCGTACGTGACGCCGCGTCCGGGGGTGGCGGCCCCGGCCGTACGTGCCGCGCTCGAACAGGCCGTACGCGGCCACAACGCCCGCGCGGTGAGCAGGGTCGAGTGGGTGCGGGAGTCCGGCGACCGGCAGGCCTCGGCCAGCCGGCTCGGGTTGCTGGCCGTGCTGGGGATCATGCTCTGCTACACCGTGATCGCGCTGGTCAACACGCTGCTGATGGCGGCCTCCGACCGGGCGGCGGAGCGGGGCGGCCTGCGGCTGCTGGGAGCGACGCGGGCGCAGGTGCTGCGATACGTCGTGGCGGAGGCGCTGGCGGTGGTGGCGGTCGGGGTGGTGCTGGGATTCGCGGCCACGGCGCTCGGCCTGCTGGGGCTGGAGGCGGCCCTGCTGCGCCTGGCCGGGCTGTTCGCCTTCGACGTGCCGTGGCTGCCGGTCGTCTCGGTGATCGCGATCTGCTTCCTGCTGGGGGCGGCCGCGGCGGTCGCCCCGGCGCTCCGCACCAGGGGCGTGGCGATCCCGCGCTCGTGATCGGCGCTATGTGGTCAGGACAACACCGTCCAGCGGGTGATGTGGAAGGACGCGGTCACCGGCATGGGGCCGGGCAGCGCGGCGGTCTTCGCGGCCAGTTCCTCAGGCCGCGTGTGCCAGGCGCTCGGGCCCATGCCGACCACCGCCTCGACCTCGTCGTGGCCGAGGGAGAGCGCGATCTCCTCGGTCTCCTCCCCGATGCGGGCGAACCGGCCGCCCAGGGTGTCCTCCAGGCGGCGGTCCTTGTCCTCGTCCACACTCAGCAGGCCGAGACGCTCGACGAGCGGGCTCAGGTGGCCGGGGCCGGGTGTGACGACGACCAGGGAGCCGCCGGGCCGCAGCACCCGGGCGAACTCCTCCGCGTTGCGGGGCGCGAAGACGTTGAGCAGCACGTCCACGCGGTCGTCGCCGACGGGGATCGGCCGCCACACGTCCGCCACCACGGCGCCGATGCGGGGGTGCGCGCGGGCGGCCCGTTTCAGCGCGTGCTTGGACACGTCGATCGCGATGCCCACCGCGTCCTGGTCCAGCGCCGCGGCCAGGTAGTAGCCGGTGCCCGCGCCCGCGTCGGCGACCACGGCGGCGCCCTCGCACATCCGGGCGAGGCGGCGGGCCAGCGGGGCGTAGTGGCCCGCCTCCAGGAAGCGTGCCCGCGCGGCCACCATGGCGGGCGTGTCGGCCGTGCCGGCCGGGCGGGTGAGCATGTTCACGTACCCCTGCCGCGCCACGTCGAAGGAGTGGCCGCGCGCACACCTGACCGACCCCTCGGCCAGGTGGATCGCCGTACGGCAGGCCGGGCAGACGAGGTGGTCGATGACGTCGGCGAGCACCCGTCCATCATCCACCCCGCGCGGGACTGCGACCCGGCGACAAGTCGGCTGCAGGAGTACGGCAAGCCGCCGGAGGTTGCATGGACGCGCAAGGAACTTTTCGAAGGGGGAGACCACGATGACCTGCACCCGCCGCCGCTGCCCGCGCTGCCAAACCGAACTCGACGAGGGCCCGATCCTCTACCGCTGCGCCCACTGCGAGCGCGCCGTCTACGCGGCCGACCTCGACGTCGACTACACGCCCGTCCCTGCCGCCGCCCGCTGAACCGCGCTTCTTCTATCGCGGGCGCTTCTTCTATCGTGGTGCGATGCCGCAAGAGCCCAGAATCGTGGCCGGTGTTGAGATCGTCCCGCTTTGCGATGCCGTGGGTCCCATGAAGGAACCGGTGCGCAAGCCGCTGCCCGAGATGTTCGCCGGTGCGGCGTTCGAGCCCGGCGAGGAGTGGGTGCTGCACTTCCACTGCTTCCTGGTGCGGGCGGCGGGCCGTACGGTCCTGGTGGACGCCGGGATCGGCGGCGCCGACTCGCTCGCGACCTGGGCGCCTCTGCCCGGCCGCCTCATCGCGGAACTGGCCGCGGCCGGGGCCGCTCCGGCCGACGTGGACATCGTGGTGCTGACCCACCTGCACAGCGACCACATGGGCGGCGCGGTCGTGGACGGCGCTCCCGCCTTCCCGAACGCCCGCCATCTCGTGCAGCGCGCGGAGGTCGAGTGGGCCGCCGAACCGGTGCGCGAACTGATCCTCGACCCCCTGCGGGACCTGCTCGATGTCATCGACGGGGACGTGGAACCCGTGCCCGGCGTCCGGGTGGTGCACGCGCCCGGCCACACGCCCGGCCACCAGATCGTCGAGGCGGGGGACGTCATCATGAGCGGCGACGCCCTGCACCACCCCGTCCAGCTGGCCGATCCGACGATCCGCTACGTGTACGACGAGGACCCCGGCCTCGCCGTACGGACGCGCAAGGACATCCTCGCCCGGGCCGCCGTTCTCGCCCCCGCCCACTTCCCCGCCCCCTTCGTACACATGAAGTAATCGGATAGTCGCTCTTCGCTCATCTTCTTGTTAGGCTCTTGGCTATGGGTGCACAACGTACGTACGCTCTGGTCGTGGGTGCCAAGGAGGAGCGCATCAACCTGCGCGTGGACGCGGAGACCAAGCGGCTGCTGGAGAACGCGAGCGAGGTGGCCGGGGACACCGTCTCATCGTTCGTCCTCGGTGCGGCTACCACGGCCGCCCGCGAGTTGCTGGCGGATCGAACGGTTTTCCGGCTTGCCGAGGAGCAGTGGCAGGCGTTTGACGCGGCCCTGTCCCGGGAGTCTCGTGACGTGCCGGGACTCGCCGAGCTCATGAGAACCCCGACGATCTTGGACGAGAAGGCGTGAAGCTGTCCTCGGTGTCCCCCGTCACCAGGGGCGACGACCTCGACGGCTTCGACTGCGGTTCTCCCGCCCAGAGCGAATGGCTGACGCGCCATGCGCTACAGGCGCACGCCAGTGGAGGATGTCGCGTCTACGTCGTGCGCGACATCGAGGCCGGCAGGTTTGTGGGTTACTACGCACTCGCGGCCGGGAGCGTCGGTCCGGCCGCGGCTCCCGCCCGGCTGCTCAAGGGGGCCGGGTGTCACGATCAGCCCGTGGTCATCCTGGCTCGGTTGGGCGTGGACAGAGGCACCCAGGGCATCGGGCTGGGGCGGGCACTCGTGGTGGACGCTTTCCGGAGAGTGGCGCGGGTGGCCGACCAGATAGGTGTTCGAGCCATGCTCATCCACTGTGAGAGCGAGACGGCGCGGGCCTTCTATCTGCGGCTCGCCGCGTTCGAGCAGAGCCCGAGCGATCCTCTGCACCTCCTCCTGCTGATGAAGGACCTACGGAGGGCCCTTCCGGTGGACGTGGAGAGCAGTCGCGACAGCCGGCGCTGAACCTGCTCCGACAGCAGGCGGGGTTCTGGTCAGGCGGGGGCCGGAGCGGGGGCGGGGGCGGGGTGAAGGGTGGCGCGGCGACGGGCGCGGGCACGGTAGCGGATCACCTGTACGGCCCCGAGCAGCCAGATCGGATACTGCACGGCGAACGCCCAGCGGAAGTCGTCCTGTAGGTCCATGACGACTCCGACGAGCGCGATCAGGGACATCGAGGCGGCGAAGCCGCCGCCGTTGACGATGCCGGTGGCCACGCCGATGCGCTCGGCCGGGTTGAACGTGCGGGCGTAGTCGAAGCCGACCATCGAGCCGGGGCCGTTCGTGGCGAGGGCCAGCATGAGCAGCCCGAGCGTCCACAGCGGGGCGGGGCCGGGCCACAGGAGGACGAGCGTCCAGGCGCCGGCCGTGGAGCCGATGACCGTGAGCACCATCCACGAACGGCGCAGCGGGAAGCGCCCGGCGAGTTGGCCGAGCAGCGGCCCGCAGCCCATCGCGAGCAGCGTCAGCGCGGTCAGCAGCACGCCGGCCGTACGTGGGGACAGGCCCTGGCCCCGCACCAGGAAGGGATAGCCCCACAGGATCGTGAAGGCCGCCGACGAGCACTGGGTGGCGGCGTGGGTCCACATCCCGAGGCGGGTGCCCGGCTCTGCCCAGGCCGCCCGCACGCCGAGCGCCGTGGGCGGGCGTTCCGGCCGCCGGTCGCGCAGGAAGAGGCCGACGGCGGCCAGGGCCACCACCCCCAGGCCCCCCGCCCACACAAAGGTCGGCGTCCAGCCGTACGCGTGCAGCGAGGTGATCAGCGGCACGGCCGACACGACCGCGCCGAACTGGCCGAGGATGCCGGTGAGCTGGACGATCAGCGGGTTGCGGCGGGGTGGGAACCAGACGTTGACCACCCGGATCACGCTGATGAACGTCATCGCGTCGCCGCAGCCGACCAGCACCCTCCCGGCGACGGCCGCCCCAAGGCCGGTGGCGACAGCGAACAGAAGCTGGCCGAGGGCCATGACCGCCGCGCCGATGAGCAGCATGCGCTTCGAACCGAGGCGGTCGACCAGGACGCCGACGGGGATCTGCATGGCCGCGTAGACGAGCAGCTGCAGCATCGCGAGGGTGGACAGCGCCGCCGACCCGACCCCGAACCTCGCCGCCGCGTCGATCCCTGTCACGCCGAGCGACTGGCGGTGGAAGACCGCGACCATGTACGCGAGCACACCGGCGGTCCAGTAGATCAGGGGTTTGCGACTGTTCTCACCCGTATGCCCCACGTAGATGCATTTTACCGTTATGTGCTTCTTGCCCCTTGCGTGACCTCCACCACACGTGTGCGAAGGGCCGCCCCGTCATCGACAACGTCGGCCGCCCCCGGCGATTGTCTTTCGTCCTGTTTAACCGGTGTTTCGATACGCTTGTCCGGAGAGGGGGTTCTGCGATGTTCGACGTCGTGGACCGCATGCTCGCCGCGATGAACACCCATGACCTTGACGCTGTATTGCGGTGCTTCGCGCCGGGCGCGGTGGTGGTCGGGCCGGAGATGGAGGCGGGGAACCCGGAGGAGATCGGTTCCTACATTCTGCAAATGTGGGAGGGCTTTCCCGACCTGCGGTTCACGCTCTGGGGGAAGATCAGCTTCGGTGACGCGCTGGCGACCGAGCTGCAGGCCACGGGGACCCATCTGGGGCCGTACCTGGTCGCCGACGGCCAGGTCCTGCCGCCGACGGGACGTTTCACCACTGTGCGCTGCTCCTGGTTCTGGCACCTGGCGGACGACCTTGTCGTCAGCCAGCGCTACTACTACGACCAGTTGGAGCTGTACGCGCAGCTCGGGCTGCGCACGCCGCTGAGCTTCGACACGACCGGCTAGCGGGTTTCGTCCCCCGCGTAGACGACCGACTCCCCCGGACTCCGGCGAGCGGGGGTGGATTCACGGCCAGGTCGCGCCACCCGAGCACATGCGTCGACCCGTGGCCGGATCCGAGGGATCCGTGTCCCATACGGCGGCGATGGATCGCCCGGCCCAGCGCATTGATGCCAAGTGATCCTTGCACCCGTCCATCAGGAGGACATCGCATGCGTCCTGTCGATCACCCTGGCGCCGTCGCCCAATCCCCGTCCCCCGCCGGCGCGTCACCCGCCCGGCCGGCCCTCACCGCGCTCGGCCTGGCCGCGGGGCCGGTCGTCGCGCTCGGCTTCACCCGCTTCGCCTACGCTCTGCTGCTCCCTGCCATGCACGAGCGGCTGCACTGGTCGTACGCGCAGGCGGGCGGCATGAACACGGCCAACGCGCTGGGCTACATCATCGGCGCGGCCACGGCCGCCTTCTGGGCGCGGCGGCTCGGCAACCGCGCCGCGTTCCTGTGGGGTCTCCTGGTGAGCGCGCTGTCCCTGTGTGCGACGGCCGCCACAGCGGACTTCCCCGCGCTGCTCGCCCTGCGCTTCGTGGGGGGACTCACCACGGCGGTCGCGTTCGTGGTCGGTTCCTCTCTCGCATCGCGGGTCGCGACCGGCGCCGGCCGCGGCCGCGCGGCGCTGCCGGTCGCGATCTACATGGCGGGCGTCGGCGCGGGCGTGGTGATCTCCGGGTTCGTCGTGCCGGCCGCGCTGTCGGCCGGGCAGGACGCGGGCTGGCGGCTCGGCTGGCTGCTGATGGGCCTCGCCTCGGTCGCCGCCCTGCTGCCCGCCTGGCTCGGCGCCCGCGCGGTCGGCGAGCCCACCGGCCCGCACGCGGCCCTGCTCACCGCCGATCAGGTGCGCCGCCTCGCCCCCACATTGGTCTGGTATGCGCTCTTCGGAGCCGGATACGTCAGTTACATGACGTTCGCGGTCGCACTGCTGCGCACCCAGGGGCTGGGCTCCTCGATCGTCGCCATGTTCTTCGTCGTGCTCGGTGCGGCCTCGGCGGTCGCCACGCTGACGGTTTGGGGCCACCTCACGGGGCGGTTGCGCGGCGGGCAGGCCCCGGCCCTCGTCGCCGCGCTGGTCTTCCTCGGCGTGCTGCCCGTGCTGCTCATGGCCCCCGGATCGGCCGCCGCGCTGCTGTCGGCCGTCGTCTTCGGCGCGGGCTTCATGGCCGGTCCCACGGCCGCCACCGTGATCGCCCGGCGGATGCTCCCCGCGCACGGCTGGACGGCGGGCATCGCTCTGTTGACCGTGGCCTTCTCGCTCGGCCAAGCCGTCGGACCCCTGGTCTCGGGGTTGCTGTCCGACAGCCAGGGCGGCATCGCCCGGGGCCTGTGGCTGTCGGCCGTACTGCTCGTCCTCTCCGCCGTCGCCGCCCTGTTCCAGCGCGAGCACACCCCGTCCTGACCACGTCCCACACCTAGGAGAGGAGCGGGGTGGCGCAGACTGGACGCATGGGCGTCCGGACGGGGGTGGGCCACTGCGTGGTCGTCGTCGTGTACGACGGCGTCCGGCTGCTGGACGTGACCGGCCCGCTCGAGGTGTTCACCGTCGCCAACGAGCACGGAGCGACGTACCGGCTGCGGACCGCCTCTCCTGGCGGGCGGGACATCAGGACCAGCGGCGGCGTCCGGCTCGGTGCCGACCTGGCGCTGGAGGACCTGATCGGGGAGGCGCCCGACGTACTGCTCGTGCCGGGCAGCCGGGACGTCGCGGCCACCGAATGCGACCGGGCCCTGCTCGAACAGGTCCGCCGGCTGTCGGAGCGGGCCGGGCGCACGGCATCGGTGTGCGCCGGGGCCTTCGTCCTCGCGGCGGCCGGGATTCTCGACGGCCGCCGGGCGGCCACCCACTGGGACCTGGCCGACCGGCTGGCGCTCACCTACCCCCGCGTGACGGTCGACCCGGACGCCATCTTCGTCCGGGACGGCCGCGTCATCACCTCGGCCGGGGTGACGTCCGGGATCGACCTGGCGCTGGGCCTGGTCGAGGAGGACCACGGCGCCGACCTGGCCCGTACGGTGGCCAAGCACCTGGTGGTGTTCATGCAGCGGCCGGGCGGCCAGTCGCAGTTCAGCGTGCGGCTGCGCTCCGGGGGCAGACGCGACGAGGCCCTGCGGCCGGTACTGGACGCGGTGACCGTCGACCCTGCCGCGGACCACGGGCTGACCGCGATGGCCGCCCGGGCGGGGCTGAGCGTCCGCCAGCTCAGCCGCCTGTTCAAGGGGGAGACGGGCATGACCCCCGCCCGGTACGTCGAGCTCGTCCGGGTCGAGACGGCGCGGGGCCTGCTGGAGGCCGGGAACGATCCGCTCGACGTGGTCGCGCGCCGCGCCGGGTTCGGCTCGCCCGAGACCATGCGGCGGGCGTTCGTCCGCGAGATCGGCGTGCCGCCCGCAGCGTACCGGTCGCGCTTCCGCACCACCGGCGCCTAGCGCCGCGTCGGCGGCCGGGAACACGGTGCCGGAACGGCGCCGGTGTCATGAACGCGGCACCGTTCCGGCGCACGGGCCGGAGCGTCAGACGAGGACGGGGACCCGCTCTTCGGGGGCCTCCTCGGCCGCGTCGTCGCCGTGCGACAACCGCGGCAGCCAGTCGAGCCAGCGCGGCAGGTACCAGTTCCAGTCGCCGAGCAGCTTCATCGTCGCGGGCAGCAGCACCGCGCGGACGACGGTGGCGTCGATCAGCACGGCCGCCGCCAGGCCGATGCCCAGTTGCATGAACGTCAGCAGCGACAGCGTGGCGAACGTCGCGAACACCGCCACCATGATGAGCGCGGCGCTGGTCACCACGGCCGCCGTGCTCCTGATCCCGAACGACACGGCGTCCTCGGTGCTCATGCCCCTGTCGTACGCCTCCCTGATCCGGCTGAGGATGAAGACGTGGTAGTCCATCGACAGCCCGAAGAGGATCACGAACAGGAACAGCGGCAGCCAGTTGGTGATCGTCCCCGTCGAGTGGAAGCCCAGCAGGCTCTCGCCGTACCCCTTCTGGAAGACCAGCACGAGCACGCCGTACGCGGCGGCGACGGACAGCAGGTTGAGCACGATGGCCTTGACCGCCACGACGAGTGAGCGGAACGAGACCAGCAGCAGCACGAACGCCAGCAGCAGCACGAACCCGAACACGAGCGGGATGCGGCGCATGAGCTGCTCGTTGAAGTCCATCGAGCCGGCCGTGTTGCCGGTGACGTGGGCGCCGGGCAGCGTGGCCGGGACGACCTCCTCCCGCAGGGTGCGGATCGCGTGCTCGGAGACCTCGTCCGCGCCGGTGCCCTTGATGCCGATGCTGATCTTGGCCACCGTCTTGTCCGGGTTGACGGCGACGGCGAAGGGCTCGTTGGCCTCGCCCGTGGCCAGCGCCCGCCGCCTGAAGTCCTCGATCTTCGCGGTGAACGCCGGCGTCGTCACGTCGGCCGCCTTCACCACGATCACCGCCGGCTCGTTCCCGCCGGGGAACGCCTTGTCGATCCGCTTGAACGTCTCGGCGATCTGGTAGTCGCCCTGGAGGTCGTCGATGGTCTGGGCGCCGGTTTTCAGGCCGAAGGCCGGGACGGCCAGGGCGGCGAGCAGACCGCCGGCGAGGACGACCGAGATCAGCGGGTGCCGCAGCACCGGCTTCATGATCGCGCCCCACATCCGGCTCTGGCCGCCGCGCACGCCGAGGATGCGCCGCCAGGTGACCCGGCCGCCGGTGAGCACGCGCGCCGTGCCGTGGATCAGGCGGGCGTCGATCTTGTCGCCGATCAGCGAGAGCAGCGCGGGCAGCACGGTCAGCGAGCCGGCGACGGCCGTGAGCACCACGAGGATCGTACCCTCGGCGAAGCCCATGAAGATCCCGTTGCCGGTGAGGAACATGCCCGCCATGGCCACGATGACGGTGATGCCGGAGATGAGCACGGCGCGTCCCGACGTGGCGGCCGCGATCTCGATGGACCGCTTCTTGTCGCGGCCCTTCGCCCGTTCCTCCCTCGCTCGCATGATGAAGAAGAGGCTGTAGTCCACCCCGACGGCGAGGCCGATCAGCAGCATGACGTTGCTCGTCGCCGAGTCGACGTGCAGGAGATGGCTGGTGAGGGCCAGCAGGCCGGTGGCCGCGAAGATCGCCGTCATCGCCAGAGCGACCGGGACGACCGCCGCCAGCAGCGCGCCGAACGCGGCGAGCAGGATCCCGAGCGTGATGGGCAGCGACAGCTGTTCGGCGCGGACGAAGTCCTCGTCGATCGCCTCGCCGATCAGCTTCGCCGAGCTGGCCGCGCCCGCCTCCTCCACGCGAAGGCCGGGGTGCGCCCCCTGCACCCTGGCCACCGCGTCGAGGACCGGCTGGATCCGTTCCTCCGCCGTGCCACCGTCGCCCTTCATGTCGAACTGGACCAGCGTCGTGCGCCGGTCCTGCGTCACCGGCGAGGGCTCCTTGTCGTACGGCGTGCGCACGTGCTCGACCCGGCCGGTGGCCTCGACGGCCCTCTTGACGTCCTCGACCGCCCGGCGGAAGGCCGGGTCCGTCACCGTGAGCGTCCCCGTGCGGGACTGGACCAGCACGACCTCGCCGGCGACGTTCGCGAAGCGCGCGCCGTCGAGGATCTGTTCGGCCTGGCGTGAGTCGCCGTTCGCGGATTCGTAGCCGCGCATCTCCGCCGTGCCCACGGCGTTGCCCGCGACCGTCGCGACGCCGACGAAGGCGACCCAGACGAGCAGCGCCCACCACCGATGGCGTGCGCTCCAGCCGCCGATGGTGGCGGCGATGTTCCTGCGGCGTCCCATGACCTCCCCTTTACGTCTGCTTCGACGGTAGGGAGCGATCACGGGCGGGACATCGGGCGAGCAGACCAGATCGTGCGTACTGCCCGGGGCGTACGCCCTCCTCCGCGCGATCTAGGGGACATCCCCTACTGGGGGTTCGAACTCATGGAGGCAGGACCGGGGGTCCGGCGGGAGGAGGCCCTGGCAGGCGCCGCCCTGGTACTCCCCGGGGAACTGCGCGCGCGCCCGGACGCGGTGGCCTGAGGGCGCCGCTGACCTCACCGCTTGTCCGGACACGGCACGCCGCCCCCGAGTGGACATCCGGACAGGTCCTAGGCTCAGGGCATGCGATCGGAGCTGCGATGATCCCGGCGGACACCTTCTACGCGGGGCTGTTCAAGGTGGCCGCCGCGGCGGCCGGTTTCGTCACCGACTCCTCCGGGCGGGTCCTGCTCGTCAAGCCGGGCTACCGCGACCACTGGGGCTGGCCGGGCGGCCACATCGACGAGGGCGAGTCGCCAGAGGCCGCCTGCGGCCGGGAGCTGGCCGAGGAGCTGGGCCTCACCCGGCCGGTGGGCCGCCTCCTCGTGGTCCAGTGGGTGCCGCCGCTGGACGACCGGCCGATCCCGCTGGTCCACTTCCTGTTCGACTGCGGCACGTTCGAGGACGGGACGGGCGAGGACGGGACGGGCGTGGTCCTGCAGGAGGAGGAGCTGGACGACTACGGGTTCTTCACGGCGGAGCAGGCCGCCTCTGTCATGCCGGCCTACCTGGTGGCGCGGCTTACGGCCGCGCAGCGGGCCCGCGCGACCGGCGAAACCGTCTATCTCCCTGCCGCCGTCGCCGAATAGTTTCCCGTCCCCGTGGAATGGGGTGGACGAACGCGCCATGGCGAACGTGAGTGACGCAACGGGACGGTGAGACATGGACGATCCGGAGCTCAAGAAGGAGCTTGACGAGGTTGACGCCCAGATCGAGCGGCTGCGCAAGGAGACCAAGCAGATACGCGAGGAGATCGGGCAGAGCTGGGACGCGCCCACGGACATGGCGGAGAAGGCCACCCTGCTGACCAACGTCGAGCAGCAGGAGGCGCTCATCGACGACCTGCAACTCAGGCGCGAGCAGATCCTGCGGCGGATGAAGGGCTGAGCCCGCCCGGGGGTGCCCGGTCGGGCGGGACGCCTCGACGAGTGGGGCCGGGTCGGGCGGGACGCCTCGACGAGTTGGGTAGGGCGCGGCCGGAACCGCGTTTGTACGCTGGTATGTGCCACGACGTGATGGCGTACCGGACGACGGGGGCGGCGTGGACGTCATGACCGCTATGCGAACGAGAGTTGTCAGGGGGGAACCGGCCGGGCTGCCCGCGGAGGTGACCAGTTTCGTGGGGCGCCGGCACGAGCTGGCCGAGCTGAAGCGCCTGCTGGGGACCTCGCACGTGGTCACGGTCATCGGCGTGGGCGGGGTGGGGAAGACCCGCCTCGCGCTGCGGGCGGCCGAGGAGGTCCGCAGGAGCTTCCCCGGCGGCGTACGGCTGGTCGAGCTGGCCGCGCTCGAAGATCCCGACTTGGTGGCGCAGGCCGTGGCCGAGGCGCTGTCGGTCAACGAGCATTCGACCCGGCCGCCGCTCGACGCGCTGGTCGAACGCCTGCACGGCAGGCAGACCCTGATCGTGCTCGACAACTGCGAGCACGTTCTCGCCGAGTGCGCGATGCTCGTGGACACGCTGGTCCGCGCGCTTCCCGAGCTTCGGGTTCTCGCCACCAGCAGGCAGGCGCTCGGCATCGACGGCGAGCGGATCGTCGAGCTCGCGCCGCTGTCGATGCCCACCCCGGGCGGCGATTCGGCGGTGCCGCTCGCCGAGTCGGACGCGGTCCGGCTGTTCGCCGAGCGGACCGCGTCGGTCGTCCCCGGGTTCGAGGTGACGGAGGAGAACGAGGAGGCGGTGGCCGAGATCTGCCGCCGGCTCGACGGCCTTCCCCTGGCGATCGAGATGGCCGCGGTACGGCTGCGCGCCCTGTCGGTGCGGCAGCTGCTGGAGCGGCTGGACGACCGGTTCCGGCTGCTCACCGGTGGGTCGCGGGCCGCGCTGCCCCGGCAGCGTACGCTGCGCGCGCTGTTCGAGTGGAGCTACGAGCTGTGCACCGAGCAGGAGCGGCTGCTGTGGCAGCGGGTCTCGGTCTTCGCCGGGTGCCTCGACCTGGAGGCGGCCGAGCAGGTGTGCGCGGGCGACGGCATCGCCCGTGAGGACGTGCTCGAACTCGTCGCGGGGCTGGTCGACAAGTCGGTCCTGCTTCGCCGGGAGTCCGAGGGGGTGGTCCGCTACTGCCTGCTCGACACGGTGCGGCAGTTCGGCCGCGAGCTGCTGGCCGCCTCCGGGGACGAGGCGACGCTGCACCGGCGGCACCGCGACTACTACCGGAAGATCACCTCACGGGCCTGGGCGGAGCTGTTCAGCGCCGCCCAGCAGTCGTGGGTGGAACGCCTGCAGCGCGACCACGCCAACCTCCGCAAGGCCCTGGACTGGTCGCTGCGCGAGCCGGGAGAGGCCGAGACGGGCCTGGCGATGACCGCGGAACTGCTCTACCACTGGAGCGGCTACCACCTGTCGGAGGGGGCCGGCTGGTTCGACCGGAGCCTGGCCGCCGCGACGGAACCCGGCGAGGTGCGCGCCCACGCGCTGTGGGCGGGCGCCTGGATCGCCCTGCTCAGGGGCGACTGCGCCACCACGCTGGCACGGCTGGAGGAGGCCACGGCGATCGCCGAGCGGCTCGGGCTACGGGTGACGCTCGGCTACATCGCGTTCCTGTCCGGCATGGCGGCCGTGTCCGGGGGCGACCTGGAGGGCGGCATGCGGCGATACGAGGAGGCGGCGGCCGCCCACCGGGCCGTCGGCAACCCCATCGGTCTCGCGCTGGCCCTCAACCGGCTCGCCCTGGCCAACGCGTTCCTCGGCCGTCCGGCCGCCCGCGATCTCGCCGAGGAGTGCGTGGCCCTGTGCGATCTGTACGGCGAGGGCTGGCACCGGGCGTACGCGCTGCTGGCGCTGGCGATCGACGCCTGGCACCGGGACGACATGCGCGCGGCCTGCGAGATCGACAACGAGAGCCTGCGCTACAACGCGGCGGTGGGCGACCAGCTCGGCATGGGCATGAACCTGGAGGCCCATGCCTGGTTCGCGGCCGGGGAACAGAAGTACGAGCGGGCCGCCCGGCTGCTCGGCATCGTGCGGACCTTCTGGCCGGCCGTCGGCGCGCGGCTGGCGGAGTTCCGCTACATGAGCCGCTGTCACGACGAGTGCGAGGCGGCCACCCGAGAGGCGCTGGGTGAGCGCGCCTTCCAGGCCGAGGTGTCCCGGGGCGCGGCCCTGACGCGGGAAGAGGCGTTGGGGTTCGCCCTGCTCGAACGGGCGCCCGCCGCCCGCGGGCCCGCGCCGTTCGAGGGCCGGATCGCACCGCTGACGCGCAGGGAGACGGAGATCGCGCACCTTGTCGCCGAGGGACTGAGCAACAAGGACATCGCCGGCAGACTGGTCATCTCCCAGCGCACCGCGGAGGGCCACATCGAGCACATCCTCGACAAGCTCGGGTTCAAGTCGCGCGCCCAGGTCGCCGCCTGGGTGAAGGAACGGCTGAGCGAGCGCGGGGACGGCCCGGCCGCGGACGGCGCGGACGGCCCGGCGAGCGGGCCGGTCAGCGAAAGGCGTAGGCCGGCAGCTCGAACCACATGATCTTGCCCTGGCGGGTGCGCTCCGCGCCCCAGCAGCAGGCCAGCGAGTCCAGCAGCCGCAGTCCGCGCCCGTGCTCGTCGGCGGCGGACGGCCGGGCCATCTCGGGCATCCCGCCGTCGCAGTCCTCCACCTCGCAGCGCAGCAGCCCTTCGACGGCCGACAGCCGTACGACGAGGTCGCCGCAGCAGGTGTGGCACAGCACGTTCGTGACCAGCTCGCTCACGAGCAACTGCGTCACGTCGGACAGGTTCTCCATGCCCCAGGCGCTCAGGCGCTCGCCGACCAGCCGCCGGGCCCGCCCGACGGAGGTGGCGTCGGCGGGCAGTCGCCAGGACGCCGCCTCGACGTCGGGGTCGTCCACGAGCTGGATCGCGAGGTCGCCGACCCGCTGCCGCAGCGTCTCCCAGCGGTGCCGGACCGCGGAGTGCCGGCGCTCCGAGGCACCGGGCGCGTCGCCGCCCTGTGCTGATGACAGTGATTCGTCCCGGACGGGACAGAAAAGCAGGCTCATGCGGCACACCCCAGAGACGCGCGAGCCGGGATGCTGCGACCATCAGGCATGAGCTCACCGCTGTCGTCGAAGAGCACCACGCCGTTGCAGAGCAGTCCCCATCCCTGCTCCGGGTGGAAGGCGATCAGACAGGCCGCGTCGCGGTCGGGTGCGTCCGCCGGCGGGCACTGCGGGTAGTGCTGGCACATGATCGGTCCCCCTGACTCTCATGCACTCTTTGAGACGTTTTCAGACTGCCTTCTCGCCTCTTGGGGTGGGGAGGGGGAAAACACCCGTATCGATACCTGTTCGAGGCATACGTACGTAGTGGGTGGTAGCCGGGTCCACGGAGGGTAAAGCGCTTCGCGGCTCCTCACCCGTCCAGGGAGATCGCGTCCTTGGCTCGATCGACCGACTCCTCGGAGGCCCCACGGCCCGGGTTTTCCGTGGCCAGCGCCTGGTTGAGCGCCACGAAGGGCCGCATCCGCCGCTCGTAGCCGGCGAAGGCGGCCTCGTGCGCGCCTCCCGCCGCCGCCAGCTCGGCGGCCAGTACGTACGCGCCCACGAGGGCGAGGCTCGTGCCCTGGCCCGACAGAGGGGAGGGGCAGTAGGCGGCGTCGCCGACGAGTGCGATCCGTTCCGACGACCACCGGTCCAGGTGGATCTGGGCCATCGAGTCGCAGTAGAAGTCGCTCGCCTCCTCCATGCCCTTCAGCAGCCTCGGCGTCTCCCCGCCCGCGCCCGCGAACGCCTCGGCCACGGCCGCCCGCAGCCGTGCGGGGTCGTGGTGGTCGAGCGGCTCGGACTGGAAGCCGAGGGTGATCCGCAGCTCGGTGTTGCCCCGGACCGGGAAGACGCCGTACCCGCGCTCCCCGTCCTGCATCCAGACCTGCCAGTCCTCCAGCCCGAGGAAGTTGTCCATACTGAAGACGGCCAGGTAGGTCCCCAGGTGGTGGACGAACTCCCGCTCGGGCCCGAAGGCCAGCCGCCGGACCGTGGAGTGCAGTCCGTCCGCGCCCACCACGAGGTCATACCGGCGCGGCTCGGCGTGCTCGAACCGGGCCAGCACGCCCTGTTCGTCCTGCTCCAGCGCGGTGATCGAGTCGCCGAACAGGAACGTGACCTCTCCGCGCGTCCGCTCGTACAGCAGGCGGGTGAGGTCCTCGCGCAGCAGCTCGATGTCGTCGTTGTCGAGACGGCCGCTGCTGTAGGTCATCTCCTCCGAGCGCATGATCTCGTTGCCCTCGCCGTCGTACACGGACATGCCGCGGTGGCCGGTGCGCAGGCGCCGCGCCTCGTCGAGTACGCCGGTGCGGCCGGCGACCTCCAGTGCGACGCCGCGTATGTCGATCGCCTGCCCTCCGGCGCGGAGGCCGGGCGCGCGCTCCACCACGGTCGGGGCGAAGCCGTGGCGGCGCAGCCAGGAGGCGAGTGTGATCCCCGCGACACCGGCGCCGGAGACGAGCACGTTGGTCATCGAAGCTCCCTTGGGGGTGTGGATGCCGTATGCGGTGAATGTACGGTGTAAGCGCAAGCCGCGCAAGCTGGGATTATGGGGAGCTTTTGTACTAGGACAGATAGATTGTGTCCTAGTACAGAGAGGAGATCGACGTGACGCCGCCGTACGCGAGGATCGCCGCCGACCTCAGGCGCAGGATCGCCGAGGGCGAGCTGGCGCCCGGAGACCGGGTGCCCTCGACCCGGCAGGTGGCCGCGCAGTGGGGAGTCGCGCTCGCCACCGCGACGAGGGCGCTCGCCGAGCTGCGCAGAGAAGGGCTGGTCCGGGCCGAACCCCGCGTCGGCACGGTCGTCGCGGAGCCACCCCCGGCCCTCCCGCCCCCGCCGGGAGCCGCCGCGCGGCCGGGAGATCGGGCGCGCCTCACGGCGCCGCCCTCACGCGACGCGGAGGCGGCGCGGCGGCGGCCCGGCGCGGGGGCCGAACGCGAACTGACCCGCGAGCGGGTCGTACGGGCGGCCATCGAGATCGCCGACGCCGAGGGGCTGCCGGCGCTGTCGATGCGCGGTGTGGCGGCCCGGCTCGGGGTCGCGGCCATGTCGCCGTACCGGTACGTGGGAGGCAAGGACGACCTGATCCTGCTCATGGCGGACGCGGCCTTCGGCGAGCTGGGCTATCCCGGCGATCACCCCGAGGGCTGGCGGGAACGGCTGGAGATCGCGGGCCGGACGCTGTGGGCGATCTTCCGGCGGCATCCCTGGCTGGCGCAGCTCAGCCCGCTCGGCAGGCCGCTGGCGCTGCCCGGACTGACCGTGCACGCCGACTGGGCGCTGGCCGCACTCGACGGCCTCGGCCTCGATTCCGTGACCGTGCTGGACGTCCACATCCTGCTCTACAGCCATGTACAGGGCCTCGCGATCAACCTGGAACGCGAGGCGCAGATCGCGGCGACGACCGGACTGTCGGAGGACCAGTGGATGGACGTCCAGGGACCGGCGCTGAGCGCCATCGCGGGGTCGGGGCGCTACCCGGCCTTCGCCAAGGTCATCGGCGAGCTGGGCGAGGACGGGTACGACTTCCGCCTCGACGACCTGTTCGAGCTCGGCATGCGGCTCCTGCTCGACGGCGTCACCTGCCTGGTGGAGCGGAGCGTGCCTCCGAACGGTGATTAAAGTGGCCGCATGAGTGAGCGTAGCGAGCGAATCGATAGGCACAGCGTCCGACGCATGCCGCTTCGAGCCGGAGGCGAGGAGCGAGCATGAGTGAGCGTAGCGAGCGAATCGATAGGCACAGCGTCCGACGCATGCCGCTCCGAGCCGGAGGCGAGGAGCGAGCATGAGTCCCAGGATCGCGACCGCCGAGACCGTCTCCCGTGAGCAGTTGCTCGACTTCGTCCGTGATCGCCACCGGGCGATCCTGATCACGACGAGACGTGACGGCGGCCCCCAGGCGTCCCCCGTGACGTGCGGAGTCGACGCCGAGGGCCGCATCGTCGTGTCGACGTACCCCGAACGCGCCAAGGCCCGCAACGCCCGCCGCGACCCGCGCGCGAGCGTGGTCGTGCTGTCGGACGACTTCGACGGGCCGTGGGTGCAGGTTGACGGCACCGCCGAGGTGCTCGACCTGCCGGAGGCCCTGGAGCCGCTGGTCGAGTACTATCGCTCGATCTCCGGGGAGCACCCCGACTGGGAGGAGTACCGCGCGGCCATGGTCCGCCAGGGCAAGTCGCTGGTGCGGATCACCCCCACGTCCTGGGGGCCGGTGGCCACCGGCGGGTTCCCGCCCCGCCTGGCCTGAGGCACGTGCGCGGCGCCGGGGTCAAACCGGTACGGCCGCCCGGTAATCTCCCGGGCTTATGCCGTAACAGCGGACGAACCACCGGGTGAGGTGGCTCTGGTCGGCGAACCCCGCCTCGGCCGCCGCCTCGCTCAGTGAACGGCCCTGCGCGATCAGCCGCCGGGCCGTACGCAATCGGAGCAGGCGCTGGTAGTCGCTGGGCGCCATGCCGTACACGGCACGGAACGCGCGGTAGACCGCGAACCTGCTGCGCCCGGTCACGGCGGCGAGATCGTCGGCGGTGACCTCCGCGAGGGGGGCGTCCTGAAGGCGGCTCCGCACCCGCTCGGCGATGCGGCGGGCGTCGGCGGAGGTGGCCTCCCGCGCCCGCATCGGGCGGGTGGCGGCCCGCCGGACGATCGAGGAGACGACGGCGGTCAGCAACTCATCGCGCCGGAGGGCGCCGGCGCCTCCGAGCAGGGCCGTGTGCAGCGCCCTGAGCCCGGCCGCGAGCACCGCGTCGCGTACGACGGGGCGGGGAAACAAGGGCGGTCCCGTCTCCCGGCCGGCCAGGTCGCCCAGCACGCCGGTGACCAGCTCCGGCCCGATGTGAATGATCCGGTAGGTGAACCCGAGGGCGTCGGCGGCGTGCCCGTCGTGCGGGTCGTCCGGATTGAACGCCATGACCATGCCCGTCACGCTGGTGTGCGCGGCCCCGCGGCAGGTGAACGCCTGGTTGCCCTCTTCGGTGACGCCGAAGGAGTACGTCTCGTGACTGTGCCGGTGGTAGACGTGCCGGGCGAAGTGGGCGTGCATCGCCTCCAGCGACCGGTCCGGGGAGCGCCAGTATCGGGACCAGTCCTGTGCCACAGCACCATTGTGCGCCGATCGGCGGCGCACGAGCGTACAAGACCGCCCGTGCACGCGGAGGCAGGCTGGGGCGCATGCGTTTCGACACCAAGATCGGCATTGTGGTCCGGGAGGACCTGGCCGTGTGGCAGAAGCTGAACGTGACGGCGTTCCTGGCCGGCGGGGTCGCGGGGGGAGTTCCCGAGGTGATCGGGGAGCGGTACGAGGACGGCTCGGGCACCTCCTACCTGCCGATGTTCCGCCAGCCCGTGCTCGTCTACGCCGCGGACCACGCCGGGCTGGCCCGGGTGCGCGCCCGTGCCGTCGAACGGGGGCTCGCCGTCGCCGTTTACATCGAGGAGATGTTCAAGACCGGCAACGACGTGGACAACCGGGCCGCCGTGCGGGCCGTCACGGCCGAGGAGATGCCGCTCGTCGGGCTGGCCGTGTACGGCCCCAGGAACGCCGTGGACAAGACGCTCAAGGGGCTCCCCCTGCATCCGTGATCCCCTCCGAGGCTCCGAACAGGGGCAGGCAGGGTTCGAGGCCGTGGATCTCGAACCCGTCCGGGGTGGTCCACTCGTCGCGCGACAGCCGCAGCCGCTGCTGCAGGGCGGCCTCGCCCCTGCGCTTCTCCACGGCGAGCCCGTCCTCCCGGTAGCCGAGCCGCCGGGAGATCGCCAGCGACTTCGTGTTGTCCACGAAGGCGGACGACGTCGCGTACCGCGCGCCGAGGCCGGTGAAGGCGAGGTGCAGGACGGCCGCGCGCATCTCGGTGCCGATGCCTCTGCCCTGGAAGCGCCGTCCGAGCCAGGAACCGGTGGCGACCTCCCGGGTGACCGCGAAGTCGCGGGCCCGCATCTCCTGTACGCCGACCACCTGGCCCTCCCACACGGTGACGAAGGAGCAACTCCAGCCATCGGGCGACCAGGTGCCCCATTGCCGGAAGTGGATCTGGACGGTCGAGCGGGCGCGTTCGTGCGGCGGGGCGTCCGTCCACGGCTCGCCGAACGGCATCTCGCCGGGGTCGTGGACGCCCTCGGCCGCCCGGTCGGCGAGCGCGTCCAGGTCGTCCAGGCCGGGCAGGCGAAGCTCCAGCCGGGGGGTCGTCAGTCGCAGTGCCAGGAGCGGCCAGTGTCGCATGGCACGATCGTGACAAGACCGGCCGCCCGCCGGACAGTGGTTTTCCCTGGGGAGGGAAAACCGGTTTCCGCCGGATCGGGGGTGCGGCTAGCCTCGGATGCCGCCACGAGCGCCGGGGCCGCGAACCGGCGCGGACAAGGAAGACGCATGCCCGACCCGCTCACCACGCCGGCCGCCGAGCTCCCCGTCCGACGGCTCGGACCCGAGGACCTGGATCGATGCCTCGCCCTGAGCGAGGACAGGGCCTGGAGCCGGGAGGAGCGCAAGTGGCTGTTCCTCCTGGAGAACGCCGAGGTCTACGCGATCGACGCCCCTTCGGGAGAGCTGGCGGGCACGGTCACGCTGACCCGGTACGGCACGACCGCGGCGGGCATCGGCATGATGCTCGTCGCCACCCGGTATGGCGGCCGCGGGCTGGGCCGCCGGCTGATGACGCACGTGCTCGACGCGGCGGGTGACGCGACCGTCTTCCTCTGGGCCACCGAGCTCGGCCGGCCGCTGTACGAGAAGCTCGGGTTCGAGACGCTGGGCGTGACGGAGGCGCGCGTGGGGCGTCTGCGCCCCGGGGACGACCCCGTCCTGACGCGGCCGGCCGACCTCGGCGCCGATCTCGACGCCCTGCTCGCGCTCGACGGGGAGGTCTTCGGCGCCGACCGGGCCGGGCTGCTGGCGCGGCTGTTCGCCTTCTCCGAGGAGGTCAGGGTCGCCGAGGACGAGACGGGACTGACCGGCTACGCCGTGTCGTGGCGCAGCATGAGCACCCTGTTCATCGGGCCGGTGGTCGCCGGCGACGAGGCGGCCGCCCGCGCGCTCGTCACCGACCTCGCGCGCAACGCCGACGGCCTGGTGCGGATCGAGGTCGAGCGCGCCCGGCCGAGCCTGCTGGACTGGCTCGGAGCGCGGGGCCTGTCACAGGCGTTCTCGACGTCCTTCATGGTCCACGAAGGCAGGCCGCTCCCCGGCGACCGGACCCGCATGTACGCCCCGATGATGCTCGCGATGGGCTGAACCCCTGACTCGCGGGGCCTTCTCACTCACGGGATCGCTCTGATCCGGCTCTGATCCGGCTCTGATCTGTGCCGTCTACCGTCGCGACAGCCGGGGGGACACCGGCGCCCGCGCCGCAGCCGGTCGTGTCGTCGCTGCGGGCGGGTGCCTCGCGAGACGAAGGAGCCGGACATGCACGATCCCGTCACCCGCGCCACGCACCACGAACGCACAGAGCCCTGCACGGAGCCCTACACAGTGCCATCGGACCCCGACGGGCCGTCCGGGCACGCCGACGGCGGGTTCCCGCACCTGCTGCTGGAGGCGCTGCGAGGCTCTCCCGGCACTCCCGCCTTCGAACAGGGCGGGAGGATCGTCTCCCGAGGCGAGGTGCTGGAACTCATCGGGCGCATCGCCGCCGCGATGCGCGACGCGGGTCTCGGCCCAGGCAAGGGCGTCGCCGTCCGCACCGGGCTGTCCCCGGAAGGGTTCGCCGCCCAGATGGCCGCGCACGTGCTGGGCTGCCGCGTCGTGAGCGTACGGCCCGGGTACACGCCCCGTCAGCTCGCCGATGTGCTCGGCGTGGGAGTCGACGCCGTGGTCCTCGACCGGTCGACGGCGACACCGGAACTGCTCCACGCCGCCGGGTCCGCCACGGTGCTGTCGCTGGGGCCCGCCCCCGAGGCAGCCGGGGCAGCCCGGGCAGCCGGTCCGGCCGGGGCGGCCGACCTCCTGGCCCATCCCGGCGACGACCGCTTCCCCGCCGTCGCGGCGCGCCCGGACGACACGGCCCTGCTGACCTTCACGAGCGGCAGCACGGGCCGGCCGAAGGGCTGCGTGCTCACCTATCGGACTCTGGCCGCGCACTGGTCCGGCCATCTCGGCTGGTCGTCGATCGCGCCCGGCTTCGACGAGTCCTTCCACCGCTACATGCTGTTCGGCACCCTGTCCAGCCTGGTGGTGCTGGACTTCCTGGCGCCGTGCCTGCTCGGCGGCGGCACCGCGGTGATCCCCGACGAGGACGGCCGGCCGCTGTTCCCGTACGCGATCGAGCGGCACCGGATCACCGGCGCGATCGTGACCGTGCCCCGGCTGTATCAGATGCTCGACCTGCTCCGCGAGGAGCCGGTCGACCTGGGCAGCCTGCGCGCGCTGACGGTCTCCGGATCGCCCGTCAGCCCGCATCGGCTGCTGGAGGCGGCGGACCGGCTGGGCCCCGTCGTCTACGTCGGGTACGGCGCGACCGAGGCCGGCGTCATCTCCATGCTCACTCCCGGCGAGGGCCGCGATGCGCCCGCCTCGGTCGGCCGCCCGCATCCCAGCGTCGAGATCAGTGTGCGCGACGAGGAGGGCCGCCCGGTCGCCACGGGACACACCGGTGAGATCCACGTGCGCAGTCCCTTCCTGATGGCGGGCTACTGGGATCAGCCGGAGGAGACCCGCGACGTGCTGCGGGACGGCTGGCTGCGCACCCGCGATCTCGGGCACCTCGACGAGACCGGCCTGCTGTACCTGGCCGGCCGGACCAGGGACGTGATCATCGTGAACGCGATCGTCGTCTACGCCGGTCCCATCGAGCGGGCGCTGGCCGGCCATCCCGACGTGGCCGAGGCGTACGTGACCGGCGCGCCGGACGAGCGGACCGGGGAGGCCGTCCACGCGTTCGTCGTCCCCGCTCCGGGCCGCACCCCGGACCACGCCGCCCTGGCGGAGCTGGTGCGCACCGAGCTCGGCGCGGACAGCGTCCCCCGGACGATCACGACGGTGTCCTCCGTGCCGGTCGCGCCGAGCGGCAAACCGGACAAGCGTGCCCTGGTGGAACGGCATCTGTCGTCGGCGCTCTGATCCATCTCTGAGAATCGCCCGCCAACACTGGTGAAACTTCAACCACCCCAGTGAGGGAGGCGTCAGTGCCGGACAACATCCTGGACTACCTGGTGGTCGGCGCCGGACCGGCGGGCCTGCAGATGGGTCACTTCCTGCACCGGGCGGGGCGCGGCTACCGGATTCTCGAGGCGGCGCCCGAGCCCGGGGCGTTCTTCCGGACCTTCCCCCGCCATCGGAAGCTCATCTCCATCAACAAGAAGCACACCGGGTGGGACGACCCGGAGCTCAACCTCCGGATGGACTGGAACTCGCTGCTGTCGGACGACCCCCGTCTCCTGTTCACCCGCTACAGCGACCGTTACTTCCCCGCCGCCGAGGACTTCGTCCGCTACCTGGAGGACTTCGTCGCCTCTCAGGGCCTGCACGTCACGTACGACGCGCGCGTTGCCGAGGTCGCGCGCCCGGACGCCGAAGGCCCGTTCTTGGTGACCGACGAGTACGGCCGGACGTACCGGGCACGGCGGGTGATCGTCGCGACGGGGGTCTCCCGGCCCAACGTCCCGCCCATCCCCGGCATCGAGACCGCCGAGCAGTACAGCACCCACTCGACCGACCCCGCGGACTACACGGACATGCGGGTGCTCGTCATCGGCAAGGCCAACTCGGCCTTCGAGACCGCCGACAACCTCCTCGAGACGGCCGCGGTCGTCCACGTGGCCGGACCGCACTCGGTGCGCCTGGCCTGGCGGACCCACTTCGTCGGGCACCTGCGCGCGGCCAACAACAACTTCCTCGACACCTATCAGCTCAAGTTGCAGAACGCCGTGCTGGACGGCGACATCAGGCGCATCGAGCGCCGGGCCGACGGCTCCTATCTGGTGACGGTGGCCTTCGTCCGGGCCGACGAGGTGACCAAGGACATCCCGTACGACCGGGTGATCGTCTGCACCGGGTTCCGGTTCGACGCCTCCGTCTTCTCGCCCGAGTGCCGTCCCGAGCTGACGATCGGGGACAGGTTCCCCGCGCTGACCCCGGCCTACGAGTCGGTCAACGTGCCCGATCTCCACTGCGCCGGGACGATCACCCAGTCGCTCGACTTCAAGCGCGGCACCAACGGGTTCATCCACGGTTTCCGCTATGGCGTGCGCGCCCTGCACCGCATGCTGGAGAACAGGCATCACGGGGTCCCCTGGCCGGGCCGCGACCTCCCCGCCGATCCGGACGCGCTCGCGGCGGCCGTGCTCGAACGGGTCAACCGCAGCTCGGCGCTGTGGCAGCAGTTCGGGGTGCTGGCCGACATGATCGTCCCGGACGGGCGCGGCGGCATGCGCTACCTGGAGGAGCTGCCGCTCGACCTGCAGGGCCCGCCGATCGGCGACGGGGGCCACTTCGCGATCACCCTGGAGTACGGCCCGCACCACGACCAGGTCGACCCCTTCGACATCGCGGTGGGGCGGATCAGGCAGAGCGACGCGGAGCGTGCGCACGAGGGCCACTACCTCCACCCGGTCGTACGCCGCTATCGGGGTGACGTGGTGGAGGCCGTCCACCACGTCACCGAGAACCTGGAGAACGACTGGACCTCGGAAGAGGTGCACCTGCGCCCGCTCCGGGACTTCTTCCAGCGCCAGAGCCTCCCGGTCTCGGTGTGACGGCCGTGCTGCCGGCCATCCGGGACTTCGAGGCGGCGGCTCGCGACCGGCTGGACCCCGCCCACTACGACTACTTCGCGGGCGGGGCCGGCGACGAGGTCACGGTGAAGGCCAACGAGGCGGCGTTCGCCCGGCTCGCGCTGCTGCCGCGGGTCCTGCGCGGCGCGGGGAGCCCGCGGATCGGGGTCACCCTGCTGGGCAGCCGCGCGGCGATGCCGGTGCTGGTGGCGCCGACCGCGTTCCACCGGCTCGCCGACCCGGAAGGGGAGAAGGCCACGGCCCGCGCGGCGGCCGCCGCGGAGACCATCATGATCGTGAGCATGGCCGCCACGGTCGCCGTCGAGGACGTCGCGGCCGCGGCGCCGGGCGCCACCCTGTGGTTCCAGCTCTACGTCCAGCCGGACATGGCCTTCACCGAGGCGATCGTCCGGCGTGCCGAGAAGGCCGGCTGCGCGGCGCTGGTCGTCACCGTCGACTCCCCCGCCCGGGGTCGCCGGGACCAGGACGTGCGCAACGGCTTCGAGGACCTCCCCGGGGGCATGCGCTGCGAGAACCTGCGCGACGGCGACCCCGAGTCGGTGCGGCCGATCGTCATGTCGCCCGCGATCTCCTGGGAGCACGTCGACCTGCTGAGGCGGATGACGCGGCTGCCGATCGTGCTCAAGGGCGTCACGCATCCCGCCGACGCGCGCCTCGCCCTGGACCACGGCGTGTCGGCGCTGTACGTCTCCAACCACGGCGGACGGCAGCTCGACACCGTTCCGGCCACCGTCGATCTGCTGCCGGAGATCGTGGCCGCCGTCGGCGGGGCCGTACCGGTGCTGATGGACGGAGGGATCCGGCGCGGCACCGACGTGGTCAAGGCGATGGCGCTGGGCGCGTCCGCCGTCGCGGTCGGCCGTCCGGTGATCTGGGGCCTGGCGGCGGGCGGTGAGTGCGGCGTGGCCCGCGTGCTCGGGCTGCTGCGGGACGAAGTCGAGCAGGCGCTCACCCTGTGCGGCCTCGCCTCGCCGCACGACCTGGAGCCGGGGCTGGTGCGCCGATGCTGACGGCGGTGTGGGTGGCGCTGTGGGTGGCTGGGGCCATCGTCGTGATCAGCCTGCCCCGGTGGCTCCCCGGGCGCGTCGTCGTGCTGCGCGGGTGGGTGTTCACGAGGATCAACGGCGAGGAGAGCATCGCCGTGCCGGGTGACCTGGTCGGGGTGGACCGGTTCAGGGAGGTCTACTCCCACCCGGCGGCCTCCGGCCGGAGCAAGGGCGCCGTCCTGTCCGACCTGTTCTGGTACTGGCTGTCGCCGGGGCCCGAGATGCACCAGGAGCACCTGGAGGCGGGGGAGCGGTACGACGCCGTCGCCCTGGCCACCCGCCGCATCCTGTCCCAGCCGCGGGGGGAGGTGGAGGAGCTCACCCGCCGGTGCGTCGGCCGGACGCTGGAGGGCAGGCGCGGGGTGGTCCGGCTGCGCGACCTGATGATGCCGGCCTGGGCCGAGTTCTCCTACGAGCTCGTCTTCCGCGAGCCCTGCCCGCCGCACGCCCGCGACCTCATCGTCGGCAACGCGGACGACGTCGTGACCGCGCTCAAGTGCTGCGGCCTGCGGCACATGGACCGGCGCGACCGGCTGACCGCCTACCTCGTCGAGTCGCTGCCCAGGGTGCGAGAGGACGCGGGGCACGAGCTCCCGGCGGGCCTGACGGCCCGGGAGCAGGCGCTGTATCTCCAGGGCGCCTTCTTCAACACCGCGGTCGTGCAGATGTCGGAGGCCACGGCCCATGTGCTGATGGCTCTCGCCCGGCACCCGGACGTACAGGACAGGGCGCGTGCCGGAGACGACCGCTTCCTCGACCAGGTGATCGCGGAGACGCTGCGGCTCTACCCGCTCTTCGGCATCGCCCACCGCGTCACCACGGGCGACATCCCGGTGGCCGAGGGCGTCGTCATCCCGGCCGGCTCGGTGCTGTGCTTCGACTACCCCGCCTTCCACCGCGCGGGCTTCCCCGATCCCGAGCGCTTCGATCCCGGACGCTTCGCCCCCGGGCACGCCCCGGTCAGGGAGCTCAACCACATCCCGTTTGGCATGCCGGCGAACCGGCCCTGCCCGGCGTGGCGGCTCGCGCCGCTCGCCATGTGGGTCGCGGTGCGGGAGGTCCTGCGTTCGTACGAGCTCGTCTCCACCGCCGCGCACACCCGGTCGCTGCCCAACCGGGGACCGTGCCTCCTCACCCCGCTGAACGCGCGGCGCGGGCGGGGACGCCGCCTGACGCTGCTGTTCATGCGGCTCAGGGACGGCTGGGAGGACGTCTGGCGCAGCCTGGTGCAGCTCGTCCTCGGCACGTACATGGTCTGGGACGCGCGCCGGCTGCGGCTGTGCGAGCGCCACTTCTCCGGCGACGCCCGTTCCGCAAGCACGTAGACCACCAGCCGATCTCAGGTCCCGACCACGAGCGGAGGCGCAAGCCATGCCCGTTCCGGCCCTTCTCCCCGCCCTTCTCCTCACAGAGGCGCCCGCCGCCGATCCCAACCTCGAACTGGCCCTCAGAGTGCTGCCGGCCCTGGCCGTCATCCTGCTGGCCGCGGCGCTGTGCGGCCGTCTGGCCACTCTGGTGATGCAGCCGCGCGTCGTCGGCGAGATGGTCGCCGGCGTCCTGCTCGGGCCGACGCTGCTCGGCGCGGTGTTCCCCGATGCCCAGGCGGCCCTGTTCCCCGCCCAGGTCAGGCCGGTCCTGTACGTGCTCAGCACCCTCGGCCTGACGTTGTACATGTTCCTGGTCGGAGCCGGGATGGACCACGACGCCCGGGCGCCGGGCGAGCTGCGCAAGGCGAGCGTGCTGGCCGCGTCGGGGATCATCTCCCCGCTGGTCCTCGGCGGCGCCGCCGGGCTCGTCCTGTGGGAGCGGCTCTCCCGCCCGGACGTCGGCCGGCTGGAGTTCGCCCTGTTCCTCGGGGGAGCGCTGTCGCTGACCGCGTTCCCCATGCTCGCCAGGATCCTTTACGAGCGCGGGCTGCAGAACACCCGCGTCGGCCGGATCGCCCTGCTGGCCGCCTCTATCGACGACGCCGTGGCCTGGTGCCTGCTCGCGGCGCTGTCGGCGGTGCACCTGGGCGGCGGTCCCGGTGACACGCTGCGCACCATTGCCCTGGCGGCGGTGTTCGCGGCGGTGATGCTCGGGGTGGTGGCTCCGCTGCTGCGCCCCCTGGGCCGCCGCGTCGCGCGTACCGGGCACCTCGGCACCGGCGCCGTGTACGTGATCGTGCTGGTGCCGCTCGCGGCGGGGTGGTTCACCGACGCGATCGGCGTCTATTCGGTGTTCGGCGGCTTCGTCGCCGGGCTGGCCATGCCGCGCGAGCCGGCGTTCCGCGCCGCTCTGCACGGCCGGATGATGGATGTCGTATCGACCCTGCTGCTGCCCGTCTTCTTCGCGTTCTCGGGGTTGAACACCCATCTCGGCGGCATCGCCGGGGGTTTCGCGCTCCTGGCGTTCGCGCTGATCCTGATCCTGGCCTTCTCCGGGAAGTACTTCGGCTGCTCGCTGGCGACGCGGGCGCTGGGATTCGGCTGGCGCGAATCCTGGGCCATGGGCGCGATGATGAACGCCCGCGGACTGATGATCCTCATCTTCATCAACATCGGCCTGGCGCAGGGCATGATCACGCAGGAGCTCTTCGCGATGCTCGTCCTCGTGGCCGTGCTCACCACCGCGGCAGCCCTGCCGCTGTACAAACTGGCGCTGCCCGAGCGCCACGAGCCGGCCGACGCGGGAAGAGCGGGGAGTGCGGCCCCGGTGGGTGCGGCGGCGGGAGAAACCGGTTTCATCTAATTTCATGGGTGAGTTCGGACATTCGCAGAACATGGGGGGAGGTTCCCGGGGGCGGCATTCCGAACTCTGGAAATTTCCCGATTGCGGTGCCACGGTTGTCCGGTGGCACGGATATCGGGGACATCCGAACCGCGCTCCTTGCGCCTGCTGCTCGTGGAGGACGACCGCGAGCTGGGAGACATGCTGGTCGAGGTGTTCGGCGACCAGGGATACACGGTCGACCTGGCGCTGGAGGGCCAGCGGGGCCTGCATCTGGCGCTGAGCCGCGGCTACGACGCGATGATCATCGATCGCGGGCTGCCCGTGGTCGACGGGCTCGATCTGCTGCGGCGGCTGCGCCGGCAGGCGGTCACCGTGCCGGTGCTGATGCTCACCGCCTTCGGCGCCCTCGCCGACCGGGTCACCGGACTCGACGCGGGCGCCGAGGACTACCTGGTCAAGCCGTTCGAGATCGACGAACTGCTGGCCAGGGTGCGCGCCCTGCATCGCAGAAATCTGGAACAGGCCGCGCTGCTGCCGCTCGGCGCCGGCTGGCTCGACTCCGCGTCCAGCACCGTACGGCTGCCGTCCGGCGAGCAGGTGACGCTGTCCGGCCAGGAGTGCCGGCTGCTGCACGCGCTGGCGGCCCGTCCCCGGCAGGTGCACACGCGCACCTCGCTGCGGCAGCGGATCTTCGACGGCGCCAGGACCGAGTCGATCGTGGACACCTACGTCTACTACCTGCGCAACAAGCTGGGGCCCGGCGTCGTCCGTACCGTGCGGGGCGTGGGGTACCGCCTGGGCGAGCTGTGACGGCCAGACGGTCCTTCGACCCGGAGCGGCGCCTGCTGATCCGGACTCGCCGCCGGATCACCGCGCAGGTGGCGGCCGTGTTCTCGCTGGCGATCGCCCTCCTGGGCACGCTGGTCTACTGCGTCGTGGTCGGCGAGCAGGATGCCACCGCCCGGCGCGACCTGGCAGTGGCCGCGATGTCGGCCCCGATGGACCACCCGCCGCCCTGCGTATGGCTGTTCGAACTCCGGGCGAACACCGTGCGGAGCTCCCCGGGGGCGCCGGAGAGCCTGCCGGTGCGCGAGACGCTCGACCGGGTCGCCGCCGACGGCCGCACCCGGGTCGACGTCGCGGAGGTCGGCGGCCATACCTACCTGGTCCGTACGCAGCGGCGCGGCGACGTGCCCCTGCAGGCGGTGAGGGACATGTACTACCCCGTCACCGAGCGGCAGCGGCTGCTGCGCACGCTCTGCGCGGCCGAGGCCGCGGCCCTGCTGGCGGCGTTGCTGATCGGCCAGGTCCTCGCCCGCCGGGCGATCGCGCCGCTGGGCGAGGCCCTCGACCGGCAGCGCCGGTTCACCGCCGACGTCAGCCACGAACTGCGCAGCCCGCTGACCCGTCTGCACGTCCGCGCGCAGCTCGCCGCCCGGCGCCTGCGCCGGGACCCCGATCCTCTTGTCGTCGTGGGCGACGTCGACCGGCTGGTCACCGGCATCGGGCAACTGGGCGAGGTGATCGAGGACCTGTTGCTGTCGACCCAGCTCAGGCAGCGCCGCCGGCCGTTCGGGCCCGCGGACCTGGCCGCGTTGGCGGAGGAGTCGGCCGACGCCGAGGCGGCCCGCGCCGGGCAGCGCGGGGTGACGATCGACCTGCGGCGAAGTCCGGGTGACCATGTGGTGTGCGGAGCGCCGTCCGCGCTGCGCCGGGTGATCTCGGCGCTCCTCGACAACGCGCTCCGCCACACCTCGGCGGGCGGCCACATCTGGGTGACCGTGTGTTCGGGTCCGGAGACGGTTCGGCTCAGTGTGCGGGACGACGGCGTGGGGCTGGACCCGCGTGACGGCGAGCGCCTGCTCGCCAGACATGTCGGCGCGCCCCACACCGGAGGTCTCGGCATCGGCCTGGCTCTCGTGAGCGAGGTGATGGACGCGCACGGCGGCACGATCGACGTCGACGGGCGGCCGGGAGCCGGAGCCACCTTCACCATCTCTCTCCCCCGGGCGGCGCCGGACCCCGCTCCGCGCCTGTCCCGGATCTTCCTGCCCCAGCAGGCGCGCAGTGAGACGAACAGAACGCCTGAGGCGACCGCCTCCGGCCCCGGCGACGCCTCGCTGTAGTCCTCCGGGGAGGGCGCGGCGGTTGCGGGCTCACGCCTCTCGTACGCCCCCGGCGGCCGGTCGGCCGCGCCGCGTCCCGGAGGGAACCGGTTCGGCCGCGAGGGAGAACAGCTCCTCGACCGGAACGCCGAAGATCTTCGCCATCCGCCTGGCCAGGGCCAGGCTCGGCAGGCGTTCCCCGCGTTCGATGTAGCCGATCGTCTGCCAGTGCACTCCCAGGGCCTCGGCGAGTTCCCGCCGGGACACCCCTCGTGTCGTGCGCAGCGTGCGCAGCGCCGACCGAACAATATCCGTCACACATCAGAGCTAGCATGCGGCGCGACTTTCCGTCGCGATTCGCCGGCGCATTTGTTTTTTATTGTCGCCCGGGTGTGCACGGGTCCGTCCCGGTGACCTGCGGACATCTTTCCATTCGTCGTCCCGGGTCCGTCCCGGCGGCAAACAATGGAATTTCTTGCCTCGCCCGCATGTGCTTAACTCTTAATTGCGAGCCGATCCGGTCGGCCCGCTCGAAACGGACCCGCACAATAGTCTTCCGGAGGAGCCATGGACACCACCGAGCAGCTGATCGCCGGATACACCGCCTACACCGACGCGGAGGAGATCGGCGCTCCGGTCGAGGGCGAGGCCCCGGCGACCACCCCGACAATCTCGACGGCCGTCTGCGCCTCCGCGGTGAGCCTCACGGTCGCCACCTGGTACTACGGCTGCTGACGGCGGTCGGCGCCACGCTTCGCCGGCCCCTCGCGCGCGTGCGGTCCGAGCCTTTGGCTCCGGGCCGCACGCGCGCTTTTCTGTTTTCTGCAATAAATTACTCCATTGCCTTTCGTGATTGTCGAGGATATGATCGGAATATGGATTCCATTGAGCAGAGAGTAGCCCAACTCGAAAATCAGGTCGCGTTCCTCCAGCTGTATCTGGGCATCGACCCGGCAATCGCCGGCGACGGCGGGTCGGTGCTGCCACCCGAATTTCACGCGGCCCTGCAGCGCGGTAAGAGCATCGAGGCCATCAGGATCTACCGGAAGGTCACGGGTGCCTCCCTCGTCACCGCGAAGGACGCGGTGGAGGCCATGATGCGCAAGGCCGGCAACCACTAGTCGCGAGCGGTGTCGTGCTCGATCCGAGCACGACGGCGCCGTTTTCCGTGTCCGTGACGCGGTCGTCCGATGGTGTCGTCGTCCCGGGTCGCGCCCTGTGCCTGGGCGGCGCTCCTGTGCCCGGGCGGTGCGCCTGTGCCCGGGCGGGCGCTGCCGGGCCGGCTGATCGGGATCTCCGCCGGGCAGTGAGAAGGCCCCTCCTCCCGGTTCGGCTCCGGTGCAGGAGCCGCTGACGTTCCGGGAGGAGGGGCCGTTTCCTTGGTGAACCGCCCCGGTCTGGTAGCCCCGCGCTACCAGGTCAGGTCGGCGGGTGTGAGGATGTCCGCGAGACGGGCGGCGTCGCCCGTGATCACACCGGTGAAGCGCGAGGGGGCGTAGAACTCCTCGATGGCGGCGCGCACCTCGGTGTGGCGCAGCCGGCGCAGTTCCTCCGGCTGGGAGACCAGCCAGTGCGGCTCGTGGCCGAAGCCCACGGCGTTGGAAAGCGCGGTGGCCAGTGCGGACTGTGACCCCAGGCCGACGGCCGTCATGCCGAGCAGGTACCGCCGGGCCGACTCGATCTCCTCCTCCGACGCACCGCCGCCGGTCAGGTCGTCGAGTTCGGAGCGGATCAGCCGCACCGCCCTCGCGGTGGCATCCGTGGCGGTGTCGACGTCGATGACCACGGACGAGTCGTCGAACACGTCGTCGAGACCCGCGTCCACGCGATAGGCGAGACCCTCTTCCTCCCGCAGCCTGCTGACGAGGCGGGAGGAGAAGTAGCCGCCCACCACCATCGTGGCCACGTTCAACGCGGCGAAGCGGGGGTCGGTACGCGGCGGCGCCGGCGCGGCCAGGACGACCTGCGACTGAACGGCGCCGGGCCGGTCGACCAGCGCGATGCCGCTTCCGATCAGCGGCGGCCGGTAGGACGACCGGACCGCGGTCCCGGACGAACGCCAACCACGGGTGACCGCCTCCAGATGGTGCACCACGGCATGCGGATCGATGTCGCCGACCAGCACCAGCAGCGCGCCCCGGGGCCGGAGCACCTGCCGGTGCAGTGCCAGCACCTGCTCTGCCGTGATCCCGGACACCGCACGCTCGTCCGGGGTGAGCCGCAGCGCCGGCAGGGCGCCGTGCCGGTGGACGCGCAGCGCCTCGCGGGCGAGGACGCGCGGCTGGGCCCGGGTCACCCTGATCTTCTCGACGAGTCTCCGCCGGGCGACAGCGAGGTCGGCGTCATCGTGGGAGGGGCTGACCAACGCCTCCATGAGCACGTCCAGCACCATGTGCAGCCCGGCGGCGGTGGTGGACCCGTAGACGCCCAGCCAGCGTTCGTCGGTGGCGCAGTGCAGGCTCGCCCCCGCCCTGCCCATTGCGTCGTCGATCGCCTCCGGGGTGCGGCCCGCCGTACGGCGGAGCAGAAGCGAGCACAGGATCTGGGCCGCGGCGTTCAGGCCGGGCTCGGGCGCGGGGAGGGGAAGGCGTACGCGCACCTCCACCAGGGGCACCGAAGGCGAGCGTACGGCGAGGACGCGCAGTCCGTTGGACAGGACCGCGTCGACCGTCTCCGGCATCCGAAACGGCCGCTCCGGGCCGAAAGCAGGCAGGAGGCGGGCCGGTGCGGGCCGCGTGGCGGTGGCGGTGACCATGGGAGTTCTCCTTGGGGATCAGGCGGCGTTCGCACGGGACCCGGCGGGGACCAGGGGCAGGACGGCACGGGCGTCGCGGAGCAGCGCTCCGGCCGCGCGCCCGACCTGCTCGGCGTTCACGGCGGTCAGCAGCGCGGGCAACTCGTCCACGAGCTCCGCGGCGCCGTGCAGCACCTCGAACGCGCCCAGGGCGCGGGTCCTGGCGGCCAGCCCGTCGTACGTCCGGTAGGTGCCGGCGGACATACGAGCCGTGGCCTGGGCCAGCTCGGCCTCCTGCGGACCCCGGCGGGCCAGGTCGTCCAGCTCCTCGTCCAGCGCGCCCAGGATCTGCTCCGGCCGGGTCGCGGGGGAGTGTGTGGCGACCATCAGGAACACGTCGGGATCACGGGCTTCGAACGCGCCGAAGAGTCCGCATCCGGTGCGCACGTCCACGACGAGCTGGTCCCGGTGGACCATCCGGCGGGTGAGCCTGCCGTTGTCGCTGCCGGTCAGGATCGAGCTCAGCACCATGTGCGCCAGGTAGTCGCGCCGGGCCGCGGCGGGATCCGGGAGCCGGTGGCCGGCCGCCAGCGCGGGAAGCGGCGCGTGGGCGTCGTGGTGTTCGCCCCAGCGCTCCCGTGTGAGAGGGGGCTCGGCCAGCGTGGGCCGCGGTGGCGCCGGCCGGGCCGGAACGTCGCCGAACCAGCGCTCCACCATCTCGGCCGCGGTTTGCGGCTCGAACCCGCCGGCGATCGTCAGCACGGCGTTGCCGGGGCCGTAGTAGGTGTCGAAGAACGCCTCGCACTCGGCGAGCGTCGCCGATTCGAGGTCCTCGAAGTCGCCGTAACCGTTGTGCGCGTTGGCGTACGAGCTGAACAGCACGCCCGGCAGTACCGTCCAGGGGTAGCCGCCGTACGGCCGGTTGGTGACGTTGAGCCGGATCTCCTCCTTGACCACGTCGACCTGGGTCAGGAGGTTCTCCGCGGTGGTGTCGGGGCCGAGCATCCGGTCGGCCTCGAGGTAGAGGACCAGCTCCAGCGCCGAGGACGGCACCACCTGGTAGTAGTCGGTGTAGTCCTGGTGGGTCGAGCCGTTCGCCGAGCCGCCGGCCGCCTGGATCCGGCGGAAGTGCTCGAGCTTACGGACGTTTCGGCTGCCCTGGAACATCAGGTGCTCGAAAAGGTGCGCGAATCCGGTGCGGTCGGCCGGTTCCGAGCGGAACCCCACGTTGTAGTGCACGCTCACACCCACGGTCGGAAGATCGGGGATGGGCTGAAGGATCACGCGCAGGCCGTTGGAAAGAGTCAGGCGGTGGAGCGGGGTTGCGGACACTCGCGCTTCTCCCATAGAGGTCGGGCGGGTGGACGGTTCTGGGGGCCCGGGGCGTTCGGGCCCGGGCGGGCGCCGGGGGGACCGGGGTGCCCGCCGCAAGGCGGGCACCCGTGAGGAGCGTCCTCAGCAGCCGATCTTGACGGTGCCGGTGACGATGGACCCGATGGTCGCGCCGCAGGCCAGCGACGAGGCGCCGATGAAGGACAGGATGGTCGGCGTGGTGGCGGGGGCGTCGGCCGCCGTGGAGACCCCGACCTCCTCGGCGCTGGTGTAGGCGGTGTAGCCGGAGATGAGCTCGTCGGCGAGGTTGTTCATTTCTCCTCCTGTGGATTTGAATCCGTCGGCGCGTTTTCGCGCTGATTCATTTGTAGCAGGACCGACTGGAGAAAAGTTATCGTTGCTTTCGTTCCCGGATGCGTTCACCTGGGCCGCCGCCCGGCATAAAAAAATAACTCTCCCCGCGGCGGGGAGAGAAAGATTGGTGGAGAAAACAGAAACAGGGCGCGGCCCCGTGAGGGGCCGCGCCCTGTTTCACTTCGGCGCGTCCGGCGGCGGGTGGCCGGCCGCGGGAAAAGCGGTCAGCGACGGGGGCCGCGGCGGCGTCGCCGGCGGCGCTCCAGATCGGCGATGACCGCGACGATCACGATGAGCACCAACCCGCTGACGAGAGGTTGCATGAATTGCCTCCACATTGAGGGGACGGGTCGCGACCACGGTCCTACACCGTCGCGCCCACCGGCTGGAGATCGTGCCACTGCTGGCTGTGCACGAGCTGACGGTAGTGCTCGCACCGGGACATGAGGTCGGAGTGGGCCCCCGCGTCCACCACTGTGCCGCCGTCCATGACGACGACCTGATCGGCCTGCTGGATCGTGGACAGGCGATGGGCGACGACGACCACCGCGCGCTCGCGGGCGAGGCGGTCGATGACGTCGCGGAGCCGCAGCTCGTTGACGCCGTCGAGTTGCGAGGTGGGTTCGTCCAGCAGGATGACCGCGGCGTCGCTCAGCAGAGCGCGTGCCAGGGCGAGCCGCTGGCGTTGCCCGCCGGACAGGTCGACGCCGCGGCCGATGACCGTGTCCAGCCCGTCCGGCAGATCGAGCACGACCTGCCGTAGGTCGACCGATTCCAGGGTCGCCATGATGATCTCGTCGTCGGCGGGGGAGGCCGCGCCGAGCAGCAGGTTGTCGCGGACGCTGCCTTCGACGAGGGTGAAGCTCTGGTCCACGTAGGCCAGGTTGCCGCGCAGCCGGCGCAGCGGCCAGTCCTCGATCGGGCTGCCGAGGACGCGGACGGCGCCCCTGTCGGCGTGGTTGAACCGTTCGACGAGCCCGAGCACTGTCGACTTGCCCGCCCCGGAATGGCCGACCAGCGCGGTCACGCCGCGGGACGGCGCGGAGAAGGTGACCCCGTTCAGGGCCGGATGGCCGTCGTACGCGAAGCCGACGTCGGCGAACTCGACGGCCGGGGCGTGGGCCGGGGAGAAGGGCGGCGCGACCACTTCGTCGTCGCGCTCCTGGGGGATGTTCAGCAGGTCCTCGAAGCGGGACCGGGCGGCCAGGCCGACCTGCAGCCGGCTCATCCCGGTCACGACCGTGGTGACCGGCCCGATCAGCTGGAGCAGATACAGCAGGAACGCCACGAAACCGGACATGGACAGAGCACCGGCGCCCATCCGGGCGCCGCCCGCGATGACGATGCTGACCAGGGCGATCTCCTGCCCCAGCCCGAGCACCGGCATCACCAGTGACTGCAGACGGGCCGCCGACAGCGTCTTGCGGGTCAACGCCCCCGCGTCCTCGGCGAGCGACGCGGCGGTGGCCGCCTCGGCGCAGTACGCCTTGATCGTCGGGAGCGAGGTGAGAGCGGTGGTGAAACGCTGGGCCAGCTGCCCGGTCGCCTCCTGGACCTGCACGAAGCCGCGCCGGCTGCGGACCATGACGACCCCGATGGCGACCGCGGCGACCGCGAAGGACGCGATCGTGATGAGCACCATGACCCAGTCGATCAGCGCCATCACGACCAGGCTGAACAGGACCGTGATGCCCGCGACCGGAAGCTGCACCACGCCGACGTCGACGACGGAGCGCAGCAGCACGGCGTCGGAGGTGATCCGGGCGACGAGGTTGCCCGGCCCCTGCTCGCCGACCGTGCGCATGGGCAGCCGCAGCGCGTGCTCCATCGCCTCGGAGCGCAGCCCGAGCACCAGCCGTTCGCCGAGGCGGGTCAGGCCGTACGCCGAAGCGGCGCCGGCGAACGCGCCGCCGATGGAGACGGCCGAGGTCGCCGCCAGCAGGCCACCGATCGGTGCGTGCCCGGTCAGGGCCTCGACGAGCTCCTTGACCAGGAGCGGGACCGAGAGCGTGGCCGCGGTCGAGGCGAGTGCGAGGAGTACGGCCAGGGCGACGGCCAGGCCGTTGCCGCTGACCAGGTCGGCGCCGAGGCGCAGGCGCCGTACGTGAGCGGGGGGAGGTTGGCGTGTCATCACGGTGTCCCGGGTTCCCTTCAGTGGATGCGGCGGGGCGGGAGTCGGAGGCGATCCCCCGGTCCCGGGCGCGAGCGCCCGGGACCGGAAGGGGAGCGATCAGCAGCCGCCGGCGAACGTGGCGCTGGCGAAGCCGATGGAGAACATCACGCACTCGACCGAGGAGACGGTGGTGACGGTGGCCGGCGTCGTGCCGGGCGCCTCGGCCGACACGCTCACGCCGAACTCCTCGGCGTCGGTGTAGGCGGCGTAACCGTTGATCAGCAGCTCGGTGTCGCTCATTTTTCTCTCCTTCAGAAGTGGGCTTCCGGCTCTTGGCTGTTTTCTGCCGGACAGGAATATTGCAGCATGGCCGGGAGGGGTCGTGAGAGCCATTTGTTGTGAGCTTTCGGCCGGTGACCGGCACTTCTGCGGAGAAAATAAAATTAATTGTCTCCGGGTCCGCTTTCCAAAAGTTGGCGGTGGTCGGCCGGAACGGCCGGTCCGCCCTGTTCGTCGATGAGCCGGACGAGGTGGTCGGCGTAGGTCGTGAGTTCGTCCGCCCAGCCGACGTAGGCGGCGAAGTCGTGCGCGTGGGTGAACACGCGCACGGCGGCGACACGGCCGAGGAGCCCGGCGTCGAGCGGAGCGTCGTATCCGCACAGGAGCGCGGCCGACGCCGCGCCGGCCTGCTCGGACAGCCTCTTCAGCCCGGGCACGGTCTCGCCGATCAGGCGCAGTTCCAGGAGCTCGCCCAGCAGCCAGCCGACGTCGGACTCGGCCGGTCCGCGCGCCAGCTCCTCACCGGCAAGCAGGGCCGCGTTCCCGGTGACCGGGCCGACGACGATGCAGCCGAGGCTCGGCGCGCCGTGCAGGAACCGCGTGGCGCCCGGATGCGGCTCACACCAGCTCAGCGCGCGTTCCCAGCGCCGGGAGCCGAGCCGCAGGCGGGCCGTCTCGTGGAATCTGCCCGCGCCCCCGGGACCCCGTCCCGACCTGAGCCACCGGGCGAGGCGGGACGGTCCCGGCGGCGGCTCGGCCGCCAACTCCCCGGACACCCCGATGTGGACGGCGCGCAGGGCCCTGCCGGTGTTGCACAGCACCCGCCGGAGCCGTTCCCACTCGGGGTCGCCACTCGTCCCGAGGGCGAGGTTGGCCGCTGACGTCTCCCCCGGCGCCCGGTAGCGGCGGATCTCCCCGCTCTCCTCCGGGAGCCGCCAGACGACCGGACCGGTGGGCACCGCCGCGACCGCCTTACTCACCCGGGGTGACACGGGGTGAAAGGGCCGGCCGCGCTGCGGGCCGGGGCGGCGGACCCACAGGTGCGCGTCGCCGTGCCGGTAGATCTCGGTGCGCAGGAACCCCGTCCCGAAGCGGCTGACCAGCTGCGGGGTCACGTCGCCCGCCCCACCGGCTCGCGGCGCGGCGCGTCGTACGCCTCCTCGCGTACGGGGGCGAGCGTCGTGCGGAGCCGTTCGAGCGCCGCGACCACCGCGGGCAGGGGCATGGCCACCGCCGCGTCCGGGCCGCCGGTCGTGACGCTGTACCCGGCCATCGGCGGCACCACCACGATGTTGCGGCGCTCGCCGAGCGCGTCGCGGTGGCGGCGGTAGGGGACCGACGTGACGGCCCCGGGCGGCAGGGCCGGCGCGACCGCGATCGGCGCCTTCGTGCACTGCAACGCGAGGAGCACGGGGGTGTCGGCGATGCCCAGGGCCAGCCGGGAGACGAAGTGCATGCTCGCGGGGTGGACGACGACCGCGTCCGCCCACTGGGCGAGCTCGACGTGGGGCGCGCCCGGCTCGGCGTGGTCGGGCCACACGTCGAGCTCCACCTCCCGGCCCGACAGGGCGGCTATCGCACCCCGCGCGACGAACCGCTCGGCCGCCCGGGTGATGACCGGGCGGACCCGCGTCGCCGGGTAGGCCGCCTGCACCCAGTTGAGCCAGTACGGCATGAAGGCCACGCCGAGGGATCCGGTGCCGATGTAGAGCAGCCTGCGCGCCCCGAAGTCGGGCGGGCGCGGGGTGAGGGCGTCGTCCGGCTCAGTCACGGCCGGCCTCGGCGTCAAGGATCTCCAGCACGTCACGGAGCGCGGCCTGCGGACCCTCGGTGACCAGCACCCCCGCGGGGTTGAGCACGACCTCGTCGACGCCGCAGTCGCGGTAGCGTTGCAGCCCCTCGACGATCTGCTCCGGGCTGCCCGTCACGAACGTGCCGCTGTCCAGCAGCGCCGCGGCGCCCCTGTCCGGATCGGTCACGTCCGCGTCCAGGCCCGCGCGGCGCAGCATGTCGGTGTAGTGCCGGCCGCTCAGATGCGCTCCGGCGCCGGCGCGGACGGTCCCCAGCAGGTCGCGGCCGGGCCGGGCCACCGCGACGTGGACGACGGTGGCGATCCGGGGCGGAGTGCGCCCCTGGTCTTTGGCACCGGCCTCGATCGCCGGGACGATCTGCTCGCGGATGTAGGACGACGGCGTCATCCAGGTGATGGCGACGTCGGCGACCCGGCCGGCGAGCTCGGCCATCCGCGGGCGCAGCACCCCCAGGCCGACCTCGATCGGCGCCGTGTCGATCGGGTACAGGGCGCCGCCGTGCAGCGTGTGGTACTCCCCGTCGTGCTCGACCATCTCGCCGTCGAGCAGGCGGCGCACGATGGTGACGTACTCGTGCATGGCGGTCAGCGGGCTCCGGTACGGCTCGCGCATCACGGCGGCCTGGAACTCCGGGGCGCCGGGTCCGAAGCCGGCCACGACGGGCGCGCCGGAGATCGCGGCCACGGACCGGGCGTGGATCGCGGCCTCGAAGGGGTGGCGCAGCGGCGTCAGCGTGACGCCGGTGCCGACCGCGAGGCCCGGCACGCGTTCGACCAGCGACACCAGCAACTGGTGGGTGTCGATGCGCAGGGACTGGCCGGTCCACAGACGGCCGCCCCGGTCCCGTACGAGCCGGCCGTACGGGACCATCGCCGTCACGGTGTGCGGCTGCAGGGGATAGACGACGGAGGTCGGTTTCAACGATCGGACAGACGCCTCAGCGGACATCGGGGGAACCTCCTCAAGGGGCGGGGTCAGGCGGGTGCGGCCGCGCGGCGCTCGGCCAGGCGGCTGCCGGACTCGCGGCGGGTCATCCGCCGCAGCACGCGGGGAGCGAGGGCGAAGCCCGCCACGGCCCAGGCGGCGGTGACGCCCAGGGTCTGCAGGTGCTGCCAGCTGTGCCCGGTCTCGGCGGCCAGCGCGGAGTCGGGAAGCAGGGCGGAGCGCACGCCCTGGGCGATCCACTTGGGCGGGAACAGCTGGGAGATCGTCTGCACCGCCTCGGGCAACGAGGTGATGGAGAAGAAGATCCCGGAGATGGCCATCACGCCGAGGACCGGCATCATGGACCACGCCAGCGCCTCCCGGGCGTTGGGCAGCACGGCCCCAAGCGCCGCCCCGATCGGCGCCATCGCGAGCAGCCCGAGCGGCAGCACCCACAGCAGGGTCAGCCAGTCCCCGAGGCCGGCCGGGAGGCCGGAGCCGGCGAACACCGCGCCGCCGGCCAGCACGAGCGCGATGCCGATCAGCGCCTGCGCGAGCAGCAGGCACGTCTTGCCGACCAGGTAGGCGGTCATGCCCTCGGGCGCCGTGCGCTGCCGCAGCAGGGTGCCCTCCTCCCGCTCGGTGGCCAGCATCTGCGGCAGCGCGATCAGGCAGGTCTGCACCACCACCGCCGCCACGCCGCCCGCGATGAAGACGTCGGCCATCGGCAGGGCGCTGCCGGGGATCGCGTCGTTGTTGACCATCGCCAGGACGACGAAGGCGAAAGGCGTGCTGAGCTGGGAGACAACCTCGCGCGGGGTGCGCAGCAGATGCGAGATCTCCCGTCGGCCGCGGCCGAGACCGCAGGCGAAGGCACGGCTGATGGTCACTGGGTCTCTCCTTCACGGATCATGCGGATGTAGATGTCCTCGAGCGTGGGGCGGTGGACCTCCAGCCCGGGGATCGGCCCGCCGAGCCGCTGTTGCAGGTCCCACACGAGCTGGGACGGGTCGGGGGTGATCTGCCTGCGGGTCTGGCCGTCGTCGGTCCAGACGACCTCCGCCTGCGCCCTGGCGCTCACCGCCAGCTCGGCGGCGGTGCCGCAGGCGGCCACCCGGCCGGCGATCAGTACGGCGATGCGGTCGGCCAGGCGCTCGGCCTCGTGCAGGTCGTGGGTGGTGAGCACCATGGTCATGCCCTCGTCGCGGAGTTGCTCGACCAGGTCGTGGAACTCACGGCGGGCGACGGGGTCGAATCCCGTGGTGGGCTCGTCGAGGAAGAGCAGCCGGGGATTGCCGATGATGCCCAGAGCCACGTCCACGCGGCGGCGCTGGCCGCCGGACAGCTTCTGGCATTCCTGGCCGGCCTGCTCGCCGAGGCCCAGCCGCTCCAGCAGCTCGTCCACGTCGCGCGGGTGGTCGTAGTAGGTCGCGAAGTGTTCGAGCAGCTCGCGCACCCGCCATCGGGGGTGGTCGCGCCAGGACTGCAGGATTATGCCCAGCTCGCCGCGCCAGGCGGGGCCGGCCCTGTCGGGGTCCACTCCGAGGACGCTCACCTCGCCCCCGGAGCGGCGCCGGAACCCCTCCAGGATCTCGATGGTGGTGCTCTTGCCGGCTCCGTTCGGACCCAGCAGGGCGAAGACCTCGCCGCGCCGTACGGTGAGATCGACGCCGCGCAGCACGTCGCGGTCGCCGTACCGCATGCGGAGGTCGCTGACCGCGATGGCCGTCGCGCTGTCCTCGGCGGCCTTGGTGGGGGTCGGAAGCATGATGGTCACGGTGCCTGCCTTGTGATGTCGGGGACGTCGGTCGGCCGCCGCCAGCGGGTGTAGGTGCGGCGGGGGATGCCGAGGATGGCGCAGAACCTCGAGATGGAGACCCGCAGGTCGAGCCGGATCACCTCGAGGTCCGGGTAGGGACCCGGCGGACGTGGCCGATCTTCCGCCAGGTGTTGAGCTCCAGGTAGACCTCGCCGAGGACCGTCTTGAGCCGTTTGACCTCGGCCGCGAGATCCGCCTCGCGTTCGGAGGCGCGGTTGGCCAGGGCCCCTTCCAGGCCGCTGCGGCCGCCCTCGATGAACTGCTTGCGCCAGTTGAGAATGGACTGCTCGGACACCTCGGCCCGCCGGGCGGCCTCGGCGACCGTGTGCTTCCCGGACAGGACCGCCAGCACGATGGCGAGCTTGTCGTCGGCCGGCAGGGCGGGGGGACGGGGCATGACGACCTCCTCTTCGATCGGGGTCACAGATCGAACTGGGGGAGACGGGGCGAGACGAGGTCGCGTGCGGGCCGCGCCGGGTCGATGCCGGCCTCGGTGAACGCCTCGGCGAGCGCGATCTCCAGGGGGGCCTCGGCGCCGCCGCGGGCGTGGGCGAGCAGCGCCTCGGCGACCGCCGTCGCCCGGTGCTCGCCGAAACTCAGCCGGCTCATGCCCGGGCGGCGGTCCTGCGGATCCCAGGCGAGCCCCACGCCGGGCGCCAGGCGGTGCACGAAGGCCGAGGTCTCCTCGCCGACGCCGGCGAGCCCGCGGACCGCCGCCTGCACGTCGCCGGCCAGGTGCCACGTACGCGGGCCGAGGTAGACGACCAGGGCGTCCCGCCGGGGGAACAGCCGGGCACTGGAGCTGATCTTGGCGCGGTAGGGCAGGCCGGAGGACTCCAGCCGCTCGAGCGTCGCCCGCCACACGTCCGGGGCGGCCGAGGGCTCGGTGATGTGGACGTACACCCGCAGGACGGGACCCTCGACGATCCCGCCCTCCGAGCCGTCCACCAGGAAGAAGCCCGGCGACAGCGCCGGACGCAGCGCGGGCACGCGCAGCGGCAGCCGCCCGTCCGGGGACGGGGCGCTGTGCTGCTCGGCGGGCATCCGCACCCTGAGCCCGTCGACGAGCGCGACGAACGCGTCCCCCTCGGGCGGGCTGACCAGGCGGCCGAGGACCGTGGTCGTACGATGCGGGGTCGCGGCGGCCAGCCGCTCCTCGAAGTCCGGCTCCCGCAGCGTGCGGGGCGGATGACCGTCGCGGGCCGGCCGCCCGGCGTGCACGCTGTCGTAGAGCGCGGCGCACAGCTTGTGCCGCAGGGAGTCGTCGGAGCCGGCCTCGAGTTCGCGATCGCCGACGGTGGCGCGCAGCCCGTCGGGAGCGACGTGGACGTCGTCGAGGGCGCGCAGCAGCGGCAGGGGTACGCGGAGGGCGACTGTGCTCACAGGGTCTCTCCCAATCCGAGGGTGGTGACGAACCTTTCCGGCTCCAGGAGCGCGTTCCTGCCGATCCCTGCGGCGGCCCGGTCGACGGCGCCGAGGCGGGCGTTCTGCGCGGCCCGGGCCAGGCCCCGGTCGAGCAGGTGCCATCCGGCGAAGCGGACGGCCCGGGCGGCGAGGTCGTCGTCGATGTCCGGGCACGCCTCCCGGTAGGCGCGCCAGAACGCGTGGATGTTGGGCCGCAGCCGGTCGAGTTCGCGTACGCCGCGGGCCAGGACCTCGGCGTGGGTGAGCTCCCCGCCCTCCTCCGCGGCGCCGGGAATGCCGAGGATGGCGCGGTAGAGCCACTCTCCGGCGAAGCCGCCGACGTCCCTGGCCGGGTCGGCCAGGCGGAACTCCTCCCAGTCGGTCAGGTGCAGCAGGCCGTCGCCGATGAGGAACTGGTCCAGCCGGAGATCGCAGTGGCACAGCCGCCGGGGGGCCGCGGCCTCGGCCCGGCGCAGGTCCCGCAGAGCGTCGGCCAGGGCGGTGTCGGACTGCAGGATGCCCCACAGCTCCACCTCCGCCCCGCTGAGCGCCTGGAACATCGGCAGCGGGACGACGTCCAGGTTGGACAGCACGGGCAGCGGCGGCGGCGAGCCGTCCATCGTCACCGGCGAGAGCTCCGGGCGGCAGGCGTGCAGCGTGCCCACCATGCGGCCGGCCTGGTGGCACGGTTCCTCGCCGAAGTCGCCCTCGGCGGCCAGTTCCGCACCGCTGGAGACCCCGGTCAGCAACTCGAAGACGACCAGCCGGGAGGCGATGTCGTAACCCAGGAGCCGCGGGCCGCGTACGTCCGCGAGCTCGGGCCGGGTGGCCAGGAGGTCGAAGGCGACGATGCGGCGGAACCGGCGCAGGCCCTCGCCCGAGCCGTCGCCGACCCGCTTCACGAAGACCCGCGCGCCGCCGCGGGTGGTGCCCGCCCAGTTGTCGTTCCTGCCGATGTGGGCCGTCAGGTCGGAGCCGTCGAAGGCGCCGAGGCCGAGCCGCTCCAGGAGCGCGCCCACTTCCGGTACGGCGTCGAGCGCCGGCGGATCGAAGCGGTGGAGGGTGGATGTGCCGGTCACGTGGTCACCTTTCGTTCTCTGGGGAGCCGTCACGCCACAGCCGAGTGGCGTTCGGCGGCGAGATCGGCGTGCAGGGAGCACAGCGACAGGCCCTGGGTCAGCAGCGTGGTGGCGTAGAAGCCCAGCTCCTCCGCCGCCTTCTCGATACACGGGACCTGGGCGGCGACCTGGCCGGGCCGGAGGTGACGGGGCCGAAGGACGATGCCGCCGCGGCCGCCGGTCACCGAGAGGACCTGCCGGGCCAGGTCGCGCAGGCTGAAGATCTCCGGCGAGGCCAGGTTGTAGACGGTGTACGGCTCCCGCCCGCGGTCGTCGCGGCACAGCGCGGCCACGATGCCCCGCGCGACGTCGTCCACGTAGGTGAACGCGCGAAGCTGCGTGCCGTCGCCCGGCACCGCCAGGGGCAGGCCGAGCCTGGCGTCGTGCAGGAACCGTCCGATCAGTGAGCCGGTCGGCTGGCCCGCCCCGTAGGTGCCGAAGGGGCGCAGGACCGTGGCCGAGCGGCCCTCCGTCTCCGCGAACTCGCGGACGAGGCTCTCGCTCCTGATCTGGAGGCGGGCCAGCGGGGAATGCGCGACGACCGGGTCGTCCTCGGTCAGCGCCCGGCGCGCGCCCTCGCCGTACACCTCCCCGGAGGAGCAGTAGAGGAGGTGCGGGACGGCCTGCGCGGCGGCGGCGGCCACGAACGCCGTCATCGCGACACCCTCCCCGTCCGGGCTTCTACGGGGGTGGACACGCCGCGTCCGCGCACCCAGGTGAACCGCGGCGCCGGCCCCCCGCATGAGCAGGTCGAGCGCCTGGGGGTCGGCGGGTGAGCCCTGGACATGCTCCAGGTCGAGACCGGCGACCGGGGCCGGCGGACGGACGTCCAGCACGCGCACGGTGGCGCCGGGCCGCCGGGCGGCGATCTGCCCGAGGACCGCCTCGCCCAGGTATCCGCCCGCGCCCGCCAACGCGACCGGCCGGTGGAAATCACCAAACATCACTTTCCCATCTGATAGGCGTCAGGAAAATCAGTCAGAAATGGTGGCGAGATTCGCCGTCTACCGTTCAGCCGGCGTCGGTCAGTCGGCGTCGGTCAGTCGGAGGTGTCGCCGACGATTGTGTCCATGACCGGTGAAATGAGGTCGGCGCCGCAGTGCGCGATGGTCCAGCCGGCCATGGTGCCGATGCTCGCCATCGTTTCGCCGAGTAGTTCCCGGGCGCCGCTCTCGGCCTGGTAGAGATCCTTCGCCTGCATGTACAGGATGAGGGAGATGCCGTTGTCGTCGCCGCGGCAGTACACGTGCGCCAAGGCGGGTCCGGCTTCCCGGAGTGTCGATTCGGCCTTCGCGATGAGCGCCCGCTGCAACAGATCCGGTGAGGCCTCGTGTGGTGCAGTGGATCCCGGCAGGAGCCGGGCCGCGATTATGTACATGGCATCCGCGCCTCAGCACGCGCCGCCATGCCCGGACCGGTCCTCACCTGCCGGCCGGAAAGCCGATCTGCAGTGGGTCGCCCTCCGACCCCGGGCACTTCGGTCCGTTGCCCGCCCCGGCCTGGTGGGGGAACTCGACGCAGCTCCTGTAGTTGCCGTCCCAGGAGTTGCTCCAGGCGTCCCCGCCCTCGGCCACCGCGGCGGTGGCGAGCGTGGCGACGGCGAGAAGCGAGACGGAGAACGTGCCTGCGAATCGAACGACAGCCTTCATGATTGGCTCCTTCAGCCCTCGGACGGTGACCTGTCCTTTGCCGGTCGGCCGAACCCCGAGGCCGGGGCGCCGATGAGTCGAGATTGCCAGTGTGATTTCGGGCTCGGAAGGGGTTCGGGCTGGCACCAAGCGGCCGTGACCTATTCAGGTCTGAGCGCGGTCAGGGGAGGCCGGCCGGGTGCGGCCTGTTCGGAACAATCCGGAATCCTGTTCCGAACGGATGTGCCAAGAGGGAGAGTTGCCGAATGGTGCGATAGTGATCACAATCAACACCAAACGCACTGACCTCTTGAGCGGAGGTACGGGGGTGCTGGAATCTCTGGGGCTCGACGAGCTGACGGAGAAGGTCTACCGATTGCTGCTCGTCAAGCGTGACCTGGGCATCGAGGAAATAGCCGACGAGCTTTCCGTGAGTGTGGACGAGATTCGTGCGACATTCGACCAGCTGGCCGAACTCGCGCTTCTCCGGCCGTCGTGGGAGTCGCCGGGGGACTTCCGTCCGGTGAGCCCCGAGGCCGGTCTGCGGGCTCTGCTCCAACGCCGTGAGTCCGAGCTCGTACGGCAGCAGCAGCAGATCGCGGAGGCGCAGGCCGCCATCGCCAATCTCGTGAGCGAGTACGCCGACCACCGTCCCTGGGGAGTGCGTTCCACCACCGACAGCCTGCTCGGCATGGACGAGGTCCAGGCGCGCATCGAGGAGCTGGCCGCGAACGCGCGCTGCGAGGTGGCCAGCTTCATGTCCCGGGGCGCCCACGACCCCCGGGCCCTGGAGGCCGCCAAACCTCTGGACCTGCAGGTCCTCGCCCGGGGAGTCGTCATGCGGACGCTGTGCCTGGAGAGCATCCGCAACGACCCGGCCACTCTGACGTACGCGCAGTGGCTGGCGCAGAGCGGTGCCAGCGTCCGCACCACGCCCACGCTCCCGGTGCGGATGCTGGTGTACGACCGGAAGATCGCCCTGCTGCCGCTGGATGCCGCGGACTCCCGCAAGGGGGTGATCCAGGTGATCGACACCGGAATCGTCACCGCGGTCCTGGCGCTGTTCGAGCAGATCTGGAGCGCGGCCACGCCCGTGGGGTCCGCGCCGGCCCGGGACGACCGCGGGCTGTCCGCGCAGGAGCGCCAGCTCCTCAAGCTGCTGGCCGAGGGCCTCACGGACGAGGGGGCGGCCCGCCAGCTCGGGCTCTCCCAGCGTACGGTCCGCCGCATCATGGCCGGGATCATGGAGCGCCTCGGCGCGCGCAGTCGTTTCGAGGCGGGGCTGCAGGCGGCCAAACGCGGATGGCTGTGAGACCCGGCGCCACGTCCTTCGATGGGTAGCACTGGTAGAGCCGCACTCGCGGAGAACGATCGTCGTCTCGTTCGGGGAGGAGAGCACGATGAGCACACGTCCCCCGCTTCCGCCGTTCACCGAGGAGACCGCCAGGCAGAAGGTGCAGGGCGCCGAGGACGCCTGGAACACCAGGGATCCCGAACGCGTCGCGCTCGCGTACACCGAGGACTCGGTGTGGCGCAACCGCTCGGAGTTCCTGACCGGGCGGGAGGAGATCGTCGCCTTCCTGCGCCGCAAGTGGGAGCGCGAGCGCGACTACGCCCTGCGCAAGGACCTGTGGACCTTCGGCGGCGACCGCATCGCCGTGCGGTTCCAGTACGAGTGGCACGACGCCGAGGGCCGGTGGTGGCGCAGCTACGGCAACGAATTGTGGGAGTTCACCGACGACGGCCTGATGAGCCGCAGGGAGGCGAGCATCAACGACGTGCCGATCGAGGAGAGCGAGCGGCGCATCCGCGGCCCGCGCCCCGAGTCCGAGCGCGGGGCCGGCCTCCCGCTCGCCTGACCGGCGGGGGCGGCCCGAGGCCCGTCACCCGGCCATGCTGCCGAGGGACTCGGTGCGGAGCGCGTCCGGCGCGCAGGCGGGGCAGTCCGGCGCCGCCGGATGGCGCGTGTAGACGTGCTGGTCCGGGGCGACGAGGTTGATGCCGGTGACGTAGCTGCCCGAGGTCGCGGGAATCCCGGTCAGGAACGCGATGACCGCCTGGGCGGTCAGGTGGCCCGACACTCCGGCGGAGGGCGCGATGACGTCCGGCCCGCCGAGGTCGAGGGGGATCCCCGGCGCGAGCGGGGCGTCGACGCTCGCGGTCAGGCACTCGTAGCACGGGCCGCCGGGAGTGAACGCCGCCACGCTCACCAGCGGGCCGTTGTAACCGCCGAGCGCCCACGGGATCCTCTCCGACAGGCAGGCCCGGTTGGCCCAGATGCGGATGCCGCCCCGGCCGGCCGGTTCGTCGGCGCACATCGCGACCGCGTCGAACCCGCGTACGAGGTCGAGCATGTCCTCCTCGCACTCGACCGCCCGGGTCTCCCCGGTGACGCGGACGGAGGAGTTGACCTCGGCGAGCCGGGCGACGGCCACGTCCACCTTGGGACTGCCGATGTCGGCCTCCCGATAGAGGGCCTGCCGCGTCAGGTTCGACAGCTCGACCAGATCGCGGTCCACGCAGTGGATCTCGCCGACGCCGCACGCGGCGAGCGCCCAGGCCGTGTGGCTGCCGGTGCCGCCCAGCCCGAGGACGAGCACGCGGGAGCGTTTGAGACGGACCTGGGCCTCCCAGCCGTGCTCGCGCGGCGCGAGGCCGCTGCCGCGGAAGAACGCCGCGTTGCGCGAGTAGCGTTCGAGCTCCCGCAGGCTGAGCTCCTCGGGCCGCGGGCCGGCGGCGTCCTCCACGTATCCCGAGGTGAGCAGGAGATCGACGACGCCGGTCGCCTCGGCCGCGGTGAGCCCCGGGAACGCGCGGCGCAGACGGGCGACGACCTCCTCCGGGGTCCTCGTGCCGTCCATCGCGTTCAGGGCCGCCCAGGCGTGGCCGTCCGGATCGCTGATCTCCTGCGCGGCCCCGCCTATCCGGATCCGGTCGTTGCCGTACCTGTGGGGGCGGTGCTGGGCTTTCACACGGGGCAACCGCAAGGCGACCTCTCGGCATCGCGAGCGGGACAACAATCGACATGTGGATCTTTCTGGAAGTGTCCACTCATGTCAAGGTGAATGCCGAAGCGGCATCGTCCCTGGATGCGGCGGTGACCGATGCCGTGACCGTCAGGCGGCCGTTGCGGGCGGGCTGTTTTGTCGGACGGCTCGGCTACGTTCCGGATCATGACAGACCGTTCCCCCAACGGCGCGACCGTGTGGGCGCGACACAGCAGGCTGCGGGTGGTGCCGCCGGTCCAGCCGCGCAAGCTGGCGAAGGTCCCCTTCGTCGAGCTGGCGGACGGCCGGCTGCAGGGAGTGGTGTCGAGCGGCTCGGACATCGGCCGGGTCTACGTCTCCTCCATCGCCGCCGGCACCCACGACTACAACTGCAGCACCAACAACAACCGCCCCTGCGGCGGCCTGTACGGCTCGCCGTGCAAACACCTGCGGGCCCTGGTCGCCGAGGCCATCGTGCAGTACGGCGCCGACCGCGTGTCCCGTTACCTGCGGGCCGAGGTCCCCGAGGGCGCGGATCTGGCCGACTGCCTGGGCGGCGTCCACGAGCCCGCCCCCGCCGCGGTCGTGTTCAGCCGGTTCCTGCGCCACCTGGCCTACCTGGAGGTGCCCGACACGACGCTGCCGATCCCGGAGCTGCACTGGTTCCCGGCCACGGGGACGGTGGGCTGATGCTCGCTGTACAGCTCGCCGCCCTGCTCGGCGGCGACTCGGGAAACGCCGGCGAGGGGGCCGAGGAGGCGCTCGCGCTGCTCGACGGCTTCGACGACGCCCTGGTGCACGGCCTCGCCCGGCTCGCCGACGAGCGCGCCGACGCGGTGACCGCGCTGGCCGCGGCGTTCGCGGCCACCCCTCTGGGCGATCGGCTGGCGGAGGCCGCCGACGCGGTCGTGTCCGGTTCGATCACGCAGGAGCATCTGACGGCCCTGGCGGGCGGCCGGGTCGCGTTGTCCGGCGCCGTGCACGATTCCCTGCTCGAGAGCCTGGACACGGCATTGGGACGGGAACGGGCGGACTGGCCACCGGCGCCCGACGGCCCGGGGACGGCCGGCGGCGCCGCCGCTCAGCCGGCCGGGCACGTGCTCGGAGGCGTCCGCTCGTGGCTGCGCGAGCTGGCCATCACCGGCTGGCGCGGCGTCGACCACGACCTCGTCTCCGCTGCGGACCAGGTCATCGAGGCCCTGCTCGCCGCACCGGATCTGCGTAGGCTCGCGGTGCTGCTCGACGGCTTCGCCGCCGAGCTGCGCGCCTCCTGCCCGATCGGCTCCGCGGAGCACCTGCCGGTGCGTCGCTGGGCCGACCTGTGGACCCGCGCCCTGCTGCTGTCGCAGGACGGCGTACTGACCGGCGAGCCCCGGCCCGCCGCCACGGTGTCGGGACGGCTGCTGGTGCTCGGCGTCGACGTGCACGAGCACGGCACCGCCGTCCAGTTCCAGGTGCACGCCGTCCTGGAACCCGCCGACGGCGGCGGGTCCCGGCTGGTGCGCACCTCCGTCACGGTCGCCAAGGTCGACACCATCGTCGGGACCGCGCTGTGGAAGCTGCCGCAGCGCCACAAGGTATTGCTGGCCGCGCTGGCAGACCGCCGCAGCGTCGAGATCACGGACATGCCCCTGCTCGACAGCGGTGACCTCGTCTGGGACGACGACCGCGCCTTCGTGAGCAAGCCCGCCGACCCGTTGGCGACCGCCCGGCTGTGCCTGCCCGGCGCGCTCGCCCCGGCGGTGCCGCCCCTCGACCGCGTTCCCGTACGCATCGCCGAACCGGTGCTGGTGGAGGGCTACAAGGTGACCAAGGACGGCTCCTTCGACCTGGACGGCGCCGTCCTCGCCGTGGACGCGGAGCGGCTGCCCGACTGCGGCCCGCTCACGTCCAAGCTGGTGGCCGCCTCGTCGGCGTGCGTGGGACTGGTCCGGTGGGACGGCGGCCGATGGACGCTGCAGCCGCTGGCCGTGCAGGCGAAGGTCAAGCGGGAGGCGGTGGTGGTCGCCACCGGCGACTGGGCGCTCGGCCCCACCGACCCGAAGGCGGCCAAGGCCGAGGCCAAAGCCGCCGACGCGGTCACCGTCCTGCGGGAACGAGCCGGACGGTTGCTGCGACGATGAGCGACGACATCTCCACGAGTGCCCACGCGCCCACGGGCGGGGACGCCACCGCGCCCGTTCTCCCGCCCGTTCTCCCGCCCGTTCTCCCGCCCGTTTCCACAACCGGGGACGACGGACCGACGAACGCCGACCGGAACCGGCGTCAGTTGCTCTACTGGCGGCTGCTGGCCCGGCTGTTCGACCACGAGGAGCAGCCGGCGCTGGAGACCGCGAGCGTCGCGGTCGTCGGCGACCTGGGCCTGCCCGCCGGGCTGCTCGACCCTTCCGTGTCGGTCGACTCGCTGGTGCAGCGCTTCCCCGACCTGGCCGCCGAATTCGAGACCCTGCTCACGCCGGACGAGCACGTGTCCGGCGGCGAGGTGCGCAGGGCGGCTCTCGTCTCGAAGCTGCTGCTCAACGTCTTCGCCACCGGTGCGGGTGACGTCAGCGCCACCCAGCTCGCGACCTGGCAGCAGGACGCCGCCTGGCTCAAGCGGGCCCTGTGCGCGGGGCCGGCGCCCGGATCGGGAACGGGCACGGCAGCGGGGCCCGGGGCCGGCGCCGAACCGGGAGGACCCGGCGGCGGGCCCGGGACGGGTGTGGGGCCGGGCCCCACGGCCGGCCATGGGCCTGGCAACGGCGTCCGGATCGGCGACGACGACCTGGCCAAGGCGCTGGCCGACATCGAGGCCGGGCTGGTCAGCCGCATGCGCCTGCGCGAGGTGCTGGCCGACCCGGCCCTGGCGCGGCAGCTCACGCCCAGCATGTCGCTGGTCGAGCAGCTGCTGCGCGACAAGGCCAACCTCTCGGGGGTGGCGCTGGCCAACGCCAAGGCGCTGATCCGCAGGTTCGTCGACGAGGTCGCCGAGGTGCTGCGCACCCAGGTCGAAAAGGCCAGCGCGGGCGTGATCGACCGGTCGGTGCCGCCCAAGCGGGTGTTCCGCAACCTGGATCTCGACCGGACGATCTGGAAGAACCTCACCAACTACAGCCCCGAGGACCAGCGGCTCTACGTCGACCGGCTCTACTACCGGCGCACCGCGAGGCGCACGACGCCGGCCAGGATGATCGTGGTCGTCGACCAGTCCGGTTCCATGGTCGACGCGATGGTCAACTGCACCATCCTGGCGTCCATCTTCGCCGGGCTGCCCAAGGTCGACGTCCATCTGGTCGCGTACGACACCCGTGCGCTCGACCTCACCCCGTGGGTGCACGATCCGTTCGAGGTGCTGCTGCGCACCCAGCTCGGCGGCGGCACCGACGGCACCGCCGCCCTGGCCCTCGCCCAGCCGAAGGTCGCCGACCCCCGCAACACGGTGGTCGTGTGGATCTCGGACTTCTACGAATGGAACTGCCCCGCCGTCTACGCCGGGATGGAGGCGCTGCACCGGTCCGGCGTACGGCTCATCCCGGTCGGCTCGGTGAGCAGCGGCGGCCAGCAGAGCGTCAACCCGTGGTTCCGGCAGAAGCTCAAGGACCTCGGCACGCCCGTCATCTCGGGCCACATCCGCAAGCTCGTGTTCGAACTCAAGAACTTCCTCGCCTAGGAGACCCCCTCACATGACCAACGAGATGCTCCGCGCGCCCGCCGAGGTGAAGTACGCCGAGGAGCTCGACTGGCTGGAGTCGATCGACGACGGCCCCAAGCCGTTCTCCTGGCGGCTCAGCCCCCGGATGGTCCGGCTGTTCGTGCTCGGCAGTGAGCGGTCCGACGGCCTGGACCGGGAGATCCCGCAGAAATGGTTCGGCGACCGGAGCTTCGTCGAGCGCAGCATCGTGACGCTCGCCTCCGACCGCGGCCTGCTGCTGATCGGCGATCCGGGCACCGGCAAGAGCTGGCTGGCCGAACTGCTGTCCGCCGCCATCTGCCGCGACTCCACCCTGGTCGTGCAGGGAACGGCGGGCACCACCGAAGACCACATCAAGTATTCGTGGAACGTCTCGATGGTGATCGCCAAGGGCCAGTCCCGCGAGTCGATGATCCCGTCCCCGATCATGACGGCGATGGAGCAGGGCATGATCGGCCGTTTCGAGGAGCTGACCCGCTCCACCAGCGACGTGCAGGACGCCCTGATCTCGATCCTGTCGGAGAAATACGTCTCCATTCCCGAGCTGGACACCGACAACACGGTGTTCGCCAGGCCCGGGTTCTCGATCATCGCCACCGCCAACAGCCGCGACCGGGGCGTCAACGACCTGTCCTCGGCGCTGAAACGGCGGTTCAACTTCGTCCGCATCCCGGTGGTGACGAGCAAGGCCAGCGAGGCGGAGATCGTCCGCTTCCGCACCACCGAGCTGCTGCGCCGGCACCGCATCGAGCTGGACGTCCCGCCCGCGCTCCTCGACATCCTGCTGCAGAGCTTCGCCGACCTGCGCGCCGCGGCGGCGTCGGCCACGAGCGAGGACGAGAAGCTGGAGTCGGCCCTGTCCACCGCCGAGCAGATCGGCGTGCTGGAGGACGCCATCCTGCACAGCCACTTCTTCGGCGATCGCACGCTGCGCGCCGAGACCCTGGGCGGCTCGCTGGTGGGCTCGCTGGCCAGGCGCGCCCCGGAGGACCTGGCCATCCTCAACAAGTACTGGCACGGGGTGGTCGAACCACGCAGCAGGAACGACGGAGGCGAGTGGACGCGGTTCCTCGACGGCGGCCGCCAGGCGATCTCGACGCTGTCATGAGCACCTTCGACGCCCTGCGCGGGCAGCTTCTCGACGCCGCCGCGGCCTTCTCGGGCGGCGGCGACGCCCTGGCCGGCATCCTGTCCGGCATGGTCGACGATGTCGACCGCATGCTTCGCGAGGAGCTGGAGATCTTCCCGGTCTGCCACCACTCGCCGGCCTCCGCCCTGGCCATGACCCGGCGGCTGCGCGACAAGCGGCCCAAGGTCGTCTACCTGGAGCTGTGCGAGGACATGCGCCCGCTCCTCGACGAGCTGCGCAACTGCCGGCTGCCGGTGGCGCTGCAGGCGTTCGCCACCCAGCTCGACGGGTTCCCGGCCGGCTCCGGACCGCTCAGCGTGATCGCGCCGGTCACGGAGGCGTCGGCGGAGTATCAGGCCATCGCGTACGCGCTCGACACCCCCGGCGTCGAGATCGTGCTGGTCGACCGCTCGGTGGACCACGTCTTCCAATGGCTGCCCCAGGAAACGGCCGATTCGGCGGGTTCGGCCGGTTCGGCTCCGGAGGAGGCCGGCTCGGTCGAAGACGGGCACGGTGACGAGGCGGCGCTGCACGGGGACGCCGTGGGCGTCGAGATCGGCGACCTGCGGCCGCGCTTCGCCGAGTTGGAAAAGCATCTGCTGCACCACGGCAAGGTGCGGCACTGGTCGGAGTGGTGGGACCAGTACGTCGAACAGCCGCTGACCGGGGCCGACTACGGCACCTACCGCCAGGCGATGGCGCTGGTCGGCAGCCTGTTCCGGCGGCTGCGCCCCGACGGCGACGGCCGCCTGGCCGTCGACGAGGAACGCGAGCGCTATATGTGGACGCGAATCCGCGAGCACCTCGCCGCGTCGAGCGCCGACCCCGCCGACTGCCTGTACGTGTGCGGGGCCTTCCACGCGGTCAGCACGATCGCCGAGTTCGGCCTGCGGTCCGAGGCGCCGCCGTACGAGATCAGCCCGCGCACGGGCACCCGCTGGCTCTACGGGCTGATCCCCTCCAGCCACTCCGCGATCGAGGCGCAGTTCGGCCTGGCCCAGGGCTCGGTGTCCATCGCCGCCGCCACCTGGGCCAAGGCGGTCAAGCGTGGGGGCCTCACGCCCCACCGGCTGGAGGGGCAGCAGGGCGGACCCGGGAAGCGGGCCGCCAAAGCCACCAAGGCCGCCAAGGCCGCACCGCCCGTCGCCGCCGAGCCGGCGGCCGACCGGCTGACGGGATTCCTCGCCGGCCCGCCCGTGCTCGACGGCCTGGACGAGGACGAACTGCGCGGATGGTGCGTCGACATCGTGCGGCTGGCCCGCCGCAACGGCTATCTGGCCAGCACCGCCGACGCCATCGCCGTGTTCGAGACGTCGATCCTGCTGGCCGGGTTGCGCGGGCGGGCCAGGCCCACGCCGTACGACTTCGCCGACGCGGCCGTCACCTGCATCGAGAAGGACGCCGTGCCGGGCCGCCGGGACGTCCGCCGCCTGTGCGAGATCCTCCTGGGCGGCGACAAGATCGGGATGGTCGGCTACGAGGCGTTGCCCCCGCTGGCCCGTGACGTGTACGACCGGCTGGAGCCCCTCGGGCTGGACCTGACCAGGCGCACACAGCAGCGGGTGCTGCTCGACCTCAAGGCGGACCCAGAGCTGGAGCCGTGCTCCGATCTGCTGTGGACGCTGCGCTACCTGCTGCCCGACGGTGCGCTCCGGCCGATCATGGGGGCGCGCCGCCTCGGCGAGCGGCCGATCCAGGAGAGCTGGGACGTGGCGCTCGGCCGGCACCAGCGGGAGATCGTCGAGCTGGGCTACGAGGGCGTCACGGTCGAACAGGTGCTGGAGCAGCGGCTGCGCCGCACGGCGTGGGACCCCCAGGCCACGACCGGGGTGGCGCTCGCGGCCGTCGAGGACGCCATCCTCTACCTGGGCGGCCGCCGCCTCGCCGGCGAGCTCGGCGCCCGCGCCGTCGAGCTGCTGGCCGCCGAGCGCACGGTGGACGACGCTCCCGAGGTGCTGCGCCGGATCAGGCGGCTGCTGACCTACTACCGGGCGAGCGAACCGGAGCTGCCCGCCTGGTGCGAGGACTTCGTCACGGCCGGATACGCCCACTACTGCACGCTGCTGCCCACCGCCTTCGCCGACGACGACACCGGCGTGCGTCAGGTCGGCGCGATGCTCGGCTTCCTGTTCACGCTGGAGAGCCTCGCGCTGTCGCTGGGGTGCGAACGGGCCCAGCTCGAACTGGCCGTACGGCAGTCGCACCCGCGGGCCCCGGCCAAGGTCGCGCTGCTGTGGGCGGCGCAGACGCAGCTGAGCCTGCTGACCAGGGAGGAGCTGCGCGCCCGCTGTGACGAGCTGCTGGCCAACCCGCTCGTCGTCCCGGCCTATCCGCTCTATGTGAGCGGGTTCGTCCAGGCGCTCGAACCCGTCCCCGGCCTCGCGCCGTTCGTGGTCGAGGCGCTGTCGAAGGCCTTCGCGCGGCTGCCCGACCCCGTCCTGCTGCCGTGGCTGCCGACGTTGATCACCACGTTGCGCCGGCACGCGCCGGAGCTGGTCCCCGTGCTCGTCCGCGAGGCCGGCCGGACCTTCCCCGGCGCTCTGGCCGAGCTGGACGCCTGGACCCCGCCCTGGGAACGGCCGGCCGCACCGGCGCGCAGGACCCGGGCGGCAGCCGCGCCGAGCGGGCCGGTGTCCGCGCTGCTGACCCGGCATCCGCAGGCGTGCGACGCCATGGCCGCGTTGCTCGGCTGCACGGCGGAGTGGGGGAGCGGACGGCAGGAGAACGCCGAGGTGGCGGCTCTGCTCGCCCGGCACCCGGCGACGACCGGCGCGGTCGCCGCGCTGCTCGGCGCGTGAGCCTGTGCCCGCGCCTTCACCCGGTGGCGGCGCCGGCGAGCAGGGCGGGGACGAGTGAGGCGAGGACGGCCTGGTCCTCCTCACGGCGGGGGGCGTACTCGGTGATCCCCAGGCCGGCCAGGGCAAAACGGGCCGTCAGCGCGCGTACGGCGTCCCGCAGTGCCGCGACGGACAGACCGCCGGCCTCGGGGTAGCTGAGCGACCCGAACTCCTCCGGGTCGAGAACGTCGAGGTCGATGTGGATGTAGACGGCGGTGCCCCCGGCGGCGGCGACGGCCGGGACCAGGACGCCGGGGTCGGCCGTCAGCTCGGGCACGGTGTGCCAGGCGAGGCCCGCGTCGGTGGCGTAGGCCAGCTCCGCCGGATCCAGCGCGCGGACTCCGGCGAGGATCACCTGCCTGGGCCGCAGAGCCCGCGGCGGGACCAGATCGGGGTGCCCGTCGCCCAGCAGGGTGCGCAGGACCATGCCGTGGAAGGCATGCGAGGGTGAGGAACCGGGCGTGTTGAGATCGCCGTGGGCGTCGAACCAGACGACGACGAGCCCGTCGCCGTGCCGCGCCAGGGCGGCCGACACCGGCTCCACCTCCACCCCGCAGTCGCCGCCTACGGTGACGACCGTGGCCGCGCCGCACTCGCCGAGCGCGGCGCGGGTGCGGGTGGCGACGGCGGTGAGGACGTCCAGGGCCCGGACGCCGTCCCCCTCGGCGCCCGAGCTGTCCGGAACGGGCACCCGTACGGCCCTCATGGACGGTTCGGTGGACGTCACCAGGGAGGTCAGCCGTTCGGCGCCGAGGGAGAGGAGCCGGGCGTCGCCGACGCTCGACCCCTGCCATTGCGGCACCTGAACGACTGCGGTCGGAAGCACGGTCCGATCATTCCATGCCGATGCCCACCCGGGCAGGGGCGGCGCCGGCAGCGACGCCGCGCGCCCCGCCCGCCCGAGCGACGCCGCGCGCCCCGCCTGCCCGAGCGACGCCGCGCGCGACGGGGCGGCGAGACCGCGCGGACGGTCCGGTCGATGGGTCGCCGAGGCCCCCGCATGTGCTCTCGGCGACCCTGCCGCGCCCTCCGCCGGGCCGCTGCCCGGCCTGCTCGTCCGGTGAGGGGCACCACCCCGGGGAGCAGGCGACCCTGCGGGCGTTCATCACCCGATGGTTCCGGGACGCCGGCGAAACCGGCAGACCGGAGGCGTGCGCCGCTTCGCCAGTTCCTCCAGCGCCGCGTCGAGCCGCTGCCGGCACCCGTACGGCTGCGCGTGCCGCGGGCGCCCGCCCCGTCTGCCTGCGGTCGCATCGGCCGGGGCGTCGGTCATGAGGCCCCACTGCCAGTACCACTTCTGCACGCCGTGCAGCACGCATACATAGAGCGTGTCGATCTCGTCGGAGCACTGTGCGGCGTACGTCGTGATCTGGTCCCAATCGGCGACGAGCGGCGTGGTGGTGGCTCCTTCGGCGCGGACGTGCGTCAGCACGTACAGGCGCGTGTGCTGGTCGAACTCGGCTTCGGCCACGTCGCCGAGCAGGCGCGGCTGCCGCCGGATCGGGCCGGTTCGATGTGGGGGCGGCCAGGCCGAGAGCGTGAGCAGGCCCAGCAGCGCCACCTCGATGCACCAGTCCAGAGTCATCGGAGGGGGTTCCCTTCGTCGGAGGCCGTACCGGATTCGTCCCGGGCGAAGCCCGACAGCGGGCCGTCACGCCGGCCGCCTCGCGGGTGAGGGAATCGGGACGCGGGTACGGTCCACAGGTGAGACGAGACAAGGAGAGCGGCTGCGACGATGCCGGTCGCAGCCGCTCTCTCGCGGCGCGTCTCCATTCGCGCTCCTGCTCCAGGTAGCGGGGCGCGAATGGAAACGATCATCCGGTGTCCCGGAAGGCAACTCCGCCGCGGACCGGACGAGGGACGTCCACTAGTTACCCCCACGTCCCTCGCCGTTCTCGGCGGTGGCGCGCACTCGCCGAGAGCATTTCGGTGCTGTCGTCGCCGGCGCCGCGGCGTTCCCGTTCACCGCGCCGGCTGATCTGAGGTGACCGGTTAGCGGTGGCCCCAGCCGCCGGAACCGCCGGGACCGCCGTTGCCGGGACCGCCGTGACCGGGGCCACCGGGGCCACCGGGGCCGCCGTTGCCGGGACCGCCGGGACCGCCCTGGCCAGGGCCGCCGTGACCGGGGCCGCCCCAGGGGCCGCCACCTGGACCGCCGTGACCGGGACCGCCCGGACCGCCGTGGCCGCCCCAGCCGCCGCCCGCACCACCGGGGCCGCCGTGGCCGCCCCAGGAGCCGTTGCCCCAGTGGCCGCCCCAGTGGTCGCCGCCCCAGTTGTGGCCCGGGTTCCAGTACCCGCGGCCGGGCAGGCCGTACCAGCGGCCGGGCAGGCCGAGGGACGAGTCACAGCCCCAGCTGCCGGGCAGGGGGTATCGGCGGCCGCCGACGATGTAGACCGGCGTGGTCAGTCCGGCCCCGCAGGACGGCGAGACGTAGACCCCGCCGTTGACGACGTACTGGCAGCTGGGGAGCACGTAGGTGCGCCCGCTCACGACGTACTCGTGGATTCCGGTGCCGAGCTGGTAGCCGGGGAGGCCGTACCAGCGGCCGGGCAGGCCGCTGACGGCCTGGTCGCACCAGTCGCCCGGCAGGGTGTAGGTGCGACCGGCCAGGAGGTACACCGGCCGGGTCAGGCCCGCCCCGCAGGTCGGCGAGACGTAGACGCCGCCGTTGACGACGTACTGGCAGCTGGGGAGGATGTACGTCTTGCCCTTCAGGACGAACTGGTGGACGCGGATGTCCGCGCGCGGATCCGGCCCGCGCCTGGAGGCGTCGACCGGGCGGGAGACGCTGCTCGTGGCCTGCGACGCCGTGCTCGCCGCGCTCGCGGCTTCGGCGGCCAGCACCACGGGGGTGATCAGGGCAGCGGTGGCGAGTGCCCCCGTGAGGAGGGCTTTCTTCATCGTCAAGAGACGATTCCTTTCCTGAGGTGTGCTGCTTTCGGATCGAACGCACATCCCGGAAGCCGGCGGTGTGGCGACGGCGAAGCGGGATGCGCAGGACCGCAGTCGAGGCGATTCGAGCCGGACTCCCCGTGAGATCCTCCGCCGAGGATCAGGGGTGACCCGGATCGGAAACGCGTAATGCGATCACGAGTCCTCGTGTGTGTCAGCAGATTTTGACGACACGAAGGGCCGGAACAGGTCGAGAGTCCGCACCCCCGCTGCCGCCGCGATGGCGTCCGCCGTGGTGCGGCGGCATGTGCCTCGTTTGAGCAGACCATCGATGCACTGCCTGGTAAGGGCTGCCCGGCGAGCGAAATCGGCCACGCTGTGACTGTGGCCGACCATCAAGGCGCGCAAGAGCGCCACGCTCCGAAGGTGCATCTGCGGCTTTCCCGCCATAGCGAACCTCTCCGATGGAAACTTCATCATCAGATTCTGCTGACGTCCCGACTGCAGGTCGCACTCTAATCCGACCGAGCGCACGGCCGCACGTGAAAACGGAAGGTTTCCGCGAATAAATCTTGTGAAGCACGGCGTTTTATGACGCATCTTGTTGACACAACTGATCCCCGGCTTCGTCGGGGTTTGCTCCCTGTCGTCAGGATCTAGCGGGCATGATGGTGGCGATCGCGGCCAGAAAGAGTCGAGGAGCTGACAACCGAATGCCGTCGCAGCGCGTGACACCCGACCAGCCCCCCACCCCCCTGAGCGACTGCATCCGCGACTATGTGGCGGACAAGGGGATGAGCATCCGGACGCTCGCGCTGAGGTCCGTGAGCGGGAGCACAGGTCAAAGCCTCACCGCCCAGTGGATAACCGACGTGCTGAGCGGCCGGGTGTCGCGGATGCCTGATCTGTGGCGACTGGAGGCTCTCGCGGCCGGGCTGGAGATGGATCCGGACAGCGTCAAGGCGCTGGCTATCAGCCAGTGGATCGGGTGGGACATCGCCGACGTTCGGACCGGCCCCGGAGAACGCCTGATCTTCCGCGTCCCCACGGGTTATACAACTGAACAGTGCGCGCGCCTCGCCGATGAACTCATGCAGGTGATCAATAGCGCGGCCGAGCCGGAAAGGGAGGAAAGGTGATTTTCCGGATGCACGGTCGCCTTCGCCGGTGCTGATGCGTCAAACTTTCCTGGCATCGAGCGGCGAAACGATCGGGGACGTGATTGCACAGAAAGGATTTGGTGGATGATTCGTGTCATCACCGTCGCAACCATCAGTGGAATTCCGTCGCGCCCAGTTGCTGCATAGCTGCCCTGCAGTAATCCATCACACACTCCAGGCCAACCGGATCATCGCCTATGTCGACGAGAGGCAGTTCGCCCCCGAGTTGACGATCCCCATGGACGAGATCGGCACGGCGACGCTGGAACTGCTTCAGCCCGTCGAGGACGCACGCCCGATGCCGGCGCTCCGCGTCCGCGTCAGAAGAAGCGGAGATCTCGGCCGTGAGCTCGCCGTGGCCGAGTTCGCGACAGAGGAGATCACGGTCGCCGTCGAGAAGACCCTCATCACCGAGGAACTGGCCGCCTTCCTGGGCGACGCCGGCACCGCGGTCACCCGTGCCTTCGTCCGGCGGACGACGTGAGCCCCGGCGCGTCTGGAACGTGCCAGGCGGGCATGCCGGAGCCGATGGGGCGGCTGCCGTCATTTCATCGCCTCATGCGAGGAGGCCGAAAGCGGCGTCAGGGAGACGGCGCGGCCCAGGGCGCCGGCCGATGGTGAGGCGGGAGGAGAGGGCAGAAATCAGGATTCATGCGGGCGAGGGCGCGCGATGGGAGGCCGCGTGTGCCTCGCTGGATGAGCCGGGACGTGGTGCCGCCGGGTTCGCCCCCGCAGTGCCTTCCCGCCGTGCCGGGAGCGGAGGCGGTGGCCGGGCGGCGGTTGCGCGGGCGTCGACGGAGCGGTGCCGGATCGGGCCGTATCGGGGGCCGTCGTGGCCACGGTGCCGGCAGGCGGGGGCGAGCCCGGCACCGGACCTGCGGTGTTGGTGCTCGCCCAGACGCTCACGGCGGTCAGGACCGCGGCCCCGGTCACGATCAGTGAACGGATCAGCTTGGGCCGCGGCAGGGAGCGATGGCGCCCGGCCTGCGGTATCGGGGAGGGCTCCGGTTCCGGCTCATGCCGGTCGAGAGGTTCGCCGCCGGTGCTGTCACGCCGCCCGGGGGACGACGCGTACGGCGGCGGCTTGGGCCGGGCCGTGCGGCCGGGGCCGTAGGGCGCTCGCCCGGGGCGCCGGGGAGAGCGAGGTCTGTCGTGGCCGTTCATCGCGCGCTCCGGATCGAAGGAAGTCGTGCCATGCACGAAGAGAGACGGAATGGCTACGAACGGTATCCGAAGATCTGGAAATCACGGCCGGCTTTGGCCCCAGGTTGTCAGCAAAATCTGCTGACAACCTGGGGTTTTTAAATCCCCCGTCGAGCGCGTGCTCGATCGAGGGTCGTGCTTGCGATCCTCAGGCGGGATCTCTCATGAGGTCCCCTATCGCGTGCCTCAGTCGCAGGAGGGGGTGACGTAGTAGTCGGCCCCGCAGTCGTCGCCGTAGAGGCCGTCCACGAGCACCACCGGGGTGCTCCAGTAGCCCAGCGGGCGGCTCCAGTAGCCGAGCGGACGGCCCCAGTAGCCACTGTGCCAGGGGCGGCTCGAGGGGTGACCCCACCCGCCGTGTCCCCACCCGTCGGCGTGAACCGGAAGGCCGGCCTGTGCGGTAGTGGCCGGCTGTCGCGGGGCTGCCGTCTCCGCCGAGGCGGCGATCGGTGCCATGACGACGATCCCGGCGGCGCAGGCCGCGCCGGCCAGGACTAGTCGACGGATCATGCGTAACCTCCTGTTTGCGTGACGTCACTGAATGTGACCGCTGTCACGCTACAACCCAGCTGATCGCGCTTGTGGACGGCGACACTTCAAGCGATGGCAATGTCGCGGGCGGTGCTGCCGCACCGGTCCGCCGAGCGCCGGCCCGGTCTCCGGTTCACCTCTGTCCGGGAGACCGCAGCCGGCGTCCGATCCTGAACGAGACCTCACCTCTCACCTGAGACGTGTCCGGCGGCGCCGTCCCGGGGGCGTCGGGCGGGGGTCACCAGTCGCCGTCCCCGCCCTCGTCCTCGTCGTCCTCGAAGATCTCTTCGACGATCTCGCCGGCTACCAGGCCGCCGACGACCCCGGCGGCGCCGGCCGCGGCCACCGCGCCCCAGCCGGGGCCGCCGCGGTCCTCGTGGTGGCCGCCGTGCCCGTAACCGGGCCCGTAACCGTGCTCGTAGCCACCGTGGTGGTCACCGTACGGTGCGCCGTGATGGGCACCGTGCAGGGCGAGCCCGGTCAGCCAGCGGTCGATCTCCCCGGGCCAGTCCATGCGCGCCGCGTCCTCGTGACCGACGCGGAAGCGGCCGACGGCGTCGCCGGAGTGACGACCGGCCCGCTTGTCGGCCTCCAGGATCACCTCCAGGCCCGAGGGGTCGGCCACGAAGGTGAGCTCGACCTCTCCCACCACACTGGCGTGCCGCGGGGGCGGGTAGAACTCGATCTCCTGGTAGAACGGCAGCTCCTGGCGTACGCCGTACAGGTGGCCGGCCTCCAGATCGGCCGACCTGAAGGCGAATCCGAGCTGGAGGAACGCCTCCAGGACGCGGAACTGCGAAGGGAGCGGCTCAACGGCGATCGGGTCGAGGTCGCCCTTGTCGACGGCCTTCGCGATGGCCACCTCGGTGCGTACGCCGAGCGCCATGCCGGTCAGGCGCTGCCCGTCGATCTCACTGATCGGGGTCTCCCACGGCACCGGGATCTGGAAGGGGATACTCCGGTTCTCGCCCTGGCGCAGGGTGAACGGACCGGACACCCGGGCACGGGAGAACTCGCCGAGCCCCGCGCTCTCACCGTCGCCGTGCTCGATCTCCACCCCGGCGACCAGGCCGAGAGTGATGTCCTCGATCTCGGCGTCGAAGTCGCCGCCGGACAGCCTCACCTCGCCGGTGAGCACGCCGCCCGGCCGGACTCGTGGGGTGGTCAGTACGGTGTCCACCGAGGGGGCGCCCACCCCGAGAGCACCCAGCATCCGCTTGAAGACCACGTGTTTCTCCCTGTCGACGGTCGATGAGGTGTGTCAGCCGCCCACCTGAACGATCAAGTGCCGCGGCCGGGTTCCGGCCGCGGGTGAAGATCCGTGATCAATGCGCGGTCGCGGCACCGGGATTTCCGCAAGCTTGCCGTCGGTTTTGCTCAAATAGGCATATTAAGGATTGTTATCCATTTGGCGTGCGAAAGCGGAATGAAGCGGACAGTGCGGAGGCGGCGAATCGGCGTGGAGACCATTTCGGCGGAGGCAGAGGTGGCGACGGGCCGCGCGCCCCGGAGCAGGGTCGTCATGTCGCTGGTCTCCCTGGCGCTGGCGGCCGTGCTCATCTCGTTCCTTCCGCACATCACCGGAGTCACCTGGGGGCAACTCGACGAGCGCCTGGTGCGGGTCGGCTGGGGCGCGATGGCGGTGCTTACAGGGGTGTGGCTGGCCGGGCTGTGGGTGTACTCGAACGTGCTGAGCGACTCCCTGCCCGGGTTGAGCAGGCGCCGGGCGTTGCTGGTCAACTGCGTCGGCAGCGGCGCCAGCAACGTGCTGCCCTTCGGCGGGGCCGTGGGTGTGGCCATGACCTTCACCATGATGACCAGGTGGGGCTTCGGGCGGCGGCCGGTGGTGGCCTCGACGGTCGTGACGGGCGTGTGGAACCTGCTGTCCCGCTTCCTGCTCCCCGCCGTGGGACTCGTCTGCCTGCTCGGCGCGGGGTACATGCCGGATCGCCGGCTCGCGGCGGCCGCAGGGGTCGGCGGCGCGTTGCTCGTCGGCGTCGTCGTCGCCATGTCGGCAGCTCTTCATCGGGAGGCGGTGGCCGACCTGCTGGGGCGGGGCCTGGATCGGGTGGTCCGATTCCTGCCGCTCAGGCGTAAGCCGTGCCTGCGCGACTTCCTGCTCGACCTGCGTCACTCCACCATCGAGATCACTCGTACGCGGTGGCCCCGGCTCACGCTCGGCATGGTCGCCTACATGGCGCTGCAGTGCGTTCTGTTCGTCGGATGCCTGCGCGTGACCGGTGCCGAGGTCGCCGTCCCCGAGGCGGTCGCGGCCTTCGCGATCAACCGGGTGCTGACCACCGCCGTCATCACGCCCGGCGGATCGGGGATCAGCGAGTCGGCGACCGCGCTCGCGCTGATCGGCTTCGGCGTCGCACCCGGGGCGGCCACGGCGGCGGTGCTGCTGTTCTGGTTCTTCGCCCACCTGATCGAGATCCCGGTGGGCTGGTTCGCCTGGAGCATCTGGTCGCTGACCGCACGCGCGCGGCCGTGAGCGCGACGGCCCGCGGGACGCCACACGTGGTCGGTCGCGAGCAGGACGAGGTTTTGCACACTGTTCAAGTCGCGGGTCAACGGCTTCCCACGGCGTCCGGCGCGGCGGCCTACCTCTTCACCGGGCGGCCGGAGGGCGTGGCCCTGGCGTACTCCGCGACCGGCGTTCGCGGCCGGGTCAGCCGGTGGACGCCCAGGCCGGCGGCGGCCAGCGCGACCAGGCCGGCCGCGGCCAGGAGACCGACCCGCCCGGAGACCTGCTCCACCAGCTCGTACGAACTCCCCGCGGCGTACCCGAGCCCCACGGTGCCCGCCCCCCAGGCCAGCCCGCCGGGCACCTCGTAGGCGAGGAATCTCGTGTACGGCAGGCGTCCCATGCCGGCCAGCATGGGGACCAGGGCGCGCAGCAGACCGACCCAGCGGCCGAAGAGGACGGCCCATCCGCCGCGCCGCCGCAGGAAGTCCTCGGTGCGGTCCCATCGCTCCGCGCTCACCCGGCGGCCCAGCCGGCTGTCGCGCACGCGAGGCCCCAGCCGCCTGCCGATCCGGTAGCTGATCGAATCCCCGGCGACCGCGCCCACACCGGCCACGACCATCATGAGGGGCAGGCTCACATGCCCCGTGTAGGCGAGGAAACCGGCCATCAGCAGGGTGAGCTCACCCGGCACCACGAGCCCGACGAGCGCCGCCGTCTCCGCGCAGGCCATCAGCCCGACCACCAGGTAGGCCCACGGGCCCGCCATCGCTATGAACTGGTGCAGCCCCTGCGTCATCGGATGCCCCCCGCCGTCGCGATGACTGTCTCCCCACAATGCACGTCACAAGGGGAACGCCAGTAGCTCGCGGCGGAAAAACCTCAGTAAGCGTCCAGCCCACAGGGAAAACGTCAGACAGCGCCGGAGAACGTGTCACACCGGGCGGGAGAGCCCGTCTTGTATCCCGTGGTGAACCACTTCACCCGCTGCCGGGAGCTCCCGTGCGTCCATCCCTCGGGGTCCACCCTGCCCTGGGTGCGCTCCTGGATCCTGTCGTCGCCCACCGCCGCCGCCGCGTCCAGGGCCTCCTGGATGTCCGCCGCGGTGAACGGGCTCTCGTAGAACCCCGTGTCCACCGCGTTCTTCGCCCACACCCCCGCGTAGCAGTCCGCCTGAAGCTCAAGCCGTACGGAGGCGCTGTCCGCCCCCTGGCTGTCGCCGCCGACCCGCCGGGTGGTGCCGAGGAGGTTCTGCACGTGGTGGCCGTACTCGTGACCGATCACGTACGCCTGGGCGAAGGGCCCGCCCTTGGCGCCGAATTTGCTCTCCAGCTCGTTGAAGAAGCCGAGGTCGAGGTAGACCCGGCTGTCGGCCGGGCAGTAGAAGGGGCCGACGGCCGAGCTCGCCTGGCCGCAGCCCGTGCTCACGGCGTCGGTGAACAGGACGGTTCGCGCGTTGCGGTACGGCTGCTTGCCCCGCTCGGCGAAGGCGTCCCGCCAGTATTTCTGGACGCTGTTGACCACACCCACCACCCGGCACTTCTCCGACTGGTCCGCGTCGCTGCCCTTCTTGCATCGGGACGTCAGATCCGAGGCCGGGCGCGCGCCCGTGGACCCGCCGGACGAGGAGCTTCCACCGCTGAGGAGATCGGCCGGGTTGACGCCCAGGACCAGGGCGACGACCAGGGCGACGACACCGACGACGCCCCCGCCGATCGCGAGCCCGCCGCCCGGGAACCCTCCTCCGCCCTCCTCCACCTGTGACGCGTCGAGATCCACGTCGTCGCGGAAGTCCATCAAGCCCGCCTTCCTGTCCCGGGACCTGCCACGCCCTATGATCCCCGACGGCCGCCGCTCGCTCATCCGGTGCTCCGCCGGCAGAAGTGCCCTTTCTGGACATTAAGGGATGAATGCGCACGAAGTTCGCCACTGTGTTGTGCTTTGCGGAATTGCGGGCGTTGTGACCTAGTCGTTCCTGATTCGTAACGGATGACCAGAATGAGGCGATAGTTCGTCTTTGCTTCAGTCTCTTCACGCACGTCGTTCACTCGCGAGATCCACTGTGACCGCTCGAGACCGCGCCGCTTTATCGGCGCTTTATGCACTGTGATGGAAGGGACTGCACCTGATGCAGCCAGTGGCAGCCAGAAAGCTGCTGGGAGGCTTGAACAGGCGAGGTCGTCTCGCCGTGGCCGCCGTGATCGCCCTGGTCGCGACGCTGCTCGTCAGCGGCGTCGTGACGGCGGCACACGCCGACCCGGACCCGGCAGCAGCGGGTCATGGACGCCCAAGCCCGACGCCGACCGGTTCCCCCACCCCGCCCGCCCTCAGCCCCGCCGGCGGCTCGTACATCGAGGGCACCGTCAAGGTCACGGCGGTTCCGGCCGCGGCCGGTGACAGCGTCACCGAGCTCGCCGTCGACGGCACCGCTCTGAACGCCACCCGTACGGTGGGCGTGTCGAGGCTCCGTTTCGACGTCGGCTCGAACTCGACGGAGGCGCGCTACCACAACTACGTGCTCGTCAACGGCGTCTACCGAAGCGACATCGGCGACCTCGTGAACGAGCGGGCGACCATCGAGATCCCGAACGAACACCTCGTCAAGGGCGAGAACACCGTCGAGATCTTCGCCGGGACGATCCAGAGTTCGTGCGGCACCAACTACGACGACTTCGTCCTGTCCGATGTGGGCCTCGAACTGCTCGGTGAGGTCGCGGACGGGGAGGACAACCCCTACACCCTGTCCTTCGGCGACGGCAACTGCGGCTCGAACACCGCGCTGCTCAAGCAGGCCACGCTGAAGTTCTTCGTCAAGGGCGACCCGCAGGGCACCACGGGTCTCGCCACGGACCTGGACACCACGACGCTGGCCAACGGCGAGCACGCCATCACCGCCAAGGCCGCGTCCGGGGCCATGGTCAAGCACACCGTGACCGTGAACAACGCCCCGGCCGGGGCGCCCCGGCTGCTGCCCACGGACGGCACGCTGGTGGCGCGCACCACGCAGATCTACGCGAACGTGCCCGCCGCCGGTGGGGGCGGCGTCTCGTCCCTCACCGTCGACGGCGCGGAACCCGCCACGAAGGCCACCCTGGGCAACGGCGCGGCGATGTTCAGCTTCGACGTGGGCACGGACTCGATCGACGACAAGTACGACGACTTCCTGCTCGTCAACGGCAAGCGCATCGACCTGGGCGGCACCTGGGCGGGCCGGCGCGTCACCGTCGCCGTTCCCGCCCGGTTCCTGGTGCCCGGCGACAACACCGTCAAGGTCGTGACCGGCGACTGGAAGGCGTCCTGCGGCGCCGACCGCGACGACTTCACCATCGCGAACCTCGACCTCGCCCTCGACGGCGCCACCGTGACGGGTCATGACGTCAAGCCGTCCTACGACCTGGGCGACGGCAACTGCGGCAGCAGCCAGACCGCCCTCCGCGAGGTCGAACTGCGCTACACGATCGACGCCCCGGCGGTGCACGTCGTCCGGACGCTCGGCTCGGGTGACGCGACCCTCAGCTTCACCGTGGGCACCAACTCGATCGAGGCGCGCTACCAGAACTACCTGCTCGTGAACGGGCGGAAGGTCGTGCTCGACGGCGACTTCGTGAGCCGGCGGGTCGACTTCACCTTCCCGAACGAGTACCTCGTGCCCGGCTGGAACACGATCGACTTCGTGACCGGCACCTATCCCACGTCGTGTGGCAACAACCGCGACGACTTCGCGATCTCGAACATCGCCCTCACCCCGGTGCGGGGCACGGCGGCCGGTCAGACGCTCAAGAGCTCCTACAGCATGGGCGACGGCAACTGCGGCGACAACGTGAACCTGCTGACCGAGATCGACCTCGAGTTCCTCGTGGACGCCCCCGCCGCCGGGCTGAGCGCGGATCTCGACACCACCGCGATCAAGGACGGCAAGCACACCGTCGCCGCGACCTCGACCACGGGCGAGACCGCCACCCGTACGCTGATCACCGACAACTCGGCCCCCAAGGTCGCCACGAGCGTCCCCGCCGCGGGCGAGAAGATCACCGCCTCCGTCGTGCTGGACGTCAAGCTGGAGGACGCCTCCGGCGTCGTGTCCGGGCCGGACGTCACGCTCGACGGGCAGGCGATCGCGCTGGGCGCCCAGGTGGGCCCCGGACTGCGGCCCGGTTCGCACACCCTCGCCGTGACCGCCGCGGACTCGCTCGGCAACACCGCCACCCGGGAGGTCTCGTTCGAGTCCGCCGGCATCCCGGACGCCCCCGCCGAGCTCACCCCGGCGTCCGGAGCCGTCGACGTGTCGGGCTCCGTCACGCTCTCGGCGAAGGTCGCCGAGCCCGGCGGAGGCCAGGTCAAGGCGACGTTCTCCGAAGCCGACATCCTGACCCCGAACCAGGCGTTCCAGGGTGTGGCCGAGACCGTCCCCACGACCCTGGAGGTGCCCGGAGAGAAGAAGGTCAAGGCCACCGGGCTGGAGCCCGCCGACGGCGCGACACTTGACGCGCCCGCCGGCCGGGACGTCACCTACCAGCGGTACGACATCCAGGTGAAGGGCCACGTGGACGCCCCGGTCCTGCGCTGGGAGGGCGTCGTCGACCCCGAGCGCCTGGTCTCGCTGCGGGCGTGGAACACCAAGACCCGGGCGTGGGATCTGCTGACGAGCTCCCGCGGCGCCGCCGAGGGCCAGACCGCGCTCACCGCCGTCGTCGGCGACCGGTACGTCGACGGGCAGCAGGTCCACGTGATGGTGACGGGCGAGGACCCGTTCGCCGACGACATCGACCCCGGTGACCCGAACGGCTTCGCCGACCCCTCCACGTACGACTTCTCGATCGTCCACTTCACCGACACGCAGTATCTGTCGGAGGGCGCGGTGGAGCAGGAGACCGCCGAAGAGCGCGCGGTGTGGGAGTCCGCGTACGCCGGGATCGTCAACTGGATCAAGGACAACAAGGACCCGCGCAAGATCTCTTACGTCGCGCACACCGGCGACCTCATCGAGAACAACATCCGCAAGCCCGCGGACGAGGCCGCACAGCGACAGGTCGTCGGCGAGTTCGAGGTGTCGTCCAGGCAGCAGAGCGTCCTGGACGAGGCGAAGATCCCGAACGGCGTGATCGCGGGCAACCACGACAACCAGTCGGGCACCGAGGACGGGCCGGGGGCGATCTACAACAAGTACTACGGCCCCGGCCGCTACCAGTCGGCGGCGCAGGGCTGGCAGCACGCCGAGTACGGCGGGCCGTGGAAGGACGGCGACAACCAGAACCACTACGACCTGTTCTCGGCCGGCGGGCTGGACTTCGTCGTGGTCGGCCTGTCGTACGGCGTCACGCGGGAGGAGGCCGAGTGGGCCGACTCCGTCTTCAAGCGGTTCCCCGACCGCAACGGCATCCTGCTCTCGCACGACTACCTCGTGCCGAGCACCAACCCGGACGGGCGCGGCGCGGGATTCTCGGCGCCGGACGGCTCGATGCTCTACAAGACGGTGGTCGAGAAGAACCCGAACGTCTTCCTCATCCTCGCCGGGCACGAGCACGGCGTGGCCACCAACGTGAAGCCGAAGGTCGGTCAGGTCGGCAAGGGCGTCGTCGAACTGCTGGCGGACTACCAGTTCTACACGGTCTCGGCCGACCGCCTCGGGCTCACCCAGGTGGGCGGATACAACCCGGACGACCAGCTTCAGTTCGGCGCGAGCTTCTTCCGGCTGCTGCAGTTCAACGTCAAGCGGGCCGAGCTGACCGTGGACACCTACTCCCCGCTGCTGAACGACTTCGGCGCGGGCGAGTTCGACCCGTTGCGCCGTTACGACGGCCGCGAGGACAACATGGTGCTGCCGGTCGATCTCACCACCCGTACGACGAGCTTCACGACCGACTCGCTCGCGATCTACGAGCCCACCCGGGTCATCGGCACGAGCACGGTGCCGTCGGGTCAGGTGGCCTCGGTGACCTGGAAGCGTCTCAAGGGCGACACGGCCTACGCCTGGTTCGTCACCGCACGCTCCACCGGCGGCGGCGTGACCGCCTCCGAGCCGAGCGTCTTCGTCACGAAGGACGAGCACGGCCGCCCCGGTAAGTGGGGACCGGACTCGCCCCTCTACCGCTGGTTCCAGCGCAGGTAACCGTCATCGCCGCCCCGGAGCTCCGCGTCGACGCGGAGCGTCCGGGGCGGCCTTTCCCCTCGAACTCGGAACCTCGAACTCGGACCCCCTCGAATCCCGGACCTCCGAAACCCGGACCTCCTCAAACCTGGAGAACGAGACATGTCTCGCAGGCTGTCCGCCGCCGTCCTCGCTCTCGCCTTCGCCCTCGGCGGGCTGACGGCGTTCTCCGCTCCGGCGGCGGCGCACAACGCGACCACCAAGGCGCACGCCACGGTGACCGGAACGGGCGCGGACGTCAGAGTCGTGCTCGACCTGGAGTACGACCTCCTCATGAAGTCGGCCTGGCTGTACGCCGAGGCGTACGACGCGAAGGAGCGGGCCGAGCAGCTCCGCCAGCTCGAGAAGAACCACGCCGCCGTCGTCGACTACGTCACGCGCCGCTTCGCCGTGGCGTACGGCGACACGCCCTGCACGCCCACGCCGGTGGGCGACGCGGGCGTGCGCGACCGCGACAACGTGGCCTACGCGGTGCTGACCCTCGACTACCACTGCAGGGGCGACGGCGGGGGAGGACACGCGATCTCAAGCGCGCTCTTCCCCGACGCCGAGAGCTTCGTGCACAGCACGGAGACGATCGTCGGCTACACGCTCGACGGCACGACGGGTTCCGCGGTCCTGACCGCCGGAAACCCGACGGTGCGGGTCGGCGAGCACCGGGCCTCGCACCAGATCGGGGAGTTCTTCCTGCTCGGCGCCGAGCACCTGCTGTCCGGACTCGACCACATCTTCTTCCTGCTCGCCCTGCTCGTCGGCGCCCGCCGCCTGCGGGACGTCGTCGTCACGGCCTCCGCGTTCACGGCCGCCCACAGCATCACGTTCCTCCTGGCGGCGCTGGGGATCGTGGACGTTCCTGCGGGGATCGTCGAGCCGGTCATCGCGGTGTCGATCATCGTCGTGGCCGTCGCCAACCTCCTGGGCCGCGACGAGGACAAACTGGGCAGGTGGCGGCTGCCGATCGTCTTCGCCTTCGGCCTGGTGCACGGGCTCGGCTTCGCGAGCGCGCTGGACATCGACGAGAAGGGGTCGTGGGAGCTGCTCCTGTCGCTGCTGAGCTTCAACGTCGGCATCGAGGCGACCCAGCTGCTGATCATCGCGGTGCTCTTCCCGCTGCTGGTGCTGCTGCGCCGTACGTCCGCGGTGCGCTGGGTGACCGCCGCCATGTCGGTCCCCATCGTGGCGGTCAGCCTCTACTGGTGCGTCGATCGGATCACGTCGCCACTTTGACGTCCGGCCGGGCGGCGAACGGCCGCTCGGCTTCGTGACGGGGCCGGCGCTGTGGTCGAATCGTTCCTCCACCTCCTTCCGCTGAGGAGACGAAGACCATGAACGATCGATCCCTTGAGGAGACCAGGGAGTTCTTCGCCGCGAGGGCGGCCACCTGGGAGGAGAAGTATCCCGACGACGGCCCGGCCTTCGCCGCCGCGATCGCCGAGATGGCCCTGCCGGCCGGGGGTCTGGTCCTCGACGCCGGATGTGGAACCGGCCGTGCGTTCCCCCTGCTGCGGGACGCGGTCGGGGCCGCCGGGCACGTGGTGGGCGTGGACGTCACCCCGGAGATGATCCGGTCGGCCCGCGAACGGGGACGGGGTGAGTCCGGCCGGCTGCTGATCGCCGACGTCGGGCGGCTTCCGCTCCGCGATGGCGTGGCCGACGGCGTGCTGGCCTCCGGGCTGATCTCCCACGTTCTCCAGCCGGTGGCCGTGCTGTCCGAGCTGGCCCGGGTGACCCGCCCCGGCGGGAGGCTGGCGCTGTTCCACCCCGTGGGCCGTGCGGTGCTCGCGGCACGGCGTGGCCGCACCCTGACCCCCGGCGACATACGGGCCGAGCACAACCTCCGTCCCCTGCTGGACGCCGCCGGCTGGACCCTGCTCGACTACGACGACACCGAGGAGCGCTATCTGGCGCTGGCCCGCAGATGAGAGACCGATGACGCGGTGACGGCCCAGGTGGAGATCGCCACCGGCCGTTCCGCGTGGTCTCGCTGATGAGCCGCCGGTCGGCCGACGAGCTCGGTCTGGAGCCTGGGGTGATGGCTGTGGCCGCCGTCCAGGCCACCGAGACGCACGCCTACCCGGCCTGTGGCGGATCCATCCTTGCCTTGACGCCTGCGACAAGGTTCTAGCGTGATCGCGAACACCGGCCCGAGGAGCCCCCGATGAAATTCGCGATCGCCTACTCCACCGCCGACGGGCTCGACCCCGACAGGCTGGTGGCCTATGCCCGCCATGCCGAGGATTGCGGCTTCGAGGGGCTTTATCTTCCGGAGCACATCGTGCTGTATCCCGGCGCCGCGATCGGTCCCTTCGAGATCCCGCCGGCGCTGCCCTACCCCGATCCGCTCGACTGCCTGGGCTTCGTCGCGGCGGCCACGCGACGCCTCCTGCTCGGCACGGCCGTGCTGCTGCTGCCGTACCACCACCCGGTGGTCCTGGCCAAGCGCCTCGCGACCATCGACGTGCTGTCCAAAGGGCGGATGCGGCTGCTGACCGTGGGGCTCGGCACCCTGCCCGGCGAGGCCGAAGCGGCGGGGGTCGACTTCGGCACCCGTGGACGCCGTGCCGACGAGGCCATCGACGTGCTGCGGCTGCTGTGGGAGGGGGACGAGAAAGGCGTCAGCTTCACCGGCGAGTTCTTCGGCTTCGATGACGCGTGCAGCTATCCCAAGCCCTGTGGCGTCACCCACCTGCCGATCCACGTGGGCGGGTCGAGCCGGGCCGCCGCGCGCCGGGCCGGACGGCGCGGCGACGGCTACTTCCCGGGTGGCGCGCTCACTCCGGAGGAACGCGCCGTCCAGTGGGAACTGGCCCGCACCGCGGCCGCCGAGGTCGGTCGCGATCCCGATGCGCTGGAGTACACGCGCTGGGGGTCGATCGACATGTCCCCCGAACGCGTCGAGACGTACGCCGCGCAGGGCGTGACCCGCATCGTGGTCAGTCCCTCGTCCACGGAACCGGAGCGGCAGCGGGACGAGATGTCCGCGTTCGCCGAGCGGTTCGCCCTCCCCCGTATCGGCTGACGCGTGGCTCGTGCGATGTCCGGCAGCACTCGCGCGTGACGCGGCGCTCGCGGCTACATGCGTGAGGAACGGTAACGCGGCCCTGGTCATCGGGACCGCCGCGTGCGGGCCGGTCAGGCGTGCACGGGGTCGCGTCGTGTGCGCAGGAAGGCCGCGGCGAGGAGGACGCCGAGCAGGACGAGGACGGCGTTGACGGCGATGGCGGCGGTGACACCGTGCAGGATCGCCCCGGCGGACGCCACACCCCCGGCCGTGGCGGTGGCGATCGCGGACATGATCGGGGTCCCCATGGTGATGCCGACCTGCTGGGACATCGAAGCCAGGCCGGTGGCCAGGCCCTGCTCGTGGTCGGGGAGGCCGGTGGTGGCGGTCACCATGAAGCCGACGATGACGAGCATGTTGCCCACGCCGCCCAGGAAGGTGGCGGGCAGCAGCAGTCCCATCGAGGCCGGCGTGTCGCCCAGGAAGATCAGGATGGCGGTGAAGACGGCCTGGAGCAGCCCGCCGCCGATCAGGACGGCCGCTGTGGAGGTGCGGGCGATCGCCTTCGGAGCGAGCATGCCGCCGGTCACGGTCCCGGCTCCCAGGACGCCGAAGGAGAGCCCGGCGGCGAGGGCCGAGAAGCCGAGGGTCTTCTGCATGTACAGGGTGAGCAGGTACACCAGGGACGTCTCGGTGACGAAGGCGAGCAGCCCGAGCACGTTGCCCCAGGCCACGGTGCGCTTGCGCAGTACGCGCACCGGGACCAGGGGCTGGGCGGCCCTGCGCTCGACGAGATAGAAGACGACCAGCAGGACCGCCCCTGCCAGCAGGCCCGTCAGGGCGAGGGGCTCGCTCCAGCCGTGTTCGCCGGCGCGCGTCAGGCCGTAAACGACGCCGAGCAGCCCGAGGGTGACCGACAGCGCGCCGGGCAGATCGACCTTGGGACGGGCGGCGGGGCGCGACTCGGCGATGACGGCGGGGGCGACGAGGAGCACGGCCAGGGCGACGGGGACGTTGATGAGGAAGGCCCAGCGCCAGGACAGCAGGTCGGTGAGCACGCCGCCGAGGACCGCGCCGGCGGTGAACCCGGCGGACATGAGCGCACCGTTGAGGCCCAGGGCCTTCTGGCGCATGGGGCCTTCGGGGAAGGACGTGGTGAGCAGGGCGAGCCCGGCCGGGGTGGCGGCGGCGGTGGCGAGCCCTTGGGCGATGCGGGCGATGATGAGGACCGCGGGGCTCGGGGCGAGCCCGCCCGCGAGCGAGGCCGCGCCCAGGAGCGCGAGGCTGCCGAGGAAGATGCGCCTGCGGCCGATCAAGTCGCCGATGCGGCCGAAGAAGAGAGTGAAGCCGGCCGCGCACAGAGCGAAGGCGGTGGCGATCCACTGCAGATCGGCCAGGGGAAACCCGAGGTCGTCGCCGATCGCGGGCAGTGCCACGTTCAGGATCGAGAAGTCGACGGCCAGCATGAACTGGGCGACCAGCAGCACCGCGAGGATGACCTTCAGGCGGCCGGTCAGGCGCCGCGGTGGCGCATCGTGAGTGGCGGCCGCGGCCACCGGCAGGGATTTCGTGGTGGACATGACAGGGACGTCCCTTCGGGCATGGAGGCAGCGGTATTAACGGTTCTCTCGTCCCGTTAAACTGACGAGGACACTAGCACTCCATGCCGTCTTAAGGGAACCCTGGTCCCGATAGTGGCCTTGTGGGAAGGAGCCGTCATGGCAGCCACTCCACCGCCCGGTGCCGTCCGCCCAGGTGGACGCACCGCTCGCGTCCGCGAGGCCGTCCTTGAAGCCGCCGCCGACACGCTGGCCGAAAGGGGCTTCGACGGGCTCGACCTCGGCGAGATCGCGCGTATCGCGGGAGTTGGGAAGACCACCCTCTATCGCCGCTGGGGCACGCCCGGCGCGCTCGCCGCCGACCTTCTCCACGACATGGCCGAACGATCCCTGCCCCGGTCGCGCAACGGCGACGTCGACCAGGATCTGCGCGACAACGCCCGCCTGGTCCTCAAAACCCTCACCGATCCCCGCCAGGGGCGGCTGTTCAAGGCGCTGATCGCGGCCTCACTCTGCAACGACCAGGCCGCGCAGGCGTTGCGCCGCTTCTACGCCGTACGCATCGACGAATGGGCCGGCTGCGTCACCGACGCGATCGAACGAGGCGAACTGCCCTCCGGCACCGACCCGCGCCGGGTGATCGCCGCCGTCTCCGCACCCCTGTACTACGCATTGCTCAACACCGGGGAACCTCTGGACGAGACCGCGGCGGATCGGGCCGCGGCGGCGGCGCTGGCGGCGGCCCGCGCCGGTGCCCTCACCTGACGCCTGCCAGCGAGAGGCGACAGCCCGCCGTCGGCGCTGTGCGACGCCGACTGCCCCCGGCTCGCCCGGCCCCGGCTTCCCGGCCGAGGCTGCCGCAGATCATGCTCTCCACAGGAGAGGTCCCGTCGGCGTCGGTCGCGGGTTCCGCGACACTTGGTCCTCGACGAGTACCAATTCGGCGTCTGCGCGGCCCAGGCTCGAGATCGGTCGCGCAGCCGACGAAGACCGAACGCCGCAGGAGACAACCGTGAGCCTCGAGGCACAGCGCGCCCACATCCTCACCGGGCAGATGTACAACGACCTGACCGACGAACTGGTCGCCGCCCGACAGCGCGCCGTGCTGCTCACCAACGCCTACAACGACAGCTTCGGCACTCCCCAGGCCCAGCGTGAGGCCCTCCTACGTGACCTGCTCGACCACGTCGGCCCCGGTGCGCACTTCGAGCCCACCTTCCGGTGCGAGTTCGGCTACAACATCAGCGTCGGCGCCGGCTTCTACGCCAACTTCGACGCCGTCATGCTCGACGGCGGACGAATCACGATCGGCGACAACGTTCTGCTCGGGCCGCGCGTGAGCATCTACACCTCCAACCACGCCATCGATCCTGACGAGCGCGTCGCCGGGGCCTGCTATGCCAGGCCCGTGACCATCGGCGACAGCGTGTGGATCGGGGGCGGGGTCACCATCAACCCCGGCGTGACCATCGGCGACGGCGCGATCGTCGGCTCCGGGGCCGTCGTGACCCGAGACGTCCCCGCACGCGTCGTCGCCGCCGGTAACCCCGCCCGGGTCCTGCGCGAGATCACCGAGCGGGATGCCACCGGCTGGCGCCCCGACGCCCTGTAGGCGCGCCCGACGCGGATCTCCGTTGCCGTCATTGAAGAATTGAGTTCCATATAGCTGGGGACGGCTGGAATTCACTCGCATTCGATTCGCAAGGTATGCGAGGCGGGCGGGTTTCATCTTCTTCCGGGGAACGGCATCTGAAAGCGCCGTATGGAATTCGCGCTGCGTCTCAGGCGAGGCGTCGGCATACTGGGCGAGTAGCCGCGCCGCGAGCGTCATATCCCATCTGGCCTGGGACGACAGCGGGAATTCTCGAATGCCGAGCACCGGCCGAGCCATGCTGTGTTGTCCCGATCGAGGCTCCTCCATTGGGTCATGCGCTCCTGGTTCGGAGGCTCCTTCGGGCGGCTTTCTGCCGACTGGCCGGAGCCGTGCAATGGATCCTGGGAATGCACTCGATCGCTGTCGACCGGGCGGTCGGATTTCGGCGCCGCTCTCTCCAGGCGCAAATTGCTCCGCCGACTGTGGGTGCAGCGATCGCAGCCGATTCGCCTGCCGGTTCGCATCCGGCTGCGCCCAAGAGACACCGGCCCATTCCCTGCCTCGCCGCAACCGGCCCGGCTGCTGCGGAGCAAACGGCAACAGCAGCGGCGGTTGGGGCGGGGATCGGCCGGGTGGTTGCGCACACCGTGGAGCGCAGGCCATCATCGAGGCATGATCTCCAACCGAAAGGGCGGCGACGCCCACGCGCGTTGACCGCGCCCACGCGGCGCTATGTCGCCGCTGAACCTGTTGCCGACGTCAGGAGCAAGAGCGCTCACGACCGGTGGCAGGAAGCTGTCAAGATCCGACAGGAGTGGCTGGACCACGGTCTGTCCACGCAGCCGGCCGACCGGCGGACCGTCGAACACAGCCTGACCATGATCTACGCGAGGATCTCTCGCCCGAAGCCCTGGTTCGAATGGGTGGACTCACCGGACAAGGCGATCCCGCTTGTCACCGGTCTGCCCACTCTCGACCAGCTCTACGGGTGGATCCGGGATCCTCGTCCGCACGGGACACCGCCACTGGCCAGTGATCTGGCCATGCTCGAGTCCCAGTTGCGCGGCGCACTCAGCGCGGGTGTCTCCCACGCCGACCCTGAGCTGTCCCCGACGCGGAGGGGTAAACGGGGCGAGCCTTGGCCCGAACTGCCACCGCTGAAGGCACTCGACGCCGGCGTTCCACTGGGTGTGGTGCTGCACCAAGGCATCCGCACCGCACTGCACCGGAGCCTCGCGCACGGATACCGCATGCCGATTCGTAACGCGCTGGCCGGCAGCGGGACCGTACCGGCGTGTTGGTACGGGCAGCAGGACGCGGCGTGGGTCGCTTACTACGACGCCCTGCACCGGCTCGGACTGGCCTCCTACGGGCCGGACGAACTCGAGCACCTCGGCCACTGGGCCGCACTGGTTCGCTCCTGCGGCTGGTGGTGGCCCGGCGAGGATGTGTGCATCGTGGTCGATCGGCCCGAGCTGGTCCGCACCGAACCAGTTCCCGGAACCTTGCACGACGAGGTCCGGCTCCGGCGCGACGGTGTCCGCTACCGCGACGGCTGGCACCCGCTGCCGGCATGACCCACGGGTCGGCCGGGACGAGGCAGATCGTCTCGTCCCGGCCCGCCCGAGGACAACCCGCCCGCTGCCGCTCGTCACGACCTTCCCGGTCGTCTGCGCGCTTGTGAGCGGGGCCTGGTCTCCCGGAGGGCAGGGGAGCCGGTTCCGGGGATCGGAACCGGCCTTCCGGCTGGTACCACCTGGTCGCGGCGGCGCAAGCCGGACTCCGGAACCGGGGCACAGTTCACAGTCGCGGGCTTGGAGTCGAGTTGGATCCGACTGCAGGCGTTGCGAGGCGCCGGTGCCGCTCACGCCAGAGCAGGGCGGCCGAGATCAGGCAGGCGGCGGTGAACCACAACGGAGAGACGGTCGTCGGCCTCGAGAAGGTGGTGATCATGGCATACGGATCGAAGGCATCCGAGCCGTAGAGGAGCCCGGGGCCGCCCCGGTCGGTCAGGGTCACGGCGGCGAGCCCGCCGAGCGCGGTGAGGAACAGGCCGCTCATCGCCACCCAGAACACGGCCCGCCGCTGGAGGGCGACGAGCACCAGTGCGGCCAGGCCGCCGATGCCCACGAACAGCTCCAAAGCGTGCCAGAACGCCGGGGAGACGGCGCCCACCACGTCACCCACGACAGGAGGCAGTCGCTCGATCGACACGTGCGGACTGATCCACGCCGGATGGCGGTTGGCCAGCGGCGGAAGGAGCAGGACCAGGCACGCGGCGAACCGGGCCGCCACCGTGAGCGCCGCTCTACGATCGGTCGGCGGGACGTACGGCGCGAGCCCGCTGGGCGTGCCGGCGAGTTCGTGGGCGGACCGGGCCAGCCAGATCACGAACAGAGCGTCGGCGGCCGACGTGGCCTCGTCGTAGACGTCGTGGAAATCACCGGCCCCGCTCAGCGGTATGCCCCCGATCAGGAGCGCGACCGGCACCAGCACGGAGGCGATGCCGTACCACACGGTCGTCCGCCCCCAGCGGCCGTCCCGCCACTGCGCCACGAGCACCAGCACGGACCACACCGAGGTCCCGACGCCGGCGAACCCGCCGAGCGCCGCCGCCCGCTCCGCCGCGTGCCAGTCGAGCACGTCGAACACCTCGGCCGCCGCCACGCTCACCTGGGCCAGCAGGCCGGCGCCCAGGGCGAGGTCGGCGTGACGTATGTTGCGGCGCAGCACCGGGTGGAACAGCACGACGAGCGCCGCCATCACCAGCGTGTCGAGCACCACCGCCCACCACGGCCAGACCGGCATGACCGCGTAGAACACCCAGAATGCCACTGCCGCATACAGAGCCCTTCGCAGCGGGCGCGTCTCGGGGTCGGCCGAGAGGGTCTTCCCGTACGGCAGGTCCCGCAGGCTCTGCCACAGCGCCCAGGCCCACAGTCCGCCCGCCAGGACGAGGGTGAGCACGTTCGGCCACGTGGCCGTGGCGTCCTCGTCCGCTTCGACGAACAGTGACAGCCGCCACAGGAAGCCGACGTCGCCACCGGTCCGCGCGAGCACGGCGGCGACCATGAGCGCCGCCACATAGCCACCGGTCACGAGCACGGCGGGAAGGACCGACCGATAACGGCGCACGCGTCACGTCCAGGAGATCGAGCAGAGGGCGGGCCGCTCACCCTAGCGCTTCCTGATCATGAATTCGATCAACGGTCAAACGGTCAATGGTCTGATCACTGTCTCCAGTGATCAGGCCGTTGATTCTCGAGTCGGGGTGGACACGCACCCGGGTTTTCCCGGCCTTGCCCGGCGGTGGAGGGCATATTGCCTTTGTGACAACGGGCAGGTGTGTGAGGGACCTTCTGGCGGCAGGGATCGCCGACGGCATTCTCGTCTGGGGTGCGGTTGGTGCGTGGACAGCCGCTACGGTCGGCAACTACCCCTGGAACGCCTGGGTCCCGATCGCCTACGGAGCCGGCAAAGGTGTCTTCCTCGGTCTGCTCGCCGGACTCGGTGCCGCCACAGGGCTGACAAGGTGGGCGCGGCGCACTCCGAAGTCCATCGCCTTCGTCGGCGCCCTCGTCGGCGGCTCGATTCTGGGCACTGTCGAAGACTTCAACGGCCCACCTGCACCTATGGTCTACTTCATGCCGCCGATGCCGGATGAGCGCTGGTACTGGTCCACCATGCTCATCCATTGGTCCGGCAAGATCATGGTGCCGGCTGTCGTTTGTGCCGTCAGCCTTGTCATGTTCGTCGGCCGCCTTATCCGGGAACCGTACCCGGCAAGGCTGTCCGTCGTGACTAACTCGATGCTCGCCCTGGCAGGGGTGGCGCTGCTACTCCTTCCGGAGATCGCGTCAAGCGTCGTCCCTGAGGTGCAGGGCAACGGGCAGCACGTGAACGAGGGAATCATCGCAGCCCTCTACTGCTGGGCGATAGCCATACCCGTGATCGCCGTGGGCATCTGGCGACTCCTTCGCCGTTCTGCCTCCAGCTCAGTACTTCCGCCCGGAGATGCCTCCGCTGGAGCGCTTGAGACTCGAACCCCGCATTGACGGATTACAGCCGATCGACGCCCTGGGCACATGGCCTCTGAATCGGGGGTATGTGTTCAGGGGACTCCAGCCGTGTCCGGTCGCGTCTGGCGGCGATGCCGTCGCCGGTTGCCGTCCGTCGCCGTCAGCAAGTAGTGAGTTGGTGCACGGCTCTTGCCAAGAAATGTCATCGGCTGGGGTTACTGTCGCTGCCATGCGGATACCTGACCTGATCCCCATTTCCTGCGAGCCCGATTACCACACCGACACCATCGGCACCCATGCTGGAGGCTTGTTCTTCGGAGGGGTGTGCAGGGGATGGCCGGTCGCGGCGTATGAAGAGGTAGGGGAGTGGCCCTGGCGTGATGAGCATGATGAGCCGATGCCGGGGCCATGGTTCGCGATCCTTCATCTGTTCGACCACGATGGTCGGCACCTCAGCTCTGAGATCGGTCCCTTTGCGGACGGCGCCGAGGCAGATCAGGCGTTGCAACGGATGCTGGCCTGCTTGCAGGACGTCGAGTATGGGGACATCGCCGTTCGTCTCTTCCGTGTGGACGCCCACGACTGCGTGTTCGGTCTCATAGACGAGACGGACAGAGCCGAAGACGGCGACGGCTATGTCGAGTACTACCCCAACCAGATCGGGTTCTACGAGCCCTGGGATGGCTCCTACGACACCTGATGGCCTCTCCGTAGCCCTCGCCGGTCAGTACCTCCATGGCTACACTGCAAGGCGATTCGGCCGTCCGGCTGTGAGCTACATCAAGACCCTTGCGCTGACGACTGAAGAACCACGAGGTTTTCTGCCCCGGCCGCCATGTTCAAGGCTCGAAACAGTTGTTCATTACGTTTATCGAGTTCCTCGTTGAGCCCATCAGAGCTGGGCGGATCGTAGGATGAGAGCGGGTCAACCGAAACCTCCACCTCTCTCCACTTGTCTGACTTCATCAATACTGATGGCGATGGGAAGGCATCACTGAGTCTCCAGCCGCGCTTTTTGAGGCTATGCGTAGCAGAGGCAAGGGCGTCGGTGGTGTCCGTGGCTCCGGTGTCGATCACCAGAACATCCATGATCTCGGTCAGGCCGTCCCAGTACCATTCGGCTGTGGTTTGAGCCACCAGCTTTCCTGTCGAGCGCATATCGACGACGACTCCGGTAGGCGCCCGAGACGTACCAGGGAAAAACTCTGAATGGCAACCAGAAATAAGGTTGATGATCAATGCGGACACCAGAGCCGGCAGAGTGATGCGAGTCATGCTCTCATGAGAGTCGAAGCCCTGTAGGTCGGACCGAAATCTACCCTCGACGCTCGTCATGCTAGACGACAAAGGCCCAACGGAAGTGATCTCGGCAGGGGCTACCAGAATGGAGCCTCGTGATCGCCTAAGGCCAGACACCCGCCCTCGCCGATCTATCGGCCGGAAGTACGATCTCGGGCGCCGCGGACCCTGCTTTCGACCGATGCCGTCCCCCTGGGGCCCTTGCAGGATGAGGCCCCATGCCACGCGAAGAACTCCCGCAGGATTCGCCTCCCAAGGACCCGGCCAGCCATCCCGCCCACCGTCTCCCGTCTGAAGGGCCCGCCGCCGCCTCCGCCGATCGGGCCCAGGCCGTTGCGCTCTCCTCGGGTCGGCCCCGGATCATCGCGCTCGACGTACTGCGCGGGTTCACGCTGTGCGAGATCCTGCTCGCCAACATCCAGCTGATAGCCAACGGCGGCACCGCCGTTGCCGCGCAGCCCATGGGGAACTGGGACCCCTGGCTCGGGCTCCCGATCTTTTCCCTGTTGTTCGGTATCGGGTTCTCGCTGTTGCTGGACTCCGCTGCGAACCGCGTCCTCCGCCCACGGCTGGTCCTGCTGCGCCGGCTTCTGGCGCTGCTCGCGATCGGCCTGGTGCATATGCTGCTGTGGCCGGGTGAAGTCCTGACCAAGTACGCCATCGTCGGCATGCTGGTGTTGCTGCCCTCGAGCTGGCTGCCGCGGTGGGCCGTGGCCGGCCTCTCCGCCGCGCTCGTGACGGTGGCGATGATCGGCGGGGGTGGGCCCCTGCTGATTGCCGGACTGTTCCTGCTGGGCTCGGCATTGGTCCGATACGGGGTGATCGATCTGATCGAGCAGTCCACCCGAGGACCGGTCCTGCTGGGCCTGGTCTTCACGGCGGGACTTGCCTCTGCCCTATGGGTACAGGCGAGCATGCGGGCCGTAGGGGCCACGACGCAGCTGCCTTTCACGTCTACCCTGGCTGATCTGCTACTCGCCGGTGTGTATGTGTGCGTCGTGTTGATCCTGCTCAGAACGCCGCTGCGACCGGCGCTGCAGTTCGTCTTCGCGCCGCTGGGCCGGATGGCACTGACCAATTATCTGACCGCCACGCTCCTCGTTCTGGCGGCCAGTCACCTCCTCGGCCTGCCGATCGGCCAATCGTTGTCGGCGGCGTTCCAGGCCGCGGGAATCATTCTCACGGCCCAGTGGCTGTTGTCCACCCTTTGGCTTCGCCGCTACCGCCAGGGCCCCGTCGAGTGGCTCTGGCGCTGGGCCACCTGGGCCCACCGCCCGCCCCTCAACCGGGGCAGGACCTCATGAACTCGGTTGTCCGTGCAGGCCACAGAGGGTGCGTGATGGCTGGCTACCGGCCAGGTCCCGGGCCGGGCGCCGGCGGCTTCATCTGCTGGGACGACTCCCTCATTCTGGAACGATCAGTAAGACGGCAGTCCGACGCAGGGCATCGAACCAGCCGTAAGTACGATCGCCGACGGTGCGAATCGTGCCTTCGGCCGGTGACCCGGGGCGGCGCCGCTCTCGACGATGGACCCATGTCGGAAGAGGAATCCGTCCCTGTGCTGCGAGCCGAGGGATTGACGAAAAGGTACGGCCGCCGGGAGGCGTTGAGCGGGGTCGATCTGAACGTTCCGGCCGGTCGCGTCGTCGGTCTGGTCGGCCCGAACGGGGCCGGCAAATCGACCCTGCTGAATCTGGCCTGCGGGCTGCAGGAGCCGACGTCGGGCTCGTTGCGCGTTCTGGGGTCCCGTCCGGCGGCGAGTGCCGCGCACCTGGCCCGAGTGGGGTTCGTGGCGCAGAACACCCCGGTGTATCCGTCGTTCAGCGTGGCCGACCACCTTCGTCTGGGCGCGCGCCTGAACCCGTCGTGGGACCAGGGCCTGGCCGAGCGGCGCCTCACGCAGGTCGGGCTCGACCCGGGCCAGAAGGCGGGACGGCTGTCGGGCGGTCAGCGCGCGCAGCTGGCGCTGACGATCGCCGCCGCCAAGCGCCCCGAGCTGTTGATCTTCGATGAGCCGGCCGCCGCGCTGGACCCGCTGGCGCGCCAGGGGTTCCTGGTGAGCCTGCTGGAGTTCGTCGCCGAACTCGGTGCCAGCGCTGTGCTGTCATCGCATCTGCTCGGTGACATCGAGCAGGCATGCGACCACCTCATCGTGCTGTGCGACTCGCGGATTCAGGTCGCCGGCGAGGTCCGGGACCTGCTGGCCGCCCACCACCGGCTGGTCGCGCTCCGCGGCGAGCTCGACCGGCTGCCCGCAGGGGTCGAGGTCATTCGGACCGAGCACCACGCCCAGTCCAGCAGCGCCGTGGTGCGCTCCGACCTCCCGCCGTCGGAGATCCCGTTCCGGGCTGAGCCTGTCACGCTCGAAGAGCTGGTGCTCGCTTACATGTCGCGGGCGACCGCGCCCGTCGCCGTGGCCGGGGAGGGAGTGCGATGATCTGGCTGAACTGGCGGCAGTTTCGCCTCCAGGCGCTCGTCGGCGCCTTGGGACTCGCCCTGGTCGCCGTGTACCTGCTGCACCTGGGCATGGACATCCGGGACGCCTACGACGCCTACCGGTCCCGGTGCACCGACCCCGCCGGCTGCGCGCAGGCCAGCAGCCAGTTCCAAAGCGCCTACAAGAACACGCTGCTGTTCCTGGCCGGCGGGCTCGGGTTGATCCCCGTCATCATCGGGATGTTCTGGGGGGCGCCGCTGATCGCGCGGGAACTGGAACTCGGCACCCATCGGCTGGTGTGGAACCAGAGCGTGACCCGCCGCCGCTGGCTCATCGGCAGGATGGCGTTCGTCGGCGTGGCCGCGATGGCCCTGACGGGCCTGGTCACCCTGCTGCTCACCTGGGCGGCCTCCCCGTACGACCGGGTCGCATCCGACCGGTTCGGCACGGTGGAGTTCGGTGCCCGCAACATCGCTCCGATCGGCTACGCCTTCCTCGCCTTCACCCTCGGCACCATCGTCGGCCTGCTGGTGCGCCGGACTCTGCCGGCGATGGCCATCACGGGCGTGGTCTTCCTCGTCGTCCAGTTCGTCGTGCCGAACCTGGTGCGGCCGCATCTCATGGCGCCGGAGAAGGCGTCCCTGCCGATGACCGCGCAGGCCATCAATAAAGCCAGGAACCTGGGCAGCATCACCGGTGCCCCGGTCATCGGCGGCCTGCAGGTGCCCGGCGCCCCCGACGCGTGGATCAGCCAGACCAGCCCGCTGCGCACCGCCGACGGGCGAACGGTGAGCGAGAGCACGTTCAACGAATGCCTCGACGCCCCGCCCAAGACCGGCACCGGCGGCACGTTCGGTGACGCCGCGGTGTGCCTGTCCGAACTCGACCTGCACGTTGACATCGAGTATCAGCCCAGCAGCCGGTACTGGCTGTTCCAACTGGCCGAAACCGGGCTCTATCTGGTGGCGGGCGCGTTTCTCACCGCCATCGCTGTGCGGCGCGTCAGGCGCGCCTGACGCCATGAGGCGCACTGATTCTCCGTCCCGGCCGCCTATTCCGAAAACTAGGTTCCTCATGCCGCTTGCCGACAGTCATGGAAAAGATGCCGGTCCGTCTCCAGCGGAACCGGCTGTGCTGGTCAACATCGGGTTGGGCGTGGTGTTCGTCCTGGGCATCGTCTTCACCGCGTACATGCTCATCGGTAGCTGGGGCGGCGCCTACTGGGTCCACACCACCGCCGTCGCGGTGGTGATGTGCGGGCTGGCGCTGCTGCGCGAGCGAGGAAGGCCGTGGACGGCGGCGGCGGGCGTCGTCATCACTGCCGTCGCCGTCGGGGTGTCCCTGGTCGGCGACCTGCCGCAGGAGCCGTCCCCCACGGCGGCTCTGGCCCTTGCCGTGCTCGTCGGTTCCTCCATCAGAACGCTGCCGGTACTGCCGGCCGCCGCCATCGCCGCAGGCGGCGTCGCGGTGACCGCGTTCGTATGGGTCTGCGGGCCCACCGGCGTGACGACCACGGCGACCCTGCTGGTGGTCGGCGGGCTGATCGCCGGGCCGTTGCTGCGCGCGTTCGCCCTTGTCCGGCGGTCCGGCGCTCCGTCGTCGCCGCCGCTCGGCCGGCCTGAGCAGTAGAAATGGAACGCAACCGGGACGTGCCGGGCATCATCCTGCCGGACAGCGCCGCCGGACGGCGCATCGATAGGCTGACCGGCATGACCCTTGCGGAGGGATGGGGCCGGGTCGCCTCCGTGGCCGGGCTCGGCGCCGTTCTGCTGGCGGCGATCGCGGTGCAGGCCGCCGCCATCGCACAGAGCTGGGGCTCCTGGTACTGGGTGCCAGGCAGCGTCTGCGCGGCGGCGGTGTGCCTGCCGGCGTTGCTGGCGCCGCGCCGGCCGCTCTGGCCGGCGGTCGCGGGGCTCGGCGTCGCGGTCGCGGCCATCGTGGCCACCCGTGTGGCCGGCCCTGACCTTCCCGCCGAACCCAGCCCGGCCATGACCCTGGGGTTGGCGGTGCTGACCGGTTCCGCGCTCCGGGCCCTTGCGCCGGTACCGGCCGGTGCCATCGCGGCCGCCGGGCCTGTGGTGATCATCGTCGGTCAGCTCGCCGCCGGGCCGCCGTCCGCCGGCCTCCCGGCGGTGACGGCACTGGACGGCTTGGTCTGGCTGGCCGGCGCCGGGGCCGGGCTGACGCTGCGGACGTTGGACGCGCGGGCGTCGGCCGCCGCCGAGCGGGTGCGCCGGGCCGAGCGACTGGAGCTGGCCCGGGAACTGCACGACGTCGTGGCCCACCACGTCACAGGCATGGTCGTCCAGGCACAGGGCGTCCAGGTGGTCGCGCGGCGGAATCCCGAGCAGGTGACCGAATACCTCAGCGAGATGGAGACCGCCGGCACCGAGGCCCTGGCCGCGATGCGCCGCGTCGTCGGGCTGCTGCGCGACGCCGACGACGCCGCACCGTCGTCCCCCGGGCCGGAGCGGCTCGGCGCGCTGGTCGAGCGTTTCGGCAGGAAGGGCCCGGCGGTGCGTCTGAGCCTGCCGGGCGGGGATGCCACGTGGCCGCCGGAGGTGACCAGCACCGTCTACCGCATCGTCCAGGAGGCGCTGACCAACGTGCTGCGGCACGCGCCCAAGGCCCGCTCCGTCACGGTCACCGTCGAGCAGAACCCGCAGGACGTCACCGTCGAGGTCACCGACGACGCCCCGGCGGCCCCGGCCCGGCACGGTCATCGCGGCGGCTACGGTCTGATCGGCATGCGCGAACGCGTCGAGACACTCGGCGGCTCGCTGCGCGCCGGACCACGGCCCGGCGCCGGCTGGTCGGTGCGGGCGACCCTGCCCGCCCCCGCCAGGAAGTCACGATGACCATCTCGGTCCTGCTCGCCGACGACCAGTCGATGATCCGCCGAGGGCTGCGGCTGATTCTGGAGGACCAGCCCGACATCACGGTCGTCGGGGAGGCGCCCGATGGGGCCGAGGGTCGCCATGGCCTGGCGGCTGCGCCCCGACGTGTGCCTGGTGGACATCAGGATGCCTCGGCTCGACGGCATCGAGGTGACCAGCGGGAAGATCGGGTGATCTGGCTGGCTCTCGCTCATCATGTCCCCCTTGCCGCTCGTCCTGCTTCCTCAAGGGAACGGAGCGCATCATGTGATCGCACGGCTTCTTGTCCGGCGAATGCCACGTCCCCCGAAATGAATACCGCGATTGGGGTCAGCTCACCCGGTGCGGGCGGGGGACCTGGGCGAATGTGGACAGCCTGAACCACCGGGGCAGGGCGCGGCGCGCCGCTTCCGGGCCGTGCACCTCGACAACGCCGGAGCGGAGGGCGTCGGACCAGGTGAGATCGCCACGCCAGATCTCGGTCATCCGCCGCAGGCCCACGATCACCTTCACCGTCAGGGGATAGCCGGGATCGTCGTCGCATACGTCGACGTCGCCGGGGGTGATGACCAGCCACCAGTCGCGGGTGTGCGCTGCCACATCCGTGAAGCTGAACTGCACCACCGTGCGCTGTTCAGGGATGACATCGTGGTCGACGTTGCGGTGCATGTCCCACAGCAGCAACTGCGGATCGAGGTCCTCGTCGCCAAGCTCCGGGATCCAGCGGATGCCCCAGGCGCCCAGTGCTTCGACCACCGGCCGCAGCTCCTGCCCGGCCGGGGTGAGCAGGTACCGCACCCGGTTGCCGTCTGGGCGGCGCTCCAGGACTCCGGCCCGCTCCAACCGGTTGAGCCGCCTGGACAGCAGAGAGGGGGACATCCTCGGCACCCCGCGGCGCAGCTCGTTGAAGTACCGGCTTCCGGTGACCAGCTCCCGGATGATGAGCAGTGTCCAACGCTCGTCGAGCAGCTCCATCGCCTTCGCGACGGGACAGAATTGTCCGTACGAGGAACCCACGCCGCTCAGCGTAACCCCGAGACGAAACCACCAGGTGGTACACATCTCGTACTAGAGACGGCCTCCCGGCCTTTCTAGCGTCGAGCCATGACTCTGACGATGAACCAACCCCTGCACGATGCCGACGTCGTCGCACTGGCCGCCGAAGTAGGACGGAAATGCGCCCCTACCGAGGCGCGGCACGACCTGGACGCGACCTTCGTCGCCGAGGGCTACCAGGCGATGCAGGATCACGGCTACCTGAGGCTGGCCGTACCCACGGAGTTCGGTGGCCTGGGAGCCGCGCTGCGTCAGGTGGTGCTGGCCGAGGGCGAGCTCGCCCGCCATGCCGGATCGGCCGCGCTGGCCGCCGCCATGCACCTCTATATGACCCTGGTCCAGTGCTGGCGGCACCGTCGAGGCGCGCCGGACGCCGAAGGCGCGCTGCGCCGAATCGCCGGGGACGGGCTGATCATGGCTACCAGCGGTGGATCGGACTGGGTGTGCCCGACGACGACGGCCGTCGAGGTCGACGGCGGGTTCCGGTTCACCGGACGGAAGACCTTCTGCTCGCAGGCGCCGGTCGCTACCGTCATCTCCACCTCGGCAGTGCTCGGAGAACCCGGACCCGACGCCGAGGTGCTGCACGCGGGAGTACCGCTGTCCAGCCCCGGCGTGTCGCTGGTCGAGACCTGGGACACCCTCGGCATGCGTGGCACCGCCAGCCATGACCTGGTATTCGAGGACGTGTTCGTCCCGGCCGACAAGATCCTCGGTCGCCGGCCGTACGGGAAGCTCTCGGGCCCGCTGCTGGTCGCCGCCATTCACTTCGCGCCCGTCGTGAGCGCGGTGTATCTGGGCATCGCACGGGGGGCGTACGACGAGGCGCTCCGAGTCCTCGGCGCGCGTGCCGGGGACCCGGCTCCGGCGGCGGTTCGGCAGCTGGGGGAGATGGCCGCCCGCCTGCGGGTGGCCTGGTGGGCGCTGCTCGCCGCCGTCGAAGAGGTCGGCGACGACCCGCCCGCGGACGAGCCGACCTTGATCACGTTGATGGTGGCCAAGCGGCACGCCGTGTGTGAGGCCAAGGCCATCGTCGACCTCGCCCTCGACGTCGTGGGAGGTGCCGCCTTCTTCCGGACCTCCCTATTGGAACGGGCATATCGGGACGTTCGGGGCGGCCCGTTCCACCCCCTCACCCCCGAGGCGACCTTGGCTCTGGTCGGCACCGCCGCACTGGCCAGTGCGGAGCGCACACCATGACCGGTGTCCTTCTCACTGAGACCTGCCGCCGACCGGCAGCAGGTCTCGGCAGTTGAAGTCGCATGCGGCCGTACCCGCCCCGATACCTTCGACGTTCCTGCCCGGCTCACGGTGTCCCGCCCGGAGAACCGTGACCGGGAACGCCGACGGCACCACGACAATGACCCGGAACCTCGCCATGGTCGCCGCCGGATGACGGTCAAACGATCAAGGGCCTGACCGCTGTCTCTTGCGTCCTGTTCGGCCTCGCGCTACCGCTCCATGTGGGCACGCAGAGCCTGGATGAACCAATCGAACACTGGGGCCAGGCTCTCGGGGACCGGCCAGCCGTTGATCACGGCCAGCAGCTGCCAGTACCGCTCCACGCGGGGATCGTTGGCGGTTTCCAAGCGCGTCAGCAGCCAACGCTGCAGGTTGGCGTCGTCGGGGCGGCCGAAGACGTGCGCGTAGCGGGCCATGAGCGCTGTGATCACAGGGGCGGCCTGGGGCGAGGCCGGGGCGACACCGGCTGCCAGTGCCTGGCCGACCCGGTCGCGGACGGCGTCGGTGAGGTCATGGTGCAGGCCCGTGGTGTCGCCTTGAGCGCGTTCGGCCGCCTGGTACTCGGCCATCCGGCGCACGGAGGCGCGGAAGTCCGGGTCCTGGGAGAGCTCGGCGAGTTCGACCCAGGCCTCGACCTGCTCCGGCGTGGGGTCGTCGGGCAGGTCGGGCATAGCCGAGCGCATCATGGCCACCAGATCGGGGTTGGCGTCGAGACCACCGAAGGTGTCGTCGATGAAGTTGCTGATATGACGTCGGCGTTCGTCATCGGAGAGCTTGGCGAGCTTGTGCATCAGGTCCATCTCCTCAGGGTGGAGCCACGCTTGGCTACCGCTCGCAGCACCGCACGCCGCAGTCGCAGGGTACGGATCTGCACCTCCAGTGCTTCGGCATGTGCTGCGGCGACCTCGGGCAGCGAGATCTCCCGGTCCAGGACCTGCCGGACGGCGGCAAGGTCGAGTCCCAGGTCGCGCAGCGTCCGCACGAGGTCCAGACGCGCGAGGGCATCGATGTCGTAGAGCCGGTAGCCGGCCGGGCTGCGGTCAGTCGGCGGCACGATTCCCGAGTCGGAGTAGAACCGTATGGTCTTGACCGTCAGCCCGGTCCGCCGAGCCAGATCGCCGATCGAGTAGAGCGTGTCGCCGTCCATACTCCGTACCCTCGCGCCTCCCCCTGCTGGAGACTCAAGCTCCTCTTCCCGGCCGCTGTTCCACTCCAGCGGATCGGCAAGCCGCATCCCGTCCACACGGGCCTGCGATTTCAGCCCACCAAGATCCGCCGCTGTCCGGGGTTGTCCGCAGCCGTTGTCACTCAGTCGGGCGGTTGCGCTTAAGGTGCGATGTTGTCGGCTGGAACGCCCGAGGCCACGGGCCTGGCGGCAAACCCTTGAGAGGGGGGTCAGAATGTCATCCACTCGGATAAGGGGATATTGTCCCAGACTTCCATTGCCCACTCGCGGATGAGGAAGAGTGGCCGGCTGATGACAATGTCGCCTGCCCGCTGCACACGCATCACGAGTCCGAGGTCCGTCGATAGAGGGTTCCCGTCGTGCGTGTCGCGCAGGTCCAGTCCGTTTGCCGACGTGTGATCCCAGTCCACCGCTCCATTTCGGACGGCACGCGTCCGGTCCCGCACACAGCGAAACCTCCTCAGTCAAGGGCCGCCGTACCAGCAGTCGACGATGTCCTCCTTCGGCAGTGACAGAGCCATCGCCACTGGCCCGCCGTGGCCATGTTCCTCGGGTCACGGTTCGAAATCGGGAGCCTCGAACGGTGTGGCGGTGGCGACGCGGCTGAACGCGCCGTCGGCCTCCACGCCGATCGGCCCGATCTCCTCCTCCAGGATCAGCGTCCCTCCGGGTGTCCAGCAGGGACGGCCCTCGGCCTGGTAGGCCGCACTGCCCCCGGGCGGCAGGCGATCCTGTTCGTACCCTGCACCGACCGGGCCGCGATCGGAGAGCGGAACGTGTGGCCGAGGCGCGGTGGAGTTGCATTGGCACTATCGGGGCGTTGGCGTGACCAGGAAGTCTGCCTGAAATTTACAGCGGTGTCAGTCACGGACCAGCGGTTCGAGCAAGTCGTCTCCCTTTCTGTTGACGCACTCCCGCCTCCTCTCTAGCGTGAGGCCTCCATGGGTAATTGGCATTTATTTTTTGTTATCGCTAACAATGTGCTCAAGTGAAAGTTCGACCCAGCAATTCAGATCTAGTGATGGGACATTTCATGGCACTGAGCATGGCGTCTGATGGTTACTCATCAGGACCATCGCGGAGCATTCGGTCGTTGCGCCAGTTGCTGATCGCCCTTGTGCTGACCGCGCTCACCGCAGTGGCAGCCCTCGTCCCCGCGCCATCGGCCAATGCCGCCACCAGCCAATTCCGAGGCATGAACTGGGCCGTGCTGGGTGACAACTTCAGCACCGGCACGCTCGTCGTGCAGGGCCTGAGCCAGTCCGACAGCAACGCGACAGTACGGGCCAAGGCCAACGCGCTCTACGACTACATGGAATACATCATGGGGGTCAACACCGTCCGGTTGCCTATCAACACCCACACTGTGGCCAACACGAGCTGGTGGAACTCCTACCGAGGCGCCATCGACGCCGCCACCGACCGTGGATTCAAGGTCATCCTGGCCTATTGGGAGGACGGCGCAGCCTCCGGCGGCAGGATCACGAACCTCGCCGCATGGAACTCGATGTGGTCCACCGTGACCAACACATACGGCTCGAACAGCAACGTCTACTTCGAGCCGATGAACGAGCCGCACGGCTACTCATCGGCGGAATGGCGCGACGTAGCGGCGAACTGGCTCAGCACTCACACCTCGGCGGTGCCTGGCCGGGTACTCATCGGCGGTACCGGCTTCAGCCAGGACCTCCGGGACATCTGCAACGACAGCCGCTTCAACTCGACGCTGCTGTCCTTCCACTACTACGCCTTCTTCTACAGCGCGATGACCTACGACGCCTTCCGAAGCCACATTCAGACGCGTCTGGGCAACTGCGCCTCGCGCGCGGTCATGACCGAGTTCGGTGCGCCGATGAACGACGGCCGCAACTACGGCGACGCGAACAGCACCGACAACTTCGTGCGCTACCTCCGCGCCGTGGCCCAGGTCATGCGTGACAACCAGATGGGCGGCACCTACTGGCCCGCCCTCGGCGGCAAGCCGACCGACAACCTCGGCTACGACCACTACTCGATGTACGCCCTCGGCGGCAGCGGCACCAACCTCACCTTGGCCATCCGCAATCAATCCGGCGCCGACCGGGTCCGCTACGGCTGGGGCGACACCGTCCGCGACTCCACCCCTTCGCCGCAGCCGGAAACGTTCTACAGGATCGACGCGCGCCACAGCGGCAAGGCCATGGACGTCCTACAGGCGAGCACCAGCAACGGTGCGCGCGTCGACCAGTACACCTACGGCGGCAACCCATGGCAGCAGTGGCAGTTCCAGGACGCCGGCAGCGGCTACTGGCGCCTCGTCAGCCGCCACAGCGGCAAGTGTCTTGATGTGGTGGGCGCTTCAACCGCCGACGGCGCCGAGCTCATCCAGTACACCTGTGGCACCGGCGCCAATCAGCAGTTCCAGATGGTCGCCAACGGTGGCTACTTTCAGCTCCGGGCACGACACAGCGGCAAATGCGTGGACGTACCGTCCGCGTCGACCGCGGATGGCGTGATCCTCAAGCAGTATCCGTGCAACACCGGCACCAACCAGCAGTGGTCGCGCACGGCCGTCTGACGGTCGTCTCGACGTAACCGCGGATCCGCGGTACATCCCTCCCCGGTGCCGATCTCGTGCTGTGCGCTCGGTGCCGGGGATCCGGATTGCGGCGTTGTGTGGTCCGTTCCCACGGCCCGCACAGCACTAGCATCGGGCTCTGTGATCGTATGGCTTAACGGCACCCACGGCGCAGGCAAGACGACGACCGCTCCACTCGTGCAGCAACTGATCCCGAATTCACGGGTGTTCGACGCCGAGAAGGTAGGCGAGACACTCATGGACATCACGCCGGGGCTGCCGGCGACCGACAACTTCCAACACTGGCCGCCGTGGCGGCCACTCGTAGTCGAGACCGCCCGCCTCGTACTCGACTACACCGGCGGCACTCTGGTGATGCCCATGACCGTCCTGGTCGAGCAGTACTGGCGCGAAATCAGCATGGGCCTCACCCAACATGCCATTCCGGTACGACACTTCGTCCTCCACGCTGACCAAGACACCCTCCGCAGGCGCATCGAGGGGGACACTCTTCTTGGCCCCTCCCCCTTCCGTCTCAGATACCTTGAGCCCTACGCCGAGGCGGCCCGCGCGTGGCTACACGGCGAGGCCGAGGTCGTCGACACCACGCACCTAACACCGGCCCAGGTCGCACTGCAGATCGCAGAGGCCGTCAAAAGTTGAGGTTCGCCCCCGCGCGAAAACTGTGCACCCCGGTGAACGTTTTCCGTCACAGCACGAGTAATTGTCAGTACCTGTGGATCAAGATCCTTCAAGCAGCGATGGGTGACTGCGAGCATCGGCAGCACCCAGAGTCGCCGTGGCGGATGCATTCAACCAGGATCTCCACCCGTCCCCGGCGAGACTAATGACGAGGTTGGCCCGAAGGACCACTCAGACCCAGTCAGACGGGCCAACCCACTCTTCATAACGCGATCCAGAGAAACGATCTAGCGGAGAACAGGTCTAGCCAGCGGCAGTCGCAGGGCAGAACACCGACGCGAGGGCTTGGTCGATACGCTGCGCCACAGCACCGCGCTCGGCGTCATCCATGGCCACCGTCACGGAAACCGCGAACTGCAGCCGCCCGTCCGGGGAGGTGTAGGTCGCGGCGACGAAGCCAGGGGCGCTGCCGCCACGTGGCTGGAAGGCCGGCTTGCCCATACACGGACCGCCCTGCGGCGGCGACGGCTGGCCGGGCACCGGATCGTTGATCACTTTGCGCAGGGAGTCCGGCAGCAGCTTGCCTTGGATGAACGCGCGTTGGAAGGCGCTGATGTCATGCGCGGTGGAGATCACGCCGCCGGCGCCCAGCATGGTGGTGGCGTTGAGCTTGTCGGCGTCGAGCAGCTTGCCCGTTTCATCCTTCCTATAGCCGTGCCCATGCGGGCCCTTGATTCCCTCGGCGGCCTTGATCGGCAGGTAGGTGGCCCGCATGCCGAGCGGGGTGAAGATCCTCTGCTTGAGCTCGCTCGCCAGCGAATGCCCGGTCACCTTCTCGATGATCATGCCGAGCAGGATGTAGTTGGTGTTGGAGTAGTTGAAGGTCCCGATCTCCGATGGCCGTTGTTGCTTGCGCGAGGCGGCCAGCAAGTCGACGGGGCGATACGTGATCGTGGAGCCGAGCGGGTCGATCTCGGGGGTGAGGAAGTCGGGGATGCCCGAGGAGAGCTGGATCAGGTTGCGTACCGTGATCTCGTCGGCCCGTTCCACTAGATCCTTCTCCGCCACCTCGGGAAGCACCTCGCTGAGCTTGTCGTCCAGTTTCAGCTTGCCGCTCTCGACGAGTTGCAGGGCCACGGTGGCGGTCATGTTCTTAGTCTGCGAACCGATCCGGTAGCGGGCGGTGGAGGGGATCACGCCGCCCCCGCCGTCGAGCAGCCGGGAGCCGGCCGATCCCTTCCCGACCCGCTTACCGTTCACATACACCTCGCCGATGGCGCCCACCACGTGGCCTGACTTCACCAAGGCCTCCATCGCCTTCTGCACGTCCCCTACCTTGACCGGGGCGTTGTCCGTCGACGCGATGGCGGGCGCGGACACGCTCAGAGCCAACGCCGCGCACGCCGCCGAGACGACGCGTGCGCCTGCCGAATGACGCGAAACCATGAAGCACTCCTCCTGGCAAGCCGAAGCTCCGATGTGAAGCTCCAGTCCTAGCCAGGGAGCTGCTACATAGGCATAAGTAACAACGCCTGAGGGGTGGGGGCGACACCAAGACACGTAAGTCGCGCCGGACTCTCGCCCTGTCCAAGCGCTGCTTGGACGCGTTACAGCGGCAGAGGGAACAGCAGAAAAGGGAGCGGGAAGCCGCGGGGAAGAAGTGGCAGGAGAACAACCTCGTGTTCGCATCCAAGGTCGGGACCCCACTCGATCCCCCGGACGTAACGGCGCGACTTCCGCAATGCCATCAAGGACGCCGAGGGGGTAACCCGGCCGAGTGGGCACCCCGTGGCGTGAGCTCCGGCACAGCTTCGTCTCGCTGCTCTCAGACAACGGCCTCGCCCTGGAGGAGATCTCCCGCCTCGTCGGCCACAGCAGCTACTCGCCTGGCGATCCAGTCCAACGTCGATAGCTTACGCCGGGAGACAGAAGAGAGTCTCCTGCGTCAAGCGGTAATGGAGTCCCTCAATGCCGTTGTAACGGTTCTGCGTAAGAAGTTAGCTGAAGATCCCAGGCCAAGCGGGCTGGCACCGTGGGGCACCCGAGCCTGTAGCGCCTCCCCATGGGGAGAGATCTCCTCGCAGGCTAGTCACTCAGTTACTCACTCAGGAACGCAGAAGGCCGGTTCCGATCTTCGGAACCGGCCTCTCAGCTGGTACTACATGGTCGGGGTGGCGGGATTTGAACCCACGGCCTCTTCGTCCCGAACGGGGACGACACGTTCATTCGAGCCCCTGGTCAGATCGCTTCTGGCGCGTAAAATCCCAGGTAGAAGCCACTTTTGCAGTACCCAGTGGTGACCACGAGTGCCCACGTATGACGGAGGGTGTCACGGTCAAACGACGGTCAAACGATCAAGGAGGTGATCGACAGGTTGGGATACTCCCGGAAGCGGGTCGGCAGGGACGGCAAGCCCCGGTACACGGCCTACTACATGGACCTCAAAGGGATGGAGAAGTCCGCCGGTACGTTCTCCAGCAAGAAAGAGGCCGACAGGGCGTGGCGGGACGCCGAGAGCCTGGTCGCGCAGGGGCGAGTGGGCGACCCACGGCGGGGGCGGCAGACATTCGAGCGGTACGTGCTGGACACCTGGCTGCCGAACCACGAGATCGAGGCCACCACACGGCAGAGCTACACCTACACAATCCACCGGCATCTGATCCCCGAGTTCGGCGCGATGCGGATGATCGACATCCTTCCCGAGCATGTCCGCGCCTGGGTCGCGAGCATGAAGAAGAACGGTGTCAGCCCGGCGACCATCAAGTACGCCAAGGTCCTGCTGAGCGCGATTTTCACCACGGCCCTTAACGACCAGGTGACGTATCTGCATCCCTGCCGCGGGGTGAAGACGCCCACCGTTCCGAGGAAGCCGCGCACGATCATCACACCGGAGCAGTTCGACGTGCTCTATCAGGCGCTTCCCGATGCCGATTCGCAGCTGCTCGTGGAGACGGCGATCGAGACCGGACTGAGGTGGGGAGAGCTGACCGAGCTGCGGGTCAAGGATCTGACGCCGAGGTCGCGGATCCTGACCGTTTCCCGTGCGGTCGTCGAGGTGAACCCGAAGTTCCATCCCGACGGTGAGCGATTCATCGTGAAGGACTATCCGAAGGACAGGGAGTTCCGGCGCTTCAAGCTCACGGCGCAGATCGCGGCGAAGATCGAGGCGCACATCGAGGCGGAGAAGCTCGGGTCGAACGACCTCTTCTTCGTCTGGCGCCACGAACCCAAGGGCAAGCCGAAGCTCCGCCTCGCTCCCGATCCTGTCGAACTGGGCCTCACCGAGCCGAACGAGAAGGGGCGGAGTTACCGGCACGGGACGCTCAGTGCCTACACCGCGGGCAAGTGCCGTTGCGAGCACTGCCGCGCCGCGTTCGCCATCTACCGCGCCGGACGTCGGTCCTCTGGTAAGGACAGCCCCCGCGAGCCGCGACAGCGGGAGACCGACGGCCATATCCCGGCCGACTGGTTCCGACGGCAGGTCTGGAAGCCCGCGCTGAAGGAAGCTGACTTGGGGATCCACGTGCGGATCCACGACATGCGGCATGCACACGCCTCATGGCTACTGGCTGGCGGCGCGGACCTCCAGGTCGTGAAGGAACGACTCGGCCACGCCTCCATCGCCACCACGGAGAAGTATCTGCACACACTCGATGACGCCGACGAGACGGCTCTGGACGCGTTCTCGAAGATCCGGAACCGATCCGCGCGGTAAGCAGGTCTGCGTCAGCACGGCGCGTTGGGCCTATCCGATCTCGATCCATTGAAGGGAGAGTCCTGATCAGAGGGAGAACAGCAGGCGAAATCCGGACCAGAGGACGCATCTTCGCGTCCCGGCGTCCATGGGGGTTCATGACCGTGGGGGGTTTGGAACCAAATCACTATGCGCGAATCGCTGCCGCTGACCTCTCCCTAGACGACGAGGCCTAAGCGGTGGGGAAGCCGAGTAGTCATGCTGTTCGCCGCATCCGACGTACGACGATCGCAGGTGTCGCGCTACTAGCGCTGATCGCGGCGGTGGTCTCGTTTCGGCACATGCATGAACTCTGCCTGCGCCATGGTGAGGATCGCTTGGCGGCGGTTCTCATTCCGCTCGCCGTCGACGGCCTGATCGTCGTCGCTTCGATGTCCATTCTGCTGGCTAACCGGTACGGCTCGCGCGGCGGCATCCTGGCGTGGAGCCTGCTCGTGGTCGGCAGTCTCGCCAGTCTCGGCGCAAACGTCGCCGTCGCCGAGCCCAGCCTGATCGGCCGAATCATCGCCGCGGGGCCGTCCCTGGCCCTTATCGGCAGCTACGAGCTCCTGATGTCTCAGATTCGTAGGTCCGCAGAGGGGCGGGTACAAACTCAAGACCTGCTGGCCTGGACCTCTGATCCTGCCGCGGATACGGGTCCAGCCCTTGTGGAGCGGCAAGATAATCGGGGAGACGCCGAACTGCTTGATGAGCGTAACGGGATTGGCCGAGCCCTGCAGCGAGAGGCCTGGCGGTGGGCGCAGAGGAACCGCCAGGCGGATGGAGAATTGCCCAGCGGTGTTGCCATCGCCCGGGCCTTCGCTCGTAGCCCTCGTTGGGGCCGTCTGGTCGAGAAGGCCGGAACCGCCGGCGAGTTGAGATGACGTTGGGAACGAGCCCGGAGATCTGAGCGGGTCTCCGTGGATGTCCAGGCGCTTGGATTCGATGGGCCGGCTGAGCACGCGGGCAACGGACGTTGCGCATTTTGACGCCCCGGGCTGTGGTGATACCCGTCCTGACCCTGCCCTGTATCAAGGTCTTGGGGATTGCTGGATGGGCTTGGCCAGCACCGCGAGCAAGATCACGGATTCGGAGTTTGTGACTGACTGACTCGGGCGATGTGGTCGGCCCGATCTCACATCCCGCTTCTAGTCGGCGTGACCGGCTCCAGATCACCGATGACCTGTCAGTGGCCAGTCCGCATATTTATACCACTCGGAGAGTCAAGGTACGCTCCCAAACGGACTGCTACTTGTCTCCCAAACCGTCTGCTGCTAACGTCGTCTCGTGGCGCGGGGTCGACCGGTGGCTCGTCCTCCGCGCTGCTTCGGCATACGTCGCGGAGAGAGGCTGGGGTTGATGGGGTTACGCATCGTGGCGGTTCTGCTTGTTTTAGCGGTGGCGGTGATCTGTGCGCTGCTCGCCTTCAGCTGGTGCCTGGTGCGCGGGAAAGGGGTGGATCAGGCGGTGAAGGCCGGCGCGGCCGTCTTCGTCGGCATGGCGACGCTGGGCATCGCGATCATCGCTTTCCTGCAGCCCGGCTGAGGGCGGCCGGACATGATGGAGCAGACCGAGGGCCGGTAGGGTCCACAAGGGATGGATGAGGAGAAGGATCGGCAGGAGTGAGGGTGGATAGAGCGTCGAAGGAGTTGCCGCTGGAACGCGCGCTGGATGCCCTGCGCGGGGCGCTGACACTCGAGGACGCTCTCCTCTTCGCTATGGCGCTGATTCTTCTGCGTCACGAGGCGGACGCGGAACGCGCCGACAAGCAGAGTGACCGGCGTACTGCCCTCGATGCTTGGCAGACGCTCACCACGCAGGACTTCTGGAGGCGCGGCGGGCGCGAGCTGGCAGATGTCATCCGAAATGGTCTGGGCGATTGGGAATCGAACCACGGGAAGCTGAGCGGACTGCCGAACCTTGCAGACATGCGTGCCCCTCAGCTCGCTCCCCTGATCGAATGCGTGGCCGCAGCGTCAGACCCTGCAGCCCTGTTCGATCGCTGTTTGGCGGAGCAGGCGCTAGCGATAGGGAGAGGCGGCGAATACTACACACCGGCGGAGATCGCCCGTCTGTTGATCGGTCTGATGGAGCCCCGGGCAGGTGAAACTGTTTATGATCCTGTCTGTGGTTCTGGCGGGCTTCTCCTGCGAGCTAGCGAGTACGTCAAATCGCCCGAAGGAAAGACCGGCTCGCTGGCGTTGCACGGGCAGGATGTCAACCAAATGGCGTTGCAGACCGCCGCGATGAACTTTTCCGTTCACGACCTAGCAGCAGATTTGAAAGGGCCAGCGTCGAGTCTGACGCGAGATCTCTTTCCGAACGAGATCTTCGATGTGGTCGTTGCCAACCCTCCATTCAATCTGTCCAGATGGGACGAAGATGGGCAAACCCGTTACGACCACCGTTGGGTCTATGGTGTGCCGCCCGCCGGCAACGCCAACTTCGCCTGGGTCCAGCATGTGATCAGTAAGATCTCTCCTAGGGGGCGCGCAGGACTTCTGCTGCCAACAGGTGCTGCCTTTGGAGCGAAATCAGTCGAACGTCACATACGTGCTGGACTGGTAAAAGACGATGTTCTGAGCTGTGTGGTTGAGTTGCCAGCTGGGCTCATCCCCCATGTGCGCAACCCTGTGAGTCTATGGCTCTTCAGCAGAAGCAAGAAGCCGCACGGCAACTGGGGCAGCAACGATCGGTCGAGACAGTATTTGCTGATCGACGCACGTGAAACCGCCCTGCCTTTGGGGCGAGGCCGCCGGACTATACCAGACGAGGCGCGAGGACGTATCACCGAAACTTTTGCAGCATGGCGGGGCGCGCAAGGAGCAGTTCCTTACGAGGACGTACCCGGCTGGTGTCGGTCGGTCTCCAGTGAAGACATTGCTGATCAGGGGTACGATGTGCTGCCGTCTCACCATATAGGTGGGACCGCAGCCGAGGCGACGCAAGGCGATAGGGAAGAGCAAGTAGCCCATTTGACCGATGAGTTGTACAAACTTTTCGACAAAGCCCGCCGCCTCGAAGGTGAGTTGCGCGATCTACTGGGGCAACTGTAATGCTGGACGGTCTGCAGGAGCGGCTGCAACGGCTCCCTGAGGGCTGGATCGTGAAGCGGCTGGGCGAACTCCAATCGGTACATATCATCGGCTACGGCATCACACGCCCTGGAGATCATGCCGAAAATGGAGTAGGCATGATCCGTGCTACCGATATTCAAAACGGGCGCCTAAACAGTGGTCATCCGAGGCGGATCACCCATCAGGTACACGAGGCTAACCTTCGCAGCCAGGTGCAGGCCGGCGATATCGTCGTGATTCTGGTGGGCAGAGTGGGCGATGCTGCGATCGTCACTGACGAATTCCACCACTGGAACACCTCCAGAACCGTCGGGATCATCCGCACGGCAGACCCGGAGGAAAGAGCGTGGCTCAGTCTGTGGTTGGGGTCGCCTGAGGTACGGCAATGGTGTGAGCGGTGGGCCACCGGTTCAACACTGCACCGCACACTCAGCCTGGCGGCGCTCCGTGATCTGCCTGTGCCGTTGCCGCCCGTTGGCCCGAGAGGTGCGCTCCTGCGAGTGATTCAAATCCTAGAGGCGAAAAATGTGACAAATGTACACATCGCCGATTGTGCGACAGCGCTGAGTGATGCGCGATTCGCTATCGAAACGCAGGAAAGCAAAGGATGGCCAGAACGGCCCATTGGTACGCTAGTTGAGCTGCAAGCCGGGGCCGCGCCGCGCCTGCGACCAGACAAGGACGGAACGAGGACCGAGGATGTCATCCCCTTCGCGGCGCCCGCGGACGTCCTGCAGAGTGACCTACCCCACCTATACCGAACCGAGCGGTCGCTCGCCGCGGGAGATGACGTCGCTCTATGTGACCCCGGCTCGCTTTTGGTCGCTTCCAGGGAGGACGGAGTTCGAGTCGTGCGAAGCGAGGTGCTCGTTGCTGCCGGTCGTGGAGTTCTGGTGCTGAGGCCGGAGTCGGCTGCTGACTCCTACTGGCTGCTACACGAAATCCGCTCTCGAAGCACTGAACTAGCGGCCAGTGCGCAGGGCTCCGCCGGACGTGAACTCAGCCGGCGCGCATTTTCATCCACCAAGGTCCGGTGGCCTCCGGAGGAAGTGCGTAAGCGGTTCGCGCGGCTTGCTGATCGCCTTCATGCACGGGTACGAATTGCACAGGCCGAAAACGAGACCCTCCGTGACCTGCGATCTCGGGTCCTTGATGGTTTTCTGAACGGCACTATCGCCTTGAAGCAGACTCAGCGCCCCCTGGACTAAGCGACGTCAAGCGTACCCGCCGACCGGCTGTCTACCCAGCAGGACGTCCTTACCAGTTCATCACTAGAAGCCTCAGATGAGCAGGCGCCTCGGGCACCCTGGTTTGCCCCGAGTTTCGAAGTTCGCGGGCACATGGGGTCTGATCGCGGGATGTAGCAGCTGGCCAATGGGCCACGGGGACTCGCGGGACGCGAAAACGTCTGGGCACACGACTGTCGGTCACCCGCGAGGGCATCCCTGTCCGGGAGTGGGTCTGGCCTGGCAACACCTCGGATATGACGGCTCTTTCGAGTTAAGCGGGGTTGAGGCATCCGTGGCTTCGTCGGATGGCGGCGCAACGGGGCGTAGGCGTTGGTTTTGTGGATTGCGAAAGCCGTACGCGTCGCGGGCGACGGTCTTGATGGCGCGGTTGGTGCCCTCGGAGCCCGTGTTCGACGCCGGTTGGTGGCACCTGGCGAACACAGGTGAGTAGCATCGCTCAGGCTTGCAGGCTTCCAAGACCCCGCTGCCGCGCTGGTGATTGGGGGCTTCGAGCCGCAGACGCCTGAACCCTTGCTGAAAGGCAACGCTCTTGCTGACGTCGGGCTGGCTTAGCTACTGAACAGCGGTTCGAGTTCCACCGCCGTGACGGGTAATCCGAGGCCGGAGCCGCACCTTGACAGCGCCTTGGCTAAAGGCGGCCTCGGTAGCTGTGCCGGACCATATGTAAGCCTCCCCCGGTGTGAGCGCGGCAAGTTTCGTCGAACTGAGCTCTGCTAGAGCAGTTTTAGCCTTCTGTAGATGCTTCAGCCATGCCGGAGACGTGAACTTATGCAAGATGACGTGGTTGGAAAGTTCGATGAGTGAGATCGGCACCGAGGGCGGGTCCTGGCTGGCGACGAGCACGCTCATGCCCTTGTGTCGCATCTCCCGGACACTTTCAACGAGTCCGTCCACCAGATCGGGGCTCTCAATGTATTTGTGTGCCTCGTCGAAGACGACTAGTTTGTTGAATCGTTTGCCGTTGTTCTGTGCCTCGGCGAACAACTGCATCAACACGACGAAGAGCCCCAACGCGTCGTCCTTCTCGATGAACTCGTCCCGCAAGTCAACAATGATCATCCGACCCGGTTGCACCAGTGGTTTCACCTGGACGCTGTCGTCAATGTAGTCGGAGGCTAGGTCGAGGCGCTGCTGAGCGAGCTGTTTGAGGTTGTCGGAGAGAGTGGAGTCTTCTACGGCCTGCCGGATGACGTCCAAGCGTAGATCACGACGATGCGCCTTCATGATCCGCTGAAGCTGCCGTATATAGGTGGACTGGTTGCCGATGGCGCCCATGAGGAACCGCCAGTGCTCCGCTCGAAGCTCTCCTGAGCTGAACTTCAGCGGGAGCACCTGGATGCGGGGGTACTCGGAACGGCGCTGCTCCAGCTGATCTTCTGGAACCAGCATGACCACATCGGTGAGGGCCGCTGGCTCTACCCCGTAGCGCTCCCTGAGCAGACGTGTCTGCTCGGCGTCGTCGTTCGGAAAGGCCATGCTGGTGAACTCGGGCGCATAGTCCAGGGTGGGGCTGTAGTGGAAGACGATGGTGGCCAGCGGGGACGGCAGCTCGTTGACCGGTGGTGCAGGAAGTGAGGCCGCCTCGATGATCGAACCGAGGGTGTAGCTCTTCCCACCGCCTTGCACGCCGAAGAGGCTGATGGTGTGAGTCTGGTTGAGATCAAGACCTATTCGGCGCCCTCCGGCTTCCCCTAGGACCCCATACTGAGGAGAGGGCTTCGCCGCTCCAAGGTACACGTCAGGAGGAGCACTGCCTGTCCCTGTAGTTATATGCACTGGCTCCTCGGCCGCGGGCATGTCCTCGACGACCGGAGCATCAGGCTCTACCAAGGCAGGTGCAGGCACGTCGGCAAGAACCGGCGCCTGAGCCGGCGAATCAGGTACGACAGGTTCCAGCCCGCTGGCGTCCTCCGGGACCTCGGAATCCTCGACGTCCTCCGGTTCCGGAGGCAGCCCTTCTTCCGGAACTTCGTGGGCGCGGTCGGGAGAGCGGAACGCCGCCTCGCTGAGCCGGGGCAGCGTGAGGCTGAGGTCGCTGAGGGTTCCCACGGTCATATCCGCAAGAGACGGCGCTTCCGTGGGGATAGCGCCAATGAGCTCTTCTGCGAGATCGCGTCCGATCCGGTGATATTCGACACCGCCTTCCGACTCCAACCCGGAGCCGCTGCCGCCCAGGTCAAAGACGATACCGGTTCTGGTGAACTCCAGCCGGTAGCCGCGGTCCAGGCAATTCAGCAACCACCGCGCCTCTGCCGCAGCGTCCGGCCGCATGGTCCGATACCGTTCGGCCCGGCTCAGGTAGGGTCGGAGCAGCGCGACAAGTTCGGCGTTGCGCAGCACCCGGTCCGGCCGGTCGGGCTGGGTCCGGTGTGGGTCAAAATGCTCAGCGAGCCGTTGCTCGCTGCGGCGTAGTTGAGTGGCGATCTTGTCTTTGAGCGGCTCGTAGGCGCTGAGCGAGCTGTAGCACTTGACCTCAACCAGGCGACATGTGATCAACCGCTTCCTCGCATCAAGGCTGAACAGCGCGAGATCAGTCCGCTGCAGGCCCACCGCCTCGCCAACCTCATCTGCTCGCCTCCTGGCCTCGCGGAGCAACTCGAGATGAGCGTCGAGCGGGACAAGGATTTGATTGGTCAGCACTCCCTGGTAGTCGAGATACAGCCGCGCCAGGACCAGCCCGAGGACCTCGGTGCGCTGGGTGGCCGCCGCCGAGGCGAGCTTGAACGCCAGTCGCCCGGACAGCAGCCTTAGCTGATCGAAAAAACTCGCTGTGTGGTGTGCTTCTACCTGGAATCCGTGCTGGGCAAGCACCGGTTCGAGCAGCGTACGGAGCTCATCCACAGAGCGAGAGCTGATGACCACGTGGTGGCCCAGGCCTTCACTCCCGTCCGTCTCTGCGTCGATGAGATAGTCGGGACGGCGGGCGCTACCTGGGTTGTCGAAGTACTCCACACCCAGCGTGCGGTCCACAGTGATGACCCAATCGCTGGAACGGTGGGCCTGGTGCAGCAGCGTGCTGTCGGCCACGTCGAGGGTGAGGGTGACTCTCGGCACCGAGCGGGTACCGGCTTGCCCGGTTGCCACGGCGGACGCCGCAGCGGAAATGATCTCGGGTAGAGAGGCGAGCAGGTCGGAGAGCTCTGCGGCACCGGGAATCGCGTGCACCCGGCCGTGCCTAGGTAGCTTGCGCCAGGCGACTGGGTCCTCCTCCCGGTCGTAGATGACAGTCACATCCTGCTGCAGCCCATGGACCGGCACGAGACCCTCGCGTACGGCAGGCACGGCGTCGAAGCGTTCGCCGCTAAAAGCGTCGAACAGCATCGTTATGTGCGCCGAGTGCTCGCCACTCGCGGAGCGGAACTCGGCAAGAGGCCGTACGGCTACCGCTAGCTTGGGCACTCCACCTGAGCGGGCCCGTGTATGGAAGACCTCGGCGTCCGCCAGGGAGCTCCACTCTCCACGCAAGAGCCGTGCTAGAGCCTCGCCGGCGTCCGGCCGCTCGGGGTCGGCGGTGAACAGACGAAAATCGTAGGTGATCTTTTTGAGGCCCTTGCGGCGTTGCAGTTCAATCAGCATGTCCGCCAGGTGTTCAGCTCGGCCCGGATTGACGACGCTGATCACGAGGGTGCTGACGTAGGGATGGAGCCGAAGGTATCGCTCGATTCTGTCGGCGAGCCGTGTGGCGGAGGCATCCCCGGTCCACCGTTCGGGGAGACGCAGAGCGGCGGCCACTCCGCCGACTGCTCCTTGCGGATCATCGATCTCCGCAGGCAGGCACAGGCCCCAATAGGGATTGAGATCCGCCGCAGCCAGTGTTAGTGCGCCGCCAAGGCGCGGCACGACGAGTGGGAATCCTAGCGGAGACATCTCTGTCAGGGCGCGGCCTGCGGCGGCGATCGCGTTCGGATGGCTTTCTGCAGCGTCCCACAGCCATTTATGGCCCAATTCGGCCCAGGTAACGAGCCACAAGAGCCGCAAAGGATGGGTGGGGGCCACCAGTGTCAGCTCGCTTCGGTCACCGCGGAGGTCGATATAGTCGACGGCCGCACAGTCAAGGCGCAGCAGCAGCGCAAGTTCCCGGAGGATGCCGGGGACCTGTCCCTCCTCCGCCCGCTCGGCACGGTAGAGCAGCCAGTTCAGCAGCTCCGCGTAGGACTCGGCGTACGCCTGTGTGTGTTCGCGGAGCCGAAGCAGATCGCATCCCTCTACAACCAGGCGGTCATCGCCGCTGATCGTTTCAAATACGGCGGCGCGTGCCTTAAGAAACTGGTTGAGTTTCTCCCCGCCGCCTTCCGGCCAGGAGCCTTCCTTGCGGATTGGCTCCTCGACCTGATTGACTTTAATTGGCAACCGCCATATGCAGGCGTGCCCTGGCTCGGCCAGGATTTGCTGCTCCAGCCGCGCCAGGGTTGCCGACAGCGGAATCTCGACCAGGCCGTGGCCGGCGAAGGACGCTTGCACCACGTGCTCCCCCACCCCGTGCCGGCTCTTCCACCCGGCCTCGCGGCAACGTACGTCCCGCCAGTCCCTACGCTCTTCCAGCGCCTTGAACTCCATTCGGCGCAGCGCATGAGTGAGGCCGATGTCCTTGACGACACGTGGGCGCTCCCGCGGCTCGTCAACCTCATCGTTTGTGACAACGTAGAAGCGATCGCTCTCGTTGAGGTAATGCCCTTCGTCGCGGGACTGTTCCAGAGGCAGTGGGATGCCCTCGTCGTCTTGCGGAAGCACCCGAATGTAGTGCCAACCGGGATCGAGGTCAGCGCTGCGCAGCTTTCGCAGCTTCGCGGTGTAGCTGGTCTTCGCTGTACGACTCGGCCGTACCGTAGCGGTGACTCCAGTCGGTCCTGACTCCTCCGAAACAAGTTGAACGACGAACTTGGCGAGGCCTGCCACCCGTCGCGGGTCTGGATCGACGGTGAAGGGGACGTTAAGGACAGAGGGCGCGCCGCTGCCCGCTTGCAGGTACATCTGCCCCACGTAGTTCCCGAGTTCACCGCTTTGCTGGTCGCCGACTCGAGGCAGGTCCAGCGTGCCAACACTGATCTGAAGCTTCTCCGCGGGCGCCTCGTCCCGGAGCGGCCAGCGTTGGAACGCCAGGCCCCAGTTGGCCCGGTCAACCACGATGCGGCGGGTCCAGGAACGCGGGCTGTCCACCCCGGTCTGTGCTAGCAGTCCTGCCAACTTGGCCCGGAAAGCGGGTTCGGTCAGGCCCAGTTCGATCACTCGCTGACGCTCCGGCCGATCGGCACGGATCAGAATCTGCATCTGTTGGTGGTTACGGGCAGCACGGGTCCGGATCTGGGCCGGGTCAGCGAACAGGTCGAAGTCGGGCACCAGACCCAGCTCGAACACCGCGGCTCCAGCGGCCATCGGATCGAAGTCGTTGAGCTGGATGGTCAGCAGGAACCGGGCCTTCGCCAGCGTGTCAGCGTACGGCCAGGCTTCGTCGGACAGGAATCCCAGCAGATCCGCCACGCCACGGCGCAGTTCCTCTGGAACCTCGGCCAGCAGGCGATCGGCCAGGTCGCCGTAGACGTCACCCAGTGGCACCTCCTCGAACGTGGCCACGTCAAAGGAGTCCTCGGCGCTTGCCCGTGTGCCCGGTGGCACGAAGACCAGCAGCGGCGGCCGCTGTTCTTCCCCGGCCGGGTTGCGCAGCTCGATCAGCTTGGTACTGCTCACCGCGATCTCGGCGGGCACCTGCGGCGGCTGTCCCAGCACGTGGACCTGAGCGCCGTTGTTCACTGCCACACGAACGCGACGGCACAGCCGTACCGCGAGCGGCACGCCGATCTCGGTGATACGCGCACAGTGTCCGGGCCGGCGGGCCTGTAGTAGTGCCGACAGCCGGGGAGCGAGCACTCTCTCCAGAGCCTCCTCCAGCTCTGAGTCGAGGAGTTCGCGAAGTCCTGTGCTCATCGTGATCCCGTCAGTCCTTGACGACGTAACGCGGGGTTATGGTCTGTGTCAGATAGGCGTCGGACAGATCGGAATAGAAGCCAATCTCCCGCAGCCGCGCCGTGAAAGCTTTGGTGTTCTCCCGGAGCGCCATATGGTCGGTGATGCTCGGCCGGTCAAACCCGTCGGCAGACGGCAATCGGTCGATGTACAGGCCGTATCGGCCTCTGAGAATGGCCAGGAACTCGTCCACACGCATCGCCGTGGTACGCAATCCAGCGTCGCCGCCCTGGCGCAGTAGCGCGATCTGCAGCAGCACTTCGAGCAACCGGGCGTCCAGCACGAACCGCCGCTCCCCGCGACGAGGCTGCGCGATCATCGCGCCGGGTCGGTTCTTGAGCAGCAGCGTGTCGAGGCACTCAGTGAAGTATTTGCGGTGGAAGCGGACCCGGAAAGCCGTGATGACCTCGATATAGGTTGTGAACGGATCCAGGCCGAGGTCGACGATCTGAGAGATCACCGTATCTAGGTCCTCATCGGCGGTCCGCGACCGGTCAACGATGCCCCGTAGCCGACCGGCGCCGAACTGCTCTCTGTCTTCCTTGTACGGCTCATCTAGCAACGCCAACAGATCAGTGACAGTGACAATGCCGTCAGCAGGCTTACGGAGCCGATTCAGCTTGGTGAGGTATACCGCGAACTCGTCGAGCTTCTTGATGACGAAGGTCGCCCGCACGAAGTCGGGTATGCGTCCGAACCAAACCGCCGCGCTCCGCTCAGCCAGGTTTGCGGCGGCGGTTCCCGGGATCCCGGCCACGTCGAGGAAGAAAGCGCCGTCTGGCTGCGGGTTCTCTCCACGCACCAGCGCCGGTAGCAGCTTGGTGATCCTCAGGTGGTAGAGCGCCAGATGGAATGCGAACAAGATCTTCAGGTAGTCGACGAGGGCCGAGCGAGGAATGAGGTCCTTGTGGAACAGCAGGTCGACTATGTCCTCAGCGAGCAGGTTGGATGCCTCCGGGTAGAGCGGCGGGTGGAACCGCCGATCCCGCTCCCAGGCACGGCGATCCGCGACATCTCTGCGGACCACGTCGGACAGGTTGATCAGTGCCTGCGTCTCCACGTCGATCTGCCGACCGTGCAGTCGCGTCTCGGTGCTCGGGTCGACTCCCGCGAAGAAGAAGTCTTTCAGATAGGTCAGGGTGTTGCGACCGAGCCCGCCGGCGGCGTGATAGATCATCGCGTAGAGCTGCTCATCCGCACCGTAAGGCCGGGACCTGCGCGCATTGCGAAACCGGTAGGTGAAGCCGTGTAGCGGGCGGAGCCCGGCAACCGCCTGTCCGGCCTTGCCGCGGTTGACGACGTCCAGCAGATGCGTCTCGGCCCACCGGCGCGTCGTGTCCTCATCAAAGCCGGAGAACAGCTTCGGATGCTCCAGGAAGGTCTCGACGAAGTCGTCCACAGTGAGATCCGCCGACCGGGCAAGTACGCTCGGTGAGCCGCCCCACCACAACCGGGGCAGGAACCCGGTCAGCACCCGATCCATTTCCACCTGCTTGTAGTCCAGGTAGCTCACCCCTGGATGCCGGAACTCCTTGTCGCTCCGGTTGAGCGTCACTGTCCGTCACCCCCGTCCGTAAGGACCCGCATTACCAAGCGCCCGTCGTCCTCCCTCCGAATCCCGTGGAGGTCACGTCCACCGGTCGTCAGCAGCACCTCCTGGTACGGCGCCGCCGACAGCTCGTTCTTGAAAATCGTCAAGCCCAGGTAGAGGCCCTGCAGTTCAGCGACGCCGGGCAGGTATCCAGCCCGTAACCGGTGCAGCAGTTCGAACAAGTCAAGCCGGATGTGCAGCCGCGCCACATGTCCGCCATCCCCGTGGTACGCAAGGATCAGCCCGTCTGGCTGCTCCTCTAGGTAGGGCGACGGCTCGGCCGCGCTCACCGAGAGCGTGAGCGTCTCGACTGGGAAGAGCCGGTAGCTGCGGATGGTTCCGCCAGGCACCTGCCGTACCAGCAGCGCAAGCACATCGCCTAGCCGGGCAGGGTCGGGCAGCCCCTCCCCCCTGTTGATCGCCTCGATCACCTGAGTTAGGTGTCCCGCTGCTTGTTCCGGCCGGTTCAGCAGCTCAATGAAGGACGCACCAGTCTGGTAGGGCAACAGTCTCCTGGCCCGCTTCTCGTCCACGCACTCAAAGAAGAACCGCCGCCGAGCGGCTGCGAGATAGCGCCGATGGCTCGCCACCTGTTCTGAGGTAGGGGCGGTGGTCCGGGGCAGCCGGCCAAAGAGCCTCGTCAGGAGCTGGACGTCGTAGTCACCCCGGCCGTCAACGGTCATCACCGCCTGTCCAGCGTCCGGGCCGACGTAGTCAATCTGCCGGTCCAGTGCCGGCTCCGGCACGATGGCGACGTCTACTTCGCGTAGCAGCCGCAGGAGCCGGTCTTGAGTGTCCGGCGTCCCTGCCCAGCTGTTGAAGTAGAAGCTCGCCAAGATCTCCTCGGCATTGTTACCCCGGTAGAGATCGTGGATCTGTTCACAGGAGCGGCCGGATGTCAGCATGAAGGCCAGTGCGGATCGCAGATCACGGAGCGTGATGTGCTGCCGACCGCGCAGATGGGTCAACGTGTACAGCTCCTTGAGCCTACGCGCCACCTTTAGTCCGGCATCAGGGTGGCCAATCGTGCCCGCGTTGTGCCTGGCGTAGCAGGTGCTGGCGAGCTCACAGGAAGCACATGCCTCCCAGAACATCGGATCGGCCATTCGCAGGAGCACCCGGTCGAAGATCGATCCGTTCTGATCGTCCTCGTCGGCGACGACGCTGCGCCGATTGAGATTGATCACGAGGACGCCGTCATCGGACTTCACACCGCGCAGCCCGTCGCGGAGGGTTGACGCCAGCCAGCGAAACTGTTCCTCATGAGTGCTGAGGAAGTCCACTAAGCGGCCCTCGTTGACCGCGATCAGCCGGGTCGAGCCACTATCGGGGACGGCATCGGCCCCGGCGAAGGGGGCGAAGAAGTCGAGGAGCACTTGGTCATTGCCCCGCTCACCCTCGTCCTGGCTGCCGTCGTAGTTGGTGTGTAGCCAGCGCCCATTGAGCAGCCGGACATCAGCGCCGTTCTCCCGTGCCGGTCCCGGCTCGGCGCCATGCTTCCTTGCATCGGCGATTAGCTCCTCCAGGAAGGCCGTCTTGCCGTCACCTGCGTTTCCGCTGATCACCACAAGCTGGTAGGCGCCTTCCTGCACATCGCGGATAAGCCGCTTGTCCAGTGCCGTGCGGACGTACAGCTTGAACGGATCGTGGCCACGGGTACCGGCATTGCTGCTCGTGCTCTGGCTGTAGAGCGTCTGCAGGTGCGCCACGAATGGGTTGATCCCCCGAGTGTGACTCGGTATCGGGACGAGGTCGACCGACGGGGCAGGCTTAGGCCGGTGCACGGGGCCGATGGCGTGCAGCGCCGCCAGGAACTCGGCCGCGCTACCGTACCGGTCTCCGCGTAACGGAGAGATAGCCCGGAGGACCGTTGCCACCAGAGAGTCGGACAGCTCACTGAACCCTGGCAGTGTGCTCGGATCGGCTGGTACCTCGCCGAGAGTCGGTTGCGCCGAGGCAAATGGCCATTGACCGAACAGGAGCTGATACAGCGTCAGCCCTAGACCGTACACATCCCGATCCGCTAGGTCGGCTGGGCTTGGTGGCCTGGGAGCGGTGTCCGGCGGAGCGTAACGTGCGGTCCCGCCCACACGCGACATGCTGGAATCCACCGGCGCCGACACGTTGAAATCAATGATCTTGCAGCCCTGATCGGTCCGCAGCAAGTTGCTAGGCTTGATGTCGCAGTGGAAGACGCCGTGCTGGTGCAGGTAAGACAAGCCCGTGGCAACGTCGATGCCGAGCCGGACCGTGTCTGCTGGGCCGAGCAGACGGTCTTTGATCAACTCACTGACGTCTTGGCCTTCAACGTAGTCGAAGACGAGGTAGGCGATTTCCCCGCCACTCAGGTAGTCGGCCTCGCGGGCGGCGACCACGTTCGGGTGCGGGCCTAGACCGAGCAGGATCTGGTACTCGTGTCGAAGCCGGTCAATCACCGATTCCCGGTCTCGCAACACGATCTTCAGTACCCTGTCAGCCGCGGCAAGATTGTCGTACACCTGATAGACGACGCTGAATGAGCCTGAGCCGAGCTTCCTGCGGATTGTGTACTTCTGGGTGAGCTGGTATCCGACGGCTAGGTTCTTGTAGTCAGGCGACTCCTCACCGTCTGTTCGTCCAGGTGGGTCTGTTCCGCGACCTCCACTACCGCCTGCGCCGACAGCCCGCTGGAGCTGCCGCAGTGCCTCGACCGCGGTCGGCCGCTCCGACGGAGCCAAGGCGCAGAGCCGCTGCAGCAGCTCCGCCAACTCCGGCGGCACCCCGGCGTCGGCCATAGCCTGGACTGGCAGTACGCTGCTCCGGCTGAATTGGTCAACGCTGGTGGCGAACGGCACTTCCCCGGTGAGCAGCCGAAAGGCAATCACTCCGGCCGCGTACACATCCGATGCACGGCTCATCGCCTGCGCCCGCGACTGGCACTCCGGCGCTACGTAAGCAGGGTCAAGCACCGCCGCCAGACGGTCCAGCACTGTGTGCGACCGTGGATCCTCTGGGCGCGCGTAGTCGAATCCAGTGAGCAATCCCCGGCCGGCCCCCGTGACCATCACCGTACTCGGGGAAAGTGCTCGGTGCAGTACCCGATGAGCGTGCGCGTGCGCCAGGCCGCGCAGCATGTCGCGGATAACCTGGAGCTTCACGTCGACCGCGAGCGGTTCACGCTGATCGTGCAAACAAACCCGGAGCGACCGCCCGGGTGTGTCGTCCAGCACCAGCACGAAACGACTCTCGTCCTCAGTGGCGAAGAAGTCCCGCCGCCCCACAATGCATTCGTGGGGAGGCATCTTCGCCAGCATCTCGTAAGCGTTGGCGATCGCGATCCGCTCTGCTGCGCGCAAGTCCTCCTGCGCGAACGGGTCTGCGTGGTAGACCCGGAGCAGCACCGTCCCCGTCGTCGGCGCGGTTGCGTTCACGGCGCGATACTCCACGACCTCGTCGGTACCGCCGAGCCTCTCCTGAACCTGCCAGTTACCAAACTGCAGTGGCCCGGTTGGTCTGCGTACCGTGGCGTTCAGCGCCTCCAGAATGGCCTGCCGATACGGGGTGATGTCACGAGCCATTCCCTGGCGGACCCGGGCGAGGTCGCCGAGTGTCTGGATCAGAAGCGGAAGGGTCGTCACATCATGGGCGTCGGCGTCAGGTCGACTGTTCTGGTCCAACAGCACGGCATCGGCGGCCGTCAGCACTACCAGCGCGTCCACATAGACGCTGGAGAGGCTGGTACGGCCGCCCTGTGTCAGTTGCCCCTTTAACGCCCGCGCGTGGCCGCGCAACTTCGCCACCGGCGAGCCGAACGGCTCTCGTCGTTCGGGGAACCATCGCCGGCCCGCGACCTGGATACGGCCGCGTGTGCCCTTGACGTCGATCAAGCAGACCGAGTGATCGGTGACAACGACTAGATCGACCTCGAACTTGTCGAACTCCTGGCGGCCACGACGCACCGGAATCTCGATGTTGTGCAGCACCAACCAGTCATCCGGGGCATGATCCCTGAGATGGCGGATGACGGCGATCTCGGATTCGTTGACGGGAGGACCGCCTCCGAGGATCTGCGCCATCGCTATCCGGCCGCCTCTCTTACCGCTTGGTCAAGGAGAGCTAGAGCCTGATCTTCCTTCAGATCAGCTTCCTCTCGCAACCGATACGCCGATCGAACGGTCTCCGCGATCCGCTCCCGATCGGCCCGATTGCACTCGGGAACTGGGATTTGACGACGAAGCTCTTCGTTAATGTCTTGTTGCTTACTGCCAGAACTAGTGGAGCGAAGCATACGGAATGCCGCATCGGATCGCAAGAAGGCGAATAAATAAGCGTTGGGAAACTCTTCCATTCCCGATCTAATCCGAATGAAATCATCGGTATAGGCAAAGCGAGTCCATCTGTGAGTCACAAAGGTAGCTCGGCAGTAAACTTCGGATTCGCCGAGAGTGCCTCTAGCCGCTATTAGTACCGTCTCATCCGGAACGGTAACATCTGCGATGTCTTCAGCTTGCGATATCCACCTGCCGGAGGGCTTGAGCCAGAACCCCTGCCGCTGTCCGACCAGTTTGATACCATGCTTCGAATTGCTATCAATGCGCTTGAAACGCAAGCCTCGACTAAACCGGCCGCCCGCACAGATATCGCCTAGAGTGCGATGGGGAACGGCTCGCACCTCATCGAGAATACGGCGCGCGCGAGGCATATAGTTGAGAGCGCGGAGGCTGGTAGGTGTAAGCCTTGTGACGCTGAAGTCGAGGTCGCGGGGCTGGCCGTGCCAGCAGATGTCGAGGAGTTCCGGGAGGCCGGCGCTCTCGAAGAGGTCACGGGTGGCGTCGGCGACCTTGATCTGGAACCGGTACCGGAGCTCCATTGCCTCCTGGATCAGCACGTCGATCCGCCGCTCGGTCTCGGGCCCAACCCTGGGGATAGGAAGGTCGATGATGTGAGAGGGCTCGATGTGCTTAACGCTAGTCCCATAAATTCCGCCTCTGATGAGGGGTATACCGAAAGGGCTCGCTAAGAACGTGTAGAGGTACCCGGCCGGAATTTTGCTTCGATTAGGAACAACCCGCATCACATCTTGACTGCACGAATATCCACTCATCTCGATTCGCGAGTATGTTACACGCCCCGCATTCATGCCCGAGCACGTAATGAGTGTCCACCCCGGTTGCAATTTCGCCCGCGGGGAATCATAGGCGGACCCCTTTGCTATTAGAGGTGCAAAAGAAAGGTCCGATTCGAAGATGTCGGCGCTACCTAAGAAGGGGATGCCATGTTCACGACTGGTCGTGTAGCTACGCGCTGCTCGCCCAGCATGAAATATATCTTCGGTGATGTCGCCCAAGAGATCAGTTCGGGCAATCCTTTCGAGGAATCTTTTGGCTGCGAACGTTTCCGAGATGTACGGACTCGGGTCGAGGCGGTGGCCCTGCTCAGCGAACCAACTGGCGCGAACGGGGTTGTCAATGTCGACGAGTTTCACTAATTCTCCGAAAACCAGGCGCGGAGCGTATGAGGAACAAAATTGAAGGTCAGACCCTCTGAACGTCGTATCGCGATTCGCTATTTGAGGTAACGGAACCCAGTGCGGGAGACGCTTGGCTTTCATTGACTGCAGCTAGCAGGCGATGGGAGTCGGTACCAGTGCTTACTGCGCCTAAGTGGCGGTGGTCGTACGCCTGGGTTCTGCACATCACCTGGCGATCCCCGGCTCGGGATGCTCCTCGCGGAACCGATGATATGCCTCAGCGATCAAAGGGAGATCGTTGTCGACGACCTCCCGCTTGCGGACGAAGGTGCGGACGACGTCCTTGCCGCCGATCCGGACGCGCTCGCGTTCGGTGTGCTCCTCCACCACGGCCTTACCATTCGGGTGTCGCTTGTAGACCTTGTTGCCGCGTCGGTCGAAGCCGACCTTTTCGGCAACCGCCATGAAGACCGGGTAGTCCTGAGCTGCGCCGCGGTCGGAGGCCATCCGTTCCTTGTCGGTCTTCTTTTTCAGGAAAAGCAGCGTGGTGAGGATGTTGACATTCGCCTCGACGACGAAGGTCTCTACCGGCAGTTCCACACTAGCCAGTACCCAGCAGTGATCGAGAATCCATCGGCGGATTGCCTCGTCGGCTGGGCCGGGATTGGACAGGATTCCATTTGGCAGAACGATCCCGATGCGACCGCCGGGCTTCACCCACTGCACTGCCCTCTGTACGAACAGTTGCTCAGGCGAGACGCCGGTGAGTTTGGTCGTCCCGGGCTGGAGTTCGCCGGTCCCCCTATCCCTTGTCCAGGACTGGGCTACACCGTCTCGGTACTTATCAAGGATGTGCTCTTCCTCGATCTTGATGTCCGTGCCGAACGGTGGGTTGGTCATCAGCACGTCGATGCTGTTCGGCACGGGGATAGTCTTCCTCGCCTCCGCGACGTCCGGGAAGTGCCCGTCCGGGAAGGCGAGCGAGTCCATGTGGTAGACGTTCCCCTCAGCGCCAGTGAAGGTCATGATGCTCATGGTTGTAGCGCGGACGAGTGAGCGGTCGAAGTCCGCCCCAAACAGGCACTCGGCGGCATAGTTTGCGAGGCGAGTCTGATGCTCGATGAGCTGGTCTTCAGTATCCGGCAGTCCCTCGGTGTGCTCCTCGGCCCGCCACTTGTTAAGGATGTGCCGGAGCGTCTCCCGGAGGAATCCGCCGGTTCCGCAGGCGGGGTCCAGGACCTTCTCTCCGGGCTTGGGGTCAAGGATCTTCACGACGAGCTCGACCGCCCCGCTGGGTGTGAAGTACTGCCCTCGGTCGCCGCGGAGATTTGTGCCAACCAGCTCCTGATAGGCAACGCCCTTGACGTCCATGTCCGTACCGGAGAGGTCGTATGGGGCGAGTTCGGCCACGATGAAAGCGAGGGCGCGGGGCGACAGCTCGATCACGTCACTGACGGTGAAGATGGGATATTCCCGCTTCACCTCGTTGAAGAGCTCAGTAATTCGTTTCTCAATTGCCTCACGCCCTCTCTCTGTGGATGCTTCGGAAGGCAACAGATAGAAGCGGGGCGGAACGTGATTCTTCCTGCTGACCCGTTCGTCGTGCATCTTGGCGAACAGTAGATATAGAAACTGCCAGAAGGCGGCGTCCTTGGGCATACCTTCGTTGCCATGGATATAGTTGTGGCAGCGGCGAAAGGCGAGCCGAAGCATCTCCGCCTCGCCCCGGCGGAGTCTGGCGACCGAGGCGACGGTGGCGCTCCCGATCTCCTCGTCAGCCTTGGGCCAGTAGGCGAGTTCGTCGAAACGTGCACCGAACCTGTTTGGTTCCTTATACAGGTAGAAGATGTCCAGTCCGTTGGTCCACATGCCGTACTGCAGCTGGGGAGTGCTCTCGGTACCGAGGAGCGTTTGCAGCTCCTCGATGTCCTTCTTCGCCTGTGCAAAAGTGCGAATCTTAGTGACGGTCCGGCCGACCTTCGGTTCCGGCTTGCAGATGACGATACGCCGCAAGTTCGCCAGCGTGTGCTCGCTACCCGGAGCGAAGATGGCAATGTCTGCCTTCTTGGTGACCTTCCGCCGGCCTTCGACGCTAATCTGGATCGGGAAGTCCCGGGCCATGTCGTCTACAGAAATGCCGTATTCGTGGAAGAGCGCGCGAGCGATGCGCTGCCGAACCGGCTCGCTACCTTTCAGCTTGATGCGGTTGCCAGTGATGTAGTCGATCGTCTCATCGTCAGCCAACGAGTCGACGGTCGAGCCGGCCTCGGGTTCCTCAACTGTGGCCGACGTCTGGTCGTGCACTTCAAAGTCAAATCCGACCTGCTGCAACTCGCTGCCGCCCTCACCCTTATTGCTCGCGGCGCCGTGCTTACAGAGGCGACCGCAGTTCCACAGGCACGCATCCTATGGTTCTTCTGGCGTGGGCGCTTCGCGATCTGGGACACGCGGGGAGGTTGCAGATCGGCGCGGACTATGGCCGCCAGCGCAGGCGTGCGTTCTCGGGTACGAGTCGACCGGCTGACAGCGCCCTCAGAGTGTGGTCGTGGGTACTGTCCGCCAGCGTTGGTGAAGTTCTTGCTCGCAGCGTTGCCGCAGTTAGCAGGCGTACTCATCCGTTCCAGTGGTCAGCCAGGGCTCATCTTGGCCGCGTGGCCGGAGTCGGGGGTGCGTCCCGGGGGTGGACGATTCTCCGGCCACGCGGCGGTCTATGCGCCGCTCTGCTCCAGAGCGGCGATTCGGTGTGCGAGGTCGTGCGCAGACGAGGCGGAAATCAGAAGTGGCTTGGGCATCCGGGGCATGGCCCACCACTGACGCGTCTGGTTGCCGAACCAGCAGACCCAGGCGTCGAACTTGGTGCCCAGCTCAACGAGGGCGCGAGCGGGCTCGACCTCCGGCGACAACCGAGCGACGGACTGCTGCTCTGGCCAGCGGAACTCGGCCCACACGGTCCGGCCTCGCGCGTCCCCGTCGACACCCATCTGCTCGCTGAGAGCCGCCACGATCGCGAGGCCACGACCGCCCTCAAGGAGGTTCTCGGTTTCGGCAATGCGGATGGCCGGCTGCGTCGCGGCTCCTGCGTCCGCGACGGCGATGCGCAGTGCGTTGGTGCTGCGCTGCACGTGGACAACGAAGGTGCCGCCGTTTCCGGAACGGGTGTGCATGATGGCGTTCGAGGCCAGTTCGGCCACACAGGTGATGACGGCGTCGCGATCGGGGCAGTCTGCCACCAGGCCGCCGACATACCGGCGTACCTCCTGGAGTTGGCGCGCCTCGCCGCGAAAGGCGCGCTGGCACCAGCCAGGGGTCATTGCTGTCTCCTCGGAATGAAGGGCCAACCGCAGTCCCGCTCGGTTGCCGAGGCCCAAGGAAATCTCATCTGCGGCGCCCTGACCAGGCATTTCGCGTCCGCTGCAGGTTCAGAAAGTTCGCCGTGTTCATCGGTGAACATGGCAGTGATTGGGTGATTGCAGCCTGTTATCCTGCGGGCCCCGTTGTCCTCCTCATCAGGAAGGGAAGGACGAAATGATTGGACTTGCGCGCCTGTACGTAGAGGCCGGCTTCGGCAAGCACGAGAGCTTCGCCGCGGCGGTTAACTCACATCCGCTCGCCCGGGAGTCCGGGGTGAGCGTGAGCCGGGTGAGCATCGGGCGCTACCTGTCCGCGACGACCGTGCCGGACCTGGCGGTGGCCCGCGTCATCGTGGCCGTGCTCGCCGCTCGCTTGGGCCGGCCGCTCACGCTGAACGACGTGTGGCCGGTGACCTTCGCCCCGGCGGTCTCCGATCTCGCTTTGCGGTACGAGCGATCCCTGCCCATCACCGTCGAATGCGTCGCCGAGCTGCTGGCGTGCGAGGTGGACCATGCACGTGCTCGGGCCTTGGCCGCGTTGGACTTCGCCCCACCCGCTGTTGCCGAGACCATCACCGGCTGGCGGTACGGTCTGGTCGACTCGGTAACCGGCAGGCAGACGGAAAGCCGGGATGTGACGCACCGCCAGGTCGCCCAGATCCGAGAGACGTGCGCATGGTTCTCCGGGCTCGACCACGCCCGAGGCGGCGGACTGGTGCGCAGCGCGGTGACAACCTACCTGCACGATCACGTGGCTCCTCTGCTGCGCGGCAGCTACACCGATGCCGTGGGCCGCTGCCTGTTCGCTGTATCGGCCGAGATGCTCCAGCTTGCGGGATGGATGGCCTACGACCTCGAACGGCACGGCCTGGCCCAGCGCTACTACATCCAGGCATTGCGTCTGGCGAAGGCCTCCGGCACCGAGTCTCGCGGCTTCGACGCCTTCGTGCTGGTACGACTCAGCCAGCAGGCACTCAACCGCGACCACGCCGACGAGGCCCTCTACCTCGCTCGTGCCGCCCACGACGACATCGCCCTGTCCGCCACGACGCCGGCCATACGCGCACTCGCCTACGCCGCAGAGGCTCGGGCGTGCGCTCGGCTGTACGAGAAAGGCGACGCCCACGCGGCCATGGCCTGCCGTCAGGCCCTCCTCGCCGCCGAACGTGAACTCGACGCCGGCGATCTCGACGGTGAGCCTGCCTGGATCGGCTACTTCGACCCGCCCGAACTCGCGGCGGAAGTAGCACACTCGCTGGTCGTGATCGGCGAAATCACCGCCGCGCTGCCCCACCTCGATGCAGCACTCACCGGCAAGAGCACCGACCGCGCCCGCGACAGGCTGTTCTGCCAGCTCAACCTGGCTGCAGCCCATCTCAAGACCGGCGACCTCGACGCCGCCTTGGCCGTCGCGGAGCAGGCTCTCCCCACTGCCGGAACCATTGCCTCCACCCGGGTCCGAAGCCGGTTTCGGAGCTTCCGCCGATCGCTACCGGCCAAGGAGCCTCGCGTTGTCGCGTTCAATGAACGCGTGCATGATGAATTGGCCGGAGTTGCGTAGAGCTCCGGGGATCAGACGACAAAGTGCCGTCTGGTGAGCCGGGCAACACGGGGAGCGCCAACTCTCACGATGAGTACGCAGCCGGTCGACGCCCCCTACAGGACAGCCCTGATAGGCGCTTGTCGACAGGCCGGGCTTGACTGTGACGGTGCTCGGCTGCTGCGCGTTCACGCCAACGCGATCTACCACTTGCCCCGGGAGAACGCCGTCGCGCGCGTCCGCAACGCCTCGGCGCTAGAACGCATGCGCATCGCCGTCCAAACCGCCGCCTGGCTCGCCGAGGAGGGCTTTCCCACGCTAAGGCCGCTCGACGTGACCCAGCCCGTGATCGTCGGCGCCCACTTGGCGACCTTCTGGGAGTACCTGCCGCCCCTCGACAGACGGCCGGCCGACGTCACACACCTCGCCGGCCTCCTGCGCGTGCTGCACCGTCATCCGCTGCCTCCGTTGCCGCTTCCCTCTATTCGCCCTGTGGGGAGCACCGCAGCCGAGGCGAGGGCGTCCACCGTCCTGTCTGAGAGCGAGCGGGACTGGCTGGTCGCGCGTTGCGTGGAGTTGGAGGAGGGCTTCGCGCGGCTCGCGGCCACGCTGCCATGGGGAGTCGTGCACGGCGATGCCCATACAAACAACCTGCTCCCTCATCACGAAGGCGGCTGGGTGCTCATCGACTGGGACTCCGTCGGCGTCGGCCCGCCCGCATACGACTTCATGCCCATCTACCTGCGCCCCCGCCGCTTCGGCTACCCGCACTCCTTATGGCACGACTTCTGTACGGCCTACGGAACCGAACCAGTGGAGGACGGCGACCTGAACCTGCTGGCACAGATTCGCGAGGTTCGTAGCCTGAGCGCCTTCATCCGCGGCGCCGAACACAACCCCGCCGCCCGCGCTGAACTCTTCAACCGACTGTCCTCCCTCATGACAGGAGACAGCACGCGCAGGTGGAAGGCCCTCTGATCCTGCGCGACCGACAGCGAACCCTAAGCCCGTGGGGTCTGAAGCCTGACCGGCGGCTTCGGAGCGGTATTCATCCGGTCCAGAAGGGCTTGGGTTTCGGAGGAGCACGCCACCCCGAGGGCATCGAGGCGGGCCTTCAGATGGCGAGCGCGCATGCGGGCTTCGTCAGCGCGGCCGAGGTCGATCAGGAGCCGGATGGCCGACCTGGCTGCGCTCTCCATGTCCGGGTCGAGAGCGCACGCCTGGTCGTAAACCTCCAACGCGCGCTCGTTCCGCCCTGCGCGTTCGTGGAGCACTCCGAGCTGAAGGAGGGCCTTCACACTGGCCACGGTCAGCGGCCAGCGGTGGTCCTGATCGAGCCAGTCGTACTTGAGGCCCTGGCACAGGCGTCCCCGGCACAGGCTCGCTACCGCTTCCAGCGCGGCTGTCTTGGCCTCGTCGTCCGCGGCGGTACGCGTGTCCGCGAGCGCGCGGTGGAAGGCCCACAGGTCCACGTCGACGCGCTGCGCCTCGATGCGGTACGTCTTGCCGCTTCGTTCGACGAAACTGGCTTCCTTCTCGCCCAGGCCGGAGGCTCCGCGCAGCGCGGCGCGCAGGTCCTTGAGGGCGGCATGGAACCGGTACCCGGCCAGCGTTTCCTCCAGATCCGGCCAGAGATGCTCGCAGATCTCCTCGCGATCCAGACCCTTTGGGTGGACGGCCAGGAGGACGAACAGCTCCAGAGCTTTGGCGCGGCCGGAGATATCCACCGGCGTGCCGTTCACCTCGATGACCGGTGCGCCAAGGATGGCGAACCGGACCGGTTGGGCTGCGGTGCTGGGCGGCGGGACCTCGAGTTCTGTCGGCTTCTCGGTTGGCTCGGCCGGCATGCCGTTCCCGGCGGCGAGTGTGTGAAGCACTGTCTCCGCCGCATTGGCCGGCATGTGGAACAGCGTGACGTCGCGGAGTTCCTTCGCCAGAGTGCCGGTCGCCTCGGCTACTCGGTAGTCCTGGTCGATCTCGCAGGTGGTTCCGGACGACGATCGCCCTATCAGGACGGACCCGACGCCGAAGGTGGACCCCAAGCTCATGAGGGTGTCCAGGTACGCGTGGCCGTCCGCAGCGCAGGCGGTCAACAGCAGCGCGGGCAGCGGCTCGCCGGGCTCGGCCTCGCGGAGCTGAGGGATGTCGTCGGTGTCGTGGTCGCGGAGTATGCGGCGGCGGGCGACGAACTGTTCCTCCAGGTGGTCGATGGCCTCGTCCAGAGTGGCGACCAGCCGGAGGCCCGGCAGGTGGCCGGTCAGCGTGGTGATGGTCTCGCCGAACCACCGTACGGCGTCCTGAGAGGGGATGACGATCTCGGCGCGGTGCTGGTCGGCCTGGGCGAGGAGGTCGAGCACGATCGCTCGTACGCAGTCTTCGGCTCCCGGACCAGTCAACGCCAGGTTCAGCCCGGACAGATCAAGGGAGACGGGCTCCTCGCCGCGGATCCCGGCTTTGAGCATGAGCGGTGGGTCAATGGAGAACGCGAAGGTAACCAGTTCGAAGTCCTCCGGCGGACCATCTTCCGATTCGGCGAAGCTGCGGCGGTGTGACTGCTCTAGCGCTCGTACGGCGGGCGCCTGCGGTTCGGGAGCAGGCACACTGAGCGGCTCGTCGACGGTAGGAACCCGGAGGCGTCGCCGATACCGAAGCCGGGCGGAGGCGAGCGCGACGGCCACGCCGGCGGCGAAGGAGATCGCCATAATCCCGCCTTCGGGCAGCACAACCACGCTGGAGCAGACGGCCGATCTCCTTGGCTGCGGCGAGAAGTCCGCCGTGGGACGAGGTGAGGTGTCATCGTGGTGAGTGGGTTGCCGCGTTGCCGATGAAGTCGTGGGAAGAGGCGAAGGGGCTCGGTGGCGGGTCGGATCGGCCTTCCTGGTGTCCTGCTCGCGTTCGGGTAGGACGAGGTGCCAACCGGATTCCAGCACGTCAGGATCGGTCAGCCGGGCGCCGTCCGGCTGCGGGCGATCTCTGTTCAGCCTGAAGATCTCTTTGTATCGCTTGCCGTCGCCGAGGTGCTGTTCGGCGATCTCCCACAGACTCTCGCCCGGCCTGACGGTATGGGTGCGTTGGGATGAGCGGGGTTCCTTCCTGGCGGCGTCGCCGGGTAGACGTAGGGTCCATCCGGGTCTCAGCCAGTCCCCTCGGGTGAAGGTCTGCCCGTCGTCCATGGTGCGTCCCTGGTTCAGCGTGACGATCTCCCGGTAGCGCATCGGGTCTCCGAGCTGCTTGTCGGCGATCGTCCAGAGGGTGTCTCTCGGCTGGACCACATAGGTCGCGTACGGCTTGGCCTGCTCAGACGTCTTCGGCTCGGCCGACGTCAGGTGGTGCGAGGGCAAGGCCACTGGTGTGACTGCCACCGCTGCCGCCGGGATGGTTCCGCGGGATGCGGCAACCGGAGCTGTGGTCGCCACGGTGATCGTGGTGATCAGGTAGGCCGCCAGCCGCTGGAACGGCATGCGCACCCTTCCGCGCCTGGCGCGGGCCGTTGCCACCAACTCGGCGATCACTGCACCGGCGAACAAGACCCAGCATGTCCATACGGTCGCGAGCAGGAGCGTCTTGATCACGACGGGTTCGGCGGGTGTGGCCAGGTCGTCGAGAGTTGGAAGGTCCACCGGCCAGAAGAAAGTCAGCAGGATGGAGGGGATTCCGGCGAGCAGTCCAGTGAGCACCGCGACCGCCGCCGCCTTGGCGAGGATGGGGTGACGCAGCCCGTACATCGTCATGATCTTCCTTGCTCGATGCCCTGGAACATGCGCGCTGAGGCGCTGGCTGTGGCGGTCACGCTGCCGATGCCGATCAGGGAGATCAGCACGGTCGGCCGGGAGACCGTGACGGTCACCTGGACCGTGCGGTTGCCGGATAGGGAGGCGTTGCCCGAGTGCCCGCTGGAGGACAGGTAGGCCCGGGCGGCGGCCAACGCCTTGGAGGTGTCGATCTCGAATCGGCCGCCGGCGTAGGCGTGGTCGATGTCCACCTGCCCGGCTCCGGCGCGGGCGGCCTCCTCGGCCACGGCGTACGCCTCGCGGTATGCCTGGATCTTGGCTCCGCCGTCCACGACGAGTCCGGCGCAGATCAGCAGCGCCAGGCCGAGCACCGCGGTGAACGCGGTGACGGAGCCTCGCTCCTCGGTCCGGGTCACGGCTGTCCGCTCCTTGCGCGGTGCGGGTCGATCGGGCTGCTGAAGCTGCTGGTCAGGCGCTTGGATCCGGGAACTCCGGGCACAGCGAGGTCGGCCAAGTCCACGTCACAAGTGACACGAGCGACCACGACGGCAGGCCTCCCCAGCAGAGTGGAGAACCCTGTCGTGTCGACGGTCACCGACGGCGAGCACGCCAGTCCTTCACGGTCGAGCGCCGCCCGCGCACTGGACAGGGCGGCCGATCGTGCCGCGGCTGGATCGCGGGCGATGGAAGCCTGCCGGGCCGCGTCCCGCGCCGCGGCGTCGATGGCACCATGGGCGAGCGTGACGCGGCCCAGTCCGACCACCATCAGCAGCACAGCAACCAGAGCGGGCGCGATGATCGCCGTCTCCAAGGCCATCGAGCCGCGCTCACGCAGGTCCGTCATTCGGATGTCCACTTCTCCACCGGGGCCCGGGCGACCTGCTCGACATCGAGGGGCAACAGCGGAATCAGGCTGATCGCCTGGCCGCTGACCGCCACGCTGAGGCTGTCCGCGGTGCGCTCGACGCTGACCTTCGCGGAGGTGAGGAACGACCCGCCGACCTGCTGTATGAAGCGTTCGGCTGTCGCTTGCCCAGCGGAAAGACTGGAGCCGTACGCGCGCCCGGCTCGCAGTCCTTCCTGAGCCGCCGCCAAGGCGAGGTTCCGGGCGTGAAACCACAACGCGGCGTTGATTGCGAGCAGGACCAGCAGGAGGAGCGCGGGATAGACCAACGCGGCCTCCAGCGTCGCCGAGCCTCGCTCACGCCCGTTCATTTGATCTTGGCGAGCTGTTCGTTGACGACGGACGTGATTTTCGCGCCCACGGCGATGGCCAGCAGAAACACCACGGCTGCGATGATCACCCATTCGACCGTCGAACCACCGCGTTCAGGGTTCGCGCCGCGCCGCTGCGCGTACCGATTGATAACCAGCGACATCCGCTCCAGCTGTACGGCCAGCGCGAGCATGGCTCTGTAGATCATCGGTGGGTACCTCCGAAAGGGTCAGCCGCCGGTCATCCGCGCGAAGGCGGGATAGCCGAGCAGCAGCAGGAACCCGAGGACCGACAGGGCCATCGGGACGGTCATGGTCTCGGTACGGGATTTGGCCTTGGACACCTCGGCCGACAGTTCGACCTCGCGCAGGGATTGGGCCTTGGCCATGAGAGTGTCGAGGATGCCGGCGCCGTGAGTTCCGGCGAGCCGGGCGATGGCGGCCAGGTCGGCGAGCTCGGGAACGCGGATCTCCTCGGACAGCCGGGTGAGCTCGTCCCATGCGCTCGCGGTGGCCCGCCGTGCGGGGTCCAGCGCGAGACACAACCGCTGGAAGGTCCACCCTCCGCCGACCTTGGCGGCCGACTCCAGCGCCTCAGCCGGCCCCGATCCTGCCGCGCGAGCAAGCGCCACCAGATCCAGGTAGGCCACGATGGCCTGCCGGAATGCCGCCCGCGCCTCGGCGGCCTGGCTGCGTATCGAGGCGTCGGGGGCGAAGAACGCGGCGACAGCGAAGGCCAGGCATGCTCCCCATGAGACCGGCCAGGGAAGGGCGACGCCGAGCAGTGCGCACCACGCCCAGAAGACGACTGGACCAGCCGCCCCGAGCCCGATCATCACGCTCTTCTGAGTGAGGTAGTCATCGGCCGTCCTGCCGAGCACCGCCAAATCCGCCTGCGGGATGCGCGCGCCGATTACTGTTCCGGACAGTTTCCGCGCCATGCGCGACCGCCAGTCCCCATCCGGCTCGCTGCGGCTCCCACCCGGCCTGAGCCGTTCCATCGCCGGTGCGAGCGCGGGCGGAGCGGGGAAGACCGCCAGGATGGCGAGGGCTCCGCCGAGGCCGATCAATGCCCCGCAGGTCAGAACCAGCGCTATCACGATGGATCACCTGCGGGGTTGAGGAAGCGATGTCCCTTCGGCGCCCTGGTCAGGCGGTGCAGCCACATGAAGGCACCCGCGTACAGCGCGATCACGATGCCGAGAACAAGCTGGCCGCCCACCGTTCCGAACGGGGCGACATAGGCCCGGTTGACCAGCGCGAAGGTGGTGTATCCGAGCAGCGCGCCGATGACCCATCGGGCGGTCGTGCGATGGGTGGCGCGCTCGGCGTCGATTTCCCGCCGTGCGGCCACGTTCTTGGCCACCGTACGGGCAAGCCCCTGGAGTACCTCTCGCAGTCCCTTGCCGCGGGCGCGGCAGGCCAGGATCAGCGCTGCGGCGATCATATCCCCGGTGGGGTCGTTCAGGTCATCGGCGAACGCTCGCAAGGCCTGCTCGGTCGGGGTGCGATAGGCGAGCCGCCGCGCGAGCGCCCGCACTTCGGCTGCGATCGCCGACGGCGGGTTGTCCGCGCTGGACTGCAACGCCTCCTCAATGCCCGCACTGCCGCCCAGGACGTCGGCCAGATGGCGCGTCCACGTCTGAAGCGCCTCCAGGCGCTCGATCCGCCGCCCGCTGTCGCGAGCGCTGAGCATCCGCGGCAGCGTCACAGCGCCCGCGGCAGCCCCGAGGGCGGCGATCGGCCAGCCCGTCAGCCACCACGTCAGCACGAGAACTCCCGCAGCCACGGTCGCGGGAAGCGCCGGTATCCGTGGCAGCCGCCGTGCCGGGCGTGGAGGCCGTACCGGGGCTCGGCGCACTCCCACGATGGCGAGCAGAGGTCCCGCGACGAGCGCCGCGCCGGCCAGCGCGGCGAGCCAGCCGGTCATCCGTACCCTCGATCCCAGGCACGAGGCGCGAACAGGTCCGGGTCGAACCCCGCCGCCACCAGTTCCTCCATGCACTGCGGGATCGTGTTCGGTACGGCGCGCCCGTCCGGCCCCGGGACATAGACGTGGTTGACCGCCGGTTCCAGTCCGTCTCCTGGCGGCAGCACCTCGTTCACCTCGGCGACGTAGCGGCGGTTGACCAAGCCGTCGATGTCGTGGCGGAGTTCGTGCCGCAGGTGTACGACGAAGTCCACGGCCATGCCGATCGTGCGGAACAGCGTGTCCGGCGCGATGGAAAGGCCGCCGGAGCCGGCGAGGATCAGCATCCGGGCGAACACCTGGTCGGCCGAGTCCGCGTGCATGGTGCAGATGGAGCCGGAGCCGCCGGTGTTCATCGCCTCCAGCATCGGCACCAGCTCGTCGCCACGGACCTCGCCGACGATGATCCGGCGCGCGTTGAACCGAAGCGCGTCCTCGATGAGCTGGCGCATCGTGATCGCGCCTAGTCCTTCGGTGTTGCCCTCCCGGGCCTCCATCGCGAGCACGTCTCGGTGCCGGTCGGTCTGCAGGTGAAGGAAGAGCTCGTACTCCTTCTCCACGGTGGCGATCCGCTCATACGCGTCGATCTCGGCGGCCAGTGCCCGGGCGAAGGTGGTCTTGCCGTCGCCCATCCCACCCGTGATCACGATGTCCTTGTGGGCGCGTACGGCGGCGGCGAGGAACGCGCGAAGCCCCTTGTCCACGGTGCCGTTCACCATCAGGTCGTCCAGGTCGGCCTCGAGCAGGCCGTGTCTGCGGATGGACAGGCACGGCCGTGGCGTGACTCCCATCAGCGCGGCGATGCGGGTCCGGTGGCCGACGGACAGGTGAAGACGCGGCCGGGCGATCGAGAAATCCCGGGCGGTCTGTCCCTGGTAGGCGGCCCACCGGCGGACGTTGCCCACCAGCTCCTCATCACTGTCGGCGATCGGTGGTCCGAGCGCCTTGCGACCGTCCCGGTAGGTGATCCACACCTGGTCACAGCCGTTGACGTCGATGTTCTCCACCTCGGGGTCGTCGACGAACGGCTGCAGACGTCCCAGCGCGAAGATCTCGTTGTAGACCGCTTCCGCGAGCCGGCGCTCCTCCTGCAGCGACGGAGTATCCCTGCCAGCCAGCGCCCTGCTGTCCACATGCTCGCGGACCAGGTCGGTGATGACCGCTCTCGCGTACTCGCGTACGGCCTCGTCCCCGGTGACCGCTGCGGCATCAAGCGCTTGCGTGACCGTGGGCAGGACCTCGCGCACCGCCTGCTGGACGTCGAAGCTCACGAGACTGTCACCTCGGTACGTGCCGGTTCCTCGCAGAGGTGATCGGCCAGCGAACGAGCGGCCCGAATCAGTGGAGAACGGGGGAGGTACCGCTCGTTGCCGATGCCATGCGACAACACCGTGGCGGCCCGCGGATCGTGGGGAAGGTGGTCGACCACCTCCACGCGGAGCGTCTTCGCCACCTCCTTGCGGCCGTACGGCCCGGTCCCGGCGAGCAGAACCCGCGGACCGGACCGACGACCGCGCAGGGCTTTGATCTCAGTGAGGCGGGGAGCCAGTGCGGACAGGTCCACGAGCGTGGGACGTGCGACCACGAGCACCTGGTCCGCGTCGGCGAGCAGCGGAGTAGGCGTGTCCGAGCCGCCGACGCGTCCGACGTCGGCGATCACATCCCGGGGCGTCGTGGTAAAGGTCTTGGTGATGTCCACCCAGAGCTGCCGGACCGAGGCCACCTGAGCAGGGTCGGCGAGGCCTGGCAGGATTTGGCGGGACTCGGCACCAGCCAGATGCAGGATCTGCTCGTGAAGAGTGGTGGCGGGGTCGGCGCCGCGGCGGAGTTGGACCGCCCACTCGCCCAGGCCGCGTTCCTGTGGCTGGCCGACGAGGTATCCGGACAGGACGCTGCCACCGGCAGGATCGCACTCGGCGAACAGAACCTCACGCGGCCAGGCCAGCGTGAGAGCGAGTCCGGTCGTCGTGACGCCCGGACTGTGGCCGCTCGAGCACAAGACGGTCAGCATCTATGTTCACCTCGCCCGCGACTGGAGGATGAGCGCGATCTTCCCGTCCGCGGCCTGACGCGCCAGCGCACTGCCCTCGCCGGCCGGGACGACGAGGTCGACCACGATGAGCCCGTCAGCGTCGGGCTCGCCGACGCGGTCGACCCGAGCCTGGTGGTCGGCCGGGGCGCCCTGCCCGTTCGAGATGGCGGGCGCCACGGCGGCGGCTACGACGCGATCACCGGGCTGGATTCCCCTGGCAGGCAGTTGGCTGGGCTTGAGCGCCACCGGCACGACGACCTGTCCCGATGCCGGAACGAGTGTCCCGGTCAGGTGCGCGGGTGCCAGCAGGCTGCCGGCCTTCAGGTCCACAGCGGCGCGTCTGCCGATGACCGCGCTCTTGTCCGTGGCCTCCACGGCCCGTACTCCTGAGTCCAGGCCGAGCGCGACCGTCCGAAGGTCCTGTGCTTGCAACTGCTGGCCGATGGGAACGTCGCGCGCCATGACGAGAACCGGCGTTCGGTGCCCGGCGATGCCGTACACCTGCCAGGCGATCAACGCACCGAGAGCGGTCAGCGCGATGCTCACCACGAGCATCACCGGGCTGCGCCTGCTCGGTAGCGGGCGCACCTGTGTGGCCCGGCCCGCTTCTCTGCTCGGCATGGAGCGCTGGAGCATAGGGCTATCCCTTCGTGACGAGCGCCTGGGCTTCGATGACGCGGATCGGGAAGGTGACCGACTTCGTGATGGGCGGCAGCGTGCCGCCTGTGCCACCCGAGCCGCGCCAGGTGCCGCTCCAGGTCACTGACACGGTCACCCGGTAGGCGCTTGCCGGGTGCTGGTAGGCGTGCGAACAGGTGGAGCTCTGCTGGTCGGCAGGCCGAGTGGTGTCGTACGCGGTTCCGGGCCCGTCGCAGGTGAGCGTCTGGCCGTCGCCGGTACTAATGGTCATCCGCTCGGGAGTGGCAGTGGCCGCGGCCCAAACCGTGCCGATGTGCAGCCTCTTGGACTTCGGCGCCCACTGCCCGTCGGCTAGGAAGAACCACTGCGGGAGCCCGACCAGCCCGTCCTTGCCACGTGGCGGAGCCGTGAGCACCGTCGGCGGCGCGATCGGGATCAGTTTGTACGCTCGACGAGCGAGCTGCTCCGGGGTGACCTCATCGCGCCGCTTCTTCAGCCAGACGACGTCTCGGTAGCCATCGGAGCACTCGACCAGGTAGTAGGCGCCCTTGCCGGTCGGCTCGCTGCTCAGGTTGCTGCCGGGATCGACGAACTCCAGTCCACCGTTCTCCCGCCCGTCAGCGAACCACGGCTGGTAAGTACATCTGACCTTCGATCCCTTGCCAGTCGGAGTCGCTGACCCGGGACGGGGCAGGCGCTTGGCCGAAATGATGTAGCCCGTGTAGTCGCTCGACACGCCGACGCCATCTCCGTCCCCGTCTCCGAGTGGGACAATGGCAAGTCCGGCGACAAGGACATAAGTCATGCCGTAGGCGAACAAGGCTCTTTCACCTGCTCTACCTTCGACACTCGCCAGGCGCCATCCGTCCCCTTCGCGAGGGTGGCGACAAGATGAATGCGACTCGTTCCATGCGTGAGGCGTTTGCCTGTCCGATCGTCTGCCTGACCGCCTTTCCGGGCGTCTTGGCAGTCGTGGAGGGTGGCGCGATCTCTCTCGATCCGTACGGCGAACGGGTGATGTTCAGGATTTCCCCATGTCACCCGGTGAGTGGCGCGGAGCGCGGCGATTCCTCGCAACATCCGGCTCAGAAGAGGCTGGGTGGCCACACGTTCAAGGATCGCCTTGCGCTCTGCTGGGTAAGCCCGCTCGGCGCGTTGGCCGGCGGGGTAGAGGTCGCGGTATACGGCAAGAACGGCATCCTCGCCCGTGGTGGCCGAGGGCGTGGGCGTGGGCGGCGTGGTGGTACGGGTTGGTTCTGGAGCGGTGCCGCCGGACTGGCAGGCGGCCAGGGCGCTTGCCGTGACGACGAACATCGCCACCAAGGGCAAGGCTCGTTTTGGGCATCGCGAAACAACCCTCACCGGCCAGCACCTTCACCGTAGAAATTGGTCCACTACAAGCAGTCGCCAGATTAGAGTAGTGGCCAAAGTGCGGCGCCTAACGGTCTGGTCATTCAATCATTACCAGCGATTTATCAAGACGGCTAAACCCTTATGGCGGTTACCTTCTTGCGGTGCGAGAGTTGAGCCCAAATCGTCGAAAACTAAGTAATTCCCGCCTAATGGGTGCTTGTTCTGTATAGCCCCCTAAATGGGATCAGGAGTTCCGCGAACGTCTCGAACTGCAGCCTTGAGAGCGGCAAGGCATAAACCGCCATGAGTGCGGCTACCGACTTGCCAACAGTCCGGCCATCGCTGTCCGCAGCGGCTACTTACTGCGCCCGCTGGCCCACGACGTACTGGCTGTGGCGCTTGCCGACCGCGACGGCGGCGCTAACCTACGAGCCCGCGCGTGGATCCGGCTACGGGAGCAGGCGGATGAGGCCGTCCTCCAGGTAAGCGGTCTGGCCGGCGTCTGCCGCCAAGATGGCCGCGTTCATCCTCCGCGCCAGGCCTGGCGGCAAGAGCTTGTCGAGGTCCCCGGGAGGAGCGAATGCGTATTCGTCGAGTTCCTCGGGCTGCAGGCGGAGCGCCGCGATTTGGGAGTCAGTGAGCACGCCTGCGTTGAAGACGAACATCAGCCCGGCGTCCCACGGCGGCGCCGGGGGCACCCAGTCGACACATGCGAGCTGACCCACCGGCGGCGCGGTGCCCAGCTCCTCCTGCAGTTCACGGAGCAGAGCACTGACGGGAGACTCCCCTGCCTCGACGATCCCGCCGGGGATGTCCCAGTCGTCCTTGTAGACCGGGTGCACGACAAGCACCCGCCCCTGGTTGTCTCGGAGCAGTGCGCCTGCCGCGGCCCGAAGGCGTGGTACGGAGGCGACGAAGGCCAGGTATGACGCGGAGTCGCTCATGACGGCTCCGACACTACGAGCCGCGCACGGCCTGGCGCCGGTGTATCTCCAAACCTCACGCGCAGGCAGCTCGTACACCGCTGGGCGGGACGTCACGGGCCGCAGGGAAAGACGGCGTGTCGCCCACGGGCTGTTCGTACCCTGAGCCGGTGCGTACCGGCTCTCTTGATACCCGTTTGATCGTTCTCCGCGGGAACTCCGGCTCTGGGAAGACCAGCGTCGCCCGGGCCGTGCGGGCCGCCTATGGCCGTGGCCTGGCGCTGGTCGGTCAGGACGTAGTACGGCGGGAGCTGCTGCGGGAGCGGGACGTACATGGCGGTGTGAACATCGGCCTCATCGACACGATCGTCCGGTACTCGCTCGATCACGGGTATCACGTCCTGCTCGAAGGCATCCTCACCGCCAGCCGGTACGGGGCGATGCTGCAGTCCCTACGCCGTGACCACGCCGGAACCAGCGCCTTCTTCTACCTGGACGTGTCCCTTCCGGAGACGCTCCGGCGGCATGACAGCCGCCCCCAGCGGTCGGAGTTCACCCCAGACCAGATGCGGGAGTGGTATCAGGAGCGCGACCTGCTGCCGGACGGGTGCGAGACTGTCATCGGCGAGGACAGTCCGCTGGAAGCGTCGGTGCGGCAGGTGCTGCGCCAGGCGCGCCTGACTCCAGCACAGACCAACCAGTGACAAGGCCGCACCATGACGGCCGCCTCGATCCGCGGTGATCCCCACGATCGCGGTCAGTGAGATGGTCGTTGTTGAACGTATCGAGGACAGCGCGGACGAGTACGTCGTCATCGGACGCCTGTAGGCGCTTCCTTCGTCGTCGCTCCGTTCCCCGCGTTCCTTGTGTTCCTCCCGGAGGTGCTCTTCGGTCAGTAGCCTATGCCGGTGATTCTGGCTGACCCTGACCAGCACACACTGCGCGCGGCTCTGACTGACACGTACCGCGCCGAGGCGGAGTTCGACGACGCGCGGGCCTGGCTGGAAGAGCTGCTGGGCAGCTGCAGCGCTATCGAGCCGATCGCGGCTGAGGTCTGGGCGTTCGACGAGGCCCTTGAGCGTGTTCTGCTCGTCAAGCACCGCTGGAGAGGCTGGGTGGCGCCTGGCGGGAAGGTCGAGCAGGGAGAAGCCCCACGGGACGCCGCCCGTCGTGAGCTGCATGAGGAAACCGGCATCGTCGGCGACCTGTGGGACGTCCCCGCGGCGGTTTTCGTGCGGTCCTATCGTTCTGATTGGGCGCCCACGCTCGGCCTTGCGTATGCCGCGGTGCTCAACGGGTCGCTCCCGTTGAGCGGTGAGAGTCACCAGCCGGCCGCCTGGGTCCCGTTGCACCACGACTGGGAGGGCGCCTTTCCCGAGGACAGACCACGGATCCGCGAGTACGTCAGGCATCTGGCCCGTACCCGAGAAGGTACGGGCCGCTGACCAGAGCGGCTCTGGCTGGAGGCCGCTCACGTCACGCCTTTGCAGTTACTACGAAGACCGTGAGCGAGTCACAGAAGCCCGCGGAGTGTCACTTCGGCCGTGTCCACGGCTGTGGTGAGAGCGTGCATGTGGGCAGGTGAGAGCTTCCCGGCACCGAGCCCTGACGCGGTCAGTACGTCGTGGAGTTTCTGTCTTTGCTCACTGGCCAGGTGGGAGCAGACCGGGTGGTGGTTCAGGACGTCGCGGGCGGCGTAGGCGTCGAGGATGGCCACGTCCACGACGGCGTCCCGCAGAAGGGCGAGGCAGGGGCTGGTCCGGTCGGGAGCCAGGTCGAGTGCGGTCAGTCCGACTCGCGCCTGGAACGCCGCGATCGCGGGGTCGGGCGGGGCGATCAGAGCGAGTGCCTCCTGCAGGGCATGCTCCAACTCCGGCTGCGGCGCTGGTGACGTCGCTGGGCGGCAGCAGATGCGCAGGAGGGCCGCGATGGCGTTCTCCCACGGTTCCGCGGGGACGGTGGATTCGATCGTGGCGCGAGCCTGCTCGTCGAGGCCGCGTTCCATCAGTGACATGATCATTATTTGACGGCCGTCGAGGAGGCGATTGCCGACGCCGCGATGCGCGGCCATGGCTTCGGCGGCCTCGGTCCAGCGGCCGATCCGCGCCAAGGCCCTGGCGCCGTCGATGAGCACGGTGACCCACAGCTCCTCGCAGACCTTTCGGTGGTCCGCCTCTGTGTCGATCAGCACCGACAGATCCACGATGTGGTTGCGGATCTCGGCTGTGCCGCGCCGCTGAGCAGCGCGGTACAGCCGCGTGAGCAGGTCGTAGGCGCCTTCGCCGTCACCTTCGCGGATCAGCAGCCGGGCGATGTTCACCAGTGGCATGAGTGCCATCACGGCAATGTCCCCGGTGAGGTTGCCCGCTTTGGCGAAGACCTGGTGCTGCCTCCAGCACAGCTGCGCGGCCAGGTCCGGCATCCCGACGTCGGAGGCGATCAGCGCGGCGTAGTTGAGGACTCCGCTGGCGCGGGCCACCAGATCACGATGGCTCGCATTGGCAGGCTCGACGGTCAGCTCGGTGAGGTGGCTGATGCGTTCGGCCAGGGGTAACCCGGCCGCCTTGGGCCGGCGGACCAGCGGGATCCGACTGGCTATCGAGGGGATCATCGGCTCAGCTCCTACGCGGCCAGTCGACGACGAGACGGCTGTAGGTCTTGTCGATGACGAAGCGCCCTACGGCGGCCGTCAGCTGGTCGCGGGCATCACCTACGGCCATGCGGAAGCCGGGTTCCGGGGCGTTGTTGCCCCAGCCGCGGTCCCATTCGCCGATCTCGGTGGCGACCTGGTCGGCGAGCTCGGCGGCGCGCGAGCCGTGGCCGATGACCCCGATCTCCCAGAACCTGCCCTGCTCGTCCTCGCCTTCGCGCACGGTCAGGTAGGCCAGGGTGTCGCCGTCGAGCGCGGCCATGGAGCCCCAGCCGAAGTGCGGGGTGAAGCCGGGGCGGGACCCGGGCATGCGCGACAGGCCGTTGGGCAGCACGCACGCCAGGTACAGATACAGCCACTGCCAGGGGTCGCCCTGGCGGAACTTCACACCGGAATAGACCTTGGCCTGCGGCTGGTCCAGGACGGTGCGCATCGCCTCGCGGTCCACGTCCTGCTCGCTGAAGGTCTCCAGGCGTACGTTCCCGTCACCGGCCATATGCACGAGGGTGTAGATGTCGTCGCAGACGCCCTTGCGCAGGGGCACGAACGTCGCCATCTCGCACGAGACGGCCTTCCAGGTCTGACCGTCGCGTTCGAAGGCGAAGGATCGCGAGACGCTGCCGCGGATCCGCACCGGGATGACCAGGCGTCCGCCGGGGGCAAGCTGGTCGAGGATCCTCAGGGGGACGTCGCCGGCGCCGACGGTGAACTGGATGCGGTCGAAGGGGGCGTGTTCGGGAAGGCCGGCGGCGCCGTCGGCCAGCACGACGGTCACGTTCGGGGCCCCGGCCTGCGCGAGGTTCTTCTGGGCGCCGTCCACGAGGTCCTGGTCGACGTCCACGGTCCACACGTGACCACCGGGGGCCACGAGCTGGCCGAGCAGGTGTGCGTTGTAGCCGGTGGCGGCCCCCGCTTCCAGGATCTTGTGGCCGGGCTTGGCGCCCAGCTGCTCCAACTGGGTGGCGACGATCGATGGTGCGGAGATGCAGGAGATCATCTCGCCGGTCTCGTCGTGCTTGACGGGCACGGCGTCGTCGACGTACGCGGCCTGAAGGTCGACGCCAGGGAGGAACAGGTGCCGTTCGGTGTTCCGGAAGGCGGCGATGACGTCAGGAGTGCGCAGGTGGCCGCTGTCGATGAGGCGGGTCACGAGCGCTTTGCGCAGCTCGGCGGGGTCGGTTACAGGCGTCACGGTGGTCTCCATTCGGGTGAGGTTAGAGTCCGGTGAGGTGGACGTGCGGGAAGACACGTCGGCTGCCTCCTCGTCGGCGAAGGCGACGTGTCGGCCCAGCCATGCGGTTGCGGCCTGCTCTTCGGCGGACACTCCGGCGCGGTTGAAGGCGAAGATCGCGTGATGGGCGAGTATCGCGCGCAGACCCCGCGTCAGCCGCCCATCCGCGGCCAGCCGCCTCAGCCGGTGTCCGGCCTCCTCGAACGCGACGACGCGCTCGGCCCAGCCGGGCTCGGCGTCCGGCCGCCGGGCGGCGTCGGCGTTCATGAGGCGCCGCATAGCCGCGACTGCGCGGTCATGCGAGGCGCCGGTAGGCGGGGTGACGGGTGGGCGCAGGGAGCCGAGCTTCGCCCAGACGTCGCCGATCTCGAAAGGGTCCAGGCCGGCCGCCCGGTTCATGGCCGAGATCAGCAGGATGCTGCGTTCCCGGGCACCCGCCCTGCCCGTCTCGGCCAGGGCTGCGCGGCTGTCCGCGCAGAACACCTCATGGGCGACATCCATGCCTTCGGGGCCGCCGAACGCTTCGGTCTCCGGCTCGTAGACGCCGCCGACCCAGCCGCCGGCCAGTTGGTCGGCGACGAGCCGGTCCAGCAGGTCCGCAGCCGAGCGCTCGGTGCGCAGCCGTAGCCCTCCGTCCTTGCGCAGGAAGTGGAACCGCTGGTCGTGCAGCGCGGACGCCAGCGCCTGGGCAGCCTCCAAGCTCACGGAACCGCCTGGGAACGACACACTGGCATGCCACCAGCCCTGTTCGAGCATGATCGGCAGGTCCTCATCGTCGACGTCCATGGTCGTGGGCGCTCCTTCTCTGCGGGGGCTCGGGTCGAATGACGGGCAGGATCAGGTGATCAGCAGGGCACTGGTCCAGCCGGTGGTGTTCGTGCCGTCCAGGGCCAGTTGCGCGCCGGCACGGCCTTCCATGAATCCGGGCTTGGACAGCCGGTCGAGGTCAGCGGCCAGGCAATTTGTCAGGTCCTCGATCAGCGGCGTGTACCGGCTTGGGGCGGAGCTGTCGTCGGCGACGGCACGGACGACAGTCAGCAGGCCGGCCCAGCCGTGGCACAGCGAGGCATCGGTAATCCGGCTGACGCAGGCCGGGCCGGCGAGGACGGACGCGACGGTGTCCTCTGCCGCGAGCCGGCGGGCCGGGTCGTTCAGGGCGATCGCAGCCAGCTGCTGGGTGCGGGCGATGCCGATTTCTCCGTAGCACCACGACGGGCGCGCGACCTGCCGTTTCGGCCACTCAGAATCGGACAACTGGTCCCGGGTGATCCAGTAGCAGCAGCCGTACCTGTCCAGCCAGCGCGCGAACACCTCGATGGCATCGTGCTGTCCCGGCACCTGGACGCCGCGCCGGGCGGCGAGGGACAGCACCGCCAGGGGGCCGGCGATGCCGTGTGCGACACCGTTGTTGCCGTGTCCGCCGGGCATCTCCTCATCGGCGGGCCCGACATCCGACCACCAGCCCGGCAGCTCCCGGCCCTGGATGCGGACCGGCCGGCACAGGGAAACCAGGTAGTCCAGCACCTCTTCCAGCAGTGGCGAGGTGCTGTCGCGGGTCAGCAGCAGCGCGCCCAGCCCGGTCAAGCCCCGGATGAGGTCGAATTCCGCGAGATGCGGCAGCGCCCCGAGGGCCTGCCGCCGCCGTGCTGCGGCCAGTCGGGCGGCCACAACGCGGTCGACAACACCCCGGACGTGACGGTCGGCGCGGCCGGCACGGCTGAGCACGAACTCCAGTGCCGGGGCGCCGTGGAACAACGACGCGTTGCCTCCGGCACTGACACCGCCTGCAACCGCCTGCGCCAAGCTCTTCCGAGCGGATGCGAGGTCACCGCGCTCGATGTGCAGCAGCGCCACCCCGAGCGCGCCCTCGGACAGGTCCTGCGTCCGGGGAAGAGCCGCCATCGCGGTCATGAACGTGCCCTGAGTGGGACAACGAGGCTGTGGGCCCGCCCGCCGATCCAGCCGTCGGCATCCGGCGGCGGCGCCTCGTACAGGACCGCGACACCGGTCGGACTGGAGGCGAGGTGAGTGCGCAGCAGGTCCAGGTGCATGTCCTGGCGCAGATCAAGCGGAAGGTGCTGGTCGTCCTCGGCCAGGAGCACGCGGTCCGGCAGGCCGAACCGGCCCATCCAGTCGTGTAGGTGCCCGGCCCACTCATTCAGCGTCGCGGTGCGACCGGGCAACTCGTGAGTCGGCAGCTTCCATCGTGCGGGCACCAGGATCGAACGCCGGTAGTGCAACGCCGGGGTGAATGGCAGGGTCCAGGCCGCGCCCCAGTCGAACCACGTCACCTGGGGAGTGGTGGCCCGGCTGATCTCGGCCAGGAACCGAGCCATGGGAGGGGTGTAGTTGTTCCACAGGAAGTTGATCGCGGTCGGTGCGAGCACCTCCACGTGCGTCCCGGTGGCGGCCTCGGTCAGATAGAGGCGGCCGTCGCGGAGACCGACAGCCAGATCGGACGGGAACAGCACACCCTTCCCGCGGTGCCGAAACTCCCCGACGCTGACCAGCCGGGGCAGCACCTGCGGGGCACGGGTGAGCAGATCGGCCGACACGCGGCCGGCGTGGAAGGACAGCTGGACCAGCTCAGCACCAGGCTCAACCGTGGGCAGACCGGCATACATTGCTCCGGTCTGCGGGAACAGATGCCAGAACCGACCCGTCATCGAACCGGCCGCCCGAGAGACGGTGGACACCCGAAGACGAAAGTGCCCGGCGTCGAGAGCCTGCGTCGAGGCCGCCTGCAGCTGCACACACAGTTCGACGTGGGGCGGAGTGACCGTACGCTTGCCCGCGGCGCCCTCCAACCGCTCGATCACCGCGCCGGACAGGACCACCGCTCGACTGCCTGTGACGGCCGCGGTGCCAGCCAGTTCCAGAAGCAGCCGGTCCCGGCGGGTCATCGGGCGGGGTGGCTCGGACACCTGGCCGAATCCCTCGGGGAAGCCCAAGCCCCTCTCGGGATCCGTCACCAGCTCCAGCGGCGCCTCGACGCCCTCGCCGTACCGGTCGGCGAACCGTTCGGCGTAACGGCGCCATGCCGGAGTCCCCGTCGGATACATGGCGAGCCGGGTCAGGACCGTCGCGGCGGTCTCCGCCTCCGTCACGACCGTCGTCGGCAGCCGCACCGTCGCGTCCAGCCGCAGATCCAGCGCCGCCGTCCGGTTCCGGGTGTCCCGCAGGGCGGCCGGCAGGGCATCGGCCGGGTCGACGACGGTGGCGGGTGCACGCAGCGACGACCGCAGCAGCCGCACCCGCAGGAGCTCCGCGAGCAGCCCGGTTCGGTGACGTTCGTCCGTACCCGGGAACTCGGCGGCGAGCTTGTCCGTGAGGGTCGAGTACCGGATCGGCACCTGGGCCGCATCCAGTACCAGCTCGACTGCGGGCGTCAGCGCGAGGGAGAACTCTGAGGCGCCCTCGGACGGAACGTAGACGCGCCCGCCCCGCTGACGTGCCAGATTGTTGACGCACACGTCGACGTCAGCCATCCGATCGCTATCCGCCTCCCAGTCGCTGATCGCCGCGTCCAGAGGCACCGGCTCCGGCCGGGCACCGGCCTGGTGCGACTCCCCGAAACGGACCTCGGCCACGTCGCCGAACTCGACCAGGGCGACGCCCGCGAACAGGCCGAACGGTGTCGAGCGGCGCGTGTACCTGATCGCGTATCGGGCGGTAGCCAGTGCGGCCCGGCGTGCCCGGCGTACCTTCACCGAGAGCCCGCCGAGGATCGCCTGGATCTGGCGGTCCAGATCCGGGCTGGCGCAGGACGCTGTCTGCCGAAAGGCGTCATCGGCCCACACTGCAGCCAGCCACGAACGCCAGCACTCGAGGGGCGCCGTGGGGCCCGGCCAGGGCGGCAGGTCCGGCCCGGTGAGGTGCACCGCGGCGCGCAGCATCCCCTCACCGGCAACCCGGTACAGGCTGTGTCGTAAGCGCGTCATCACCCACACTCCGTTCTTGACAGGAAGGGAGCGGGCCGGAGGAGTCATCCGTCCGGCCCGCGCCGTCGGGGCTGGACCTGGGCTACGAGGTGGTGCAGGCGCTCGGGCAGGAGCTCCCGCAGTTGTCGCCGGTGCTGCACAACAGCACCGTCTCGGTCGCCGGCGTGTTCTCGATGAAGGTGATGTCGAGCTGGAACGGGTCGTCGGCGTCGTCGCCGACGTGCTGGCGCGGTTCGGCGCTCCGCGCGATGGTCTGCGTGCTCATCCTTTGCTCCTGATCCTTGGTGGAGGGACCCTCGGTGACCGCCCGATGGCCCGGCTCTGGGCAGCCGGACCCCGTGCGATCGCGTCCTCCCCGGTGGACTCCCCGAACCGCACCGGTCCGGGGTCGTGCTCGTGGCCGGCGTCCTGGAAGACAACTCCGCCACCACCGCCCCTTGCCGCAGCTACAGCGGTAGGGACGGAGCCTGAGCGTTCGTGGCCAACTGCTCCGGGTCGAATTCACCGGCCTTCACCCCGTTGATGAATGCGTCCCATTCGGCAGGGGTGAACACCAGGACGGGGCCGTCCTGGTTCTTGCTGTCGCGCACGCCGACTTCGCCGCTCGGCGAGACGGCCACCTCAACGCAGGCGCAGTTGTTGGCGCTCCGGCTGCTCTTCCGCCAGGAAACGCCGGACAGCGCGAAGCAGGGTTGCGGCATGGACTGTCTCCGATCTTCGTGTCTGTGGGGATGGGACAGATTTCGGCCCGGGCATTCCGCGCAGTGGTGTGCCCGGGCCAGGCGGAGTGCTCGCCGATGCAGGAGACAGGGGCGTGCCCTGCCAGCCCGGACAGGGGCACTCAACTACACGGCCGAGCGGGTCAACGGCATCGCGACCCAGGGCACCCTTTCCCGAGGTGACCGAGGGCCGGTGGATTCATCCGGGTGTCGCGGAGTCGCACGAACGGCGTCCCAGCGCCGGAACGGCGAACCAGACACCCTTGCCCACCTGTCCGCTGTGATACAGCCGGGCCGGGCGCACGCCACAGTGGCCTTTTGCGAGGGCGGCGACGATGCTCAGGCCGAAACCGCCTTCGTCAAGGTGGGCGATATCGGAGTCGTCCGCCACGGCCGCGGGCGTCAGGGCCTCGGCGAGCCGTTTGGCGACGATGTCCTCCTGGGCGCCGACGTCAGCGATCTCACAGACGATGGGGAACCCCGCGTACTGAACCAGTCGCAGCTCACACGGACCTCCGGTGTGCACGAACGCGTTGGTCGCCAGCTCACTGACCACGACGTCCGCCTCATCAAGCGCGGGGCCGTCCACGTGCTCGGCGACATGCGAACGCAGCAGACGCCGAGCCTGCTGTGGGCCGCCTTCGCGGCTCAACCGCCAGGCAGTGACCCGGATCAGGCAGTTCTCAGCGGGGATCTGCACTGGTTGTTCGGGTGTTGGTGGTGGCGTCTGGGTCGGGGCAAGGAGCACATCCATACAAGGTCTCCTGAGCAGGCGTCTTCCGGGAGAACGCCGCCCCGTCGTGGTGACCGTGAGCGACGAGAGGGTCTCTCATGGGATTGCTCCTGCGAGCGTGCCCTCTGCCGCTGAGAGAGCCAACGCCGTTGTGTCCCAGCCAGGCCGTCGCGGGTTAGGCCAGATTGGCCTACGAGAAAGGTGAGCTGGAGATACGCTCTGCCCGATCCAACGGCGACGCGGACACCATCAAGACGACGCATACCCTGGCTGGCGGAGGGCCCCAATGGACCCGAGTGCGAACGGCGACCGCGTCTGCCCGGCATGCCGCTTCGCCAAGCTCAGCCGGTACAACCCGGACCCGCTCTGTGGCCCCTGCCTCACCTCGGCCCGGGAGTCGACCGGGGTCACCCCCACCTGGGTCTGGGACTCCCTGCCTCTGCGGCAGGCGCTCGCCCGGCTCGACATGGGGGCCGCGCTGGCGATCCTGCGGGGAGCGTCAAGGCTGAGCCAGCTCGACTTCGGCAACCTGCTCGGCTGGTCCCAATCCATGGTGACCAAAGTAGAACGACGCCAGCGGTACACCTTCCATGACGTACGGGAGATTCTCCGCGTCTGCGACGAACTCGGGATGCCTCGAACGGCATTGCTGCCGCTCATCCTGGGGCGGGAGGATGCCAGTCTGGAAAGCGACGATGAGGCCGGTTTTTGGGGAGCCGACGTGGACCTCGACCGCCGGGAGTTCGGTGCCGTGACCTCGGGATTAGTCGTGGCCGCGCTGCTGCCCCCTCCCGAGCGGGTCGATCGCGCGCACGTCCGCTATCTGCAGGCCGTCCTGTCGCGGCTGCGCAACCAGGACCGCACCATCGGCGGCGCCGGCCTGCTGCGTCAGGCCATGAAGACCTTTACCCGGGCACGGGCGATGCTGGACGAGTCCGACTACACCGATCAGGTCGGCAGGCAACTGCTGGTCACCACCGCCGACCTCGGCATCGTCACCGCCTGGCTCGCCTACGACTCCGGCAACCAGCCCCTCGCCCGCACCTTGTACGGCCAGGCCGCGCTGCTCGCTGGCAGCTCAGGCGACACCGAACTGATCGTGCACGTGTATGTGAACATGGCCCAGCAGGCGACCCATCTGGCCAGGATCACCGGCCGTCGGGGCACCGCGCGCGAGGCGCTGCGGTTCGCCGACCGCGCCGCCGACGCCGCCCGGCACGCCCGTTCCGCCACCCTGCACGCGCTGATCGCCCTTCGCCAGGCACTCGCCCACGCCCAGCTCGACGACGAGATCGCCTTCCGCGCCGCAATCTGCCGGGCCCGCAACGAGCTCGACCGCGGCACCTACGACACCGACCACCCCTGGAGCACCTTCGTCACCCAGTCCGAGATCACTGGCTACGAGGCGATGGGCAGGATCGCCCTCGGCGACCCCGAGCGCGCCGCCCGCCTGTATCGGTCGGTTCTCAGCGACCCGGCCCGCTCGCCCCGTGACCTCGCTTACTACCGCGCCCGGCTCGCCGCGGCCACCTCCGCAGCCGGGGACCACCGCACAGCCATCGAGGAGGGAACGCAGCTCCTCCCGGACCTGGGAGAACGGCTGACCTCCGTCCGGGTGCTCAACGAACTGCGGCCCGTCCGGCACGAGGCGGAGGGTTTCGACGAGGAGTTCTGCGAACGCTTCGACCAGGCCGCCCGTGCGCTGGCCCCCGCCTGATCCTGAGAACCCGGAGGAACAGCATGACCGAACCTGTGATCTTCAAGCGGTTCGACGCCGCCGGAGCCCGCGAGCAGCGCGAGATCGTGTCGCTGATCCACCGCGACGCCTACGCCGAGCGGATCGCCACCGGTGACGCATTCGCCAGTGACCAGGCCTTCATGACGCGCTTCGACGCCTACACCAGCCGGGACGGCTTCGACCTGGTCATGGCGTACGTCGGCGACGAGCCGGTGGGCCAGGCCTGGGGATGGCCTCTGCCTCCTGACACGCGGTGGTGGAACGGGCTGGAGGCCGAACCCGAGCCGGGCTTCATCGTTGAGGATGGCAGCCGTACCTTCGCCCTCTCGGAGATCATGGTGCGGCGGGCGTGGACCGGACAGGGCATCGCGCATGCCCTGCACAACGAGCTCCTGGCCGGCCGCGGCGAACGACGCGCCACGCTACTGGTGCGCCCCGACAACAGCGCGGCCTACGCCGCCTACGTCCGATGGGGCTGGCGGCCTGTCGCCCATCTGCGCCCCGGCTGGCCCGACGCACCGCTCATGGACGTGCTGATTCTTCCGCTGCCCCTGGCACGGTGACCTCGACGCCGCTCGCCGGAGTCGCGAGCAGGTCACACGGTGGGGTGGCGGCTCGGCGTGATCGCGCTCGAGCGGCCCGGGCGCGGAGACAGGCCACCGGTGGGCAGGTGCGAAGCCAGCCGCCAACCGAGGTGAAGGCGGCGCCGAAGGTCGTGGTGATCGAGCTGATGCTGCGCCCGGCCTACCGTGGGCACGGCTCCTACTGTCGCATCCGCTGGCAGCGGCGCACGCGCAGTATGAGCAGCGGGGCCTGGCGGGTCGTCGGGATGGTGCAGTCGGCGCCGGACGCGCCGACGCTGGGCCGCCGCAGGAACATGCTGACGCGCTCTGCTCGATGAGAGACTCTTCGCACCCTCGCTCAGGGCCCTGCGACGTCATGGGTTTTCCGGCTCTGACGGCATTCCCCAGTCGCTGTATGTGGTCGTTATCGGTATGTCCGAAGACTCGAAAACCGGGATGGACTGAATTACCCGGGTGGGGGCAAGGTTCTGATCCATAACGATGGTGAATTTCACACTACGATTCTTCGAGAGGGTGGATAGGAACCCATACAGCGGCCCCACAGTGGTGGACTTTGCCATCTTCGACATCGGGGCGCTTCCTTTGAGGAAAATCTGCCCTCCAATCACGCTCTTCTTAACGTTAGAAGATGCAGTGACAAGATCTTGAATGGTGAACGGTGAACTCGCCCAACGAACTCGGCGGGCTGTCATGAATGGCTCGGGGAGATCCTGGTCGGCGACGCCTGCTCCAATATCAGCGTCCGTCGGATTATCAGACGCGGTATCGAAACCACGATTGCCGATAAGCGTTACATTCGCCACCGACGACTTATTCTCGTCGTCCCCGAAGTAGCTGAGATCCATCCGGTAGCGGGTGGCGGCAGGCGGGTGGAACGCGAGCTCCCCATCAGCATCGAACGCCATCTCGTCCCACCCTGACGACTTCAAGCTGAACCTTGCCGTTCCCATAGCCTCGGCCACAGCGAGAGAAGCGCGGGCGACTTCTAGGGGAGTTGCTGGCTTTGTATTAGATGTGGACGATTTACTGGGCGCAGCGGACGCTGCGGCTACTATCGGCTGTGCTGTTGGAGAAACGCTCGGAGCTTGCCGAGTCTTGAAATCTGGTTTAACGCCATCGAACTGCGAAGTTTCATAAAGTAGTACCGGAACTCCAACACCAACTGCGATAACAGCTGTAATCCCGCAGGACAGCCAGATTCGTTTACGTCGCTTCCCTTGCTTGCCGCCCAATTGAGGCGGTGATTCGGTCCAGGACTTCACCTGAAGATTCAAGGTCAACTTGGCGGTTCGATCCGTGGTCGTCTCCGAGTCCGGAATAAGTAGCCTAAGCAGTTCATCCGCCGTTGGACGCTCAGCCGGCTCCTTCTTCAGAGCAGTAGCGACAATCGACTGGAGATCTTCGGGCAGGCCATCAAGGGCCGGCATTTCATTACGGAGACGGAAGACCACAGCCTCCAGTGGACCGGAGCCGAACGGTGGATTACCTGTCCCGGCGAACACCACCGTACAGGCCCACGCGAAGATGTCCGCGGGTGGACCTCCCCGCCCTTCGAACTGTTCTGGGGCCATGTATCCGGCGGACCCCACAACGACCCCGGTGCGTGTGATCGATGTGGCATCGAGTGCCTGAGCGATCCCGAAGTCAATGACTTTGGGGCCAGCGGCGGAAAGCAAAATATTGCTGGGTTTGAGGTCGCGATGCACTACCCCCGCTGCATGAATCGACCGGAGTGCATCAGCGAGTCCAATCGCGACCTTGCGGGCGGCCTCAGCCTCTAAAGGCCCTTCTTGAGCTACGTAATCAGAAAGAGACGGGCCATCGACGTACTCGGTGACGAGGTAAGGAGGGTTGGCCTCTAGGTTCATCTCGATGACGCGGCTTGTGAAGCTGCCTCCCACAAGGAGAAGCGTTGTTGCCTCGCGCCGGAAACGCACCAGGAAGCTGTCGTCGTTGGCTAGTTCTGGGCGCACGACCTTGATGGCTACAGGCTGCCCGTTCTTAGCCCGTCCTAGATAGACCCTCCCCATGCCCCCAGTACCCAGTTGGGCGAGCAGCCGGTAACGTCCGATGCGCTTTGGGTCACTTGACGTCAACTCGCTACCGGCCACAGGCGCGCACTCTCACTCTTGGAACGATCTACTAGGTGAGAGAGCATATATCTCAACCCGACAGTGTGGAAGATCAGATTTGCGAGACGGCCGACTGCGTAGGACAGGACGGCAAGCCGCACAATCGTTCGGGCGCTCTGCGTCAATCGGTGCCACAGGCGCGCTCTGTATGTCTGGTCAAGCTAGCCCCGAGAGCACTGGCGCTGTCTGTCGCGGAACCTCGCCGCGAACCCGCAGGCAGTCTTTAGGGCCCCAATTCTGCAGCCCGGAGGACAATGCGAACGGGCTCACACCATTGAGGGGGCGGCAAGCGAAGGTCAGCCGCAGCACGGGTAACCCAGGACATCGGCCGGCGCTGACCATGCCCGCCCTTCATACCTCACACAGACCGGCGAACCAGACGCCGAGGTTCGTACGGGCTCGGATCCGGGCGGTGCTCACCAGCGTCCAGACCGCCAGATAGATGGGGAGCAGCAGGGCGGGCAGGCGCCGGTTGGCGAGCCCGAAGCGGTGCGGGCGACGAGGTGGTTGAAGGGGGCGTGCCGGGCGGGGCCGGTTGCCGGATGGCGGACGACGACGGGGCGTACCAACCTGTGCACCCGAAGTCCGACAATCTCCAGCTCAGATCGATGCCTTCGTGGAAGAGGAAGAAGTGGCCGGGCCAGCCGCCAGCCCACTCGTAGCCAGCCTGGCAGACGAGGACCATACCTTCGGCCATGACGGTGACGGTGCCGGGACGGACGGCGCCGTCGACGTGTAGGCGGGACCCAGCGGCGCAGGGGCCCGCCGACGTGTGCGCCATCGCCCTCCGGAACGCATCGGGCCGATCGTTCATGTCGAGGGTGGTTCTGGGGCTGTCATCGTGTCTCCCGAACGGGTGCGGGCCTCGAGGCGTGTTGGGAGCCGTGCCATCTCGTGGGGGACGAACGAGGGGCCTCGTCATGACGGGCTTCCGTCGTCCTGACCCGGCCCAGGCTGGTGGCGTTCAGCCGAAACCACGCTGGATACAGGGGTCTTTCGCTAACGTCGGGCGAGTGCTCGCCGACGCTCGTTCACCCGAGTCCGCCGATCGCCTGCGTGCCGACCTGGTCACCGCACTCAGGGAGCACGGTTCGATCCGCTCCCTCGAGGTCGCCGCGGCCTTCGCGAAGGTCCCGCGGGAAAGGTTCGCGCCAGAAGCGTCGCTCGACGCCGCCTACTCCATCTGGGACGTCGTCGTCACCAAACGCGACCCTGACGGCAAGGCGACCAGTTCCATCAGCGCGCCCTGGCTGCAAGCCGAGATGCTGGAGGCAGCCCGGCTGACCCGCGGCGCGCGAGTCCTGGAGATCGGCTCCGGCGGCTACAACGCCGCGCTCATCGCCGAAATTGTTGGCCCAAACGGCTTCGTGGTCACTGTGGACATCGATCCCTGGGTCACCGAGCGTGCGGCCCGCTTCCTCGCCGACGCGGGATATCCACAGGTCAAGGTTGTTCTCGGGGACGCCGAGCACGCCGCCGACGAGTACGGGCCGTTTGACGCCATCCTTGTGACCGCCGGGGCCTGGGACTGCCCCTGGGGGCGGCTCCTTGCCCCGGAGGGCCGGATGGTGGTCCCCCTACGCTTCGCCACCATCACAAGGTCCATCACCTTCGTCCGCGACGGCGACCGGCTCCGCGGCCTGGACCCCACCGTGTGCGGGTTCATCCCCATGCAAGGGGCCGGGGCGTACAAGGACCAAGAAGCCGTCCTCGCCGATGGAGCCGTCAAGCTGACGATCGAAGGCGGCCCCGGCCTCGACGTCGACGCGCTCGGCTGGGCGCTGGTCGAACCTCGCACCGAGTTGTGGACCGGCGTCGAGGTCGGCAGAGGGGAGCCGTTCGACACCCTCAACTTGTGGCTGGCCACGGTGGAGGACAGGTTCGGCATGATCTGGCAGGACCCAGAACGTGACCGCGATCTCGTCCAGACCGCCGTACGCTGGTACTGCCCAGCTCTCATTACTCGCGACAGCTTCGCCTACCTCACCATTCGCAACGTTCATCGCCCCGATGAGACCGTGGCCGCGGGCTATGAGCTTGGGGTATACGGACATGGCTGCCGCGGCGCCGAACTCGCCCAGCAGCTCCGTGACCAAATCAAGGTCTGGGATCGCGAGTGGCGCCACCACCACGAGCCGACCTTCAGCCTCTATCCTGCCGAGACCGCAGTGCCGAAACCGGACGTAGGCCGAATCTTCCCCAAGCGGCACACCCAACTGGTCATGGCCTGGACCTGAGGTCTGCGGCCTGTACGCCCCACAGGGGCTGCGCGTCGGCTATGACGGATGCGGATGTGGCGTGGCTCATGTATCCGTTTCCTACTCCTCGCGAGGTCAGGGCCGATGCTTTTCGTGAGGCATCTGCCATTCTGAACCGACAGCGCTCTGCGCCGACTCAAGTCGTGGCCGTTCGGATGACCGATGACAGGCCAATGGGCAGCCGATTGAGAGTGGCTGACGGCAGGGTGACGAAAGCCCAGGTCAGGGAGGCAAATCCCTAGCCATTCGGCGACCCGACTGACTGGCAACCGTCAGCTATCAGAGGGCCGGCGAGTCGATAGATGAATTATATTTTCCTGTTGGATTTCAGGATCGCCGAGGTGTGCATTCTTCGGTTTCTTCTGCTCTCGGAACTCAATCTAATCCCGCCTTGATCTGGCTAGAATCTTATCTGCGCCGGTTCTATCGCCGATTCCCGGACTTCTCCTCCGGAACGGAAACTCCTTGCCGACTGGACATTCTTCGTCCGGTTGGTCCGTCATTGGTAAAGAAACGCCGAATGTCGTTGAGTTGAGTGCCGTTCTAGGGTTGAATTGAAGCGATCAAAGGCAGTAGGAGCGCGAAAAGCGTGCTCCTCACGAAGAGATCGGAGACGGAAGATGTCCAACGGGGCTCCCGGAAAGTGCGTTCCTGCCAACGTCCCCGGGGAGACGCTTACGCCGGAAGATATGGCAAGGGTGACACCGGAAGACTGGGCGGAGATTCGGCGGCTGGCACGCGGCTATTGCCGTACGGTCGACGCGACGCGATCCCGTAAGCGCATGGATGGGAGTGCCACCATAGTTAAGCAGGGACACGCACCGTACGGCACCGATGACGTGTCGGATGACGTCACACAGGATGCAGTCCTTCTCTTTGCCCAGCGGATCCGAGACATAATCGCGTCCTGCCGTACGGCTCCTGAAAGCACGGCAGAGTTCCCCGCGTGGGTCTACGTCCGGCGCGATGGCGGAGAGATGACGATCACGCGGACGACTCTGCAGCGGTGGGCGGTTCGCGATGCCGCCGCCCGCAATGGCTACCGCATCGATGTTCCTCCGAACGAGGTTGACGCCACGCCCGGCGCTCAGGTCATGCGTGGATTGCCGCACGCTGAGAACATCACACGGGCGGCCGTAGCGTTCTGCACGGCTCAGAACAGCGCCGTTATTTTCCGCCAGGCGTTTGGAGATGGGCAGGACTTCCCAACCCTGACGGATGTTATGGGGGTAGCGGGTCAGGCCGATGATCTGGGCCGTGCGGGGATCCTGAGCAAGGTGGCTCAGAAGCGTTACGGCGGCGCGTATGGCTCTCGCCGGAACGTGATCCGGGTGCGTGATGCCGCACGCGCGGAGTGGCAGGAACTGTCGGAGCGTCTTGACGACGTCAGGAGCACGATGGTTCACGGAGGAACCAACAGTGTAGAGGACTGACGAAACCCGCTGAGAAGGGCCTCAGAGAGCGTTCTGAGGCCCTTTCTCATGCCCACAGATGCACCTATCCGGGTCAGTGACGTTGAATTAGCGAGGCAGGGCGCGGACGCTTGGGCTGTGGCAACTCCCGTATTCAAGTGAGAGCAGAATCCGCCGGTGCGCGTCTGCCGCCCTCGGAGTGGTTTTCGCTCTTATGGTGCTGTTCTACGGCTTGGTTGCTGCGCCGTAGGACGGCAACAGGTGGAGTCCCTGACCGTCCGCAGAGTGCGCGGTGATGTTGGTAAAACGTCGCCGGGCGCGGACGGTCGGACGGTTCCGGTCACCGTATTTAGGTGAGAGTGAAATTCGTCGGTGTGCGTTTGACGCGTTCAGTGCGATGTTCGTTCTCGCGATGTCGTTCTGTAGCTCACGTAGCCGTGTCACAGGACGGCAAGGAGGCCGGAACGGTCGGCCGTCGGTGCGGCGCACGCGGAAATGCTGCGGAAATGTTGCCGCGCGCGGACGGTCGGGCCGTTCCGGCCACCGTATTTAAGTGAGCGCAATTCGCGCCGCGAGAGCGCCGGACACGGCGGAATCTGCCATACGTGAGAGCGCGTCCTGATTCCCGCATCTGCCGGGCTGTACGAAAGGCCGCCGGACAGGTGCCGCGAAAAGGGAGGCAATCGTATGGAGGTGAGGTCTGCCGGCCCGCCGGGCTGGGTCGTGGGAGACCTGACGGTCTGTGGCGGGGGCCGCGTGATGCGCGTGGCCGCGTTGGGTGAGGTTCGCCCGGACACCGCGACTCTGGTGCCCGCCGCCGATCCCGGCGGTGCGCGTGAGTACGTGGTGACGGTGGCGCTCACGCCGATGCCCAAGGCCGCCGAGGTGGTCACCTGTCTTGGCTGCCTGGCCAAGACCCATTTGTGGGTCGACGCCACGCACACCAACCGGACTTCCGGGGCGCGCGTGCGGCTGATCCGCTGCTCACGCTGCTACATCGATGCCCTGGATTTCCGGGACTGCGAGATCCACGCGGTCAGCACGACCGTACGACCGCACCACCTGAGCCGCCGTCGCCGGTACTGACGGCCGCCTTTCCACCTTTCTGAACCTTTGGAGTCGCCATGGCGATGACGCATGCCCTGACCCTGCCACCCGGGTGGATCATCAGCTCTCGGCTGGTGCCCGCGTGGCAGATCGACGCCGATCACCTGTTGGAGGTGGAGGCCGCCGGGCGGACCGATGAGGGCCGGATCCGCTGGCGATACCGGCTGTCTCGGCGCCGCCGCACGATTTTCGCCGCGTCCGACATCTGCTCGGGTGTCGGCGCGGTTCTGACTCCCGGTGAGCTGATCAGCGCGGCCCGGACGGTCCTGCACTACCTCACGCTTCGACCGGGCGACACCGACGCCGACTATTTCGACTCCTACACCAGGGCTCAGGTGGAGTGGCGCGACCGGTACGCCGAGGAACTGTCGATCTACGCGATGGACGAGTGGTGCGGCTACTGCGGCGGCGACCACGCCTCGCCCGGCTGTCCGTCCCGCTGCGGGGGATGAGCGTGGCGCGTTGGTACGGGTTCTGGCACGGCGGCAACGGGTACGGCCCGCCGCAGCCGGATGACCTGGAGGAGTTCTCTTCACTGGCCGATGCCCAGCACACGCTGGCCGATCGGCACCGGTACGGCTACTGGCAGCGCTCGCACTTCGCCTTCACCCGCCGTGAGGCCGCCGACGTCCTCACCCCATGCGTGGGGGACGACTGCGAGATCACGCTGTACGGCTCCGCTGACGGGCTCGACTACCCCGATCGGCGGATCTTCCTTGGACCGCGCGGCGGCGTACGCATCGAGCGCTGCTGACTGCGCCCCTTTCTCATTCCGGATGTCCTCGGCTGACCGCGCCGGGGGTTTCTTCATTTCAGGAGGATGCTCATGACCTCTGGTCTGGATCACACGGTACGGCTGAGCCGTCCGGCGGACTTCATCGCGATCGTGCCCTACATGCTGGGCTTCCATCCCCAGCGAAGCATCGTCGCGATGGCGTTCGAACCCACCGCCGACCCTGACAGCACCGCCCGAGGGCTGCGGTTCAGCATGCGTTTCGACCTACCGGACAACTCCGAGGACACGCCCGACCTGGCCCGGCGCTTCGCCGAACTGCTCACCCGCAACGGAACCGAGCGGGCGATCCTCATCGGGTATGGGCCCGGCTGGCACGTCACACCCGTGATGGACGCCATACGCGGCTCACTGTCGGATGCGGGGATCGACACGATCGACGCGCTACGGGTCGAGGAGGGCCGCTACTGGTCGTACACGTGCCCCGATCCCGACTGCTGCTCACCAGACGGAGTCCCGTACGACCCGGGGAGCAACCCGGCCGCCGCGGCGGCGGTGTTCGCCGGGTACGTCGCCCGGCCCGACCGCGCGGCACTCGAAGCCATGCTCACCCCGGCCGGCGGACAGGACCGGGAACAGGTGCAGGCCGCCACACGGGAGGCCTGCGCTCAGGCGCGGAGCCTGCTCGCTGCTAGGAGTGATCACGACTGGTATCACGAGGGCCTTGCTCAGGTCGCCGCCGCGCTGGACCGTACCCAGGCTGGGCAGGAGCTGTCCGCCGATGAGGTCGCTTGGCTCGGTGTGAGGCTCAGTGCGATCTTCGTCCGTGACGCGGCGATGACCTTGATCGGCCGATACGACGACGACACCCACATCAGGCTGTGGACCCAACTCACCCGCAGGGTGGAACCGGATTTCGCCGCCCCTCCCGCCGCGCTGCTGGCGTTCCTCGCACTGCGCACCGGAGACGGACCCTTGGCGCGCGTCGCCGTGGAACGGGCGCTGTCGGTCGATCCCCGCTACAGCCTTGCGGGCTTGATCCGTACTGCCCTGGACTGCGGGCTACCGCCGGAGACCGTCTGCGGCATGGACTTCGCGGGCATGGCCGACGAGATCGCCGACAAGGCTGCGCAGTGCCCGGACCTTGCGCGACCGGTGCTACCGGTGGGGTGGTGAACGGGATGGGCCACGCCTCCACCCGATCAATGGCGCTGGTCGGTCTGCATCCACAGCTTGTGGACATTGAAGCCGACGCCGTTCCCGGCGACGCGGAGTTGTATCTGGTCGGCCTGCCGGAGCTATCGGTCTGGCCTGCCCGTGCGCGGATCCGGGCCGCGATCCTCAACAGCGGAACGCCGTGGCCGGACACGACAATCACGGTGAGCGTGTCACCGATGATCCCGCCGGTCTACGACGCGGCGGCCGATCTCGCGCTGGCCGTGGCGCTGCTTTCCGCCGCCGGTGTCATCCCGCCCGAACGGGTCACGGGGCGGGTGTTCCTCGGCGAACTGGCCCTGGACGGCGGGATCCGCCCGGTCAGAGGCGTCCTGCCGATGGTGGCTGCGGCTGTCCGGGCTGGAATCAGCAGAGTGGTCGTCCCCGCCGAATGCGCTCGGGAGGCGGCGCAGGTGCCCGGCGCCGTGGTGATGCCCGTCACCCGGCTGGCCGACGTGGTCGATCAGCTCCGCCACGGGATTCTCCGCGATCATCACGACCAGGAGCCGGAGTCTGCGCCGTCATCGTCATTCGCCGGGGACCTGGCCGATGTGCCCGGCAACCAGGCTGCCCGCCACGCGCTCGAGGTCTGCGCGGCGGGCGGGCACCACCTGTTCCTGTCCGGCGACGGCCCGGCCACGATGCTCGCCGAACGCCTTCCGGGCATCCTGCCGCCGCTGACCGACGAGGCCGCCCGCCAGGTCGCCGAGATCTACTCGCTGGCCGGACAATCTGACAGGGCGCCTGGGGTCACGCCGCCGCTGTCCGCGCCGCATCACTCGGAGACTCCTGCGGCGATCCTCGGCAGTGTGGCGGCCAATCGCCCCGGCGCGGTCTCACTCGCCCACCGTGGCGTACTGCATCTGGCCGACGCGCCGGAGTTCACCCGCCCGGTCCTCGACGGCCTGTGCCAGCCGCTGGACAGCGGACAGGTCCATCTCGCGGGCCTGGGCCGGACCGTCCGCTACCCGGCGCGGTTCACCCTGGTTGTCGACGCCCGCCCCTGCCCATGTCTCGAACGGCGGGAGTGTGCCTGCACACCGGAGGTCAGGCGTCGCTACCGGGCGCGCCTGGCCCTGCTCCTGCCGCGTGTCGCCGTACGCGCGCCTATTGAGCAGAGCAATCGCGGGACGCGGGCGGGTGAGCCGAGTGCGGCGGTGGCCGCGCGGGTGCTCGCAGCGAGAGTGCGGGCGGCTCACCGGCTGGCCGACACACCGTGGCGGACCAACGCCGAGGTACCAGCGTCAGACCTGCGGACACGCTTTCCCGCCGCACCGGAGGCCGCCGAGCTGCTCCGATCGGCGGTCAACACCGGGCTCGTGACGGCTGACGGGCTTGCCCGGCTGCTGCGCGTGGCCTGGACGCTGGCCGACCTGCGCGGCGTCGACCGCCCGCAGTTCGACGATGCGGTGGGCGCCCTTGAGCTGTGGAAGGGGGCCGACAGCGATGGAGCCCGGTGACCGTGTCCTGGTCCGCCCCTTTTTCCACATCCCGGTGCGGCCGTGGTGGACGGAGTCTTATCAGTCTCCGTTTTACTACCCGGGCAAAGTGACCAAGGTCAACAAGCAGCGCGAACGCGCCCACGTGGAACTGGACGAGTCGCTCTATCCCACACCGTGGCAGGACCGCATCCAGCTCTTCCACATCAGCGACATCCACAGATACGGCTGCCGCTGCCAGGAGTGTGCCAAGCCCGGCCGGGACATCTACCGATTCCGTGCCGACCAAGAACGCATGCGCAACGAAGAGCAGCCATAAAGCCGCTTGCCGATCGGCGGGCACTGTCCCGATTCGGGAAATCCGCTAAACCTCTTACGCCTGCACCGAATCAGGTTGCAGCGCGTCAGGGCCTTAGGGGCGGACGTTCGGGCCGCAACGGCCCCCGTATTTATATGCCAGCAATGAGCGTCTATTCGGTCGAAGTGATGCCGCTCGATTGGCTCAGTCTGCGCTCTGGGCGGGCCTGCTTTGAACCCGTCAATCAATAATGCGAAAGGAGTCCGTGAGTGAACGAATGGGAGATCGAGGAACTGGTGATCGAGGTCGCCGAGCATCTGGACGGCTTCAGCCCTCTGGTACGGCCCGGTCATCCGGCCTACCTGACGGGACCGGCCGGCGCCCGGCTCGTCGTGCATCCGATCTGGAATCAGCGGGGGCGGATCAGAGTGCTCGGCGTCTACCCCGACGGCAGCAGAGGAACGCTTCCTCACCTGAGGCGGCATGAGATCACGGTGACGGCGGCGCGAGGGGCGAAGTTCGTCGCGAAGAGGATCGAGCGCCGCCTACTGCCCGACTACCGGCGAGACCTGCTGGCCTGCCGTGAGCGGCTGGCAAAGAGGGCGGCCGAGAACGGCACGCGGGCCGAGATCGCCGAAACCCTGGTAGAGCTGCTGCCGGAAGCCTCGCTCACCGAGAACGAGCGAGAGACCGTCGTCCGGTGGCGCCTGGACGGTGCTTCCGGCTCGTTCACCGTGTACGGCGACACCACGAGCGCGATTGAAATTCGCGCGGCTGATCGTGAACTGACCGAACGCATGGCCTACGCCGTACAGCACCGCTCCACGTGACCTCGCTTCGGCGCTCACGCTGGAGAGGCGGGCGAATCCGGAAAGCTGACTTACCAAAAGCATCGACAGCATCGAGGGGCACCGGCTACGGCCGGTGCCTTTCTCATTTCCATCGAGGGGGAGAAGGAACATGTCCAAGGAGTCTCTGGAGTGGTTGAACGCCAACACCTTGATCGGCTTCACCGAGAAGCGTGGTACGGCCTGGCACTACCGGGCGAGCATGCAGGGCGAGGAGCCGAACCACTATCCCGGCCCGATCCCTGTGGACGACGTCAAGCGGCGGCTGTTCGGCTGGGAGGCGCTGAGCAGCCCGATCTACGTGGAGGACCCGCGAGGCGGGCTTGCCCAGGTGCCCGGAAGGCAGGCCATCCTGCGCAGCGACAACGGCCACGTGATGGGCATCTTCTCCGACGGCTACGAACCGCACCCCTACGTGGAGTGGCTCATCAACACCATTTCCCGGCTCCTCGACGCCGACCTGTCGATCGGCTCCGCCGGGCTGCTCAAGGGCGGAGCGGTCGCCTGGGTATCGGTCGAGGTGCCCGAGAACGTCATCACGCCGGAAGGCGTCGAGTTCCGGCCCCACCTGTTCGGGGCGACGTCCTTTGACGGCTCGCTGGCCACGACGTTCAAACGAGCGGTGACCAACATCGTCTGTGACAACACGATGGCCGCCGGCCTTGCCGAGCGCGGGCAGCAGGTGAAGATCAAGCATTCCCGGCATTCAAAGTTCCGGCTCGCCGAGGCCCGCGAGGCGCTGCACATCGTGTATGCACTGGCCGACGAATTCTCAACGGCGGTACGCGAACTGTGCCGCGTTGAGGTCACCGAGCGGCAGTGGCAGGCATTCCTGGACGCCCACGCACCGATGCCGCGAGAGCGAGGCCGCAGCCGCACCATGGCGGAAAGTAAGCGAGACGCCCTGGCCAAGCTCTGGAACCACGACCTCCGAGTGGCTCCGTGGCGTGGTACGGCCTGGGGCGTGGTCCAGGCGGTGAACACTTTCACGCACCACGAGCAGAACGTACGCGGCGCCGAGCGAGCTGAGCGAAACATGCTCCGCGCGGTGACGGGCGGCATCGACGAGCTCGACCGCGGCACCCTGTGCACACTGGCCGCCGTGCTGGATCAGCCGCTCGCCATGGCTCTCTGACATCACACTCACACGGCTCCCCGTCCCGCAAGGGGCGAGGAGTCGTAGTCAACGGAAGGAGGTTGCGTGTTCCCTAAGCGCTCCCGCATGCAAGGGCTGCCAGCACCCAGCAAAGATCGTCGGAGCGTCGGCCGAAGCGGGCGCCGCAATCCACGCTCGCATGAGAAACGGCTTCGGGAGACGGACCAGCGAGCACTTCGCGCCCGCAGGGCACGTGGTTCGAGCCGTCTCGCAAATCTCCCATCACGTCTGGCCAGATTGGCGCCCGTGTCTTCGACGCGCTGGTGGCCACCAGCCGTCTGAGGCGCCACCGCGACGATAGAGCTTCTCCGGGATCTCCCCCTCGTACGACCGTTTCTGAAACCCTGGTGCACTGTAAACGCCGCGAGCGAGGGGGCCAGAGGCGACATGAACGAGGCGACCGCACATCTACTGTTCGACGTGGTGGAGCGTCTGGAGAAGAACATCGTGGCTCGCGAGTGCCCGGCGATCATCGCGCTCGAGGGCGGGCGGAAGCTGATTCTGAGCGATTACGACTACCTGCGCGATAGCTCGACTGCGGCGGCGTTCGAGGCCAGGGCAGCTGAGAAGGCGGCTGAGATCGACGCGGCTCGATGGGTGCTTGCGGTTCCGCAGGTGTGGGTTTTCAAGCCGCCGAGCACGATCGCAGTGCGAGCCGTCTCCAATCACCCTCTGCGGGAAGGTGAGCAAGAAGCCATCACGTGGATGAGCTTCGACCGGGGTGACGGCGTCGACTACGGGCGAGTCGCGTACGCGCGTCGCCCCAGCGGAGAGCCCGTCTTCGAGGAGCCAGAAATCTTCGAGGTCGGGATCCGACCAAGGAACGAGATGCCTGGCTTCCTGCTGTTGCAGCGATGTTTGGGAGAGGAGTGAGGGCCGGCTCGCGAAGAACCGGCCCTCCGACCAACTTCAACTCTGTGATCAAAGGCAGATTGAGATCGGTCATCGCGATCCTACGGCCTACTGCGAGTCGTCACTGGGATTGGCTTGTTGCGCCCACCAGGCACCGTGGGATCATTCGACGAGCGGCACGCTGACGCTACATGACGGTGGCGATCCGATGGCCCTGTTGCAGGTTCGCCTGCGTCATGCCCGCGCTTTCCGATGTGCGCGTGTTCCCCTGTGAAATGGGCCGACTGGAGCTCAACCAGGCAGCAAGCTGGCTCGGACGGGGCGCTGCTCAATCATCGGTGCGGCTCCACTGGGTCGAGAGCCGCGGAAGTGTCGGCGTCAAGTCCTACAGTGGTCACGTGTCGGTTCCACGCCCCAACCAGAGGTCAGGTCCGCTCGCTGGCCACGTCAGGAAGGGCCGCACCTATCGGTCCCCGCTCGCTGCGACAGGCGTCCTGCAGATCGGAGATTGGGTGCGGGATGATTTGCCAGATTTGTTGTGGCCGGTGCTCACGCTGTCCGAGCTCGGGACCGCAGAAGCCGTCCGATTCGTCCGCTGGCAGAAGGCCGTTCAGGAAGACCTCTCGGGAGAGGTCGAGCCACGCTTCATCGCCGAGTGCCTTGATGGCCGACTTACCAGCCTCGACCGGCTCGCTGCGCAAGTTCCGAACGCGAAGGCGGTGGTCAAGGCCCGGGCTGAGGAATATGGATTGCTCCCGGAATCCGTCGTGAGCGCGTTGGCTTCCTACCCGCTCCGCCCGGCTGAGTGGCTTGTGGATTGTGCAATGACACCTCCCGGCCCGGAAGAGATCGATCTGCTTGCTCGGGCTGTGCTCGGGGTACTCAAGGATGAGCACCGCGAAGCCGTTATCAAGTGCCTTTACATTTGGAGCGCCGTCCAGGCAGGTACCTTTAGTGCGAGCGCCGAGACGATCGAATTGCTGCAAGCCTATCCGAATGACTTCGAGACACGCGGCAAGGCGGACTCGGCTGTGCGGTCGATGTGGGGGGCGCACAAGGGGTTGCTGGTCCACAAAGACAAGAGCCACTTCGCGAACGCCGTCAGGTGGGCCAAGGTCTTCTGGGGTGCGAACTCTATGACCTCACGTTGCATGCGGCGCCGCGAATTCGATGCGGACGAGTCCGGCATCCAGGAGAGCACCGTGAATCTACGGACGGGCACAGCCTTCAATGGCGAGGAACCTGCCCCTGCCGGGGTGCCGGCCGAGGGTGCTCATCTTCGCCAGCTGGCGATGGATCTGCTCTCCAGTTATGTGGAGGCGCTCGAGACGTCGCCTGCGCGCCTTCACGACCGGGAACAGCAGGAGGTTCAGGCGGGGCTTGTCGCACGCGCCGGACGCGATGTGATCACAGCGCTCGGCGCACCGGACTTGTGGTGTATGGAGCACGGGGCCCACATCATCCGGGTGCTGGTGGAGATCCGCATCTACATCCAGTGGATGGCGCGGCAGGACCCATCGATTTATCGCGCCTTCCAGGAGTATGGAGCTGGTAAGGCGAAGCTGTACGCACGAATCATGGACGAACTGCCTGAGGAAGCGAGACGGCCTGATTTCGAGGAGGCCATCAAGGAATTGGAGACGTTAAGTCACAACGACGAGGTTATCGATCACCGAGTTGTCGATACCCGCGACTCCTTCGCGGAGGGAAAGTCTATACGGGCCATGGCTGAAGAATGCGGCCTTCTAGATCTCTACCGCCAGGCGTACTCCATGGCGAGCGGGGTCGCACACTCCGAATGGTGGTCAATTGAGGCTCATGCGATGGAGCGCTGCCTGAACGTGCTTCACGGAGGGCACCTCATCCCAAGTCTTTCTCTCAATTCGGGGGGGAATGTCGACCTCGCGACATCATGGGTGAATCAGCTCTACACGCTGATCCGAATCAGCCTACAGATCCTCGGGACCGACGAGAACGCAGTAGAAGCCGCATTTGCCTGGCTCGGCGCGGAGGCGGACGAGGAAGCGACCGGGGGCGGACCCGCAGACGAGGGAGGAGTGGGCACCACCGGCCCTGCTTGACCGCGAGGGCCCTCGATCTGCCGCAGATGTGCCGTCTCGGGTGTACGCCGATCGCCTAATCTAGGTCGGTGCCTAGCCTCCAGGCAGCCCATCGGGGATACGAGTACCAGGACTTGCTCTCTGCGAGCCGCCTGGTCGATCTCGTGCTGGGGACACTTTCCGCTGCACACGTCGACGTCAAGCAAGTGGGCGACGACCGATTCGACGATCTCACGGTCATCACGATCGATGGTCGGCGCGAACGAACACAGTTCAAGCACACCGACAACGACGACAAGCCGTTGGCGGCGGAGACTTTTACGACGGACGGACGCGATCTGCGGCTCGATCGCCTTGTGGCGGCAGCCGTCGCTGATCGGGACGGTCCGGGCAACAGTGCTGCCGATCTTGCGTTTCGTGTCGTACTTCGGGATACCTATCCCGTGGATGAGGCATTGACTGCTGTTCTGGTGCCGGCCAACCCTGATCCAGGCCCTTTCGTCGCGGGTATGCAAACGCGGCGGCTGCGGTTTGACGTTGACCAGCTCTGGCCGCTAGCTTCGGCCGAAGCTGCGGCGGGGATTAGATCAGGACACTCTAGGTTTGCGTTTCTCCGCTCCGGACCCAAGGCCGTTGACCGGGTTGACTTGGCGTGGCTATGTGAGCGTCTGGTCGTCGAGGTCGAAGCACCTAGGTCGAGCGGAATCATGCTCGAGCCGGGACCGGCGGAACGGATTCTCCTGACGAGGGTCCGTACCGAGGTCGGCGCGGAGTCCTATCCCAACGCAGGCCGGTCAGCGGAGGATGTGGCGGAAGCGTTCGCAACCTTTGCGCGACAAGCGCGTCAGGGAGTGAGCACGCCGACGGCGGAAGCCATGCTCCAACGTGCACAGCTCAGGCGAGACTTTGGGGCCGTATCCCGGGCTCACCCTGTTGACCGGTTGGTCGAAGTGGCTCGCCCGACGACTGTGGCGGACGTTCACAAAGCGGCGGAGCGAGCGGCGTCGCAGGCTGTTCCGCTGGTGCTCACCGGGCCGCCAGGCCAGGGCAAATCCTGGGTCTGTGATCAGCTTGTCCGGGACCTGATCTCGGCCGGTTGGCTGGTCGCTGAGCACTATTGCTTTCTCAATGACACGCTCGACGAGCGCGATGAGCGTGTGCAGGTCGAGACCGTCTTCGGCAGTTTGCTGTGGCGGCTGGCGGAGGCCGATCCGAGCTTGGTGGATGCCCAGCGGCCGCGGTATGCCGCGGACGATGTGGCGCTGGCCAACGCTGTTACCCGTGCTGTACGGGCTCAGCCCGACCGTCGGGTAGCTCTGATTGTCGATGGCCTTGATCATGTCGCGCGGATCGTGTCGTCTCGGCCAGGTGCCGATCCTTCCGCGGCTGTGGCGTCAGCGCTGGCTGCACTTGATGTTCCGGCCGGCAGCGTCCTGATCGTGCTTAGCCAGCCCGGTGACCACCTTGCGCCCCTGCAGAACGCAGGTGCCCGCAATTTTGAGATCCCTCGTCTGACCGAAGCGGAGCTTGGTGCGCTGGCGGCGAACTTCGGCCTGGTTGTGGGTCCAGAGACCATGGACCCGATCGTCGAGGAGCAGCAGACCGATACCTTCCTCGCGGTACTCGCGGAACGGTCCCGCGGTAACGCTCTGTACGCCACCTACCTTTGCCGGGAAGTGCTGGCGCGCCCCGACGCTGAGGCTGATCCGAAGGCCGCCCTCCGCGCGCTTCCACCGTTCGATGGCACATTGGAGAATTACTACACCCACCTGACCGTCACGCTCGGACCAGGTTCGGGCGTGGCGGACGTCATCGGCCTGCTCGATTTCCCGGTCAACCGGGCCGAGCTGGCAGAGATGAGGCCGGACCTCTCTCATCGGCTGGACGAGGCGCTTGCGACGCTGGCGCCCGTCTTGGCCGAACGGGCCGCTCAGGGCGGACTCCGCGTTTACCACGAGTCCTTCTCGCGCTTTCTGCGGCGACGCATCGAGAGTAATCCGGGTGCGCTGGCGGCCAATCTTCGATTCGTAGTCGACTGGCTCGCGGCTCGTGGCTTCTATAGCGACGAGCGGGCGTTCCGCTTCCTGCTGCCGACGCTAGCCGCGGCCGGGCGTGACCGAGAGGTAATTGACCTGGTCGATGTCGACTTCGCTGCCAATGCGGTGGCTGGCGGACATCCGGCGTCGGCGATTGCGGCCAACCTCGCGGTCGCGACCAGTTGCGCCGGACGTCTGGGCGAACTGCCCGCGTTGACCCGTTGCATCGAGCTGGCTCGCGCAGCTCAGTCCTTCGAGGACGAGCGCTTGGACTCCGCCATGGTGGACTACATCGACGTGCCGATGGCACTGCTTGGGGGCGAAGAGTTCGCAAGCAGGCTGATGTTCGAGGGTAAGACCGCCGTACCTGCGCGAGCTGGGCTCCAACTGTGCGCGGCCATCGATGCTGCGGGAGCGGTGGCTCCCTGGCGGGACTACTTGCGCGCCTTCGCGAAGTGGCAGGAAAGCGACAGAACGTCCTACGGGCCTGAGTCCAGCCGAGCGGTTGCCCTGGCCTGGGTACGTGGGCAGCTGCGGCAGACGTCAACCGGAGACACCCGCGTGCAGTCGCAACACGCTCGCATTGCCCGCTTCCTCAATGACACCGAGCTTCCGTCCGACGAAGTCATCCCTATCGTCGCCGATGTGTTAGGCATCCAGCCCGCAGCGGAGCTCGTCGATCACCTGGCAAGCCCCGCGGCCGCGGCGCTCGCCCTCGCCGAAATCGCTCGTCACTCGACCGACCCAGGCGATGAGGGTTTGCTCGCCCGGCTGGTGCCTCTCGCGACACAACAGTACGCGCCGGGTAGCGCTCACCGCCTGATCGAGCTCGGCGCCGCACTCGAGGAGATCGACAATGCGTCCATCAGCGAGATGCGAACCTCACTGATGGCGCTCACTCAGAAGGTCACGAGCCAGAACGCCCTCCGCGCGGAGGATCGGGTGCCGATCTGGCTCGATCAGTGTGCGATTGCTGCTCGCCGTGATCCGACCATCCTTCCGATCGTTGAAGGCTTGCTTGGCGGCGAAGGGTGGTACCGGTGCTGGCTGCGATTCGTGGTGGCGCTGGTACAGGCGGAAGCTGCGGAAAGCGACAGAGCACGGCTCGCACTGGACGCTCTCCGTCTCCTCACCGGCGAGCTGAACCCGTTCACAGGTGATCCGCGAGCTTGCGACCTTTACCCGATTCAGGCGCAGATCGCAGATACGCTTCGCCGTGCCGTCGCTCTACTTGACGACGGCGCCTGGGCGGCGGCCTTGGCCATCCTCCAGCAAGTTACGGAGGGGGTGGGGGTGTCTTTGCGTGGCCTGGATGCCGGTCCTCTCACTCCAGATTCCTTGCTGACGCTAGCGATTGACGCGACGACCACACCAGCCCGCCGCCCGGCCACCCAGGCCCTGCTCGACAACGCACTCACCTATGGTGGAGGAGACCGCTACTACTCGACTTTGGCCGAGTACAGGCTCATGGCGGCACGCTTCTCGATCATTTGCGGGGACACGAGCCAGGCGCAGGCATATTGGAGTGAAGCCTGTCGCCTGATGACCGCATACGGTTTTCACAAGGACATCACGATCTACGAGGTCCTCGATCCGCTTCCGAACCTCATCGCCGTAGATCCGGCGCGTGCCCGGATCCGGCTCGCGCAGGTGCAGCCGACCTGCGAGCGGGTGGTGCTCCACACCGATGGGAAAAGCACCCGTAGCGCCTGGACTCAATGGTGGACCTTCCTTGCCAAGGCCGACCCTGCCGCACTCACTCAGCTGGCCGTACCGGCGCTGCTGAAACGGTGCGGCCATGTATACGACCTCTACAACGGCGCGCTGGAAGACCTGTGGCGATCCTGGCATCGCCTCGCTGACCCGGTCGTCGCAGGCGCACTGAGACTGGCGCTGCCGATGCCGCTAGACGACGCGGACCCTGCCATGGCGGAACAGCTCGCCGACATCGCCGACGGTTCTGGCGCGGACCTTCCCGGGCGGCTGCTCACTCTTCTTCTGGCGCGCGCCGACGAACGTCCGCTCCGCTATCCGTACAGCAACAGTGATGATTTGATCGGCGAGGACAACACGCGAGTAGAGGCGATCAACTTGGTGGCGGCACAGGTGAACGCTCCGCAGATCTGCCTCACACACGCCGTCGATGAGAAGCCAGCCGAGAGCCCAACTCCCAGCGCACGGCCGGCACCACCCGCGGACATGCAACAGAGTGCTGCCGGAGGGTTCCCCAGCGGTGCTGTCGGCGTGGCCCGCGCCATCCGCACCTGGCGGCGCCGCCCCTATGAGTCGGCCAGCCCGGACTGGGCACCCGAACGATTTGCCAACATCATCGGTTACCGCCTGGTCGAACTCGCGGAGGCCGGGGCCGTACAGCAGGCAGAAGCCGCGTTGCACACCCTTGCCGGCGCCCTAGAAACGTTCGACCGCAGTGGCCTGCTCATCTCTCTTGGCAAGGGCCTCGAACGCCATGGCCAATCTCGCCTCGCCGCTGCGGCCCTTGCCTTGGCGTGGACCCGAACGCGCGGGAACGGCGGCTGGATGAACTTCGGCGGTGAAACCGAGCTTGACTCGCTCCGCCACGCCACGCGGCTCGATGCAGACACCGCCTGGGCGACTGTCGCCTCCGAGGTCACTCGAGTAGTCGCAGGCAGTCACCACGGCTCTTACGGCGTCAGCCAAGCGTTGATCCACGCCAGCCTCGTGAGCGGCCTCAGGACCCAGAAAGAGCCACACGACGCAGCATTCGCCGCCTGGGACGAGGCGCACGCAGTGATCGCCCTCCGAACGCCGAGGATGGCCGACGAGGACGATCCGGACGAGCCCTACACGCCGCCTCCACAGAGCCTGACCGCCAACCCAACCGGCGAGATCAACGTCGTGTTCAGCGAAGCCGTCATTGGTGCCCTGGCACATCCTGGCCAAGAGAACCGCCGGCGTGCCCTCCTAGCTTTGGAGATCCTCCTTACACATCGCCCGGAGGCCATGGCCAAAGCATTGGCGGCCACCCTGCCTGCCCTGGACGAGCCCGCGTTGCTGTCGTGGCTGCTCAAGGTGGTCGCGGGCGTCGACGCGGCGCAGCCAGCAGTCGCAGACCTGTGCCACGACGTTCTCCAACGCCACGCAAACGGCCCATACCTGACCGTGCGCGCATTGGCATCACGGCTCCTAGGAGACCGGGCCGCCCCACCGCCCGTGACAGCCCCCGACGCAGCTCTTCTCGCCACCGGAATGTTGTGGCGGCCTGCCGGAGACGAGCCAGGCAGCGAGGAAGCGGCCAGATTGGTAGGTGCCGCGGCCGGCTACAGGCTAACGGCAGCCGAGGATTTGCTGCCCTACATCAGCCGCGCCGTCATCGCACGCGTTGAAGCGGCGATCGTGGACACGGACCTCATGAACAAGATCGATCGTGAAGCACAGGACCTAGCTGACACCAACCACAAGCGTTGGGCTGATGCGTTTACAGGCCGCCACGCGCTGGTGGAGGACGCCCTGCAACGGGCCGCAGCCGGTGGTCGCTCAGCCCTCCTTGCCGCCGGAAGACCTCCCGCCGACCCTGCTTCATGGGAGCACACGCTGGCCCACGTCCTGCTTAACGATCCCTCGTTGCCTCTCGCGATCGAACGCACCCGCCAACCCCGCCCGAACATCATTGCGCCGCCGGGAGCAAGAGACCCGATCTGGCTCCAAGCGCGCGATATCGCCTTAGGCGCAGGACAACAGCGACGATCCGCCGACGCTGACCTACTCATAACGGTGGCGTCACCAGCCCTCGAAGGCTTCTGCGGCACCGTTGATGCCGGCCGCTTCCGCCACTGGCGGATAATTGCCTCGGTCGAGGAGCGCACGGTGTTGCCGGTTTGGCCAGAGAAGACCGACCTCCTGAGACAGTCGGGCCGTGATCACGCGCTAGAACTGCGGCAGCCCAACGATGCGGCAGGACTCAATAGCCGCCCCTTCGCTAGCGATACCACAGCAAACTGGCTCGTCCCCACGCCCCCGCTGCTTAACAGCATTGCACCCAAGACGAGCCTTCCATTGATTGGCATGGACCTTGACGGTGACTACCTGGCCGACACTCCGAACGGCTTCGGCGTGCATAGCCCGCTTCTCGTCCCGACTCTTCGGCTGAAGCTGGTACTTGGCCTTCAGCCAGCCGAGGAGCCATTCGTACTTCACGATGATACCGGGCCTGCGTTGGCCATGATTACCTGGCGCAGTCACTACCAGACTAGCGACTACTATCTGCCTTGGCCGCGCACATGGGGCACGATACTGGCGGTAAGTCCAAAAGCCTTTGAGAAACTCATCGCTTGGGGAGAGGGCTGTTTGGTAATTCGAGAGGTAATCCACGGAGATCCATCGCTCGCCGACCCCGCAGCCTCTATGTAGTGTGAGGTCCCAATATCCCAACCATTTGTATTCCTGGCCTCCTCGGTGAGGCGGGCCTCCTATGGCCCGCCTAGACATCCCCAGAGCTCTCAGCTTCGTTCTGAAGAACGCCTAAGAATTGATGGGTTCCGACCCTCGCACCCGGGTTCCGCAGTTCGTAGCCACACGCGGGTGATCGCTGAGACGATGGTGCAGGCCAGCGGCTCGCGTACTACCGCTCCGGTGTCAGCGACCTCGGAAGTGTAGTAACACGTTTGGAGAATTGGGCCTCCTACTGGCTGGACTTATATGGTTCGCTGTAGACATGTATCTGCGGTTCACGCAGCGGACCAACAAGGACGGCACCGCCACCCGGTACGTCGCCCTGGCCCACAACCACCGGGTCGACGGCAAGATCAAGCCCGACGTGCTGCTGAACCTCGGCCGCGTCGACCGCCTCGACATCGACGGCCTGCTCCGCCTGGCCGCCTCGATCCGCAAGCACTTCGGCGAGGGCGACGGCGGAGAGCTCAGCGACAGCACTGAGGCCGCCCTGGCCGCTGGTGCGGCCCCGATGGAGGTCATCGATGCCCGCCCGATCGGCGCCGCCTGGCTGCTGGACGGCCTGTGGGCCAAACTGCAGGTCGGCGCGTCGATCAAGAAGATCGCCGACGGGCAGAGGTTCACCACCGCGGTCGAGCGGGTGCTGTTCGCGCTGGTGGCCAACCGGGCGATCGAGCCGATGAGCAAGCTGTCGGCCGCTGAGTGGGTCCGTGAAGACGTGATCATCCCTGGCCTGCCCAGCATGGATGACGATCAGGCGTACCGGGCGATGGACTTGCTGGTCGGGGCCGACACCACCGGCCAGGTGCAAGAAGCGGTGTTCTTCGCCGTCGCGCACCTGCTCAATCTGGAAGTCGACCTGCTGTTCTTCGATACCACTTCCACCTACTTCGAGACCGACGACGAGGACGGCGGGGACGGCGGGGACGGCAGCACAGGGTTCCGGGTGCGGGGCAAGTCCAAGGACCACCGTGATGACCTGCCGCAGATCGTGATCGGGCTGGCCGTCACGCGTGAGGGCATCCCAGTGCGGGTGTGGTGCTGGCCCGGCAACACCAGCGACCAGACCGTGCTGGCCGAAGTCAAAGACGACCTGCGGGACTGGAAGCTCGGCCGGGTGATCACCGTGGTCGACCGCGGCTTCTCCTCCGCCGGCAACCTGGCCTACCTGCGCCGCGCGGGCGGTCACTACATCGCCGGGATGCGGATGCGGGACGGCAACCCGCTGGTCGAGCAGGCGTTGTCACGGCAGGGCCGCTACCAGACCGTGCGTGACAACCTGCGGGTCAAGGAGGTCCGCCTGGACGGCGCCGGCGATCAGCGGTTCATCATCTGCCACAACCCCGGCCAGGCCGAACGCGACCGGCTCGCCCGTGAGCAGGCCATCACGCGGATCGAGGCCGAGTTGCAGCGGATCAAGGTTCAGCGCGAGCGGGACCGCACGCGCGAGTTGAGCCGGCGGGCGCGTGAGAAGGCCGGGCAGGCGCACGTGCGGGCCGAGTGCGCGCTGCGCGATCACCCCACGCTGGGCCGGTGGCTGCGCCAGCAGGCGGGCGGGCGGCTGGTCATCGACCGGGCCAAGGTCAAGGCCGAGGCCAACCTCGACGGCAAGTACCTGCTGGCCACCTCCGACCCTCATATCAGCACCGAAGACGCCGCCCTGGGCTACAAGAACCTGCTGGAAGCCGAGCGCGGGTTCCGCGACATGAAGTCCGAACTGCTGCTGCGCCCGGTCTTCCACCGGCTCGAACACCGCATCCGCGCACACGTGCTGATCTGCTGGCTGGCGCTGTTGCTGACCCGCGTCGCCGAACGCTCGACGGGACAAAGCTGGCGGCAGATCAACCGTGAAACTAGCCGTCTCAAGCAGGTGACCCTGGCCGGCGAGGCCGGCACGATCATTCAGACCACCCCGCTGCGACCTGCCCAGAAGGCCATCTACCAGGCGCTTTCCATCACCCCACCACCGAGGGTCTCCGCGTTCGACCCCGCCTGATCACCAGGCGATCAGGGCCAGGAGGGCGTAGGCACACGCCACCTTCCGGCCCTACACGCGTTTCCCCAGCTCAACACGCGAATTTCGCCGCGCGTATGCCTACCAACTGCGGAACCCGGGTCGCACGGCTGGCTCCGCTCATGCAACTGTCCGCCTGCCTGCTGGTTGCGAACCAGCGCACTGCTTAGGTTGTGAGAAATGGTCATACTTCTTAAAACTCACGTAACGCGGGTCTGACGGCTCCGATGAACTCTCGCTCCCGGCTCGGTACGCCTGCCCAGGTGTCGATGCGTACCATGCTCCCGGTGAACGGGGCGTGGACCATGCGAGTGGCATCGATCGCGATGCCGACATGGTGGATCGTCGCTGGACTGGCCGGGTTGGAGGCGAAGAAGATCAGATCTCCTGGTCTGATTTGACTTCTGGGTACGTGAATCCCCGCACGCCACTGCGCGGAGGTGTCGCCGCCGATCCGGGCCCCGGCTCTGGACCAGGCGTATTCGGCCAGGCCGGAGCAGTCGAACCCTCGCGTTCCGGCACCGCGACCAATGCCGAAGCTCGGTCCGGCCGGCCCGCCGCCTCCCCACGAGTACGGGGTGCCGCGCATGCGCAACGCCGCCTGAACGGCGATTATCCCGCGCTCCGCTCCAGCCAGCGCCTCTACCGGGATCTCTCCTGGCGGTAGTTCCCCGCACAGTCTGGCGGCGGCCGTGGGCGGTGTTTTCCGGGGCTGCGTCGCTCCCCGCTCGGACACCGAGGGGCTGGGGTAATCACAGACCGCACTGGCCGAGATGGCCGCGTACCGCGCGCCTCCTGCCAGTCCTATGAGGAGGACAACTCCTGCCACGAGGCCGGCGCCTGCGGCGAGGATCTTCGCCAGCGCGGTTTCTATGATCAATGGCACTCCGCGGCGGGCTGAGGCCAGTGTTCGGCGAGTTCGGCCAGGCGCAGGCGTGCTTCTCGGCGGTCATGGGGCAGCCAGATTGGGCCCTGCGGGTCAGGCCCCGCCACGGCTGTCGCGCACGGCACCCCGGTTTGAGCCGCACGGAGCTGGAGTCGGCCGTGAAGGCTGGTCTCCCTTCGCCTGGAGGCGGTCAGGAACAGGACGGGGGTGGTGATTCCGGTGGCCGCCGTCAATGCGGCGTAGCCGTGCAGCTTTGCCAGCACCCGGTCGAGGGGCTCGGTGCCGGTGTCGTACTCGAGGAAGAAATCGACTGTGTGGCCGTTCTCGGTCCACCTGCCGTAGGCGTCGGGGCGGACGTGCTTGCCCCACTGGGCGGCACAGCGCGCCTCTGGCCACCAAATCTCCAGGCGGCACCCGTTCGCCTGACGGGCGGTGCCATACAAGCGGGCGAAGACGTCGTTGACGCCGACAGTGTGGGCGAGGCGCTGGCTGTAGGCCACGGTAAGGGCGCGGTCGCGGCGGTAGCCGAACTCGCTCAGGTCGACGCCGTCCTCAGTGGCCAGTACGGCGGCGCCGGGTTCGCCGAGCACGTAGTGCCAGGGCGCTGAACCGACGGGTGGCTTGGGCCGGAAGCGGTCCAGGACGCCGATGCGATGCAGCCTGACCAAGCGGTGCCGTGCGGTGATCGGGTTGTTGAAAGCGATGCGCGTGATCTGGTGGCCGGTCAGGACCTTGTGGGTCCAGACCAGGCGCAGCAGGTGGCGGTCGCGGCTGGTCAGCTGGGTGGCGAGCGAGGCCAGGACGCCGGGCGTGTAGTGCTCGTTCATGTGTTCTCTCCGATTCTGGGCTGCTGTCGTGGGTCGTCGTGCGGTAGGACTTCGGGCTGGGCGGGGGTCCGGCCGTGGGCTTTGGCGGCGGCGGCGCGGACGCGTCGCGCCAGGTCGGAGTCGGGGGCGGGCAGTGGCCGGGTGCGCAAGGTGAAAGGCGGGGTCTCGGCAGAGCGGACGACCAGCCGGGCGGCGGCCTGGAAGGCGCCGAGATTGGCGAGGTCATGCCGGGTCAGGTACGGGCTGAAGTGGTGCTCGACCTCGCGGGCGTCCTCTGGCGAGAGCGAGAAGTAAATCTTGTTGCGCGCGTCGGAACTGACCGCCTGGCACAGGTCGCGGGGAAGCTGCGCCAGGTGTTGGTGGGCGAGCACCATGGACAGCCGGTAGGCGCGAGCCTCGGCGAGCATGTCCGACAGGGCGTGCGGGAGGTTCAGGAAGTTCTGCGTCTCGTCCACGTACAGGGCTGAGGGCGCGCGGCTGCGGCCGAGCCGGGCGCGGTGGGAGGCGGCCTGCCAGACCTGGGCCAGCAGAAGCGAGCCGAGCAGGCGGGCGGTGTCGTCGCCGAGAACGCCTTTGGGCAGCCGGGCGAGCAGGATCTTGCCGTCCAGGACGTCGCCGACGTCGAAGGTGGACTGGGCCGAGCCGAGGATGTCCCGGACGAAAGGACGGAGCAGGAACGCCCGCAGCTTGTTCATGATGGGCGCGGTGACGTGCGCCTGGGCCTGCTCGGACAAGCGCTCGTACCAGTTCCAGAACCCCAACAGGAAGGGATCGTTGAGGCGGTCGGTGAGCTGCTTGCGGTAGTGGGGGTCGGTGAGCAGCGCGGGTATGTCAGCGAGAGTTCCGCCGTTGCGGGAGAGCGTGAGGGCGCAGCCACGCAGGATGTCGTCGCTGCGCGGGCCCCAGGAGTCGGCGTAGATCTTGTGGAAGATGCCGACGAGGTTGTCTACGAGGGTTTCCAGGTCCGGGCCGCTCAGCACGTTGAGTGCCGGCCGGGGTTGGCGGTCGTCCGGGTCGATCAGAGCGATGCGCTCGCCTGCTTCTTCGGGGATCAGACCGAGGAGGTCGGCGACGAGGTCTCCCTTTGCGTCGACGACGGCGACGCCACGCCCGGCCTGGATGTCGGAAAGGATCATCTGGGCCAACAGCGTGCTCTTGCCGGTGCCGTTCGGGCCGAGGACGTGCACGTGATGGCAGGAATCGATCACACGCAGCGCGACCGGCCGCACGTGCCCGGCGTCGGCCAGGCCGAGCACCTTCCCGTTCTGGGCGACCTGCGGCGAAGGCGCCACCGTGTTCGCTCCGGCTCGTTGCAGCCCAGGTACGGCGGGGTCCATCGGCAGATGCGCGAGTGCGGCCAACTCAGAGACCGACAGGAGGTAGCCGCGCCCGAATCGGCGGGAGGCGAGGTGGCGAGCGGGGAGCGGCAGGCGGCGCCGCTCCAGATGATTGTGCCCGGAGAACAGAGCGAATGCCGAAGCGATCGCATGCGCGCGACCTCGGATGATCTTCCGGCGTGCCTTGCGCGCTGCCCGGTCCTTGCCTTCGTCGCCTTGGACGGCGTAGCGGACGGCGACCTCGTATCGGGGTTGTAGGGCCTTGTCCCTCATGGCGCGGGCCTCGGCGTACTGCTCCAGACGGGCAGCGTGATCCTGCAACCCGTGGTTCGGCTGGTGGTGAGCGCGAGCCGGGCCCGGCGCGAAGAGGTCGAGTCCGGCTCGCAGTAGGAAGACGGGAATGCCGCCGGCACCGCCGGAAAGACGGCGACCGGTGGCGGGCCTGGCGAGGATCTGTACGGCGGCGTGCTGCCAGCCAGGCATGCCCACCGCGGCTCCGAGGAGGGCGCGAAGAGGGTCGTGGTCATGGTCGTGCCGGAGCGGCAGCCGCTCACTGCGTGCGATCACCAGGTGTCCGCCTGTGGCCTGCCCGCTGAGCGGCATCGGCGGAGCGGCCTCCACGACGGTGGTGCGGGCGGACGGCCAGGCGGCTTCGATCGCGTGATCCACCAGGTGCTGAGGGACTGTGCCGGGGACCCACATCCGGATCTGGACTCCGCCGGTGCCGAAGACGTACTCGAATGCCAGATGCGGCTGGCCGAACAGGATGCGCTTCCAGACCGGGCGCAGCAGTCCGAGTAGGTTGCCCCACAGTGCCTCGGCACCCGCCATGTCCGCCGTGGGCGGGGCGAAGATCTCCACGCATCGTGCGCCGTTCGTCGCGGCGCGGTGGCGGAGCCGTACGACCAGGACGTGGGACAGTTCGAGGGTGATCGCGGCGACCGAGAGCGCGAGAGCGAGCTGCCAGACGCGGCCGTTTACCCAGGCCAGCAGCCAGTCGATGAAGGCATCGGGATCGTACAGCGGACCCTGAATCATCGTCTTCACAGGTCGTCCTCCGCGTACTCGGCGAGTTCCTGAGGGGAGGAGGTGACCAGGCGGTGTTCCTGCTCGCTGGCCAGGACTTGGAAGGCCACCCGGGACGCACCGGAGTTCGCGGCCAGCAGGCCGAAGCCGCGCTCGGCGGAGAGCAGGAGGTGGCGTTCGCCGTCGGACAGGCCGAAGGCGTCGCTGACCGCGTCGATGGCCTGGGGAGCCTGCCGAAGCAGAATCTGGGTGGCGGAGTTGGCGATGATCGCCTGTCCGATGTCGGAGCCGAGCAGGTCGGCAGCGTCCTGGGTGACCACCGACAGCCCGGCCCAGTGTTTGCGGGCCGCCTTCGCCATCCGAAGCAGGAACTTGGCGCCCTCGGGGTCCTTCATGAGCAGCCATGCCTCGTCGACCACGACGAGGCGCGGGCGACGGTTGCGCGGGTCGGAGACCCTTCGCCAAACGGCGTCCAAGGTGAGCAGGGTGCCGACGGCCTTAAGTTCCTCGGGCAGGTCCCGGAGGGAGAAGACGACCAGGTGGGAGTCGGGCTGGGTGGTGGTGTGTCCGTCGAAGAGCTGGCGGTGGCTGCCGGTCACGTACGGCGCGAGGCCTGCCGCTATCCCGGCGGCCTTGGGGTCGTCGTCTCTGGTAAGCGCGTTTGCCAGATCGCTCATGAGGGGAGGGCGCTTCTTCCATGTGCGCTGGTCGAAGGTGATCCCGGCCTGCTTGTAGGTGGCGAGGATCGCCCGATCGAGTGCCGCCTTACCGGCGTGGTCCAGCGGCCCGCCGAGCATGACCGCGACCAGCGTGTGCAGGAAAAGCGACCGCCGGGTCAGCGGGTCCCCGTCCCGCCGCCCCTCAAGGGGCAGGTCGAAGGGGTTGAGCCGGACGTTCGGCGCGCCCAAGTGGAGGTAGGCACCACCGACGGCCGTACACAGGCGGGCGTATTCGTCTTCGGGGTCGATGACCGCGACCTCGACCCCGGCGTAGAGGGATCGCAGCGCTTCCAGCTTGGCCAGATAGGACTTCCCCGCTCCGCTGCTGGCGATGATGGCCGAGTTGTGGTTGGGCTGGGCGAATCGGTCCCAGGCAACCAGGGACGGGCTGGCGGCGTTGGCGCCGTACAGAACGGCGGTCGGTCCCAGTTCGGTCGTCAGATCCGGGCTGGTGAACGGAAACGCCGCTGCGAGCGCCGGGGTGTCGAACGTACGGCTGACGGTCAGGTTGTCGAAGGCCAGCGGCAGCGAGGACACCCAGCCCTGAAGCTGTCGGAAGGCGACCTGCCGGGCATCCAGCAACAGCGACGCGGCCAGCGCTCGTACCTGCGCGCACGCCTCGTCCAACTCATCCTGGGCGGCCGCGTGGACCGTGAGATAGGTCGAGACGCGGAACAACTTGGCCTGACCACGCGCGATGCGGGAGGCGAGATCCTGGGCGTCTTCTGCCGCGACCTCCACTCGGGGATCCAGAAGCCGGCCGTGCTGCTGGTCGCTGCGCAGCCCGGATTCGAGACGCGCGAGCTGCTTGCGCAGCCGATCGGCGGCGACCTGGGACGGGACCGGATCGACATGAAGCGACACGTCCAGGCGACCGGGATAGATCAGCAACGGCTCCAGCCACCCGGGTGTGACCTCGCGCGGGTATCCGCTGATGGCCAGGGTGGCGCACAGACCGCCGCTGACTCGAAGGTCCCGCGGCCGGACCTGGATCGCGTCCGGGCCGAACCCGGTGGCGAGGGCCGTGCGCTTGCGTGGGAAGAGCTTCACCGGTGTTCTCCTGTCGTGATGACCTCGTCCGGGGTCGCGAGTTGGTCGGTGGGTGGTGGCGGGCCGGCGGGGTCGAAGCAGGAGGCGAGCAGCGCCCGTGTGGCCGGGGCGTCCAGCGGGCGGACAGTGAGTCCGCAGCCCGCCAGCAATCGGGCGGCCTCCTCAAGGCGGCGCAGCGCCCGGGCCGATGCCGCGTCCCGGCCGCCCGCCTCGGTGCAGGGCTCCCTTACGATCAGCAGGACTTGGCGGCGCAGCAGGTCGTGCCTGGCCGAAAGGCCGGTGAGGAAGGCCGCGTGCTCGTGCGCGGTGGCCGTCAGCGCGGGGTGAGGGAGCGCACGAGCGTTGTTCACCAAGCTGTTGATCGTCTCGCTGAGGTCCATCGGCGCGGCACGGATGAGGATCTGAACCGGGCCGGACAGTGAGTTGAGCCAGCGGCCGAAACCTGAGACGAGGGCGTCCTGCTCGTCCGGTGTCCGAAGGGCGAAGCTGACCGTGGACACCTCCGCCAGGGCGGCGGCCCCGTCAGGCCCGAGATTGATGAGCCCGTCATCGGCCACTCCTCGCGCGGGAAGGCGCAGCGGCGCCGGCCGGGGAACGGACCTGGCGGCTATCCAAGCGGGAGCCGGAGGAATGCTCCCTGATTCGGAGACCAAAGCCTTCGCGGAACGCTGGTGGCGGAGCGCGGCCAGCACGTATCGGTCGAGACTCACACCGTCACGCCGTCCGATCGCCAGCAGGATGCCGACCAGCGCGATCGGCAGGGCTCCGACGGCGTACGCCACCAGCGGCACGTGCTCTCCGAGGAGCATGTAGGCGGCGTACAGCAGGCCCGCGGTGCCGCCGAGGATGGCCACCTGACGGACGGTGAAGCCGCCGACGATCCGGTCCTCCTGGTCCACATCGGCAGGGATGCGTACCGGCTGCACCCAGCTCATCGGTTGTCACCACTACCGGACGGGCGGCCATGCCGCTGCGGCCCACGACGGCCAGGGTTCTGAGGCCGGTCTATGCCGCCGGGAGCCGGCGCACCGGGTGCCTGGACTGGCCGTCCGGACGTCGCTGGAGTGGATTGGGCGCGGAGCCAGTACATCTGCACCAGCCCTGCCGGGCCGTTGGCGTAGTAGGTGTCGCGCGGGTAGCCGTACACCGGAGTGGTGGGGGGAATCGGCGCCGACGGCCGCAGCGGCGTCCGGTACTTGCCCTGAGCCGGCGGACCGGACGGGGCATGCTTGACCGGGCCGGGCTGCAAGTTGCCAGGATTGCCGGGACGGCGAGCTGCCCCGGGCGCGTGGTGGGCCTGGCCGGTGCCGCCCCTGGCCGCGGAGGCAGCGGTCGCTGTGGTGGCGGCAGCCGTACCGGCGGGACCTGCGGCGAGCGCGGGCAGTGCCCTGCTCGCCATGGCGAAGGTCGCGCCCCTGGCCCTGCCTGAACCCCTGCCGCCGCGTGCACCTCTGCCGAGGTGCAGAGCGTTCATGACCGGAGAGGTGAGCTTGTAGGCCAAGGCGTACTTGACGATCCGTGTGACCGTTGAGCCACGGCCGGCGGTCTGGGCGAACACGCGCCGGGAAAGCCAGCCCGGGATGCGCACCAAGATGATCAACAGGCACAGGACGAGGACCAGATTCACGAGCTGCCCGGTCGGCATGAGCCCGAGCAGGAGACGGCCGTCCTGATTGAAGAAGATCCGCACCGCCATCACCAGCGTGAGCGACTGAGCGACCTGCACGATCAACAGCCCGGTGAAGGCTCGCCACCAGAACCGGGCCAGCCCGTCGGTGTACGGCAGCGCCAGGCAGGCTAGGGCGAGCGGCGCGGCGACCACCAGCAGCACTATCAGCGCGGCCCGCATGACGAACGCGATCAGCAACAGGATCAGCAAGATGACCGCGACCAGCGCCAGCAGGATGTAGAAGATCTCCTGTTGGCCGGGGACGACAACCAGGAGGCGCAGGGTCGCCGCCGCGCGCCTCTCATCGAAGTCCTGGCCGAGCAGCGCGTGTGACAGGGCGTTGGCGAGTTCGATGGCCTTGCCGCAGATGCCGAAGCTGACGTTGACGGCCAGGACCGCGACGAACAGGCGCGGCAGGACCTCTTTGACCGCGTATCGGGTCTGGACCGTCTCATGTCCCATCGCGGTGATCGCACCGATCGTGGCCAGCAGGACGAATCCGGTGTTCGCGATGGCCGCCGTTGCCTTCCATAGGTCGAAGACCCTGCCGTTGCCGGACACGTCCGGGGTCGCCAGCAGGGTCGCGGCCAGCACGTCCAGCAGCGGTTTGATCGCGAGCGCGACCAGATTGGCGAACCAGGAATTGATCTGGCCGTTGATCCAGTCGCCGATACCGAATCCGAACCCGGGACTGTCGACCGGGATGTCGACTGGTCCGGGCATCGACGGTGAGGGCGAAGGAGACGGCACTGGCATGGCGCTCGCGGTTGCCGTCATGGCGGCAATCGACACCGTGACGACGGCCGCCGTGATGATCAGTAGCACGGTCGTACGTAGAAATATGCGGCGAACGACTGCCGCCGCGGCAGTGGGCCGGGGAATCGCGGCAGCGCGGAACGAGGCGTCGGGCCGACTGACGTTGGCTGAGCCGGTGACCCTGGGTCGGGACGAGGAAGCCATCGCTCTCACCCCACGACGCGCTTGAGGATGCTCACGAAGAGCGGAGCCAGCACGGCCAGCGCGTAGCCGAAGGCTGCCGCCTTCAACGCCGCTTTGGCCTTCTGGACCTCGCCGGGATCACCGCCGGCGACGAGGTAGCGAAGCCCGCCGATGGTCAGCATCAGCGTGGCCAGCGTCGCCAGCAGGCCGATCAGCCAGTTGCGTAGGTTCGTGAAGACCGCATTGAGATCCGACGGAGCGGCGGCCACCGGGGAAGCCGCGAAGGCGGCGGTTGCCACTGCGGCAATAACGAGGATGGCGATTGCCGCAGTGGCCAGGCCCCAGGCGGCGATCCCCCGCGAGGATGGTCTCCTGCGGCAGGGACGGCTGCCGCTGGTGTGCCATACCGGGTGCCGCTGCCGGGCGGCCCGGTGACAGCGGGCCACGACTGAGGGGTGGTTGGGAGACCACCGCGCGGAGCCAGGGGTTGTGTCCCTGCCTCCCTTCGGGTCGGTTGCTGTTTGCGCATCCGGAGTTCCCTGGCTCCGCGCGGAAGCCGAGTGCGCTTCTCCCGGGATCGGAGAAGCGGTCAGGGGAAAGGTGGCGGGTTCGGATTCCTCCCGCCGCAGGACGTTGATCAGTGGCAGCTCCCGGCGGTTCTGCTGCCCGCTGACCGGGCCACGGTCCCGCAGCGGCACGTCCTCAAGCCGCGTCAGGCTGATCAACTCGGCGTCGAGCCCGCTGAGTACGCCTTGGGCCACCGCGTCGATCAGCACCAGATCGGGGTGGTACCAGGGACGCGGGGGAGGCATCGGCTCGCTGGCCGCACAACGGCGCTCGGCCGTGGCCTCGATGTGACGGCGGGTGCGCTCACCCGCGAAGCGGGCTGCCTCGCACAGCCGAGCGCGGATGTGGGGCAGGGCGGTGTCCACACGATGCAGGGCTCGCAGGAAGCCCGCCATGATCGCGATATCGACGTCCACGGGGTCTCCGCGGACCAGGTCGCGGGTCAGCGCTATCGCGATCGTGCGCAGGGCCGGCATGGCCATGCCGATGGCCGCGACCGTCCAGGTCGAGCTGGCCTGTTGGGCGCGTGCGACCAGCTTCCGCCAGACGGCGTCCCGCGCCTCGTCGGTGACGGTCCGGCTGGTGAGCAGCACGCGCAACTCCCGAAGGCAGACCGCTCCCCGGGGCAGGCCGGGGGCGAGTGCCGTGCAGTCCAGGGACAGGGCCCCGGGACCGGTCGTCAGCAACCGGAATGACGTCTCCGCGGTGTCCAGGGGTGATTCGGTGAGGCGATGCGCGCTCATGTCGTGCTCCGGGTCGAGAAGGAGTTCGTGGTCTCGAAACCGGTGTACGCACCGCCTCAGAAACGGCTCAGAGAAAAGCTGGGTAGTCGCTCAGGAATTTCTCAGAGCCTCGGCATTCTGAGTAGCTCGGCGGCTTCTGAGTGCGACCTTCTGAGCTCAGCCGCCCGGCCTCTGAGTGGACTCTGAGGACGCTGCTTGCCTGGTTGCATGCCACTGGAGCCGTGTTCACGGCCTCGGCGGCCCGCATCCGGAAAACGTGTCCCGACAAATCAATGGAGAAAAGGAATGACATCCAGAAGAACGCCGGCAGCGGCGGCCTAGCCACAACGGAAAAGCCACGTCTGGTGATTTCGCCGGTCGCGGTACAAACCGCGAGGGCGTTCACCGCCTGGACGCACCGCTACCTCGCCCCACCGGCCGCGGCGGAGTTCGTCATCGGTGTCCGGACCAGCGACACAACCCTGGTCGGCGTCGTCTTCGTCGGCAGGCCCGCCTTCTGGGCCTTCGACGACGGCAGCACGGCCGAGGTCGTCTGCCTGTCCACCGACGGCACGCCCAATGCCTGCTCGGCCCTGCTCGGCGCCGCCTGGCGGGCCGCGCGGGCTGAGGGCTACCGGCGCCTGCTCGCCTACACCCGTGTCGACGAGCCCGGCACCAGCCTGTGCGCGGCCGGCTTCCGGCTGGTCCCCAGCACACTCGGATGGGACACCAGCCGTACCGGCGAGGTCGCCCGCGTTCTTTGGGAGATCCGGGTCGCCGGAGGTCGCGCATGAGGAAACTGCGCGCGCCGTACTGGCGCGACGAGCACGCGGCGATCTACCACGGGGACGCGCGCGAGGTGCTGACCGAGATGGACGAGGGCTCGGTGGACTGCATCGTCACCAGTCCGCCGTACTGGGGGCTTCGGAACTACTGCGAGGGCCAGTACGGGCAGGAGGCCACGCCGGAGGCGTACGTGGAGAACCTTCGGGTCACCTTCGCTGAGGCCCGAAGGGTGCTCGCCGACGACGGCACCTGCTGGCTGAACCTCGGGGACTGCTACGCGGCCAACTCGGACGGCTGGGCCCGCGGCAAGCACTACAACGCGCGCCAGCCTGAGGTGCGGCCCAAGGCGCGGCTGGCCGTGCCGCCGAAGAACCTGCTCGGCATGCCGTGGCGGGTCGCCTTCGCCCTCCAAGAGGACGGCTGGATCCTCCGCAATGCCATCGTGTGGAGCAAGCCGAACGCGATGCCGCAGTCGGTCCGGGACCGGATGTCCAACCGGTACGAGCTGATCTTCCTGTTCGTCAAACAGCAGCGGTACTGGTTCGATCTCGACCCGGTCCGCCAGCCCTACACCGGCGACCGCCCGATTTCCAGGCGGGCACGAGCCGGGGGCAACAAGCCGAACAGCATCACGACGGCCTGGCCTCCGAGCGGCAAGTACGGGGAGGACTCGCTCGGCCCACGGCACGGCGCGGCGATGCGGCCCACGGGTGCGCGGCATGCCGCCGCGCACCCCAACGGCAGGAACCCCGGGGACGTCTGGTCGATCCCCACACGGCCGCTGCGGGCGGCGCACTTCGCGGCGTTCCCGATCGACATCCCGCTCAGGGCCATTGCTGCCGGCTGCCGCCCCGGCGGCACCGTCCTGGACCCGTTCACCGGCAGCGGCACCACAGGCATTGCCGCGCGGCAACTCGGCCGGAAGTTCGCCGGCATCGAGCTCAACGCCGGCTACTGCGAACTCGCCCGAACCCGGCTTCTATCGAGGGAACCGCGCTCGGAGAGATCGCCAGGGTCGGTGGATCGCGGCCCGACGAGTGGTCAATTGGATGGGTGCCCGATTCTCGACAGCGGAGATCAGGGAGACACCCCATGAAACCGCTGACTCTTGCGGAGGTGCAGGCCCTGCCTGCGGTGGTGCCGCTTCTTCTAGCGGCCCGAGCTCTGGGCCTGAGTAGGAACACCGCCTACCGCCTGGTTCAACGGGGCCAGTTCCCCTGTCGTGTCATCAGGGCGGGCGACACCTACCGCGTGCCGACGATCGAGTTGCTTGTCTTGATCGGAGCCGACAAAGAGAACGTACGGGGCGCCTTCGGCTCGAGCGCTTGAAGTGGAGACCATGGAGAGCCCTTTCGCTCCGAATCGGAGGGGGGCTCTCCATGGTCGAGGTAGATCTCGATGTCGGACTCGGCAGGGCCAGTGGCGTTGGCGCGGTGAGACCAGTGCCGCTAACCCCCGTAAATCGGGTGCCAAGCGCGCAGCGGCCCCCGTACTCTGCGGCCGGTGACCTACGAGTTCGGTAACAACGCGGGGACCCGTAAGCGGGCACTCCCCATCGCGAAGAAGCTCATAGCGGAGGCTGAGGCCCTGGTGACTCGAGGCCTGGACGTGCCCGTCGAAGACGTCGCGCTGGTCCGCGTCTTGGGCGGGTGGTGGGTGCATGTCAATGGCTTGGCGGCCGACTTCGTGAACCGTATCGAGGCCGGCAGCACGATCCAGACCACGCCCAGTTACCGGTCGATCGTCGAACATGTCTACAAGATGATCTGGCTCGCGCAGACCGGGGACGACGGCTTGACCGTCATCGACTTCGTCACTTGGAACGGACGCCGCAAAATGATTGAGGAGATGGTGAAGCAGGGGCACTGGCCGATTCCCGACGGCGTCGAGGTCGGGCCTGTACCTGACGTCGACATCCGCACGCTCAAGCCTGTCAAGGACGATCCGATCCAGGGCCACCTGTACCGTCTGTGGCTCGAGTTCGAGAATTTCAACAAGATCACTGCTCGGTTCGGCGAACCCAGCATGTACACCGTCTACCGGCACCTGTGTGACTACACCCACCCCACGGCCTGGACGGCCGACTCCTACACGGAGGATAACGGGGATGGCACCTTCAGCATCCGGCTGAACCCCAAGCCCCGCGGCGGCGGGAAGCCCGATGTCCTGTGGCTTCCGATCCTGCTGATGCAGGCCGGCTCGGTCGTCTCCTCCAAGCTGAAGGGCGACCCGTTCCGCCCCGTCGTCACCAGGGCCGCCCGCGACTACGGGGTGCCAACCAGTGGCCTCATCCCCCCGAGCTCGTGACTTCGGGTGCCGGCTGACTTCCGTCGATTCCTGCCGTCCTGCCTATCGGTGAAGACGCTCCCATCAGTCCCCTTGTTGATGAGCAGGTAGAGCGCGAGCGTGCTCGCTGTGGGCAGAGAGATCGCAAGGCAGACGAAGTCGATCAACCCCATCTGGAGCGGTACTCCTCGGGGCCGTATGGGCTCCAGCCCTCCAGGTGTGGCTCGAGATCTTTAGGGGTGAGCTCGGGCGGTGTGGGCATGGTAGGCAACTCCTTGAAGGGGTTGACTCGCTCGATGTGCTGTTGAGCCCATGTCAACCACTGCTCCGCGTCGGAGACTCCGCTGCCGTTCGGCCTCACCTGGTTGATCCGTTGCTCCAACTCTTCGCAGTACTCCTGAAGCTCCCGCACCCTCCTCCAGGTCGCAGCCTGCTCAGTCAGGTACGTGGCGTAGTAGGCCTCGGTAGCCGCGGCCCGTGCCACGGCCATGGCTTCCTCCCAGCGCGCCTTGCGCTGGGCCTTGGCGATCTCTTCGTCGATCTTGCGCTGCTCGTCGTCGCGGGCGCGGGTCTCAAGTTCCTGCAGGACAGTGCCGAGGACGTCTTCCAGCTTCCACCGCTTGCGGTCGGCCCAACGCCGTTGCCGTCCCTGGAAGTGGTAGGTCAACTCAATGGCCAGACGCCCGTATCGCTCGTCATTGGTTGACTGAGGGGACTCCTCCCGGATGGTGACCACGTAGGAGTAGCCCCCGATGCTGATCTGAATCTCGCCATCACGACGCGAGTAGTGCCTCTCGTGGTAACGCCCCTGGTAGTAGTACCCGCTGTTCGCCTCCTGGGAGATGGGACGCTCGCGAACCGTATGTCCTCTCCGGACCGCCTCGGCCACGAGGGCCTGAAGAATCAGGAGCGAACGGCGACGCAAATCCTTGGGCATCCGGAGCCAGCGCTCGTCGTCTCGCAGGCTGGCCACCACCGGGTGAGGCGACCGCAGTTGATTCGGCACAGGGACGGCGGGGAGTTCCTCAATCCGCGGCCTCGAATTGCTGTGCGTACCGGGCATGAGCTGGATACGGAGGTCGCCGGTCCACTGCTTCTGCCTTTCGAGGTAATGGCCGTCCGGGACCATTCCATGCCGCTTCGCGAAGTCCACCACGCGTCGCCATTCGCCGATTTCGTCCTCGCTCGGCTTACTGATCACCACCGTACGCTCGGTGGCCAGACGCTCCATGAGCCGCATCGCGGCCTCGCGTCTCTTGGCGGCCATGGTGACGGTGGTGTGCGGAGCTGATCGTTTGGCTGGCGCCGTTGCCACTGGCGATTGTGCGTTCTCAGGGGTACCAGATCGTCCGCGCGGCCTCGCTTCGGACGCCTTACGCTTTCCTGTTTCGGTCGTCTCCGGCTTTCGGTCTGGGTGATCGGGATGGTAGCCGTGCTCCAGATAGAAGCGGCCAGCGTCAGTGATCACAGCCTTCCATGTGCCACGTCGCTTCGAGACTTCGACGAGCCCTCGGTTGTGAAGCGCATGTGCCGAATGCCGTTCGGGCACGTCATCAGGTCCACTGAGGTCCTCGCCGGCTGAGATCCGCTTGAGGAGGGCGAGTTGGCGGGGATTGACGGGGTCCCAACGGTGCATGACGTCAGCTCACACCGGGTCCTGAACCGAATGCAACCCTTAGCAACGTAGCAAGTGCGGACCGTTATCTCTATACCGTCATTGGGAGGCAGCGCCAAATGTCGCAGCCATGCCTGTTTGTGACACTGCAACGTATCTTGGTCTTCGTGGACGCTAACCAGCCGATGCGGTCGACGCCAGCCGCGTACTGGTCGGCCGTGCGCTGCCTGCGACGGTCCGTATGGCTGTCCGTCGATCCGCTGCAGCGATCAGGGCGCAGGTGGATCTCAGCTACCAAGCGGTCGATTGCTTGAGGGTGAGTCGGGATCGCCACGATAGGGGCGATGCCCCTGCCCGAAGCGGCTGGCCGATAAAGGCGTTTATGGCCGTCAGTAAGTGCTATGGGAGGCATAAGCATTGTCCGTCGCTGACAGAGCCTGTCGGCGGGCGAGCGACTAAAAGTTGGCATTGAAGAATTAGCGTCGACCGCTTCGGTCTGCCAGGAGTGGCAAGAGTGCCTAGATTCGAGCATTTCGGCCCGACTAAAATTCCTTTTTAGTGACACCCTTTATCCTTTCTATCGGGATGCGCGACAACTTTGACGAGGGTGAGTCGTACGGCTGCCAGGCACCTACCTCAACTTCCTTCGGTCGCAGAAGCCTAAAAATCAACACATCGACACTCGGGAGCTGCTAGCTTGACCTCCTCGCGGTAAATGTGTGGCGTCCCTTGTTTTGGCTAACGAGGCCAATGGGGGCCAGGCCTCGGTCTTACCTTGGTCGGCAGCCTCATCTACGGCGTTCCAGGAATCGGCAGAGGCTGCGCAACCGGAGTGTTCGATGAGCAAACATGATCGCAACGCGTGCGACCGGACACTCTACGTCGACGACTCCGGGGACGGTCGAGCCTTAATGATCTTTGCTGCGTTGGATTTCGAAAATCGCTTTGTATCCGAGGCGCACATACGTTGGGCTCGCTTTCGAGAGGAACTTGCTGGCGAAGGGCTCCTTCCAATGCATATTCCTCTACATGCTGTCAAGATGATCGGCGGACGCGGTTCACACTTTCACTCCTACGGCCGGTGGGGTCTTAGTCGAGAAAGACATCGGCAGTACATCCGGAACTTAGTTTGGCGGGGTCTCCAAGTCGTTGCCGATATGCCTGGTATCCGTATCCGTGTCGCTTATAGACGTACTTTGCTCCGCAAAACGGGCAGGCCCGAGCTCTATCTGGCCATGATTACGGAATTGAATCGTGATCTTGCCGAGAGTGACCAAAAGGCAGAGGTCATCATCGATGGGGACGGGACCGACCCGTCGTTCCGGAGAGCGCACCAGTACCTGTCGGCAGTGAACTGCAGAATCGAGGAAGATCCCATCTTCCTTCCGGCGGCGCAATGCGGCCTGTTACAGGCCGCAGACCTCGTCGCCTACACGGCCCACCAGAGCCTCGCAGTCAGTCCAAACCGGTCATTTATGTGGGACTGGTTCAAGCAGTCGTTTCCGCAAGCGCAAGGACCTACAGCCCTCTGAGAGGGGTTGGGCCCGACCTTGCGGCCGGGCCCAACCGGGCAGGACCTGGACCGAAACCGACCCAGGACCGCAGCTTCAGTCTTCCATATCCCTGGCGAAAGGTGGAGATTATGGCGACGGCCGATGCCGGCAAGTCAGCAGAGATCACTTGGGGGCGCGAGAAACTTGTCATCTCCTCCCTCTTAGGGGAACTGCCTCCGGCGCCCAGCCTCGAGGCCCACGCGCGGATGATGCAGGCTGCGGTCGGACATGGACTTGTCTCGGTCTCCGAGCAGTCTTGGGAAGCCGTAGCACGTGCCTGTGTGCGCCCGGATGTCGTCGCCCTCCAGCTGGAGCAGGCCCAAGGCGCGGGGCTGCTGTTAGAGGAACATGTCGACGGCGCGACGCTCCGGTCGGTGCATTCACGTATGTGGATGACCGAGCTCTTCCCAGGTATTCAGCCGAGGACGGGTCAGGAAGCTCTTGATGTTCCCGACCCGCAGGTCTTCGGGGTAGCGAAGGATGGCAAGCCGCAGGCGGTCATCAGGTACCGCTACCGCGATCTCGCACATTTTCAGCAGCACGTGTGGCAGACGATCTCTGTCACGCTGCACCTTAACTCCTACGAGGAATCGATTCTCTCGCGTCGCGTCACCCGAGCGCTTATAGCGCATCCCGTGTTGATCGAATTCGAGGACGGTTCGGAATCTCTCCACGTGATCGCTACACGGGATGGGATCACCAGGCTCGCCAGCGCTTGGAAGGTTCTCGCGGGTCCGTCTGCAACACCAACTGATGCGGCCGATCTCGCCGTGGAGGTCCTTTTCGGTGAGTCGGGCACATCCTTAGGGACGTCACGTTCGGACCGGATGAACCGCAGCAGGGCCGCCTATCGTGAGCGGCTCAGGCAGGAGCACCATAGAGAGTCCAAAGGTGGGGGCCTCTCCCTCAGGATGGCTCAGATCGCCCAGACGTATCTGATGCCCGTCCATCTCACTATAGGAGTAGAAGCTCACACGAGCGGAGCGCTCGCTCCCGAAGACGTGTTTGACGACGCAGTGCGTTCGATCCTCGCTTCAGTTCACGTTGAGTTCAAGCCGTGGGACGACTCGGCTCAAAACCTCGAAGTCGTCACCCGTGCACTGAAGCTCTTCGCGCAGAGCCGTCGTTCTGCCCTGGGAGACCAGGAGCAACTTAGGGACATATATTCCCTCGCCATCGGGCGTACAAATGAGGCTGCCACACCGCGGGTCTATGGTGATGAGAGGATCCCGGGTACACCGCTATGGCGGGCGACTTGCCTGCTCCACACCTTAACTCGTCCCGAGTTCCATGAGCAGCTGAAAGCCAGAGCAAAGGAGATCAAGAACGAGCGCCGTATGTCCACCAAGGGGTACGCCGGCCTGCTTGGCCCTGTCATCGACCTACCCTGGAGGGCGGCTAAGAGCTCGGCGATGAAGCCTGCTCGTAATGCTTGGAGCAATGGCGGAGTGCTATGTGAAGACGTCCTAGCTGACGGCTGGGTGCCTGTACCAACAGCGGACTTCCTCAGTCTGGTCGAGCCAGCACTCGCTGGTGACGTGAATGCGCGCTGCACACTGGCGGTGGCAGGGGGCGTCGCACTGATAGCTGACAAGTTACTCACCCGGAACGTCGGGTCCGCTGTGGCTGTCACGCCTGCTCCTGGAAAGGTCCCATTCCGCGCGGATGTGTCGACCGTCATCGGTGGGCTGGCTCGCAAGGACAACGAACTAGGCCTGTGGATACTGGCGCACGCGGCACAGCGCTTTCGTCATGATCTGCTCCCCCGCAACGCAAGCAGTGCGCGCCAGATGGGCCTGCGTGACGCTGCCACTGGGGATGATGCCTATGTGCACGTGGCCGTCGACCTCGAGGCGCCTGACCGGATCCTTCGGGAGGACGAAAGAGAGGTCGCGCTTACGACATGGGATGTTGTCTTCGCCTCCGACCCTGAACGCGCTCGAAGGATGACCGCACGGGCCGAGCCACCGCAGGAGAGCCGCCCTTCTGCCAGCAGCGGCACCGATGATGAAGCCGCCGACAGCCCCACAGATTCCACGACGGTCTTCGTCCCAACGGAGATGTCCACGGGACAGCTCATCGTTGAGGAGCGCAAGCGCCTGCACGACTGGCTGAGCTACGCGAAGCGTTCGTTGGAGACTCTTGAAGAGTTGGGCAGTAGGGTTTCGTTCCCGCCTCTTCTTGGCTCTCCAGAGGAGTGGCTCGACCTCCAGCAGAGCGCCTTCGACGTGCTCGAGTTCGTTCAGCGTAATAGGTCCGGTGGGCCGGAGGACGAGGAGGAGGAGCAGGATTAGCCGTACTCCTCGATAGCCGCCCACCTCAGGGATTGGTCGGCGCAGCAGGCGGTGATGTCCCGCCGAGGCGTCTTACGCACTTCCAGAATCCGCGCTCGATGCGCTGGGTGCGGATGGGGTGGGCCCAGGGCCGGTCGGGGCCAGACCTGACTGATGCGCGGGCACTGGTATTACCCGCAGCCCAGCTGCTCGAGCAAGTCCTGGAAGTGCTTGGCTGCGGGCGGGATTCGCCGGCCGTTCTGACGATGAGGCATGTCGAAGGGCGCCGTGGCTGTCTCTTCGATTCGGTTACTGCGCCGTCAGTTTGAACGACCATCAAGGCTCGGGGCCCAGGCTGTCGTGATCAAGGTGCCCAGGAGAACTCGTTTGAACCCGTCAGTGCCCCCTGGCGGCGTTCAGACCGACGGTCAAATGACGGTCAAACGATCAAGGGCCTGATCGCTGTCTCCAGCGATCAGGCCCTTGACCTGCAACTACATGGTCGGGGTGGCGGGATTTGAACCCACGGCCTCTTCGTCCCGAACGAAGCGCGCTGCCAAGCTGCGCTACACCCCGGTCGCTTGGACTTTTCGTCCTGCGCCTCGGCAAGTCTAGCGGACTTTGCGGCTGCTTGTGTCATCCGGCACGACGGGGCGGCGGGGGACGAGCGTCAGCAGGGTCGCCTCGGGCGGGCAGGCGAAGCGCGCGGGTGCGTACGGTGAGGTGCCGAGTCCGGCGGAGACGTGCAGCCAGGAGCTCTCGTGCCTGCTCAGCCCCTTGACGCGGGCGCGGTCGATGCCGCAGTTGGTCACCAGGGCACCGTAGAACGGAATGCACAGCTGTCCGCCGTGGGTGTGCCCGGCCAGCAGCAATTGATACCCGTCCTGGGCGAACCGCGACATGTTGCGCGGCTCGGGCGAGTGCATGACGCCGAGCCGTAGGTCGGCGTCCATGGGAGTCTGGCCTTCGATCTCGTCGTATCGGTCCCGGTCGATGTGGGAGTCGTGGATGCCGCCCACGTGGACGTCGAGGTCGGCCACCTTGAGGCGGGCCGTCGCGTTGTTCATGTCCAGCCAGCCTGCCTCCCGCATCGCGGCGCCCAGCTCGGCCCACGGCAGCGTCGGCACGTGCTGCCGGGAGTCTCCCTTGGACGTACGCCACAAATAGCGGGCGGGGTTCTTCGGCCGGGGGGCGTAGAGGTCGTTGGAGCCGTAGACGAACAGACCCGGCCGGTCGAGCAGCGGTTCCACGGCGTACATGTACGACTCGACCGCGTCGGGGTGCGCCAGCGTGTCGCCGGTGTTCACGACGAGGTCGGGGTCGAGGGAGGCCAGCGAGCGCACCCAATTGATCAGCCGGTGACGCCGGGGCGTGAGGTGCAGGTCGGAGATCTGCAGGATCCGGACCGGCCGCTGGCCAGGAGCCAGGACGGGGACGTCGAACCGGCGCAGCCGGAACCAGTTTCGCTCGATCACCGAGGCGTAGCCGACACCGGCCACGCCGAGGCCGAGGATGGACAGGGGAATCGCGGCTGCTTTCCTCACACAGCCATGATGCCCGACGTACGGCCCGCCTCCCGCATAACCTGGCGAAGACGGGAGCCCGGGCACGGCAAGATGGACGCATGAGTGCGTTGAAGGACAAGCTGAAGGCCGACCTCGCGGCCTCGATGAAGGCTCGTGACGAGGTACGGCTCCGGACCATCCGGATGGCTCTGGCCGCCGTCAACGTCGAGGAGGTCGCCGGCAAGGAGGCCCGCGAGCTCTCCGACGACGAGGTGATCAAGGTGCTGACCCGCGAGGCCAAGAAGCGCCGGGAGGCCTCCGAGGCGTTCGCGGGCGCCGGGCGGGCCGAGCAGGCCCAGGCGGAGCTGGACGAGCAGGCGGTCCTGGAGGAGTACCTCCCCGCCCAGCTGAGCGACGACGAGCTGAACGCGCTCGTCGACGAGGCGATCTCCGAGAGCGGCGCGCAGGGCCCCAAGGCCATGGGCCAGGTCATGAAGATCCTGAACCCGAAGGTCGCGGGCCGCGCCGAGGGCGGCCGGGTCGCCCAGGCCGTACGCGCCCGCCTGTCCGCCTGACGGCCGCGGGCGCCCGGCCGAAACCGGAAACTCCGCCTCACGGCCGCGGGCGGCCGGCCCGGGAACGGGCGAGTTTCCGGCCGAGGCCGGAAACGCCGATGGGCCGCTCCTCGGCGAGAGGAGCGGCCCAACGGGAGAAGGATCACCCGAACGGGTCGAAGGGCGAGTCGCCGCCACCGGGGCCACCGCCGTTGCCACCGCCACCGCCACGGCCGTTGCCGGGACCGCCGCCATGGCCGTTGCCGCGACCGTCGCCACCCGGACCGTCGCCGCCGCCCCGGTCGGACTTCGGCTTCGGCGGGGGAGCGCACTGGTGGGCGCAGCCGCCGAACCTCGACATGTCCGGCTTGACGAACGACGAGGCGTCGACGCCCTTGAGCGCCGACAGGAAGGTCGCCTTCCAGATCGGGCCCGGGATGCTGGCGCCGAAGACCGAACCGTACGACCGGCCGCCGATGACGCGGTTGCTCAGCGGGTAGCGGACCGGGCCGCGCGGGTCGCCGAGGCTGACCGCACCCGCCAGGTCGGGGGTGAAACCGGCGAACCAGACGGTCCGGGAGACGTCGCCCGTACCGGTCTTGCCGGCCGCGTCCCTGCCGATGCCGCCGACACCGGACATGGTGCCCTTGGTGAACACGCCCGACAGGATGCTCGTGGCCGCGTCGGCGACCTCGGCCTCGACTGCCTGCTTGCACTTGGGCTTGAACGAGGTCACCTTGTTGAAGCGGTCGGTGATCTCGGTGATGGCCATCGGCGCGCAGTACTTGCCGCGGGCGCCCAGCGTCGCGTACGCCGTGGCGACGGTGACCGGGTCCATCTCGTTGAAGCCGAGCGTGAACGGCTCGAACTCCTGGAGTTTGCCGCCGTCGGCGCGCTTGATGCCGAAGTCCTTGGCGGTCTTCACGACGTCGCAGAGGCCGACCTTCTGCTCAAGGGTGAGGAAGAAGGTGTTCACCGAGCCCCAGGTGCCGGTCTGCAGGGTCAGGAACCCTCCGTGGCCCTCCGCGTTGTGCAGCGGGGTCTTGATGTCGCCCACGGAGTTGCCCTTGCAGTCCTTGAACGCGGAGTAGCTGGGCGACGTGTAGGTGCTGCCGACGTTGAAGCCGTCGTTGAACTTGTAGCCTTCCTTCAGCGCCGTCACCAGCGTGAACATCTTGAAGGTCGATCCGGCCTGGAAGCCCGTGCCGCCGCCGTGCAGGCCGTCCGCGACGACGTTGATCGACATCTCGTTCTTCTTCTTGCTGGTGCCGAACTTCCGGCTGGAGGCCATCGCCTTGATGGCTCCCGTGCCCGGCTCGACGAGTGCCTCGGAGGCGACCGGCTTGTCGCTCGGGAAGACGTACTTCTTGATGGCCTTCTCCGCGGACTTCTGCATCTTCCGGCTCAGCGTGGTCCTGATCGTCAGGCCGCCGCGGGCCAGGAAGTCCTGCCGGGCCTTCTGCGTCTTGCCGAACTGCGTGTCGTTGAGGATCTCGTTGCGCACGTACAGACAGAAGTACGGGTAGTCGCTCTCCTCGCAGCCGCCGGGGATCTCCTTGTCCTTCCACCCCAGCTTCTTCTTCTTGGCCGCGTCGCGATCGGCCTCGGTGATGATCTTCAGCTCGGCCATGCGGTCGAGCACGACGTTGCGCCGGGACAGCAGCCGGTCACGGAACTCCTTGCCCCGGTTGGGGTCGGTGGCGTTCGGGTCCTGGACGGCTCCCGCCAGCGTGGCGGCCTCGCTCAGGCTCAGCTCCGAGGCGTGCTTGCCGAAGAACCGCTTGGACGCCGCCTCGATGCCGTACGCGCTGGCGCCGAAGTAGGCGATGTTCAGATAACGGTTGAGGATCTCGTCCTTGCTGTACTTCTGCTCGATCCCCATCGCGTAGCGGATCTCGTTGAGCTTGCGCCCCACGGTCGGCGCGACGGCGGCGGCCTTCTCCTCGTCGGTCTCCGCCTTGTTGTACAGGACCTGCTTCACGTACTGCTGGGTGATGGACGAGCCGCCCTGCGTCACCCCGCCCGTGGTGATGTTCCTGACCAGGGCGCGGGTGGTGCCCTCGACGTCGAGCGGGCCGTGCTCGTAGAAGCGGAAGTCCTCGATCGCCACGATCGCCTTGCGCATGATCGGCGCGATGCGGTCCATCGGGACCGATTCCCGGTTCTCGAAGTAGAACTGGGCGATCTGCTTGCCGTCCGCGTCGAGCAGGACCGTCTTCTCGGGCAGCGGCGGTTCGTCGAGCTTCGCCGGCTTGAGGCTCAGGGTGTCGATGCTCGACTTGACCGTCACGCCGGCCCCGCCCACGGCGGGTAGTGCAATGGCCGCCGCAAGCACTCCCGCGACGCCCGCGGCGCCGATGAGGCGCAGGCCCGCACCTGTCCGGGATGCCAGAGTTTTGCCGTGTGCTTGCACGGATCCAAGGGTACGTCCGTTTGGTGACTCTCCCGGCATCGACCTCACAGGTCCGCATTACCCCCCGGCGGGGGGGACTAGTCATTCCCGGCCACATGGCCTGACATGACCATGCACGAATTTGGTCCCCCCGGGGTATGTCGGTTCGATCGTTTCGTTGCGTACTTTCTCCTCTGCGGCTACTGCAACCAGGAGGCCCGACGCCCGCGCCCGTCGGCCGAAACGACGACTGACCACCTAAGGGGAGTGGGGTCGAACATGTGGATCACGGATTGGACCTCCCGTGCCGCCTGCCGAGGTGCGGATCCTGACGCACTCTTCGTGCAAGGCGCCGCCCAGAATCGGGCCAAGCTCATCTGCCGTGGATGCCCCGTCCGTACCGAATGCCTCGCCGATGCGCTCGACAACCGCATCGAGTTCGGGGTGTGGGGCGGGATGACGGAGAGGGAACGGCGCGCGCTGCTCAGGCGCAGGCCGGATGTGGAGTCCTGGCGCGACCTGCTGGAGTGCGCCAAGGAAGAGTACGAGCGGACCAACGAGCTGATCGCCGGCTGAGCCCGGCGCGGCGTCCCGCGGCGAAGCGGGACGCCGGACGTCACGTCTTCAGGACGCGAGGAGTTGCCCGATCTGGCGCAGTCCCGCCAGATCGTGCACGTCCTCGGGCATCGCGGGCACCTGCGCGATGGGCACCGTCGGATGGGCCGAGGTGAAGTGCTCCTGCTGGCGCTGCTCCCGGGAGGCGAGCTGCATCCTTCCGGCGTGCAACCGCAGCACGGCCGCGGTGAGCTCGTGCTCACCCCTGGCGTCCAGGTCCTCGGCGGCGGCGGAGCTGCGCGCCGCCGACAACGACGGCGCCAGCGGCCGGTGCACGCGGTTGACGACGAGCCCGGCCAGCGGCATGCGCTCGTCGGCCAGCCGCTCCACGAAGTAGGACGCCTCGCGCATCGCGTCGCGCTCCGGCGCGGCGACGACGACGAACGCCGTGCCGGGGGCCTGCAGCAGCCGGTACGTCTGCTCGGCGCGCTGGCGGAAACCGCCGAAAACCGCGTCGAGCGCGGTGACGAACAGCTGGATGTCCCGGAGCACCTGGGCCCCGATCACCTTGGTCAGGATGCCCGCGACCATCCCGAAGCCGGCGTTGAGCAGCTTGAACGCGCTGCGCCCGCCGGCCTTGGCCGGGGCCGTGAGGATGCGGATCAGCCTGCCGTCGAGGAACCGGCCGAGGCGCTCGGGGGCGTCGAGGAAGTCGAGCGCCGACCGTGACGGCGGGGTGTCCACCACGATCAGGTCCCACTCGTTCGAGCGGCGCAACTGGCCCAGCTTCTCCATGGCCATGTACTCCTGCGTGCCGGAGAAGCTGGACGACAACGACTGATAGAAGGGGTTCGTCAGGATCTGCTGGGCGCGCTCGGGGTCGGCGTGGGCCTCGATGATCTCGTCGAAGGTCCGCTTCATGTCGAGCATCATCGCGTGCAGCTCGCCGCCGGCCTCTCCGGCGCCGTCCACACCGTGTACGCGCCTGGGGGTGTTGTCCAGCTCGGTCAGGCCCATGGCCTGGGCCAGCCGCCTGGCGGGGTCCACAGTCAGGACGACCACCGAGCGGCCCCGCTCGGCGGCGCGCAGCCCGAGAGCCGCGGCCGTCGTGGTCTTGCCGACACCGCCCGAGCCGCAGCACACGATGATCCGGGTGTCCGGATCATCCAAGATCGCGTCCATGTCCAGCGCGGGCGCCGTCCTCGTCACAATTCAGCCTTTCACTCGATCAGAAGGTCACGCAGCGCACAGTTCACGCGACACACTGGGCCCGCAGCGCGTCGGCCAGCTCGTAGAGCCCGGCCAGGTCGGCGCCGTCGGGCAGCAGCGGCAGGTCGTACCGCGGCACGCCGGCCTCCTCCAGCGCGACGCGCTCGCGCTTTTCCAGCTCGGTCCGCAGGGCGTGCTCGGTAACCTCACGGGCGAGCGCCTCGGCGACCGCGGAGGCGTTGGCCGTCGCGTCCGTCAGCCCGGCCGCCTTGAGGCCGAGCGCGAGCTCGGCGGAGTCGAACCGCCCCCGGCTGGCCGCTTCGAGCACGCCCTCGGGCAGCCCGGCGGGGCGCACCATGTTGACGAACACGCCGCCCACCGGCAGCCCGGTCGTGCGCAGCTCCTCGATGCCGTCCAGCGTCTCCTGGACGGGCATCTCCTCGAGCAGCGTCACGAAGTGGACCGCCGTCTCCGGGGAGGCGAGGACGCCCCGCACCAGGTCGGCGTGGTTCTTGATGGGCCCGACCCGGGCCAGCCCGGCGACCTCCTGCGTCACGTTCAGGAAGCGGGCGATCCTGCCGGTCGGGGGCGCGTCCATCACGATCGCGTCGTACACCCTCCGGCCCAGCTTGTCGCGGCGCCGTACGGCCTCGCTGGTCTTGCCGGTGACCAGGACGTCCCGCAGGCCGGGGGCGATGGTCGTGGCGAAGTCGACCACGCCAATGCGGGTCAGCGCCTTGCCCACGCGCTTGAAGCCGTAGAACATCTCGAGATATTCGAGCATCGCCTCTTCGGGGTCGACGGCCAGCGCGTACACGTCCCCGCCGCCGGGCGCCACGGCGATCTTGCGCTCCTCGTACGGCAGCGGCGGCAGGTCGAACGCCTGGGCGATGCCCTGCCGTCCCTCGACCTCGACGAGCAGCACCTTGCGCCCGCCCGCCGCCAGGGCCAGCGCGAGCGCGGCGGCGACCGTCGTCTTCCCGGTGCCGCCCTTGCCGCTCACTATGTGCAGGCGCACGCCGTCCCAGTCGGTGTCACGGGCCTCCCCGTTGCTCCCGCCGCGGCTGCTGGTCGGCTGACTCACCGTGCCTCCTCCGGACGGCCGGCGAGATCGCGTGCGCGGGTCGTCGCGCGGTGGTTCCCGTCGGCGTGCCTGCTCCACTCGCCCACGTGAGGAAGGCTACCCAAGGGTTACCTGCCGATTCGCGGGGGTCGTCCAGAGTCGGAACCCGAGGTACGGCTTGCGCGTCGATTGGGTAAGGGTTCCCCAATGGGCGCTTGCCCAATCCGGTCGACGAAGGAGGTGCCGGCCGTGGAGTCGGTGCTGTTGACGCTGGTCGTGGTCCTGGGCTTTGCCTTGCTCGTCGCGGTGGCCCGGGGCGTGCGGATCGTCCAGCAGTACGAGACCGGGATCGTGTTCCGGCTCGGCCGCATCCAGCAGGAGGTGCGGGGCCCCGGACTGCACCTGATCGTCCCGATCGTCGACCGCATGCAAAAAGTGAACATGCAGATCGTCACGATGGGAGTGCCCGCGCAGGAGGGCATCACCAGGGACAACGTGTCCGTCCGCGTCGACGCGGTGGTCTACTTCCGGGTGATCGACCCGATCAAGGCCGTCGTGAACGTCCAGAACTACCTCTTCGCGGTCTCCCAGGTGGCGCAGACGTCGCTGCGGTCGGTGATCGGCCAGTCGGAGCTGGACCAGTTGCTGTCGGACAGGGACGCGCTGAACGCCCAGCTCAAAGCCGTCATCGACGAGCCGACCGAGGGGCCGTGGGGCATCCGGATCGAGCGGGTCGAGATCAAGGACGTGGCGCTGCCCGAGGGCATGAAGAGGTCGATGTCCCGGCAGGCGGAGGCCGAGCGGGAGCGGCGCGCGCGGATCATCACGGCCGATGGCGAGTTCCAGGCGTCCAAGCGGCTGGCCGCCGCCGCGCGGCAGATGTCCTCCGACCCGGCGGCCCTGCAACTGCGCATGCTGCAGACCGTGGTGGAGGTCGCGGCGGAGAAGAACAGCACGCTGGTCATGCCGCTGCCGGTCGAGCTGCTGCGTTTCTTCGACAAGATGGCCCCCGCGGCCGAGGCGCCCGCCGCCGGGCAGAAGGCAGAGGTGGAGGAGCCCGTGCCGGTGGAGGAGGAGCTGGAGGAGTTGCCCGCCATCGACGCCCCGGCCGACCTGCCCGGCACGCCGTTCGACGTGCCCGACCGCGCGCCCCGGCCGGAACCGCGTTCCTGAGCATCCTCGGTCTGCCGTGCCTCGATAGCCTTTGCCCATGACCAAGTGGGAATACGTCACCGTGCCGTTGCTCACGCACGCCACGAAGCAGATTCTGGACAACTGGGGCGAAGACGGGTGGGAGCTCGTCTCGGTCATCCCGGGGCCCAACCCCGAGCAGCTGGTCGCCTACATGAAGCGGCCGAAGTGATGGCCACCCCGGAGGAGCGGCTCGCCGAGCTCGGGCTCACGCTGCCCGAGGTCGTGCCCCCGCTGGCCGCGTACGTGCCCGCCGTACGGACGGGCGACCACGTCTACACCTCCGGCCAGCTTCCGCTCGTGAAGGGCGAGCTGGCCGTCACCGGCAAGGTCGGCGCGGAGGTGTCGGCCGAGGAGGCCAAGGAACAGGCGCGCATCTGCGCGGTCAACGCCCTGGCGGCCATCAAGGCGCTGGTGGGCGACCTGTCGCAGGTCGTGCGGATCGTGAAGGTGGTCGGGTTCGTCGCGAGCGCTCCCGGCTTCACGGGGCAGCCGCAGGTCGTCAACGGCGCCAGCGAGCTGCTCGGCGAGGTGTTCGGCGAGGCGGGCAAGCACGCGAGGAGCGCGGTCGGCGTGGCGGTCCTCCCGCTCGACGCCCCGGTCGAGGTGGAGGTCATCGCGGAGGTCCGCTGACCGTCCGGCTGGCCGGAACCGGGGTTTGCGGTTCCGCGAACGCGTGGGGGAGCATGGGGGCCGGTTGACCCGATCCTTGTTCTGGAGGGCCTCATGGGGTTTCCGCTGCCCGGCGAGGTCGGCGAGCGGGCGCGGGAGATCCTCGCCGGCCGCCTGGCTCCCGTCCCCGCCAGGGACGCGGCCACGGTGGTGCTGCTGCGTGACGACCCCCTGGAGGTGTACCTCCTCAGGCGCAAGGCCACGATGGCCTTCGCCGCCGGCGCCTACGTGTTCCCCGGCGGATCGGTCGACCCGCGGGACGCCGACCACACCGTGGCCTGGGCGGGCCCTCCGCCCGCCGCGTGGGGCGAGGTCTTCCGGGCCGACGAGAGCACGGCCCGGGGCCTCGTCTGCGCCGCCGTACGCGAGACGTTCGAGGAGTCGGGCGTGCTCCTGGCCGGGCCGGGCGCGGACACGGTGGTGACGGACACGACGGGCCCGGACTGGGAGGCCGACCGCCTCGCGCTGATCGCGCGCACGCTGTCGTTCGCCGAGTTCCTCGACCGGCGCGGTCTCGTGCTCAGGTCCGACCTGCTCAAGGCGTGGGCGCACTGGATCACCCCGGTCGTGGAGCCCCGGCGCTTCGACACCCGCTTCTTCGTGGCGGCTCTGCCCCCCGGGCAGCGTACGCGGGACGTGGGCGGGGAGGCGTCGGGGGTGGCCTGGATGCGGCCGCGTGACGCGCTGGCCGCCGCGAGGGCCGGAACGGCGCACATGCTGCCGCCCACCTTCCGGACGCTGGCCGAGATGGCGGCGTTCGAGTCGGCCGGCGACGTGCTCGCCTGCCCCCGGTCGATCACGACCGTCCTGCCGGAGGCCGCCGAGGTGGACGGGCGGATGGTCCTGATGATCCCCGAGACAGGAAAGGCGGCAGAGTGAGCGGCCTGCGCATCCCCGGACCGGACGGCGCCGACGGTCTTGACGGCTCCGGCGGCCTTGACGGCGCGGGCACGGCGAGCGCCGTGAACGTGCTGGCGCCCAACCCGTCGCCGATGACCCTCGACGGCACCAACACCTGGATCGTCGGCGGGGCGGACGCCGTACTGGTGGTGGATCCCGGCCCGGACGACGAGGCGCACCTGCGGCGGGTCGCCGAGCGGGTGGACGGCCGCCGGGTGACCGCCGTCCTGCTCACGCACGGCCACCCCGACCACAGCGAGGGCGCGACGACGATCGCGCGGATGCTCGGCGCGCCGGTGCGGGCGCTCGACCCACGCCTCCGCCTGGGCGAGGAGGGCCTGGCCGACGGCGACGTGGTGACGGCGGGCGACGTTGAGGTGCGGGTCGTCGGCACGCCCGGGCACTCGTTCGACTCGCTGTGCTTCTGGCTGCCCGGCGACCGGGCGATCCTGACCGGTGACACGATCCTCGGCCGGGGGACGACCGTCATCGCCCCCGACGGGGACCTCGGTGACTACCTGCGCAGCCTGGACAGGCTCAGGCAGGGCGCCGAGATGCTGGAGGCCATGGTGCTGCTGCCCGGTCACGGGCCCGTCCTGCCCGATCCCTCCGGGGTGCTCGACGCGTACATCGCCCACCGGCGCGAGCGGCTGGACCAGATCCGCGAGGCGATCCGCAGGGGCGCCAGGGACGCGCGCGAGATCGTCGAGATGGTGTACGCCGACGTGGACCGGTCACTGTGGCCGGCCGCCGAGATGTCGGTGGCGGCCCAGCTCAACTACCTCAAGACGCTCTAGCGTCGCTTCAGCGGGAGCGGTTGAAGAGCCGCTCCCTGTCCATGATCACCACGGCCTTGGCCTCGATGCGCAGCCAGCCGCGCTGGGCGAAGTCGGCCAGGGCCTTGTTGACCGTCTCCCGCGAGGCGCCCACGAGCTGGGCGAGCTCCTCCTGGGTGAGGTCGTGGTGCACCCGGATGCCGTCGTCGGTCTTCTGCCCGAAGCGGTCGGCCAGGTCGAGGAGCTGCTTGGCGACGCGGCCGGGCACGTCGGTGAAGACGAGGTCCGCGAGCACGTCGTTGGTGCGGCGCAGCCGCTGGGCCAGGGCGCGCAGCAGGTGCAGCGCCACTTCAGGCCGGCCGGTCAGCCACGGACGCAGGTCGTCGTGCCCCAGGCCGGCGAGCCGTACGTCGGTCAGCGCGATGGCCGAGGCCGTACGCGGGCGAGGGTCGAACAACGACAGCTCGCCGAACATCTCGCCGGGGCCGAGCACGCTCAGCAGGTTCTCCCGGCCGTCGGGAGCGGTGCGCGCCAGCTTGATCTTGCCTTCGAGCACCACGTAGAGCCGGTCGCCCGTCTCGTTCTCACTGAAGAGGGTGCGGCCCTTGGGCAGCTCCACCTCGGTGATGCTCGTACGCAGAGCCGCGGCGCTCTCGCGGTCGAGCGCGGAGAACAGCGGCGCCTTGCTCAGTACTTCTTCGGTGCTCACGGTGCCTCCTTGCTGCGGGCGCGCTCGGTCGCCGGCTCCGTGCTAGCCATTGTGACCCACGCCTTCCGCGACGCATTACAGGGTGTCCCGTTACGTCGCATGGGCGTAGCTCCCGGCTCGCACTCGTGTGCGTGGTGCCTGGCGAAACAACACAATCTTGGCGGAAACCTATCCTTACGCCCATTGCGCGCTCGACCGGCTCGGGCAGCCGGTCGTCCCCCTACGGGCACAGTGTATTGCGCTGCGTAGGGACAAATTGGCAAAAACAGGCTGGATATGTGGCATGTGTGGCAAGCCATGACCTGGGAGCGGGCCGAGGACGCGAGGCCCTACGCTTGCGGCATGGCGACGAACACGGCCGCTCCCCGACGGCGTCAGCGCCAGGCCGAGACCCGCCTGGGACTCGTGCGGCGGGCGCGGCGAATCAACCGGATCCTGGCCGAGACCTACCCCGACGCCCATTGCGAACTCGACTTCGGCAACCCCCTGGAGCTGCTGGTCGCCACGATCCTGTCGGCGCAGTGCACCGACAAGAGGGTCAACATGGTCACTCCGGTGCTCTTCGCGAAGTACCGCACCGCGGCCGACTACGCCGGAGCCGACCGTGCCGAACTCGAGGAGATCATCAAGTCGACCGGGTTCTTCCGGGCGAAGGCCAACAGCATCATCGGGATGGCGCAGGCCCTGTGCGAACACCACAAGGGTGAGGTTCCGGGCAAGCTGGCCGACCTGGTCAAGCTCCCGGGCGTGGGCCGCAAGACCGCGAACGTCGTGCTCGGCAACGCCTTCGACGTTCCCGGCATCACCGTCGACACGCACTTCCAGCGGCTGACGAGGCGCTTCGGCTGGACGACCGAGACCGATCCCGTGAAGATCGAGCACGAGGTCGGCGAGCTGATCCCCAAGTCCGAGTGGACGATGCTGTCGCATCGGCTGATCTGGCACGGCCGGCGCATCTGCCACGCCAGGAAGCCCGCCTGCGGCGTGTGCCCGCTCGCCGCGCTCTGCCCGTCGTACGGCACCGGCCCCACGGACGCGGACGAGGCGCGCAAGCTGGTGCGGCCGGGGCCGTTCTCGTGAGTATGCAGTGATCGGGAAGCTCGGGCGTCCTCCCGTGGTTGTACGGCACGCCTGGGCCCCCGCGTGCCCGGTGTGATGATGCGGTGTGACGATGTGGAGGTGGTCGTGGCTCCCCCTTGGTTGACGGAGCTGGCCGCGAAGGCCGCGCACAGCCCTGTTCCCACCGCGTTGCGGCCGCCCGCGAACGGCGCCGGCCGCTCGGCGGCGGTGTTGTTGCTGTTCGGCGAGGGGCCGGAAGGGCCCGACATCCTGCTCATCCAGCGCAGTTCGAAGGGCCGGGTGCACGCCGGCCAGCCCGCGTTCCCCGGTGGCGGCGTCGATCCCGGCGACGACGGCCCGATCGGCGCGGCCCTGCGCGAGGCCCAGGAGGAGACCGGGCTCGACCCCTCGGGCGTCGAGGTCGTCGGGACCATGCCCGAGCTCTACGTCTGGCGCAGCGACAACCGGGTGACGCCCGTGCTGGCCTGGTGGCACACGCCCTGCGCCGTGCACGCCGCGTCTCCCGACGAGGTCGAGACCGTCGAACGGGTCCCGGTCGCGGAGCTGGTGGACCCGGCCAACCGGCTGCGGCTGCGCCATCCGCGCGGCATCGTCCCCTCCGTGGCGTTCCGCGTACGCGGGCTGCTCGTGTGGGGGTTCACCGCCGGCGTGCTCGACGGCGTGCTGACCGCGGCCGGCTTCGAGCGTCCCTGGGACCGCTCACGGGTCGAGGATCTTCCCCCCGAGGTCCTCGACCTGGCCGCGCGGGGCTGAGCCGCCGGGGTGCTCGTACGCCGCGTATGGCGACGAGACCCGGCAGACGCCCGCACACGACGAGTGGCGTGGCTATACCGTGGAAACTGTGCGCGGCGATCTTCTGGATCTCATCCTGATCGGCCTGGTGGTGGCCTTCGCGGTATCCGGTTACCGGCAGGGCTTCATCATCGGGGCCTTCAGCTTCATCGGATTCATCGGCGGCGCCTTCCTGGGGTTGTTCATCGCGCCGCCCCTGGCCGGAGCGATCGTCAGCGGTGACATCGAGAGGGCGCTGTTAGCCATCGTCATCGTCTTCCTGGCGGCGACGATCGGGCAGTTCGCGTCCTCGACCATCGGCGCGGTGGCCCGCAGCCACCTCACATGGGAGCCGGCCAAGGCGGTCGACGCCTTCGGCGGCTCGGTGGCCAGCGGCCTGTCGGTTCTGGGCATCGCCTGGGTGCTCGGCTCCCTGATGGTGTCGATGAGCTTCGGCCAGCCGCTGATCAAGGACCAGATCAACGGATCCGTCGTGTGGCAGACGGTCGACGGGGCCATCCCGGACGGCGTGCGGGACATGCAGAAACCGTTCAGGGACTTCGTCAGCACGTCGGAGTGGCCGCAGGTCATCACCTCCATCGGCGGCCAGAACGTGCCCCCGCCGGACCAGAGCCTGATCAACAGCAGCCCCGCCCTCGTCCGGGCCCGCAGGGCGATCGTCAAGGTGCAGGGCACGGCCCCAAGCTGCCGCAAGCGCATCGAGGGAACCGGGTTCGTCTACGCGCGGCAGCGGATCATGACCAACGCGCACGTCGTCGCCGGGGTGACCGAGGGTCTGCGGGTGACCGACTACGAGGGCAATCAGTACGACGCCCGGGTCGTCCTGTACAACCCCGAGCGCGACATCGCGGTCCTGTTCGTCCCTGGCCTCCCGATCAACGCGCTGCGCTTCGACATGAACGCCGACAAGGGCGACAGCGCGATCATCGCCGGTTACCCGAAGGGGCACCCCTTCACGCCGCTCGCCGCGCGCGTCAGGATCAAGCAGCGCGCCGAGTCGTACGACATCTACAACCAGCGCAGGGTGGAGCGCGAGGTCTACGCCATCCGGGGCAAGGTCCAGCCGGGCAACTCGGGCGGGCCGCTGCTGAGCCCGGACGGCCGGGTGTTCGGAGTGATCTTCGCCGCCGCAACGGACCAGGCCGAGACGGGCTACGCCCTCACCGCGGAGGAGGTCATGCCCGACGCCAACGACGGCAGCGGCGCCGTCGTCCGCGTGGGCACCCAGGACTGCGACTAGGGAGTATCCGGTTCCTGACGCTCCACCCCGTTCTCCATCCTTCGGAGGTGCCGCTCCACCCCACCCCGTCCCTACCGTCCTCGGCATGGACAAACGCACTGGAGGGTCGGGCCGCATCTGGCTCGACCTGCTGCACCGGCTCCTGGACGCCAACGGGGGGAAGATGAACGGCAAGGTCCTGCTCGCGATCGTGATCGTGGCCCTGCTGGTGATCGCCGGCTTCGTGGCCTTCCGGCTTATCGTGTTGAACATGATTCTCACGTTGACGGATTCGCGCTAGGCGATGCGGGAGGTGTGGGGGCGGGTCGTGCGGCTGCTGGCGGCCGACGACCCCGAGACCGGCCACATGGTCAGGCTGCTGATGAGCCTGGTCCTCGCCTGGTCGCTCGCGACCGCGTCGCCCGACCGCGCCCCCGCGCTGTTCTGGTCCGCGCTCTGCGCGTCGATGGCGTGCTGGCTGGCCTTCGTCCTGCTCGACCGATACTTCTCGCGAGTCGCCGTGGCCCTCCTCGCGGCCGGTTCGGCGATCGCCGCGTCGGTGTCGGGATCGGCCGAGGCAGCGCCCACGGTATTCGTGTTCGCGATGCTGCTGCTGTTCGCGGCGCACGTGACGCCGAGCATGGGAGCGATCGTCGCGGTCACCGTGACCGACCTGGCGCTCATGGCCGGCAGCATGCTGTGGTGGGAACAGCCGCGATCGGCGATCGTGGTCCGTGCCGCGGTCGTGCTGTGCACCGTGCTCTTCGCGTTGCACCGGCGCCAGTACCGCCGGGCCCAGCAGGACCGGGCCAGGGCCATGGCGCTCGACGAGCGGGCCCGCATCGCCAGGGAGCTCCACGACGTGCTCGCGCACTCCCTCGGCGCCCTGGGGGTGCAACTGGAGGTCGCCGAGGCCTTGCTCACCGAGCGAGGCGACGTGGAGGGAGCGGTGGCGCGCATCCGCAGGTCGCGGGCTCTGGCCAGGGAGGGGCTGACCGAGGCGCGCTCGGCGGTGGCGGCCCTTCGGGAGGACGTGCCGCCGCTGCCCGACGCGCTGAGCCTGCTGGTCGCCGAGCACCGCAGGGACCACGACGTGCCCGCCGAACTGTGTACGGCGGGCACACGGCGGCCGATCACCCCGGCGGCGGAGGTCTGCCTGCTGCGTACGGCGCGCGAGGCGCTGACCAACGCCGCCAGGCATGCTCCGGGCGAGCCCGTAACGGTCGAGCTCGGCTACGGTGAGGGCGCCGTCCGGCTGGTGGTGCGCAACCCGTGTGAGGCCGCACGCGCGGTGTCATCCGGGCACGGCCTGCAGGGCATGCGTGAGCGGCTGGCGCTCGCGGGCGGGACGTTGAGCGCCGGACCGGCGGGCGGCCTGTGGGAGGTGCGGGCGGAGGTGCCGGAATGAGGGTCCTGGTCGTGGACGACCAGCAGCTCATGCGTGAGGGCCTGGTGGCGCTGCTGGACCTGGTCGACCACGTGGAGGTGGTGGGCGACGCCGGGAACGGAGAAGAGGCCCTGAGCCTGGTGGCCGAGCTGCGTCCCGACGTCGTGCTCATGGACCTGCGCATGCCCGTGATGGACGGCGTCGAGGCCACGCGGCGGATCAGCCGTGCGTACCCGGAGGTGGCCGTCGTGGTGCTGACGACCTACGACGACGACCGGTCCGTGGACTCCGCCCTGCTGGCCGGGGCCTGCGGCTACCTCACCAAGGACGCCGGGCGCGCCGAGATCGCCGCCGCCCTCCGCTCCGCCGCCGCCGGGCAGTCGACGTTCTCGGCCGCGGTGTCCCGGCGGCTGGTCGACGCGCTGTCCCGCTCCGCGCCGCCGCCGGTCGTGGCCTGTCCCGACGGGCTGACCGTGCGGGAGGTCGAGGTGCTGCGGCTCGTCGCCGGGGGGCTGAGCAACGCGGAGATCGGCTCGGCCCTCTTCATCGCGGAGACGACCGTGAAGACGCACATCAACAACGCCTTCGCCAAGATCGGCGTCCGCAACCGTACGGCGGCCGCCGCCTACGCGCGCGACAGGCTGCTCTAGGTGCGTCTCCCGCGCATCGCGCAGCCGGTGCCCGGTTCCACAGTCCGCAGCAGCCTTATCGGCCAGCAGCCCTGACCGCCGCCGCAGCCTTATTGGTCAGCAGCCCTGACCGCCGCAGCAGCCATATGGTCAGCAGCCCTGCCCGCCGCACCACGCCTCCGCACCCCGGCGTCACCGCTACCGCTGACGGGCGGCCTCGCTACTTCGCGGGGGCCAGGCGGGCGAGGATGGCGGCGATGGCGGAGCCGGCGTCGGCGTTCCCCTCGTCGATGGCGGTCGTGACCGCGTCGGCCTCGATGGCCAGGGCCCGCAGGTCCAGCCTGTAGGGCCGGGTGGAGCCGTACGCGCCGAGCCTGGCGGACCCGCGGGTCAGCAGGGCGGCGGCACCGGAGAGGTTGCCGCGCTGGATGTGCGTCAGGCCGACGCATATCTGGGCGAGCCCCTGCCACAACTCGCGCTCCTCGGCCGGGCCGGTCTTCCAGCGGGCCTCAAGCACCTCGTGGGCGTGGAACGGCCGGCCCGCCGCAAGCAGCTTCCTGGCCTCCTCCAGCGCCTCCTCGGCGGCGGGGGCGTAGTCGTCCGGCACCCGGGGCACTCCCTCTGTGCCTCTGGGGAGCGGCCTGCCGTACTCGTCGCGGGGGCGTGCATTACGGGGGCGACCCGCTTCGTCACGGTCACGCATGGTCTCTCCGCAGGGCGCGTGGGCGGTTCTGAGCGGCCGAAGCACCCCGGCGACTCCCGGATCACCCGGAGATCAACCAGGAAGTTGAGCCACTTCAGGGCACATTTCTACTATCTTCTACAAGATCACGGGTACCGATCCGGCAGCCGGGCGGCCGCACTGGGGGCGATCAGGGTGTGTGAGACCGGCGACGGCGGGTCGCATCCGGCGCCGGACGGCACGTCAGCGGCCGGGTTCAGCCGCGGGCTCGGGGTCGGATTCGGCGGTCAGGTCGAGCGGTCAGGTCGAGCGGTCAGGTCGAGCGGGCGGGTTCAGCGACCGGGTCGAGTGGCCGGGTCGAGTGGCCGGGTTCAGCGGTCGAATTCAGTGGCCGGGTTCAGTGGCTGGGTTCAGCGGTCGGGTTCGGGGTCGGAGAGCCAGGCGATGAGCTCGGCATTGAACTGCTCGGGGCGCTCCTCGTGCGGGAAATGCCCGGCGCCCTCGATCAGCCGCCACCGGTACGGCGCGGCCACGAACCTGCTGGAGCCCTGGGCGGTCCGCGGCAGGACGCACGGGTCGAGCGCGCCGTGCAGTTGCAACGTCGGCGCCTCGATCTCCGCGCGCATCTGGCGGGCATAGCGGAAGCCGTCAGGGCGGAGCTGGGACCGGGCGAACCAGCGGTAGTACTCCAGCGCGCAGTGCGCCACGGTCGGGAGCCGCATCGCCTCCCGATACACCCGCGTCACGCCGTCGCCGGGCCACTGCGGCCCGGCCCACCTCTCGACCAGCCTGCCGACCGCGGCGCCGCCCTTGCGGGTCAGCTTCCGCTCCGGCAGGAAGGGGAGCTGGTATCCCAGGGCGTAGCGGCTGGCCTTGAGCTGCCCGAGTGGGTCGGTGAAAAGCGCGGAGCGCATGCGCAGCGGATGCGGCGCCGACACCGGCACCAGCCGCCGCACCACCTTCGGATCGAGGACGCTCATCGTCCAGCCCAGCAGGCCGCCCCAGTCATGGCCCACCACGATCGCGCTCGTTTCGCCGAGCGCGCGCACCAGGCCCGCCGCGTCGACGGCCAGCGTGGGCAGGTCATAGCCGCGCGGCGGCTTGTCGCTGGTGCCGTAACCGCGCAGGTCGACGGCGACGGCCCGGTAACCGGCCTCCGCCAGCGCCGGAAGCTGGTGTCGCCAGGTCCACCAGAACTGGGGGAACCCGTGCAGCAGCAGAACGAGCGGCCCGTCCCCGGCCTCAGCCACGTGGAACCGCACACCGCCCGCGTGCACCACCCGGTGTGTCCAGGGGCCGTCGAGCTCGATCAGCGTCTCGTCAACCGGCATCGCTCACGGACTCCCGGTGGGCGCCCACCTGCCCGGCGGTCGGGCCCGTGTACGGCGGCGGCGCCGGGGCCTCGGACCGCGGCGTGGTGGGGGCCGGGATCCTCTCCGGCAGCTCCTCCTCCGCCTCCTCCGGGCCCGCCAGGCCGCGCAGGCTCCGCCTGGTGCGCTTCATGCCGGTCAGCCCCTTGAGCCGGCGGTAGCCGACGAGGACCAGCAACCCGGCCATCAGGAGGTAGAACACCGTGACGATCGTGAACGCGAGCCAGGTGGCCAGCCCCACGGCCACGAGGGCGTACGCGATCGCGAACGAGGCCAGGATCAGGCACAGGTGCCCGATGAAGGCCGCGGCGCCGAAGAGCCCGGCGGCCATGCCGACCCGCTTCGCGTCGAACTTGAGCTCGGCCTTCGCCAGCTCGATCTCCGACCGTACGAGGGTCGAGATGTGATGGCTCGCCTGGGCGACCAGCGCACCGAGCGATTCGTCCTCGGGCATGAGCGATCTCCTATCTGCGACTATCAAACATCATCTCGTGCCCGCCCGCGCACCTGCACTGAAGCCCCTTGCCTGTGGATAACCCGATTCGAAGGACGCGACACGCGGAGACCTGCCCGCGGACGGTCCGAATATGACGGCTCAGGCGATCCGTACGCTCCTCGTCGCGCCGGACCGTGGCCCGTGCGGAGACGCGGAAGGCGTGGACGCCGTTCGTCCACGCCTTCCTCACGAGATCAGGCGGCTCGTGATCAGTCGTCGCTCTTGGCGCTGGGCAGCTTCTCCGCGATCAGGTTCATGACCGAGCTGTCGGTCAGCGTGGTGACGTCGCCGAGCGACCGGTTCTCCGCCACGTCGCGCAGCAGCCGGCGCATGATCTTGCCGGAGCGGGTCTTCGGCAGCTCGGGCACGACCAGGATCTGCCGCGGCTTGGCGATCGGGCCGAGCGTCTTGGCCACGTGGGCGCGCAGCACGGCGGCGATGTCGTCGCTCTCCTCCGCACTGCCGCGCAGGATCACGAAGGCCACGATGGCCTGGCCGGTCAGCGGGTCGGTGGCGCCAACGACGGCCGCCTCGGCCACCTTCGGGTGGCTGACCAGCGCGCTCTCGACCTCGGTCGTGGAGATGTTGTGCCCAGAGACGAGCATGACGTCGTCCACCCGGCCGAGCAGCCACAGGTCGCCGTCCTCGTCGCGCTTGGCGCCGTCGCCGGGGAAGTACATCCCCTCGAACCGCGACCAGTAGGTGTCGACGTAGCGCTTGTCGTCGCCCCAGATGGTCCGGAGCATGGACGGCCACGGCTCGCGGACCACGAGGAAGCCGCCGCCGCCGTTCGGCACCGAGTTGCCCTGGTCGTCGACCACGTCGGCGGAGATTCCCGGCAGCGGCTGCATGGCGGCGCCGGGCTTGGCGGCCGTGACGCCGGGAAGCGGGCTGATCATGATGCCGCCGGTCTCCGTCTGCCACCACGTGTCCACCACCGGGCAGCGGTTGGCGCCGATGTGCTCGCGATACCAGACGTACGCCTCGGGGTTGATGGGCTCGCCGACCGAGCCGAGCACCCGCAGGGACGACATGTCGTACTTCGCGGGGATGTCGTCGCCCCACTTCATGAACGTACGGATCGCGGTGGGGGCGGTGTAGAGGATCGTGATCTTGTACTTCTGCACGATCTCCCAGAAACGGCCGCGGTGCGGGGTGTCCGGGGTGCCCTCGTAGATCACGCTGGTCGCGCCGTTGGCGAGCGGGCCGTACACGATGTAGGAGTGCCCGGTGACCCAGCCGATGTCGGCTGTGCACCAGTAGATGTCGCTGTCGGGCTTGAGGTCGAAGACCGCGTGGTGGGTCCAGGCGACCTGGGTGAGGTAGCCGCCGGTGGTGTGCAGGATGCCCTTCGGCTTCCCCGTCGTGCCGCTGGTGTAGAGGATGTACAGGGGGTCCTCGGCGTCGTGCGGCACCGGCTCGTGCTCGGCGGGCTGGCGGTCCACGAGGTCGTGCCACCAGACGTCCCGCTCGGTGGTTGCGACGTCCTGGCCGGTCCTGCGTACGACGACGACGTGCTCGACGCCGGGGCACTCGGCGACCGCCTCGTCGACCGTCGGCTTCAGCGCGCTGGGCGCGCCGCGGCGGAAGCCGCCGTCGGCGGTGACGACGACCTTCGCGTCCGCGTCGTGGATGCGGCTCTTCAGGGCGGAGGCGGAGAAGCCGCCGAAGACCACCGAGTGGATCGCGCCGATCCGGGCGCAGGCCAGCAGGGTGATGGGCAGCTCGGGGATCATCGGCATGTAGACCGCGACCCGGTCGCCCTTGCGCACTCCCAGCTCCTGCAGCGCGTTGGCCGCCTTCGCGACCTCCTTCTGCAGGTCGGCGTAGGTGATCGTACGGCTGTCGCCGTCCGGCTCGCCCTCCCAGTAGTAGGCGACCTTGTCGCCCCGGCCGGCCTCGACGTGGCGGTCGACGCAGTTGTAGGCGACGTTCAGCTTGCCGCCGACGAACCACTTGGCGAAGGGCGGCTCCCACTCAAGCGTGGTGTCCCAGCGCTCCGCCCACGTCAGCCGCTCCGCGGCGCGCTCCCAGAAGGCGAGCCGGTCCTGTGCGGCCTCCTCGTAGGCGTCCGCCGTGACGTTCGCGGCCGAGGCCAGGTCCGCCGGGGGCTCGAACCGGCGCGTCTCGCTCAGCAGGTTCGACAGCGTCTCCTGGGTTTCCTGACCGGGGGTCTCGGTGGCCACTCCGTACTCCTTCACAGCGTCTAAAAGGTTGTCTCTCGTTCGGCCGCCTCGGCCAAGCTGGGGTATGTCGTGTCCCACTTCACCAGGCGAGCGGTGTCAAGTACAAGTAATCGGGGTGGGGGCGTTTTGTCCGGTTACCGCCCTATAACCTGCCAACTTAGCGATAGGTGAGGAAGTCGCCGAGACCGGTGTCGCCTTTGTGCGCTGAACGGCCGTACCTCCTCGGCGAACGACCTTCTACCGGCGGGTATGGTCGGGGGCTGTGAGCGATCCCCTGGCTGTGATCGCCGGGCTGCCCGGCGTGCCCGAGGCCGTACAGGAGGCCCGAGAGGCCGTCGACCGGCTTTACCGGCACCGGGTGCTGCGCCGGCGCAGTCCCGAGGTGTCGGCCGAGTCGGCCCTGCGTGGCGCGCGCGCCTCCGCCGCGATCGAGGGCGCCGACGTGCCGCTCGAGCCGCTGCGCATGGGCGAGGTGACCGATCCCGTCGTGCAGGGCGCGCTGCGCGCCTCGGCCGAACTCGGACGGCTGGCCTCGACGTGGCGCTCGGCGCCGCGGCAGGTCCTCGCCCGGCTGCACGCGCTGGCGGCCGCCGGGATGACCGCCGACCCCGGCAGGCCCCGGACCGCGCCCACGACCGCCGATCCGCTGGGGCTCGGCCCTGCGCCCGGACCGGAGGAGACCGCGGCCCGCATGTCGGCCCTCGCCGGGCTGGTCACGGGTTCCACCGGGGCGCCCGCCCTCGTGCTCGCCGCGATCGTGCACGCGGAGCTGGCGGTGCTGCGTCCGTTCGGCGTGGCCGACGGCCTGGTCGCCCGCGCCGCGGAGCGGCTCACGCTGGTCGACCTCGGCCTCGATCCGAAGTCGCTCGCCGCCGTCGAGGTGGGCCACGCCGACCTCGGCGACGCGTACGCCGAGGGCCTCAGGGCGTATCTCAAGGGCACGAGTGAGGGTGTCGGGACCTGGGTGAGGCACTGCGCGTCGGCGGTCGTCCACGGCGTCCGCGAGACGACGGCGATCTGCGAGGCCATGTCCCGCTGATCCGCCCTTGCGTGCCGCCGTACGCGGCGCCGGTGCAGGCGGGTGCGGTCCGCCGGGGCCGTGCCGGGCCGCCAGGCGCGGCGCCGGTGCGGACAAAGCAGACGGCGTCCCTGGTGTGGAACGCCGTCGCCGGTACGTGTCACCGGGTTACCAAGCGTGCACCTGAATTTGTCGGAGCGGGTCAAGCCCGTCTCGACACGCCTCCCGCGGCTGGTCGCGCGTGGGTACCCGATGCCGTACACGGACCCGCAGGTCCGTAATCCCTTTTTACGTCCGTTTCCCCGAGATGGAAACCCCTACGTCCAAGAGCTTTACCGAGTCACTTGGGTCATTCCTGCACTTCTGTCCCCATTGGTGCCGTATGTCGGCATGAAGAGCGGGGAGGGGTGACTCCTCGTGGCCGTCGCCCGTACCCGTTGCGACCGCGCCTGTCGACATGCCACACTGACTCTGGGAAAAAATTTTACTCAGATTGGAGAGGGTTCTCGACGTACCTCTCGTGATCAGGCAGCATACGGTGTGTCTCTCCATACGGAACGACGTGCCTGGCTTGATGGCGTTGGAACCCTTGCCATGTCGTGGTCCCTTGTTTAAAGCTTTCTTGTAATACGGGACCGGCTCTACCCCCCCAGAGCCGGACCGCTAGGCGACCCCCGCTCTCCCCCCCGGCGGGGGTCGCCCTTTTTCTTCGATCAACCCGCCTGTGGCCAATAGGGGACGACCCGAACCGCCCGGTCTTGTCCACAGGCCGCGCTTCGTCCACAGAACGCGGTTCGCTCGCCCGCGCCGGTCGCGGCCTCTCGCATGGTGGTCCTCCCAAATGCCGAGTCGTCCGGGACGACAGGGAGACACCGATGCCACGCCCACTGGCCATAACCGACGATCAGGAACTCCTCGACGATCTGCTCCGCATCGCCGCCGCCGCGGGCGTCGAACTCGACGTGGCCCACGCGGCGGCCCACGCCCGGCCGTACTGGATTCGGGCTCCGCTGGTCGTGGTCGGCAGTGACCTGGCCGACGATCTGGCCGCCACGGGTCCGCCGCCCCGGCAGAACGTGGTCGTCGTGACGCGGACCGCCGACGACCCCGACATGTGGCGCAGGTGCGTCGCGGTCGGGGCGCACACCGTGCTGGAACTGCCCGAGGCCGAGCGGCTTCTCGTGGAGGAGTTCGGCGACGCCGCCGAGCCCGCCACCAGGGCCGGCACGGTCCTGTGCGTCGCGGGAGGGAAGGGCGGCGCCGGTGCCACCGTCCTCGCGGCGTCCCTGGCGCTGACGGCGTCCCGCGGCGGGCTGCGCACGCTCCTCGTCGACGCCGACCCGCTCGGCGGGGGCATCGACGTGCTGCTCGGTCAGGAGGAGGCGCTGGGCGCCCGCTGGCCCGACGTCGTCGGGAGGGAAGGCAGGGTGAGCTTCGCCGCCCTCCAGGAGGCGCTGCCCACCTTCGGGGAGCTCACGGTGTTGTCGGCGCATCGCGGCGAGCCGGTGCGCATCCCCCGTGAGGCGATGCGTGTCGTGCTCGACGCCGCGCAGCGCGGCTGCGACCTGGTCGTGGTCGACCTGCCCCGGCACGTCGGCGAAGGCGAGGCTGAGGCGCTCGCCAGGGCCGCCGCGACGATCGTCGTCGTTCCCGCGGACCTGCGAGGAGCGCTCGCGGCGGCCCAGACGGTGACGCTGCTCCGACCGGGAACCGGCGACCTGCGCCTGGTGATGCGCGCCGGGACGCTCGATCCGGAGGTCGTCGCGGCCTCTCTGTCGGTCCCGTGCGCGGGTGTGCTCCCGGAGACGCGCGGACTCGTGGAGACACTGGATCGGGGAGACCCGCCGCCGCTGCGCCGCTCCCCGTTGGGCCGCTTCTGCGGTGAGCTGCTCGAGTCCCTCCTGGGCGGGCTCTCCCAGGGCGGCAGGACCGGCCGGCCGTCCGCCGGGGCGGGTGGCCCGTGACCCGCCAAGGACCGGTGACCGTTACCGGGGTCGGGGCGGATCTGGTCGAGGCGGTGCGCGTACGGCTGTCGCAGACCGGTGCCGCCCCCAGCGAGGCCCAGGTGGCGGCGGCCCTGCGCGCCGAGCGGGCCGTGCTCGGCGACGCCGAGATCCTGGCCGTCGCTCGAACGCTGCGCGCCCATCTCATCGGCGCGGGCCCGCTCGAAGCCCTGCTGGCCGAGCCGGGTGTCACGGACGTCCTGGTCAACGGGCCGCGCGAGGTGTGGGTGGACGACGGGGACGGCCTGCGCAGGACGGGCGTGACGTTTCCGGGAGACGACGAGGTCCGCAGGCTTGCCCAGCGCCTGGCCGCGGCGGCCGGGCGTCGCCTCGACGACGCCTGCCCCTACGTGGACGCCCGGCTCGCCGGCGGCGTGCGCCTGCACGCGGTCCTCCCGCCGATCGCGGCGGAGGGGACCTGCCTGTCGCTGCGGTTGCCGTCACGACGGGCGTTCACGGTGGAGGAGCTCGCCGCGGAGGGCGGAGCCGCCGTGCTCCGCGCGATCATGGCGGCCCGGCTGGCGTTCCTGGTCACCGGAGGAACCGGCACCGGCAAGACGACCATGTTGAGCGCCATGCTCTCCCTCGCGGGTCCCGCGGAGCGTCTGCTGCTGGTCGAGGACTCAGCCGAGTTGCAGCCTCTGCACCCTCACGTCGTACGGCTGGAGGCCCGGCCGCCGAACCTGGAAGGCGCGGGCGGGGTCGGGCTGCGCGATCTCGTACGGCAGGCCCTCCGGATGCGGCCCGACCGCCTCGTGGTGGGCGAGGTGCGAGGAGCGGAAGTCGTCGATCTGCTGGCGGCGCTCAACACCGGTCACGAGGGCGGCTGCGGCACGCTGCACGCCAACAACGCCGCCGACGTGCCCGCGCGGCTGGAGGCTCTGGCCTGTGCGGCGGGGCTGTCGCGGGAGGCGGTGCACAGCCAGATCGCCGCCGCGCTCGAGATCGTCATCCACCTCGTGCGGGAGGTCAGCGGAGGCCGCCGCCGCGTTTCGGAGATCTGCGTGCTCGAGCGCGGCTCGTCCGGCCTGGTGACGGCGGCTCCGGCCCTGACCTTCGATCCGGACGGCCGGGCGTGCCGGGGCCCGTCCTTCGAGGCGCTACGAGCACGCTGCCCGGCCTCGTGGCCGTCGTGACGCCGCCGGGCGGGCTGGTCACGGGGCTGGTCGCGATGCTCGCCGCCGCCCTCGCCGCCTGGGTGTGGGCCGGGCCGGATGCCGGGACGACACGGCTGGCGTCGCTCACGCGGAGTCGGCGGTCAAGGGACATGCGCAGGTTCTGGGTCGTACTCACCCGCCGTCCACGGCCAGGGGCGACGGCGGCGGCCTGGCGTACGGCGTCCATCGAGCTGTGCCAGAGCCTGGCAGCCGAGCTGTCGGCGGGCAGGACCCCCGGCGACGCCCTCGCTCGGGCGGTCTCCTCGGTCAGCCCACCCGATCCGGCCGCGCTCGCCCCGGTGGTCGCCGCCGCCCGGGATGGCGGCGACGTCGCCGCGGCCCTGCTGAACGCCGCGCCCGCGCGCGGGGGCGAGGGACTGGTCCGGCTGGCCGCGTGCTGGCGGGTGAGCGTGGCCGTGGGCGGCGGCCTGACCGCACTGGTGGAACGGGCGTGCGCGTCTCTGCGGGAGGCGCAGGCCCATCGAGAGGAGGTGGCCGCCCAGCTCTCCGGACCTCGGGCGACCGCCCGGATGCTGGCGGGCCTGCCCGTGCTCGGCCTGCTGATGGCCGCAGGGCTCGGCATGGATCCGCTGGCGTTCCTGTTCGGCAGCCCGGCGGGGTTCGTCTGCCTGGTCGTCGGGCTCGTCCTCGACGCCGCCGGCGTCTGGTGGACCCGCAGGCTCGTCACCCGAGCGGAGGAGCTGACGGTGCCGTGATCGGACGGCGCCGTCGCCGACGTGCGGTGGCGAGCCGGTGCCGGGGCCGGACGGTCCCGATCGGACACGCGGGGGGGCCGGACGGCCCTGATCGGACGCGTGCCGGGGACGTCGCGGGTCGAAGCCGCGAGTGGTGCCGGCGGCTGTCGCGAGGTGTGGGCGTCACGTGGCGGGGGCGGCGGGTGTCGCCTGTGGTGGAGAGGACGCCCGTCGTCGCAGGTAGCGGCGCCGGTTGTCCTGCTGGAGACGGTTGTCACGCTGGAAAGGGGGCGAGACATGATCGCCGTACTGGCCGGGCTCCTGACCACGCTGGCGATGCTGACGTGGCCGGCTGCTCGTTCGCCGGCCTTGCGGCTGAACGCCATCGCGTCGTCGGCGGCGTCGGAGGCGCCGGCACGGGGATCACCAGGCGCCGCGCCGATGGGCGCGAGCGCGTCACGTCGAGGGGTGGCCGTCGCGGCACCCGTGGGATTCGCGCTGTTCCTGCTTCTCGGTGGTCTCGTGGGGGCGTGCGCGGGGACGGTGACGGCCATCGGCCTGTTCGTCGCCGTTCGCAGGAGGGAACCGGCCGAGGTCAGGCGCCGCCGGCAGCGTATGGGGGCCGACCTTCCGTTCGCCGTCGATCTGATCGTCGCCTGTCTCCGGGCAGGACAACCGATGAGCGGGGCCGTCGAGACGACCGCCGTCGCGATCGCGGGCCCGGTGGGCGAGCGGCTCTCGTGGGCCGGTGCTCAGATGCGCCTGGGCGCTCCTCCCGAGGAGGCGTGGGCCGCTCTGTCCGATGAACCGGCGCTCGCCGCCCTGGCCAGAACGATGATCCGGGCTGCCCAGAGCGGTGCGCCGGTCGCCGACGTCCTCACCCGGCTCGCCGACGACGCCCGGCGTACGGCTCAGGCGACGGCCTCGGCCGCGGCGCGCAGGGTAGGTGTCCACGCTGTCGCACCGCTCGGGCTCTGTTTCCTGCCGGCCTTCGTCTTCCTGGGGATCATCCCCATGGTCGCGGGTCTGGCGGGCCAGATCCTCCTGCCATGAACAACCTGTGGACAGTCTCATCCACACCTGTGGACAGCAGGCGGGGCAAAGGGTTCAGAAGCTCCACAATCGCTGGTCGTCGATCCACAGATGAGGGCGCTGTGGTTGTGGACAACTGCGGCGGCAGGGCTCTTGTCCACAGAACCGTGCTCGGCCCGAATTCCTCCGTCCGTGATCCCGCAGCCTGGTCCCAGCACGGGCGGAGGGGCCGCCCCGAGCGGGTCAGGAGGACCGATGAGCAAGCACGCCGCGACCGGCCGGAGGAATCAGACGAGCGCGATCCTCCGGCGGCGAGACGGTGACGCTGTGGGCCGTCACAGGGCGCGGCCGGCACGATGGGCGAGGCTCGTGCGCTCGGCACGTAGGGCGCTGCTCGGCCGCTCCGGGCGCACGTCCGTGTTCACCCGCTTCGGCCGGTGGGCAGGATTCGGCGCTTCCGAAGCCGCCGGGTCGTCGACGCGGTCCGGGCGGGGGCCGAAGTCCGGCCGTCTGGGACAGCGCGCGGTCGACGGCGGGTGGGCGCTTGCCGGCCACAGGGCGGGAGGCGGGTTGCGGACGGAAGGCGGCCTGCGGACGGAAGGTGGCCGCCGCCGATCCGGCGTGACCGCGGTGGGAAACGTCCTCGCTGTCAGCGTCCTGACCGTCCTCTCAAGGGCGGGACGGCCGGGGGCCCAAGGTGCCGGGCGTCAGGGTGCCGGGCGTCAAGGTGCCGGGCGTCGGGGTGCTCGGCTCTGGAACGCCGCGCTGGCGATGGGCGACGCCCTGCGGAGGTCGTCCGCCGCGCTGCGGCGATCGGTCGCCCGGGCCTCGTACCGAGCTCGAGAGCTGAGCGTTCGGTGGGCGGTGCAGGCCGAAACGAGGGCCGACGCGGGTATGTCCACCGCGGAGTACGCCGTCGGCACGATAGCCGCCTGCGGGTTCGCCGCACTGCTCTGGAAGGTGGTCACCAGCGCCGAAGTGAGGTCGATGCTCGCCGCGCTCATCCAGAAGGCGCTGAAGCTGGCCGCCTGAGGCTCCCGGTGGTGCACCGCTGTGCCTGGATGCCGCGACGGCGTGTGGTGGACGTGCCGCCCCGGCGGGAGCGAGGCTCGGTGACCGCGGAGACCGCTGTCGCACTTCCGGCCCTCGTGGTGGTGCTGACCGCCTCACTGTGGGCGGTGACGATCGTGGGCGCGCAACTGCGATGCGTCGACGCGGCCCGGGCCGGTGCACGCGCCGCCGCACGGGGCGAGGCGGCCGAGGAGGTGAGCGCGGCAGTCCTGCGACTGGCTCCGGAGGGTGCCATGGTGTCCATCCGAGTGGGAGCGGACACCACCCGGGTCGAGGTCATCGCGACCGTCCGGCCGCCCTTCAGGTCGCCGCTCCCGCCGGCTCGCCTCCGGGCCGCCGCCGTCTCCGCCACCGAACCCGGCGTCCTTCCGTCGCTGTCGGCGGCTGCGGAGGCGACCCGGTCTGCGGGCCTCGGGAGGACCTCGTCGCTCCGAGACCAGGCGGACGCGAATGACGAGCGGTTCCGAAGCCATATGAACGCGGCCGGCAGTCGCCCTGAACGCAGTCGCCCTGAACTCGAAGGAATCGGAGGAGCGCGGATCGCGGGAGCGGGGGCACGCGAATGAGGAGATTTCAGGCATGCGAGGGCGGAACGCGCTCCAGGCGGGAGCGCGGCTCGGCGACCATCTGGACGATCGCCCTCATGACCGCCGTGTGGGCGGTGGCGATGGTCGTCGTCCAGGTGGGCGTCGCTCGCGTCGCGCGGCACCGGGCACAGAGCGCCGCCGACCTCGGCGCGCTCGGGGCCGCTCGCGTGGCGCTGGCGGTCCCGGATGAGGCGTGTGACCGTGCGCAGGCGATCGCGGTCGCCAACGGCGCGTCTCTGCGGTCGTGCTCGCTGTCGGACGGTGTGGCCGAGGTCGCGGTAACCGTGCGGTTCGTGGTCCCACTCCTCGGCCCCGCGACGGCCACCGCCTCCGCATCGGCCGGTCCGGTCGGCGCCGCCGCATAACCGCTGACACCCGTCGAGCCGCGATGAGGCGTTACCAGCCGCTACTAGCGCGATCGGGCATATGGCGCATTTCTGATCTTCCGTAAAGTGAGACCACTTGTGTCGCAATAGAATCACGACTTCTTAGACATTCGGTCTAAGAGCGGACGGCTGGCGTAAAGTGCCGCGTACTCTCAGTCGCCGTGCGTATTCGGCCGAGGTAGCCGGGGCGGACGGTTCTCCACGAAGGGATGCGTCGTGACCAGGGTTCGTAGGCTGGGCACAACGGCGATGATCGTTTTGATGGCTCTGGCGTCCACGCCGATGATCGGCGCCGCACCGGCGAACGCGGCCGACGCCGAGATCCTGTCCCCCGCGGACGGGGCGGTCGTCAAATCATCGGGTGCCGTGGCCGTGTCCGCGCAGACGGACTGGTACCAGGTCAGCATGGCCCTGTACGTCGAGGGCCCCTCCGTATCCCGGCAGAAGATCGCTTCCGGCGGCGCGAACCAGACGATCAGCGGATCCTTCGACCCCGGTGACGCCCCCAACGGCACGTTCACGGTCAGTTTGTTCGGTGAGGTCACACACAAGACCTACGCCACCTCCACCTTCGTGCTCAGCCGTCCGCCGGAGGCTCCCTCAGGGGTCGAGGCACGGCTCAAGAACCCCTCGACAATCCTGGTCAGCTGGGCGAAGGGCGCAGAGCCCGATCTCCAGTCGTACGAGATCACCTCGGTCAAGGCCGGCAGGTCCGGTTCCGTCTCCGTCGACTCCGCCTGCTCCGGTTCCACCTGTCAGACGAGCCTCGCGCTTCCGGCCGGCATGGGCGGACAGAAGGTCGACGTCTCCGTCCGCGCGTTCCGCTCGGACGGCACCGGCGGCACCGTGGCATCTCAGCGCTCCGCGGCCGCGTACGTGACCGTTCCCGCGCCGAAGGCGTCCCCGAGCCCCTCCCCGTCGCCGTCGAGGAAGCCGGGCCAGTCGACGGTCAAGTCGCCCGCCGCCAAGACTCCGAAGACGCATCAGTCCACCGCCGTGCCGAACCCGGAACCGGCACTGCCGCAGAACACCACGCCCAAGGACACCGAGCCGCCGAAGGACACCGAGCTCACGCTGCCGGAGGCGAACGGTGGCAGTGACCAGACCGAGCCGGTGGTCGTCCCGGAGAAGACCGACGATCCGAAGATGACGGCTCAGTCCTCCTTCCTGCCGCTCGGCGGGCTGAGCTTCGGCGTCTATGTCGCGCTCGCCGTCGTCCTGCTGCTCACGGGCGCGAACCTGGGCGCCTGGCTGCGCCGCAAGGGCCTGACAAGTGACAGCGCGGGCGAAGGACGGTCCGGAGGCTCGCAGCCGCGGCCGGTGCCTGGAAAAACGGGTGCCCCGCCTGAGGCCGCCACGGTGGCGAGTGGCGCGGCCGCGTTCAGCGGCGCCGCCACGGCGAAGGCCCGGGGGAACGCGCCTGTACGACGTCCCTCCGTAATCCTGGCCAGGCCGAAGGCCCGCGAGAATCTCCCGGAGACGGAGGCCGACACCGAAATTCGCCTGGGCGCCGTCTCCTCGATGACCGAGGGTACGGGCACCATCCCAGGCGCCGGCGCGACCACGGGCACGGACACGGAGACCTCGTTGTCCGATCAGGAGCTGACCGCCTCTCTCGACCGGCCGGACCGGCAGGAGCCGCCGGCTACCGCTGAGACCGTCCCTGCCACTGAAATCAGCCCTACCGCCGAGACCAGCCCTGGCGAGACATCCGCGGCTGAGGCGATCTTCGCTGCCCCCACAGCCGAGGACGGCGCTTCCACCGACTCTGCTTCCGAAACCGATCCGTGGAACGGCGCCTCCGCGGACTCCGCCGTCGCCGGCGCGGCTTTCCCCGGATCGTCGTCCGGTGACCTTTCGACCTCGGCCGTCCCTGCCGAAGGCGAGCCGCCTGTGCAGGCTGCGCTGGACCGGCTGGCGTCGCTTCCGCCGTTGACGGCACGGGGGGTCGACGGCGGCCGGACGGCCCCCGCGCACGTATCGCTGTCTCCGGTGGCGCTGCCCGGGCAGATGCCGGTGGTCCCTGTGCCGGTGGTCCCAGTGCCGGTGGTCCCTGTGCCGGCGGTGCCCGCGGGTGCGGCGGTCAACGGCCAGATACCGGAACGGCCCCTCCGCCAGCCCGAGCCGGACGTCTGGACGGAGGACGACGACAGCCCCTACCCCGGCCGCCGCCGCGACCTCTGACGGTCGCGTGTTCCCCGGCGCCTACTGGGACGCGTGCCTTCGGTGCCTGCCGGCTCCGGCTGCCTCTGTTCGCCTCGTGGGGCGGGCGTGATGCGAGTGCATGCCCGCCCGCCCGCTGGGAGGGTCCGTCCGCAGCCTGACGTGTTCCGCGCGCCGGGTCAGGCGCCCAGGAGGATGTCGAGGAGGCGGATCGCTCCGGCCTTGTCGAGCGGCTCGTTGCCGTTGCCGCACTTGGGGGACTGGATGCAGGACGGGCAGCCGCGTTCGCATTCGCATGAGGCGATCGCCTCCCGCGTCGCCGTCAGCCAGTCGGACGCCCGGGCGTACCCGCGCTCGGCGAAGCCCGCGCCTCCGTCGTGGCCGTCGTAGACGAAGACCGTGAGCAGGCCGGTGTCGGGGTGGAGTTCGGTGGACACGCCGCCGATATCCCAGCGGTCGCAGGTCGCGAACAGGGGCAGCAGGCCGATCGAGGCGTGCTCGGCCGCGTGCGCGGCCCCGCCGAGATCCACAGCGTGTCCGGGCTCGACGAGGTCGGCGAGTGCGGGCGTGGGCAGGGTCCACCAGACCGCGCGTGTGCAGAGCGTGCGCGGCGGCAGGTCGAGCGGCTCCTCGCCGAGGACCTCCCCGGTCTGGGTGCGCCGTTTGAGGTACGAGACGACCTGGCGGGTGACCTCCACCGAGCCGAAGTGCAGAGTGCCGGGCCCGAAGGGCCGCGAACGCAGCGACTCCATCACCCGGATGTCGGTGACGTCCCGCGCGAAGGTCGCGTAGTCCGGTTCGGCGGCGGTGACCAGGGCGACCCCCGCGTCCAGATCGAGCACGTCGACCACGAACGTCTCGCTCTGGTGCAGGTAGACGGCTCCGTGATGGACCATGGTGTGCGCCGACGGCTCGTCGACCGTGCCCAGCAGGCGACCGGTGGACGCCTCCACGACCTGCACCGGCGCACCGCCAGAGCCGCGGATGTCCGCCAGGTCGGCCGCGTGGTCCCGGCTCGTCCAGAACCACCCCGTGGGGCGCCTGCGCAGCAGTCCCTGGCTCACGAGGTCGTCGAGCACGCCCCGCGCCGCCGGGCCGAAGATCTCCAGGTCGTCCTCGGTCAGCGGGATCTCCGCGGCGGCCGCGCACAGGTGGGGCGCCAGCACGTACGGATTGTCGGGGTCGAGGACGATGGCCTCAACCGGCCGTCCGAACACCGCCTCCGGATGATGGACGATGTAGGTGTCCAGCGGGTCGTCACGCGCGATCAGCACGGCCAGCGCGTCCTGGCCCGCGCGGCCGGCCCGGCCCGCCTGCTGCCACAACGAGGCGCGGGTGCCGGGCCATCCGGCGATGAGGACCGCGTCGAGCCCTGAGACGTCGACGCCGAGTTCGAGCGCGTTGGTGGTGGCCAGGCCGGTCAGTTCGCCCGAGCGCAGGGCCTTTTCGAGCACCCGCCGGTCGTCGGCGAGGTAGCCCGCCCGGTAGGCCGCCACCCGGTCGGCCAGCCGCCCTCCTCCACGATCTGTCCGGAGCCCCGCGTCGATCTCAGCCGGCTCTCCGCTCTCGGTGGCCGCCGCGGAGGACCGTCCCCGCCCGCCGATCCCGTCGAAGGCCTCGCCAGAAGCGCCGTCGAAAGCTCCGCCGTCGTTCGGGCGGCTCACCTCTTCCTGCACGCCCTCGGCGTACTCCCCGTACGGCGCGGGCCCGGCGTCGAGGAGGGCCTCGACCTCCTCCAGCGTGCGGCGGGCGGTGAGGGCCACGGCCTCCGCGGCGCGGCGGGAGCGGACGAACGCGAGAGTGCGCACGTCCTCGATCACGAGGTCCGCCAGGAGGTCGGCCGCCTCGGCCGTGGCCGTACGGCGGACCGGGGCCCCGCTCTCCCCGCGTAAATCGGTCAGAGGCGGCTCCCACAGGGCGAAGGTGGTCGAACCCCTGGGGGAGGCGTCCGTGGTCACCTCGGCCATTTCAAGGCCGGTCAGACGCACTCCTGCGGCGGCGGGGTCGCTCGCGGTGGCCGACGCCAGCAGGAACACCGGGGAGGAGCCGTATCTGGCGGCGACCCGGCGCAGCCGGCGCAGGATCTGGGCGACGTGGGAGCCGAAGACGCCCCGGTAGCCGTGGCACTCGTCCACGACCACCAGCCGTAGCCGCCGCCAGAATGACGACCAGGACGAGTGCCGGGGCAGAATCGACCTGTGCAGCATGTCCGGGTTGGTCAGCACGTAGTTGGCGTTCTGGCGGACCCACCGGCGTTCCTCGGGCGGGGTGTCGCCGTCGTACGTCGCGGCGCGCACCTGCGTCAGCCGCAGCTTGCGCAGGGCCCTGAGCTGGTCGGCGGCGAGCGCCTTGGTCGGGGTGAGATACAGCACGGTGCCACCGGAGAAGATCTCCGTGATGGCCGGCACCAGGTAGGCCAGGGACTTCCCGGACGCGGTCCCTGTGGCAATGATCACGTTTTGGCCACGTTTAACCAGCTCGGCGGCCATAAACTGGTGTTCCCACAGGCCGGAGACCCCCTGCAGACGCAGTCGCGAGACCAGCAGGTCAGGGGCCCATTCCGGCCACCTTGCCTCACCTGCCTGACGTGCTGGAACATGCTCCACATGAGTCACGCGCCCCCGGCGTGCGGGAACCGCGAGCAGACGGGTGAGAAGGTCGCCTGTTCGGGCAGAGGACGAAGAAGTCGGAGTCACTGGTTTCCAGTTTGGCATCTGCGGGGAGAGTCGCCCGGAGTCGTGATTTCGTATAGACACGGAGTCGTAGCGTGGTTGAATGCCGCGCATCGGGTCGTGCCTCTGGACTACCAGGATGCATGACCTGTATCGAGACCTACGCAAGTAAGGCGCTGGAGGATCTGTGGATCTGAAGTTGGACCACCATTCCGAGGACAATCTCACCATCGTCGATGTCGAGGGTGAGATCGACGTCTACACCGCGCCCAGACTGCGTGAGCTGCTGATCGACCTGGTCAACAAGGGCAACTTCCACCTGCTCGTGAACATGGAGAAGGTGGACTTCCTCGACTCGACAGGCCTTGGCGTGCTGGTCGGCGGCCTCAAGCGGGTGCGGGCACACGACGGTTCCCTGGAGCTCGTCTGCACGCAGGAGCGCATCCTGAAGATCTTCCGCATCACGGGCTTGACGAAGGTCTTCGGGATCTACGCCTCGGTCGAGGAGGCCAAGGAAGCCCACGGCCGGGACAAGTGACGGCCGAGGACTCAGCAACATGGCCACCGTCGAGCTGACGTTCAGCGCTCTGCCCGCCCACGTGCGTACGGCCCGGCTGGTCGCCACGGCCATCGCCCGGCGCACGGGAGTGGCTGAGGCGATCCTGGACGAGGTGCGGCTCGCCGTCGGAGAGGCGTGCTCGCGGGCTGTGGAGGCGCACCGCCTCCACTGCCCGGGGGAGCCGGTACGCATCGAGTTACGCGATGACGCGGGGCGTTTCGAGGTGACGGTCACCGACGCCGCCCCGGGCGAGGACGTGACGCCCCAGGTGCTGGAGGCGAACGACAACCTCATGCCCGAGATCGACAATCTGGGCATCGCGGTCATCGCGGGGCTGGCCGACGACGTCGAGGTGCTTCCCGGGCCGAAGGGCATGCGCATCCGCATGAGCTGGCCCGCGTCGCCCAAAGGCATCGCCGCCCTCTGACCTGCGAAGCCTCAGAGAACCTCCGAAAGAGATCCCAGAGCCTCAGAAGAGAGCCGAGGGCTTCCGGGGACATCCGAGGAGGACCTTCAAGGACCTCGACGACCTTCGACGACCCTTCGGGGTGAGGTCTTCGAGGCGAGACCTTCGAGCAGATCGAGTGTCGCCCCCGGCGTGACACTCGATCTTTTGCTATACCCGGCCTAATTTCGGACGGCCCGAAACAAGGGACAAGGGAGTACCGTAACCAGGGCGACCATCGCCGCCACGCCCCTGACTCCGCTGGTCAAAGCACGTTCATAGCGGTGCAAATGTTCGTCCATTACTGGACGCCGCCTCGATTACGGGGCACGAGGGCCTTCATATCCGTGGCGTCGCTGCGTAGACTCCCGGCACCGGCCAAGGTATTGCGGATGCAACCGGAAGCGGCACTTGCCAACCGCCCGGAAGTGCGCCGCACGGCCAGTCGGATCGTCGGCGCCGTCCGGGCAGGACCGAAACCCGTCTGGCCGAGGAGGACGGATGTCTGCCTATCACGCCGCTGGCGAGAGCGCAGCGGTAGCGTTGAACGGTTCCCATCTCACCCTTGTCATAGTCGTCGCCGTCGTGGCTCTGCTCGCTCTGGCCGTCGCGGGCGGCCTGGTGCGCGAGGTGCTCGCCGCCGGGCAGGGCACCGAGCGAATGCAGAACATCGCGCGTGCCGTGCAGCAGGGCGCCGCCGCATACCTCACGCGGCAGTTCCGGACGCTTGCGATATTCGTCGTCATCATTCCGTTCCTGCTTCTGCTGCTCCCGGCGGGCTCGACCGGGGAGCGCATCGGCCGGTCCGTCTTCTTCGTCGTCGGTGCGGTGTTCTCCGCGCTGACCGGTTTCATCGGCATGTGGCTCGCCGTACGCGGAAACGTCCGCGTCGCGTCCGCCGCCCGCGAGTCGGGTGAGAGGACCGCGATGCGCATCGCGTTCCGCACGGGCGGCGTCGCCGGCATGTTCACGGTCGGCCTGGGCCTGCTGGGCGCCGCGATCGTCGTGCTGGTCTACAAGGGCGACGCGCCGAACGTCCTCGAGGGGTTCGGCTTCGGCGCCGCGCTGCTCGCGATGTTCATGCGTGTCGGCGGCGGCATCTTCACCAAGGCCGCCGACGTCGGCGCCGACCTGGTCGGCAAGGTCGAGCAGGGCATCCCGGAGGACGACCCGCGCAACGCCGCCACCATCGCCGACAACGTGGGTGACAACGTCGGCGACTGCGCCGGCATGGCCGCCGACCTGTTCGAGTCGTACGCCGTCACCCTGGTGGCGAGCCTGATCCTGGGCAAGGCCGCGTTCGGCACCGAGGGCCTGGTCTTCCCGCTGATCGTCCCGATGATCGGCGTGATCACGGCCGTCATCGGCATCTTCACCACGGCTCCCCGCTCCAACGACCGTTCCGGCATGGCCGCCATCAACCGCGGCTTCTTCATCTCCGCCGCCATCTCGGCCGTGCTGGTGGCCGTCGCGGCGTTCGCGTACCTCCCGTCGAGCTTCGCCGAACTGTCCGGCGCCTCCGCGGACGTCGCCGCGCTCACCGCCGACCCGCGCCTGATCGCCATCGGCGCGGTGCTCGTGGGCCTGGTCCTGGCCAGCGCCATCCAGATCCTCACCGGCTACTTCACCGAGACCAACCGGCGTCCGGTGCGGGAGATCGGCGAGAGCTCGCTCACCGGTCCCGCCACCGTCATCCTGTCCGGCATCTCGGTCGGCCTGGAGTCCGCGGTCTACTCGGCGTTGCTGATCGGCGGCGCGGTCTACGGCGCTTTCCTGCTCGGCTTCGGCAACGTGACCGTGGCGCTGTTCGCCGTGGCCCTCGCGGGCACCGGCCTGCTGACCACGGTCGGCGTGATCGTGTCGATGGACACCTTCGGCCCGGTCTCCGACAACGCCCAGGGCATCGCCGAGATGTCGGGCGACGTCGAGGGCGAGGGCGCCCGCGTGCTCACCTCCCTGGACGCGGTCGGCAACACCACCAAGGCCATCACCAAGGGCATCGCGATCGCGACCGCCGTGCTCGCGGCGACCGCGTTGTTCGGCTCGTTCCGCACCGCGGTCGAGGGCGAGCTGGCCAAGGCGTCGCAGGGCGTGAAGAACGCCCTGGGCTCGTTCGCCAACTTCAGCCTGTCGGTGGACGCCCCGAACGTCCTGGTCGGCCTCATCGTCGGCGCGGCCGTGGTGTTCCTGTTCTCCGGCCTCGCGATCAGCGCCGTCGGCCGCGCCGCCGGCCGGGTCGTGTACGAGGTGCGCGAGCAGTTCCGCACCAAGCCGGGGATCATGGACGGCAGCGAGCTGCCGGACTACGGACGCGTGGTGGACATCTGCACCCGCGACTCGCTGCGCGAGCTCGCGACCCCCGGCCTGCTCGCCGTGCTGACCCCGATCGCGGTCGGCTTCGCGCTCGGATACGCGCCGCTCGGCGCCTACCTGGCCGGTGCCATCGCGGCAGGAACGCTGATGGCGGTGTTCCTCGCCAACTCCGGCGGCGCCTGGGACAACGCCAAGAAGCTGGTCGAGGACGGCCACCACGGCGGCAAGGGCTCGGAGGCGCACGCCGCCACCGTGATCGGCGACACCGTGGGCGACCCGTTCAAGGACACCGCGGGCCCGGCCATCAACCCGCTGATCAAGGTGATGAACCTGGTTGCGCTGCTGATCGCCCCGGCCGTCGTCGCGTACGCCGACAACGTCGCGGTCCGCGTCACCGCGACGGTCGTCGCGGTGACGATCGTGGTCGGCGCCGTGGTCGTCTCCAAGCGCCGCGCCACGGGCATCGCCCCGTCCGGCGAGGCCGACGAGGCCTCCCGCGCCACGGAGCCCGTCGCCCACTGACGCGGCTCGCAACACGGCCCGAAGGTCCCTCGCTCATGGAGCGGGGGACCTTCTCCATACACTGAGCACTTATGGACAAGCCGAACGGGGGCAGGACGCTGGCGCTGATCCTGCTGACCATGGCGGTGATGATCGCCGTGATCGTGGGCCTCGCTGTCTGGGCCATGCCATGAGCGTCCGGACGCTCGTCGTGGTCAGGCACGCCAAGGCCGGCCACGCGCCCGGCCTCCCGGACAGCGAACGTCCGCTCACCCCCGGCGGTGAACGGGACGCCCGGGCGGCCGGGGAGGAGATCCGGCGACTGGTCCCCGGGCTCACCTCAGGGCTCACCCCGGGACTCGTCCTGTGCTCGCCGTCGGTCCGCACCCGCAGGACCGCCGAGCTGCTCGGCCTCGACGCCCCCGTCGAGATCGAACGCGACATCTACGAGGCGTACCCCGACGACCTGCTCGGCGTGCTGCGCCGTACGGACGGCGAGATCGCGTCGGTCGTGCTCGTCGGCCACAACCCGGGCGTGCACGAGCTCGTCGCCGCCCTGACCGACGCCAGGCTCGACGGCTTCCCGCCCGGCGCGTACGCGGTGATCGAGCTGGACGTGCCGTGGGAGGACGTCGCCCCCGGCACCGGACGGCTGATCCATGTGAGCCGCACCTGATTGCGGCCCGGCAAGGCGGGTAGTAAGAAGCGCCTGCCGCTCAGGAACGTCGTGCTCGCCAGGGCGCCGAGGCTGGAGGATCCACGCCTCGCGCTCGGTTTCGGCCTGACCGGGGCCGCCTGCCTGGTGATCCCGCTGCTCACGGGCCTGCTCATCGGGCACCCCGCGGGCGGTGCGACGGTCGGCCTCGGCGCGTGGCTGGTCGCGGCGCGGACCATCGCGAACCCCGCGGGCATGCGCACGCCCTACCTGCTCGGCGTCGTGCTGTCGGTCGGCGTGGGGACGTCGCTGGGGATCCTGCTGTCGGGCAGCAGCTGGCTCATGGTCCTGGTCGCCTCGGCCCTGGCCGGGCTGGGCGGCCTGGTGCGCCCGATCGGCGTCACCCCGGCGCTCACGCTGCTGCTGACCGCCGCCAACCCGCTGCCGCTCGACCCCGTGCCGCACGCGGGCCTGCAACTGCTCGGCGGTCTGCTGGCGGCCGTCCTGCTCACCCTGCCCTGGCCGTGGCGGCGCACGCGCCCGGTCGTCACGATGCTGGGGGAGACGGCCGACATCCTGGCCGGGCTGGTCGAGGCCGTGGCCGACCCCGCGGTGGGCCAGGAGGAGTGGGACGAGCGCCGGAGGAAGGCCGCCGACGCGATCGCCGAGGTCCGCATGGCCCGGGCCCGCCGCGTCCGGTGGGAGCGGTCGAGGGCGGCCGAGGACGTCGCGCTCGCGTTGCGCCGGGTGTTCCACGAGATCATCGCGTTGCGGGGGCTGTGCGACACGCTGGCCCGGCGTGCGCCCGGCGCGGCGGACGACGCGGGGCTCGGCGACCTCCTGGGCTCGCTGTCCGCGTCGCTGCGGGCCTACCTGGCCGAGTGCCCGCCCGAGCACGTGCCCGCCGTGGACTTCGGCGATCGGGTGGACCGGCTGCGCGACCGGGCCGCCGGCGGCGAGCGCGAGATGGTCGTGCTCGTCCTCCTCCGGCAGATCGCGCACAGCGCCGGGCGGATCCAGGAGGCGCTCGACGGCTCCACCGAGGCGGCCCACCGCCTGTGCGCGCCCGGCCTCGATCTGGCCACGCTGGCGGTTCCCCCGTCGCTCGCCTTCGACGACCCGCGCGTGCGGCACGCCCTGCGGGTCGTGCTCGGCACCGCCTTCGCCTCGATCGTCATCGTGCTTTTCAAACCCGCGTTCCCGCACTGGCTGGTGATCGCGGTGCTGGTCACCATCCAGCCGACGTACGGGGAGACGCGGGCCAAGGTGTGGGCGCGGGTGGGCGGCAGCACGGCCGGCGGTCTGGTCTCGGCCGCGATCCTGCACATCGCGCCGGGTCACTGGACGCTCGTCGCGCTGATCGGGGTGTCGGCCGCGCTGGCGTTCGGCCTGGCCCCGACGCACCAGGCCTACTGGGCGACGTTCATGACGATGTGCGTGCTGCTGCTGCTCGACTTCCAGGTGCCGCAGACCGCGCGGATCGCCGAGTCGCGGGTCGTGCTGACCGTCGTCGGCGGCGTCATCGCCATCGCGTGCGCGCGGCTGCTGTGGCCGCGGGGGGAGACGGAACGGCTGGCCGAGCGGGTCGGCCGGATGCTCGACTCGCACGCGGCGGTCGCCCGGACGCTGGCGCAGCTGGCCAGGGGGAAGGCGGGCGCCGAGCGGGCCGAGGAGCGGATCAGGAAGGCCGCGGTGGACGCCGAGATGGTCACGGGGGCGCTCCGCTACATCGCCAAGGAACCCGGCGGCACGGCCCCCGAGGCCGTCGACGAGGCCCTGGAGGCCGCCCAGCGGGTCCGCGACGACCTGCTGACGCTGATCTCGGTGCTGCGCGACGAGCCCACCGGCGCCGGGCCTGTCCCCGACGTCCTGGACGCCGTTGCCGACCATCTGCGGGCCGCCGCGCAGGCCGTGCGGGGGCGGGAGCCGTACGAGCCGGCGGCGGAGGTGAGCCGGGGGCTCGCGGACGACGCCGTGTGGGTCGGCGCCCAGGCCGAGCGCCGCCTCAGCGAGCTGGAGGCGAACGCCACCGAGCCGGGCTCGGGGTTGGCACTGCTGCGCACCGCCGCCGTCGACCAAGCGCTGCGCTCGCTGGACGCCGACGCCGTACGGCTGTGCGCGGCGGCGGCCGGCGCCTTCGCGAACAGGCCCTGAGGTCTCAGGCCATGGCGGGCGGCATGCCGTCCTCGGCGTCGGCCGCCTCGACCTCCTCACGGGAGATGCCGAGCAGGTAGAGGATCGAGTCGAGGTAGGGCACGTTGACCGCGGTGTCGGCGGCCTGCCGCACGATGGGCTTGGCGTTGAACGCGATGCCGAGCCCGGCGACGGCGAACATGTCGAGGTCGTTGGCGCCGTCGCCGATCGCGACGGTCTGACTCAGCGGGATGCCCGACTCGGCGGCGAAGCGCTCCAGCGCGCGGGCCTTGCCCGGCCGGTCCACGATCTCGCCGACGACCCGGCCGGTGAGCCGGCCGTCGACGACCTCAAGGGTGTTGGCGGCCGAGTAGTCGATGCCGAGGTCGGCCACCAGGGAGTCGGTGATCTGGGTGAAGCCGCCGCTCACGATGGCGAAGCGGTAGTCGAGCCGCTTGAGGGTCCGCACCAGCGTGCGCGCGCCGGGGGTGAGGACGACCTCCTTGACGACCTTCTCGAAGACCTCCTCCGACAGCCCTTCGAGCAGCGCGACCCGCCTGACCAGCGACTCGGCGAAGTCGAGCTCGCCGCGCATGGCCTCGTCGGTGACCCGGGCGACCTCGTCCAGGCATCCGGCGTGCCGGGCCAGCAGCTCGATGACCTCGTTCTGGATCAGCGTCGAGTCGACGTCCATCACGATGAGACGCTTGGCGCGGCGGTGCAGGCCGCTGCGCTGCACGGCCACGTCCACCTGCTGCGCCGCCGCCTCCGCGGCCAGTTCCGCGCGCATCGCCTGGGGGTCGGCGCCGGACACGGCGAGCTCGATGCACGTCACCGGATAGCTCGACAGCCGCTCGATCCTGTCGATGTTCGCGCCGCTCGCCGCGATCCGGCCGGAGATCCCGGCCATGGCGGCGGGCAGCAGCGGCGCGCCCAGGACGGTGACGTGCAGTCGTCCGCGTCGTCGCTTCTCCTTGGAGATCGTGCCGGTCGCGATCTCCAGGTCCATGTCGAGGTCGGCGGCGACCTGTTCGACGGCCGTCCACAGGCCGCCGATCGTGCCTCCGGTGCCGGTGGGTGGCCCCCCGGCGTAGGCGACGAGTACGCCCAGGGTGAGGCGGCCTCGGATGACGACCTGCTCCACGTCGGCCACGACGACCGGGAACCCGGCCAGTACGGAAAACAGCCGCGAGGTGACGCCCGGGCGATCCGGACCGGTCAGCGTGATCAGGAGCGTGCGCTGGTTCACGTTGTTTGAGGTTACTGCGCCGCTTGTCATGAGCGCGCACGAGGTTCACGATGCGGACGCCTTCATGCCCCCGCCCTGAGGCTCCGCTGTCATTTCCGCATGTCGTCATGGTGGTGGGCCGCGAAGCAGGCCAGTCCGGGACGCCCTGCGCCGTCCGCCTCATCGTGGCCGACACCCCCCGAGGAAGGACGCGACGCGCATGACGATCTCTCTGCAGTCTCAACACTCCCTGGGCTCCGGCCGCTACACCGTCGGGTTCGCCGAGAGCGCCGCGGACCTGCGTGCCGCCCAGCGCCTGCGCTACGAAGTGTTCGCCGGGGAGATGGGCGCCCGGCTCGACTCCCCCTTGAGCGGGCTCGACGCCGAACCGCTCGACGCGTACTGCGACCACCTCCTCGTCCGCGAGGGTGACACGGTGGTCGGCACCTACCGCCTGCTGCCGCCCCGCCGCTCCGACCGGCTCTACTCCGACTCCGAGTTCGACCTCGGCGCGCTGAAGGGCCTGCGCGGCGACCTGGTCGAGGCCGGGCGCACGTGCGTGCACCCCGACCACCGCGGCGGCACGGTCGTCGCCCTGATGTGGGCCGGAATCGCGCACTACATGACCAGTCGCGGCCACGCCTGGCTTGCGGGCTGCTGCTCGGTGCCCCTGGACGACGGCGGCGCGGTCGCCGCCGGAGTCGTCGACCGGGTCCAGCTGGGGCCCGAGGAGTATCGCGTCACGCCGCACACGCCCTGGCGCGACGCCGGGGTGCCCCGCCCCGACCGGTTCGTGCTGCCGCCGCTGCTGCGCGGTTACCTGCGGCTCGGCGCGTGGATCTGCGGCGCTCCCGCCCACGATCCGGACTTCGGCACCGCGGACTTCTTCGTGCTGCTCTCCGTGGCCGACGCCGACCCCCGCTACCTGCGGCACTTCCTGGGACAGACGCGGTGAGCGCCGTCGCGCACCTGCCGGCGGCCTCCTCCGCCTGGCTGCCGGTGTCTCCCTGCGCGCCCGACGTGTGCCTGCGCGCGCAGGCGCGTACGGCCGGCCCCCTGCGGCGGGCCGCCCGGCTGGCGGGCGCGGCCGCCGTGCTGCTCGCCGGTCTGCCGATCGCGCTCGCGCTGGGCCGTACGGCGCGGCGCGGGGCGGTCACGACGCGGTGGTCGCGTCTGCTGCTGCGGGCCCTCGGCATCAGGATCGTGACGCGCCGCGGGTTCTCCTGCATCGGGGGTTCGGCGCGGGCGCGAGCCGTGCCGGAGGAGGACGGGCCCGCCCTGCTCGTCGGCAACCACGTCTCCTGGCTCGACCCCCTGGTCATCACGGCGACCTTCGCCTGCCGCCCGCTCGCCAAGGCGGAGGTGGGCAGGTGGCCGATCGTCGGCACGCTCGCCGCCGGGGGCGGCGCGCTGTTCATCGACAGGGACAGGCTGTCCGCCCTGCCCGGGGTCGTCGCGGACATGACCGCCGCGCTGCGGCGCGGCGAGAGCGTGGCCGCGTTCCCCGAGGGCACGACGTGGTGCGGGCGTGAGATGGGGCGCTTCCGGCCCGCGGTGTTCCAGGCGGCGCTCGACGCGGGGGTGCCCGTGCGGCCGCTGGCGCTGCGTTTCCTGGAGGGCACTGCGGCCGACCGAGGCACTGCGGTTCATGGAGGTACGGGGGAGCGGGAGCGGGCCGCCCTTTCCACTCGGCCGTCGTATGTCGGGGACGACACGCTGCTCGCGTCCGTCCTGCGGATCGTCTCCACCAGGGACCTCGTCGCGGAGGTGACGGTCTTTCCGGCCGTTCGGCCGGACCGTCCGGCCGCGTACGGCGGGCCGGTTCACCGGAGGGAGGCGCGGGCGGCGCTGGCGCGGATCGCCGAGGCTCAGGTCAGGACGGGGCTCATGGAGCCCGAGGAGCAGGCCGTGGCGGCCTGACGGGGGCCGTCCCACGATCGACGGCGCCCGCCCGGCGAGGCCGGGCGGGCGCCGTGGTGGATTGGACGGATTTCAGCGGTAGATCGAGCTCTTCGACTTCACCCAGCCGATGCTGTCGCCGAACTCGCTGAGCAGCTCCCTGGGGTCGGTGTTCGTCGACGTGTCGACGACCGCGCCGCCGAAGTAGCCGTAGAGCTTGCCGCGGGCGGACCCGCTCACCTGGGCCTTCGCCCAGAACGTGTAGCTGTTGCCCTTCTTGAGACCGGGCAGCACGCACAGCGCGCGGGTCCGCTCCCGCGTGCAGTGCTCGTGGTAGTTGGAGCCGTGCGGGACGTAGATCCGGGTCTTGGTGACGTTCTTGGGGAACTTGACCGCGAGGAAGATCTCGTCGGTCTTGGTCCTGAGCTTGTTGATGAGCCTGACCTTGAACGACACCACGCGCCCGGCACGGACGCTGTAGGGATAGCTGATCTGGATGCGGACGGGCGCCGAGGCAGCCGTGGTCGCCGCAGACGCCGCGGACGCTGCGACCGCCGTGGACGAGGTGGACGCGGTGGACGCGGCCGACGACGCGGCGGAGGCGGGCGCGCCGGACGCGACCAGCGCGCCCGCGGCCAGTGGCACGGCCAGCAGCGCGGTCGGCTTGCCGATGAGGGTACGCATGCGGTCAGCCTTGACGATCGAGATCACGGTTTGATCACGTATCAGAGGATGAGATGGCTGTCGCCGAACTCGTGCCAGAGGTAGCCCTCCTCCAGCGCCGCCTCGTACGAGCGGGCCAGCACGCCGGTCCCGGTGATCGCCGACAGCATCATCAGGTGGCTGGAGCGGGGCTCGTGCAGGCCCGTGACGAGGCCGTCCACCGCTCGCACGCCTCCCGCCGGCGTGACGACGTGCGAGGTCCAGCCCGACGCCGCCCGCACCGGGCCCGGGGCGTGGGCGTCGAGTGCGGCGGTCTCCAGAGCCCGTACGACGGTCGTGCCGACGGCGATCACCCGGCCCCCGTGCTTGCGGGTGATGTTCACCAGCCGTGCCGTCCACGGGGAGACCGAGAACCACTCGGGATAGGGCGGTTCGTCCTTCTCCGGTGACGCGACCCCGGTGTGCAGTGTGATCGGCGCGACGCCGATCCCCCGGCTGACCAGGTCGGTGACGAGCTCCGGGGTGAACGGCCGGGCGGCGCTGGGCATCTCCGCGCTGCCCGGCTCGACCCCGAAGACCGTCTGGTAGTCGGCGAGCGGCCAGTCGCGCCCCACGTAGCCGTACCGGATGGGCACGCCGTGCGCGGCGAGGTAGGAGAGCACGTCGCGGTCCAGGTGGGCACGCCACAGGCGCGGCGTCTCCTGCGCCAGCAGGCGCAGCGTGGCACCTCCCGGGAGCGGCAGCCACTCGCCGGGCGCGGCGCCGGAGTAGGGCGCCGTCGCCGTCGCCGTACGGCGGCGCAGCTCGACCAGCCACTCACCGGACGCGAGGCGGCCGGAGAAGTGGACGGCCAGGCGGTCGAGCCGCACCGCCGCGGGCAGGGTGGTGGAGTTGTTGACCACCAGCAGGTCGCCGGGGGACAGCAGCGACGGCAGGTCGGCGAAGACGTGGTGGGTGACCTCGCCGGTGTCACGGCGGGACACCAGCAACCTGACCTCGTCGCGGCGCAGCCCGCGCGCCTCCGGCGGTTCGTGCGCCTCCAGCGGCGCCGCCAGCGCGAACTCGAACGATCCCCCCGCGCCGTACGGCCTGACCCCGGCCGGCGTCGCGTCCGGGCCGTTCGCCGGGCCGGGGGCGGTCTTCGCGGGGGGCTCGGTCCGGGTCGGGACGGCGGTGTGGGGGTCCCTGGCGGTCATTCCAGCTCTCCCCGGGTGAAGCGGCCGGGGGCGGGGCGGGTGCCCACGAGGCGCAGCAGGGCCGGGACCACGCTCTCGGGCGGCGGCGCTGCCCCGGCCTCCTCCGGGCCCACGGCGTCGGCCAGCATGCGGGTGCGCATCTCGCCCGGGTCCACCCACCAGACCGCCACGTCGGGCTCCTCGGCGGCGAGGACGTTCGACACCTGGTCGAGGGCGGCCTTGGTCGCGCCGTAGCCGCCCCAGCCCTCGTACGCCTCGACGGCGGCGTCGGAGGAGATGTTGAGAATCGCGCCCCGCCGCTTGCGCAGCGCGGGCAGCGTCGCCTGCACCAGCGCGAGCGGCGCGATCACGTTCGTCTCGAACAGCGCGCGCAGCGCGTCCAGCGGATAGTCGGCGAGCCTGGGCATCGGGGCGGGGCCGAGCCCGCTCGCGTTGTTGACCAGGAGGTCCAGCTCGGGCACGGACTCGGCGAGCCTGGCCACGTGCGCCGGGTCGGCGACGTCTCCGGGGATGGCCCGGGCGCCGAGGTCGAAGGCCGCCGACATCAGGTCCTCCTCGCCGCGCGCGGTGAGGAGGAGTGACCAGCCGTCGGCGGCGAGCGCCTTGGCGAGAGCGAGTCCCAGCCCTCGCGACGCTCCGGTGATGAGTGCGTGCTTCATGCGCTTCACGCTAGAAATCAGCACGTCAGGTGCACATCGGACCGAGGTCCGGCCGTCGCTCGGCAGTTGGGTCTAGGTCCTGCGGCCGACGCGGGCCCTTCGTCGGTGGTCCTAGTCTGTGTCCCGTGCCCGAGCCTGCCGACCCCGCCGCCGACCCCGCCGCCGCCTCCGTGCGGGACCGCGACGCGGTGTTGCACGCGGTCAGCTCGGCCGTGCTCGCCGTCACCCGCCACCTGTCGGTCCGCGAGGTCCTCCAGGTGATCGTGCGGTCCGCGGCGCGGCTGCTCGACGCGAAGTACGCCGCGCTCGGCGTGCCGGACGACGACGGCGCGTTCGCCGAGTTCGTGGCCGAGGGCATCTCCGACGAGCAGTGGGAGGCCATCGGGCCCACCCCGCGCCAGCACGGCATGCTGGGCGCGATGCTCCGCGAGGGGACGCCGGTGCGGCTGCCCGACATCCGCAGGGATCCCCGGTTCGAGTGGTGGCCGAAGGCCCACCCCATCCTCAAGGACTTCCTCGGTGTGCCGATCACGGACGGCGACACGGTCCTCGGGATCATCTTCCTGTCCAACAAGCGGACGCCCGGCGGGTTCGACGAGGCCGACGAGGAACTGCTGACGTTGTTCGCGGCGCACGCCGCCATCGCGATCACCAACGCCCGGCTGTACGAGCGGGGGCGCGAGCTCACGGTCGTCGAGGAACGCACCCGGATGGCCCGCGAGCTGCACGACGCCGTCAGCCAGAAGCTGTTCTCGCTACGGCTGACCGCGCGGGCCGCCGCCGCGCTTACGCGTACGGACCCCGAGCGGGCGGCCGAGGCGATCGAGCGGGTCGAGCGGATGGCGGGAGAGGCGCTGACCGAGCTGCGCGCGGTGATCGTGGAGCTGCGCCCGGCCGAGCTGGACCGGCACGGCCTGGTGGAGAGCCTGCGCAAGCAGGCGGCCCTCCTCGACCGCCTGCACCCCATGACGGTCGCCTTCACGACCGAGGGCGAGCCGCCGGGCGACCGCGGCCTCGACCTGGCGCCCGAGATCGAGGTCGCCGTGCTCCGGGTCGCCCAGGAGGCGCTGCACAACGCCGTACGGCACGCCAGGGCCGCCCGCATCGACGTACGGCTCGCGCATCGGGAGGACGCGCTGGTGCTGGAGGTGTCCGACGACGGCGCCGGTTTCGATGAGGCGGGCGTGCACGGCTTGGGGCTGCCGTCGATGGGCGACCGGGCCCAGGCCGTCGGCGGCACACTGACGGTCTCCTCGGCGCCCGGCCGCGGCACGACCGTACGACTGGAGGTGCCCGCGTGATCCGCGTGCTCATCGCCGACGACCACCCCGTCGTACGGCAGGGCCTGCGTACGTTCCTGGAGATCCAGGAGGACATCAGCGTCGTGGGGGAGGCGGCCGACGGCGCCGAGGCGGTCGAGATGACCGGCGCGCTCGCCCCCGACGTGCTGCTGCTCGACCTGAAGATGCCGGTGCTCGACGGCCTCGGCGCGCTCGCGGAGCTGTCCGGCCGGGACGTGCGGGTGATCGTCCTCACCTCGGTCAGCGACCGCGGCGACGTGGCTCCGGCGATGCGGGCGGGCGCGGCGGGCTTCCTCTACAAGGACGTGGACCCCGGCGCCCTCGTGCAGGCGATCCGGGCCGTGTACGGCGGGCAGGTCCTGCTCGCACCGGAGGCGGCCGAGGCGATGCTGGCCGGCCCGGCGGACCGCGAGCAGGACGGGGCGGGGTCCGCGCTGACCGACCGGGAACGCGAGGTGCTGCGACTGCTCGCCGCCGGCCGTTCGAACCGGGAGATCGCCCGCGAGCTCGTGGTGGCGGAGAAGACCGTGAAGACCCACGTCTCCAACGTGCTCATGAAGCTCGGCGTGCAGGACCGCACCCAGGCCGCGCTTTACGCGGTGCGCCACGGCCTGGCCTGAGCGTCCGCCGGCTCACTCCGCCCGCTCACCCCGCCAGCCGCCCGCTCACCCCGCCAGCCGGGCGCCGCGCCGCCAGACGGCCCGGATGTTCAGGGTGTCGCCGATGGCCGTGGTGGGGTCGCCGTCGACCAGGAGGAGGTCGGCGCGCAGCCCCGGGGCGATGCGCCCGCGGTCGTCCAGCCGGAACCGCCGGGCGGTGGCGGCGGTCGCCGCGTGGAGCGCCGCGGACGGGGTGAGACCGGCGCGGACGAGGAATCCCAGTTCGTGGTGCACGCTCGCGCCGTGGGCCAGCCCGCCGAGGAACGGCACGGGGATGGAGGTGTCGGTGCCGACGAGGACGTCCACACCGGCCTCGTGCAGGGCCGCCACGGACGCCAGCACGTCGTCGAGCCTGCCCTGGGGGTAGCTGTTGAAGCTGCCGCGCAGGGTCTTGTCCCAGCGGTCGTCGAGACGCCTGCTCACCCGCGGGTCGTCGGCCAGCGCCTCGCCGGTCATCCCCATCAGCGAGGCGTTCAGGCAGACGCACGCGACGACGAAGGCGCCGGAGCCGGCGATCATCCGGATGATCTCGGGGGTGTGCGGGCGGTCCATGAACAGGTGGGCGAGGCCGTCCACGCCCGCCTCGATCGCCATGCGGGTGGCGTCGACGGTGAGCGCGTGGGCGATGGCGAGCATCCCGTGCCGGTGGGCCTCGGCGACGCCGGCGTCCAGTGTCGCCTGGTCGAGCATGGGAAGGCCCGGGTGCCCCTCGACGGTCCCGTCGTCGACCATGAACTTGATGTAGTCCGAGCCCGAAGCCACGAGGCGAGGAATCCACGCCACCGCTTCCTCGGGGGTGGTGACGTGCGGTTCCGGGGGAGGGCCGGCCTGCCACCGGTCATCCGGCGCGCCGTCCCCGCCGGACGCCCGGCCGCCGCGCCCGATGAAGGGACGGATGTCGAAGTCCTCGGGGACCAGTTCGCTGGGATGCCCGCCCGGCGCCGTGAGACCGAAGCCGGCGGAGCGGACGTCGGCGAGCGTGTCGTCGTCCTCGATGTGGGCGCGGCTGTGCCGGGTGTGCCCGCCCTGCATCTCGAGTTCCGTCGTCACACCGAACGTCAGGGCGAGCGCGAGGGAGTCCTCGCTGGTGTGGACGTGGGCGTCGATCAGGCCGGGGAGGAGGGTCGCCCCGGCGGCGTCGACGACCTCGGCGTCGGAGGGCATGTCCCCTCCCACGGCGAGGATTCGCCCGTCGCCGACGAGCACCCCGGCGGGGCCGATCGGCCTCTCGCCGTCGAACACCCGGGCGTTGACGATGGCTGTCTTCATGGTTCGTCCAGTCTGCCGAGCTGATGTATAGGGCCCTATGTAAACAGATACATAGGGCCCTATGCAACGAGGGCGTACGGTGTCGGTAGCCTTTTGCCGGGCGGCGGACGGGTGCCCGCGGGACATGCGTCACGTGCCCATGCCGGACGCCAGGTCGATCGGGAGAGAGGCGCCGATGGAGGGCGAGGAGGAGCGGTGGGTTCCGGAGCGCTATGTCGCCTTCTGGATCAACAGCTCGTCGAGGAAGGTGATCCGCCTTCATGAGCTGCGGCTGCGCCCTCTCGGGCTGAGCATGGCCAACGCCGCGGTGCTCCTGACACTGGCAGAAGGCGGCCCGCTGTCGCAGAAGGACCTGACCCGGTTGGCGCGGGTCGAACAGCCGACGATGGCCGAGATGCTGTCGCGGATGGAGCGTGACGGTCTGGTGCGCCGGCAGCCCAATCCCCGTGACCGGCGGGGCAGCCTTTTCTCCGTCACCGACCTGGCGCGGGACCGGCTCGACCTGGTGCGCGACGCGCTGGTGCAGGGGGAGCGGGACGCGCTGTCCGGTCTCACCGACGAGGAGGCGGAGCAACTGATCCGGCTGCTCCGGCGCGTGGCCGACAACGTGGACCGGGCCGCCGCCCCGATCCAGTCGTCCCGATAGCCGTCCCCTCCGCATGCTTCGGCGGAAGCGGTAGTTCGTCTCGCGAATTGGTTACTCTGGACCGGTGAGTAAGGATGTCGGCGTCCAGATCGGGACGGTGGCCGCACTGGTGCGATCCACATTCCTGGTGAACGCCGTGTACGCGAATTCCGCCCGCGAGTACGGCCTCACCCAGCAGCAGGGCCAGTTGTTGTGCGTCCTGATGGCGCAGCCCTACGGCATGAGCGAACTGGGCGCGATGCTCGGCCTGGCGAAGTCGAGCCTGACCGGTCTGGTGGACCGCAGCGAGCGCAACGGACTGGTCCAGCGGACTCCCGACCCCCAGGACTCCCGGGCGGTGCGGGTGGCGCTCACCGGGGAGGGCGCCGAGCTGGCCGACGAGTTCTACACCGAGACCTGCCGCCGCATCGAGGAACTGGTCTCGGGGTTGGCGCCGGCGGAGCGCGACGCGCTCGCCGCCCTGCTCGGCCGTGTCGTGACGGACAACAAGGTCCCCAGCGTCTTCATGGAGCCGGACTCCACGCACTGAACACGAGAAAGGTTGCAGTTCGTACTGCGAACTAATATGGTTCGTAGTACGAACTGCATCCATTTCTTGCGTTGGAGCGTGAAAGATGAGTCGTACAGTCGCGGTCGTCGGCGGAGGCTACGGGGGTTCCGCGCTCGCGAAGGCGCTGGACGCCGAGGCCGACGTCGTCCTCATCGACCCCCGGGACGCGTTCGTCAACACGGCAGGCTCCCTGCGGGCGCTGACCCAGCCGGACTGGGCGGGCACCATGTTCTTCCCCTACGACCAGTGGCTCAGGCGCGGCACGGTGGTGCGCGAGCGCGCGGTCTCGGTGGACCCCGGCGGCGTCACCCTGGCCTCGGGCCGGCGGGTCGAGACCGACTACCTGGTCCTGGCCACCGGTTCGAGCTACACCTACCCGGCCAAACCCGCCTCCGACTCAATGGACGACGTCCTGGACGACCTGCGCCGGACCCACAAGGAACTGGCCGGCGCCGAACGGGTGCTGATCCTCGGCGCCGGGCCGGTCGGTCTCGAACTGGCCGGCGAGATCAAGGAAGTCTGGCCGCACAAGCACGTGACCATCGTCGACCCCGCCGAGCGACTGCTGGCCGCCTTCCCCGAGGAGATGCGCCAGGAACTGCACCGCCAGCTCGATGGCCTGGACATCCACCTGCGGCTGGGCGCCGGCCTGACCGCACCTCCGGTGACCGAACCCGGCCAGGCGGAGACCTTCACCGTCACAACGACCGGTGGGGAGGAGATCACCGCCGACATCTGGTTCCGCGCCCATGGCGTGCGGGTCAACAGCGACTACCTCGCCGACGGCCGATTGACGACGCGTACGCCGCAGGGACGGGTTCCCGTCACCGAGACCCTCAATGTCCACGGTTACGAGCACGTCTACGCCATCGGCGACATCACCGACGTCCCCGAGGCCAAGATGGCCGGGTACGCGATGCAGCACGCCGAGGTGGTGGCCCGCAACATCGTCGCCCAGCTGCGCGGCGAGCAGCCGGAGGCCACCTACCGGCCGCTGCCCTACCCCATGATCCTGCTCCCGCTTGGCCCGCGTGGCGGTGTCGGCCAGTTGCCCAGCCCCGACGGACCGGTCGTCGTCCCGGCCGAGACCGTCTCGGCGTACAAGGGGGCCGACCTGTTCACCGGCCGCTTCACCGAGCAGTTCGGTGCCGCCTGACATGGACGAAACGCCTGTCCGCATACAGAAAGGCAGAACGTTGTCAGCACATGACGTCGTCTTCGGGTTTGGCGCGCATTCCGGCATCGAGGACATACCCGAGCTGTTGCGCATGGTCCAGCAGGCCGACCGGGACGGACTCGACATCTTCACGTTGTCGGACCATCCCTACCTCGGCGGACGTGTGGACGCCTACGCCGCGCTCGGCTTCATCCTCGGGCGTACGCAGCACATCGCCGGCTTCGCCAACGTCACCAACCTGCCGACCCGGCCCGCTCCCATGCTGGCCAGGATGGTGACGTCGTTGTCGGCGCTGTCGGGCGGCCGGGTCGTGCTCGGCATGGGCGCGGGCGGGCTGTGGGATCGCATCGCCGACATGGGGGTGCCGCGGCTGACGCCCGGCGACGCCGTGGACGCCTTCGAGGAGGCGATCGTCCTGGTCAAGCTGCTGTCCGGCGGCGGCCCTCCGGTCACCTACCAGGGCAAGCACTACCAGGTGAACCAGATCGAGCCGGCCCCCGTACCCGCGCCGCCCGTGTGGACCGGATCGGTCGGCCGCAAATCCCTGGCCGCCACCGGCCGGGTGGCGGACGGCTGGATCCCCGGCCACGCGGCCGATTGGCTGAGCGAGCGCTACCGCACGTCGCGGCCGGTCATCGACGAGGCGGCGGCGTCCGTCGGCCGCGATCCGCGCGAGATCCGCACGGTCTTCAACTTCCCCGGCCGCATCACCGACCGGCCGCTGCCCGCCACCCGTGACTCGGAGGGCCGCTGGATCGGCGGCTCCGCCGGCCAGTGGGTCGAGGAGCTGACCGGCGCCGTGCTGGAGCACGGCGCGTCGGGCTTCACGCTCTTCTTCGCCGACCACGGCGCCCCCGACCTCACCCTCCTGGCCCGCTGGGCCCAGGACGTCGTGCCCGCCGTCCGCGAGGCGATCGCCAAGCGGTGAACCCGGTCCGGGCGCACGTCAGACCTGGGACTCCACGATCGCGTTGTGCGCGGCCACCCTGGCCCGCCGTACGGCGCGGTCGAGGTCGCGCAGGGCCTGCCCGCGTGCGGCGACCTGCCCGGAGGTGAGCCCCCGCTCGTCGGCGAGGCGGAGCGCGGCCGACAGCCGGGCGGCGAGGGCGCCGACCCGGTGCGCCCTGCCGGGATAGCCAGGGGCGAGGGCCTCGCCCGCGCGGTCGAGCGTGTCCGGCGCCGGGAAGCCCTGCGCCGGGCCGCCCACGCCCAGCAGCGCCTCGGTGGCGGCCATCATGGCGGTCCGCAGCGCCTGCTCCGCCTCGGCCAGCGACGGCACGTCGGGCGGGACGGCCGACGCCTCGGCCACGGTCCAGCGGATTCCGGAGTACGACGAGCCGCGCCTGTCGGCGGACGGCACGAGACCGAGGCACCGGCCGGACAGCACGGCCACGACGGCCTGGCCCGCGTCGATCGCGGCGCCGTTGAAGGCGGGCGGGCCGGTGAGCCCGAGCGGGTCGCCGGGCACCGGCAGGGCCAGCCGGAACGCGCCGAGGCCTTCGATCCGCCGATCGACGAGGTAGGCGAGCAAGGGGGTCTCGACGTCATCCGCCGCCACCACCTGGGGCCCGGCCTCGCGCTCGACGCGGTCGAGGGCGTGCTCCAGACTCACGTGTCCCCCGAGCCAGGCATTGCCCCAGGCGACGAGCGTGGCGGAGATCGGTGAATCGATGCGCACCCGATCCACGATATGTGGTCGGACTGCCATAGTTTTATCTCAGCGAACCACGGGAGGGGGCCCACATGGGCGGTCAGGTGCTTCAGCTTCAGGACGTGGCCGTCCGCAGGGACGGCGCCGCCCTGCTGCGCGGCATCGACTGGAGCGTCCGGGAAGACGAGCGCTGGGTGGTGATCGGGCCCAACGGCGCGGGGAAGACGACGCTGCTCCAGGTGGCCGCATCGCTGCTGTTCCCGTCCGAGGGCTCGGTGGAGATCCTCGGCGAGCGGCTCGGCCAGACGGACGTGTTCGACCTGCGGCCCCGGATCGGCCTGGCCAGCGCGGCCCTGTCGGAGCGCATCCCGCCGGACGAGAAGGTCATCGACCTCGTGCTCACCGCGTCGTACGCGATCCTGGGCCGGTGGACGGAGGAGTACGACTCCCACGACGTCACCCGGGCGGTCGAGCTCATCGACCAGCTCGGCTGCGCCCACCTGATCCGGCGGCGCTTCGGCACGCTGTCGGAGGGCGAGCGCAAGCGGGTGCAGATCGCCCGGGCGCTCATGCCGGACCCCGAGCTGCTGCTGCTCGACGAGCCCGCCGCCGGGCTCGACGTCGCGGGCCGCGAGGACCTCGTACGCCGCCTCGGCGCGCTGGCCCGGGATCCGAAGTCACCCACGATGGTGCTGGTCACCCACCACGTCGAGGAGATCCCGGCCGGGTTCACGCACGTGCTGCTGCTGCGGCACGGCTCGGTGGTCGACCAGGGGCCGATCGACTCGGTGATGACGCCGGAGAACCTGTCCGCGACCTTCGGCGTGCCGCTGCACCTCGACCGCGGCCAGGAGGGCCGCTGGTACGCCCGTCCCCTCTGACCTCCACGCGGAGCCCGGCGCCTACCCTTGGCGGATAGCCGTACGAGGGAGAGGTGCGAGTGACGCCGTGGGAGGCGGCCGCGGTCTTCGCGGCCGGTGTCGGGGCCGGGGCCATCAACGCCGTCGTGGGATCGGGTTCGCTCATCACGTTCCCGACGATGCTGGCCGTCGGCTTCCCGCCGATCGTCGCGAACGTGTCCAACAACGTCGGCCTCGTGCCCGGCGGCGTGACTGGAGTGCTCGGCTACCGTGCCGAGCTGAAGGGGCAGCGCGAGCGGCTGCTCCGGCTCGGCGTCGCGTCCGTGATCGGCTCGCTCGCCGGCGGGGTGCTGCTCCTGCGCCTGCCCGCCGAGGCGTTCAAGGTCATCGTCCCGGTGCTCATCGCGGTCGCCTGCCTCCTCGTGGTGTTCCAGCCGAGGATCAACGAGTGGCTGGCCGTACGGCGCAGGCCGCACCCTCACGGCGGGCCGTGGCTGTGGCTGGGCGTCCTGGGCGCGGGCATGTACGGCGGCTACTTCGGCGCCGCCCAGGGAATCGTGCTGATCGGCCTGCTCGGCAGCTTCCTCGACGAGGACCTGCAACGGGTGAACGCGGCGAAGAACCTGCTGTCGCTGCTGGTCAACGCCACGGCCGCGGTGCTGTTCGCGTTCATCGCGCCGGTGGACTGGGCCGCCGTGCTGATGGTCGCGCTCGGCTCTGCCGTCGGCGGCTTCCTCGGCGCCCGCCTGGGCCGCCGGCTGCCCGCACCCTTGCTGCGGGGATTCATTGTTGTCGTGGGAATCGTGGCGATAGTGAAGCTGGTGTCCTGAAAGGGTATGTCTGCCCTTGTGAAGGGCGACCGGGTGGAGATCGTCATCGATGCGGGGGGCACCCCGCGCACCTACGAGGTGGTCGCGACCAGGGCGGGCCGCCGGATCGAGATCACGACGGGCCGCGGAGTGGTCGAGGTCACCGAGGTCACGCGGGCGGGCACTCCCGTCCGCACCGCGAGGTTCATGTCCAACCGTGTCCTCGCGCTGGTCGAACATCCCGCCGACGACCGCGGCCCGGACACCGGCTGACCCGGGCCCGGGCGCGGAACGCGCCGCCGTGGTGAGTCACTGTGGTGAGTCACTGTGGTGAGTCACTGTGGGATTACTCCGCGGGACGGACCTGGATGACGCCGTCCTGCCGCAGCCGGGTCTGGAAGGCCGGCTGGCGCGACGTCGCGGGACCGTGCATGACCCGGCCGTCGGAGATTCGGAAGGCGCTGCCGTGCCACGGGCAGACGATGCAGGCCTGGCCTTCCTCCATGGCGACCCGCCCTTGGTGGAGAGGGCCGGCGAGGTGGGAGCAGTTGTCCGCGAGCACGCTCACGTCGTCGCCGAGGCGCAGGACGAAAAGGTCGATGTAGCCGAGCCGCCGCCGGACCGGCCGCCCGTTGGGCAGGTCCTTGAGCGCGCACAGGTCGTGCCAGCCGAGCGGCATGAGGTGGCTGACCGACTCCGCGTGGTTGGCCCCGGCGGCCTGGCGATAGGACATGTGGCTGCCGAGGTGCGCACCCGCGGAGGCCGCCGCGAGTCCCGCGTACGCCAGCATGCGCCCGGCGCGTTCGCGTCCCGTCACCCGTAAGAAGAGAGAGCCCGTGTAGCAGAGCGCCGCGGCGGCGTTCGTCATGGCGTGCACCAGGCCCACGCGCTGCTGTTCGCGGTGCAGGGTGGACCAGTCGGTGAGGCCGGCCGCCACTGTGGGAACGGCGGTGCCCAGTCCCGCCAGGATTAGCGTCCGCGCCGCGCGTGAGCCCGTGTTGGTCATGTCCACCACGCTCGCCGACAGCCAGCAGCCGAAGGTCGTCACGGCGAGCGCCGGGTGCAGCGGGTGTCCCATGGGCACGCCGTGCAGGACGTCTCGCAGCTTGCCCGGGCCGAGTCTGCGGCGCACCTTCTTGGATATGACGGTGATCGGCCGGTCGAGCACGGTGGCCCGCTCGAGCCCGTCGAGGAGCTCTGCCGAAGGGACCCTCCGTGCCGTACGGCCCGCACGCGGCCTGGTCGTCTCTTCCATGTCTCGCCCCCTAACAGGGGATCACGTACCCCCGCGTCACAGGTGTGAACATGGACAGGCATGAGACGGTATATGCGAGTTTCGGGCCGGCAGGCTCCCGATCACGGCGCCAGATGACCCCGGGCGACCGAGCCGGCGACCAGCTCCGCGGCGTACTGACCGAGCGTGGGAGACCCCTCCTCGACGAGCCGCACCTTCTCCATGACCTGGCCGGCCGTCACCTTGTAGAGCGACCAGGTGCCGCCCTCGTTGTGGTGGTTGGCGATGATCGGCGCGAGCCGGTCGAGCGCCCTGGCGAACCTCGCCTCCGGTGTGCGCCGCTCCTCGAACTCGTCCCACAGGCCGCGCAGCCGCGCCCCCTGGTCCTCCGGGAGCAGCCCGAAGATCCGGTCGGCCGCCGCACGTTCGAGGGCGGCCTGCCCCTCGACCGCGACCGGGTCGTAGACGAAGGTGTCGCCGGCGTCGACCTCCACGATGTCGTGGACGAGCAGCATCGCGACCACCCTGGACATGTCGGTTCCCGGGGGCGCGTGCTCGGCCAGCGTCATCGCCATCATGGCCAGATGCCAGGAATGCTCGGCGTCGTTTTCACGGCGCGATCCGTCCAGCAGCGTGTTCCGGCGGATGACGCGCTTCAGCTTGTCGATCTCCATGTGGAAGGCGAGCTGGGACTGGAGCCGTTCGTGGATGAGCGCGGTCGTCACGCGCGCAAGCCTAACCGGTCACGATCAGCTCGTAGCGGATGCTCGGCCGGGCGCCGTCAGGTCCATGAAACGCACGCCCTTCTCCCGGCCGACGACGCGTCCCGCCTTGTCGTATGCGGTCACGGTGACCGGAGGGCTGTCCAGCACGCTGTCGTCCTCGGTTCGCCCCCGCCCCAGCACCCTGCCGATGAAATAACCGTTGGCGACCGCCGCGTCGCCGCGCCGGCCGTCCGCCCAGTCGATCTCGACGCGGGCCACCCCGGGCCCGACCCGGCCGGCGACCACCCGGAACGTGTCGTCGTCGAAGTGGTCGTCCTTGAGCGTGTGCGAGTCGGTCTGCGTCTCGTACATGTACACGGTCAGGGGACCGGGCTGGGTCTTGCCCCAGTAGTGGAACACCGCCCGGTCGGCGAACTGCGGGTACTTCTGCGGGGTGCACAGCACGAAGCCCTTGAGGCTGCCGGCGAGCGCGGTCTCACCGACCGCGTCGCGGTACTCCACCAGCACCCGGAAGTCCCGTACGTCGCCCTGCCCGGGCACGCGGAGATGGCTGTCCATGCTGTGCACCGGGCCGCCGGCGGGCATGCACTCCCGCACCAGTCGCATCTGTGCCGGGGTGTTGGCCGGCAGCCAGTCGACCGGCGTCGCCACGGTCGTTCCCGGCCCTCCCGTGAGCACGACCAGCGGGCCCCCGACGCAGGCGGCGGCGACAACGGCGCCCGCCAGCGACCAGGTGAGACGGCGCCGCCCCGACCCGCGTACGGCACGCGCGGTCAGCGCCTGGGGGTTCACCGGCCCGGCAGCCTCCGCCATCGCGCGCAGCTCCGCGCCGATCGTCTGCTCGTCGACGTTCATCTCCAGGCCTCCAGGGTGACGGGCTCTCCGATCAGTTCACGCAGCCGCGCGATGGCGTGATGGGTCTGGCTGCGTACGGTTCCGACCGAGCAATTCATGATTTTGGCGACCTCCGACTCGGGGAGGTCCTCGTAGTAGCGCAGGACCAGCACCGCGCGCTTGCGCGGCGGAAGGGCGCGCAGGGCCCGCTGCAGGGTGAGCCGGGTGTCCGCGTCGGCCGTCCGGTCGCCGACCGCCTGGTCTGGGGGCGTGTCCGTGGTCCGTTCCCGGCCCCAACGGGGACTTCGCCATCGGCCGACCTGTTCGTGGTACATCACGCGGCGCACGTACGCCTCGGGGCTGTCGCGGATCCTCGGCCAGTGGCTCACGGTCTTGGTCAGCGCCGCCTGCAACAGGTCCTCGGCGGCGTGCTGGTCGCCGGTCAGGACGTAGGCGAGCCTGATCAGACTGTCCGACCGTGCCGCCACGAACTCGGCGAAGTCGCGTCGCTGCTCGTCGTTCACAAGGTCTCCTCGGGGTGTCGCACCCTTAGATGCGAACCCACCCCGGGACCTATGGCGAACCTGTGAGGTTCTCGCGGAGCGTCAGAAGGTGAAGAGGGTGTCGGACGGTGGACTGGGCGTCAGACGGTGAAGAGGCGGCCGACCTCCTCCAGTTCGCGTACGAGGTCGAAGCGGGGGTCGCGGTAGTGGCGGGCGCCGAAGCCGGTGCGGCTCACGGTCCATTTCAGTTCGCGCGCCCACCTGTCCTGGTCGGCGCACAGCGCCAGGTCGGCCATCGTCATCCGGATTTTGATCAGTGATAACCAGGCGGCACCGGGGGGATTCACCAGGAGACTCCTTTCGGAGGGGTGCCAAGCGGAGATCTTGTCGTCCTGAATTCGTCATACGGAGGCGCGTCCCATCCCCGGAACGGCCTATTCGGTGTTCGCTGTGCCATGCGAGCGCCGCGACGCCCGCCGAATGTCGAAATCCCGCTGGCCCGGATGCCTCCCGTTTTCACGTGCACCCGAAGCGGCCGGCGCCCCTCGCCGGGCGCGTGCCCCGGATGGGGAAGCGGGTCTCGGAGTATTTCGCCGGCGACCGCCGGCGCCCCCACACTCCGGAAGACCCTTCCCGCATCGATCGTGACTCAGGACGCAATGCCCTGCAATACTTGACGAAAAGAAATCCGCAAGAATCTTGTGCGGATACGCTGCAAATTACGGTGCAAGTTGCACGAGCGGGCGCGGTAATCTTCGAACAGGGCGCCCCTCATCCGCGCGCCCGATCCGTCAGGGCGCGCCCACCATCCGTGCGTCCACCGCAACCACCGGATTCACCGGATGAAGGAGGTCGGCAGGGGTGCCCGAGCACGGCAGTCCCACCGTCCGCCGCCGTCGGCTGGGGCAGGAACTGCGCCGGTTACGCGAGCGTGCCGATCTGACGGGCGACCAGGTCGCCGCCCGGCTCGGCTGGTCGGCAGCGAAGATCAGCAGAATCGAGACGGCGCGCACCTCGCCTCGCACGAGCGATGTTGAGGCACTTTTGGTGATCTACATGGTAGATTCCCGCCAACGCCAAGAGCTGCTCGCCCTGCACCGGGACGCGACCCGGAAGGGCTGGTGGGAGGATTACCGCGACTCCCTGCCCAAGGAATACACGACGTTCCTTGGCCTGGAGGCCGAGGCCACGGCGGCACGCGACTGGGAACCCCAGGTGGTGCCGGGTCTGTTCCAGACAGAGGCGTACGTCCGAGCCATGATGGAGAGCGGACAACGGAGCACCCTTGAGGCGCCGGGCGGCGTCCGCAGCCGGATCGAGGTTCGGATGGCGCGCCAGCAGGCGGTTCTCAGGGCGGAGAGCCCGCTGGCCATCTCGGCCGTTCTGGAGGAGTCGGTCCTGCTGCGCCGGTTCGGCGACCACGAGGTGATGCGGGAACAGCTCAGGCGATTGATCGAGGTGTCAGAGCTGCCGAACGTCGAGTTGCGGATCCTGCCGCTCGACGCGGACCATCCGATCAACACCGGGGCGTTCTGCCACCTCAAGGTGCCCGAGTTCCACGACGTCGTGTACCTGGAGGCACTCCTGGGCGGGCGTCTGGTCGAGGACGAGGCGATCGTCTACCGGTACGAGGTGGCATTCGACTACCTGGAGACGAAGGCCCTCGACGTGGACGACTCCCGCCGGTTCTTGGAGAAAACTGTCCGTCACTGGCGTTAGCCAGCTCTAGACCGCCTCGGAAACCCGCGCGACATGATTTCCGGGGGGAGAAAAACATTGTCCATGAACTCGAGTGAGCTGTCCGGCGCCGTCTGGTGGAAGAGCAGCCGGAGCGCCAACAACTGCGCCTGTGTGGAAGTGGCCGTACTGCCCGACGGCCACGTAGGTGTGCGCGACAGCAAGAACCAGGACGGTCCCGCTCTCGTCTTCACCTCCGCGGAATGGGACGCGTTCATCGGCGGCGTGAAGGACGGCGAGTTCGACCTCTAGTCCTTGGCCTGGCCGACCTGTCCGGCGGCCAGGCCCTTCTTCTTCCTGGACATCCCTATCGTCCAGCAGATGACGGTGGCTGCTACAACGGCTATTGACGCAAGGGCTGAGGGTGACGGCCTGTTGCGACGAGGCTGGATTGTCTCCGAAGGAATGACACGCGGAAATCGGATAGTTCTGTATTCCTCGTCTAGGATCTTCCAGAACCGGCGCTGACGTGCGTTGTTTGCGACTTCGAGGCGAGCCATACGTGTGTCCGTCCAGAAGTCGTATCCCAATCGCTGGGAAAAGAGCACGGTTCGTGCGTGCGACCGAAGCATCCGAGTAGAGGTTTCCCCGACCTCATACATCATCTCCCAGTAAGAGATTATCAAATTCAAGTAGAGTCGCTGCCGTAATGTTCGCGCCCCACGTTCTGAGCTGGTGGCGCCCCAGCAGGTGAGAAGCTCGGGATCGTTGATGGCCATTTCCATCAACTGGAAATGGTGGTTCCGTTCAATTTCTTTTCTTGCCGCGCGGGCCTGCCTGGCCTGCAGTATCAGGGAGACTGCGACTCCTGTGAGGGCGAGGGCCGAAAAAATCGCTGAAGCGGCCCCGTACGTCTGTCCGATATAGCTGAGCTGCTCCCAGTCCACATCCGTGGAGGCAGCGATCTTGCTCATGGCGACGGGGGAGGCGATGGTCAGCGCTGCTCCCACTAGCACGGTAAGCACCGTCACCGTTATTGAGAGCAGGTGGACCGGCGCGTGAGTGCTGCGACGACGGAGTCGTGACACCTCGCAATAATGCCATGACAATTCCTCATCGGACAGGCACTTGGAAGTAAGTGCCGCGGTCCAGGAGAAACGAACAAGCGCGTACGGCCCGCGCCCGGAAAGGGGCGCGAGCCGTACGTGAGGGGAAGGGGGTCAGGCGACGCCGAGCCCCTGCGCGACGCGCTGGCCGAGGTCCTTGTGGATGTTGGTCCAGTAGTCGGCCACGCGCTTCTTCATGTCGGCGGTGACCTCGGGAGCCGAGGCGTGGCCGACGATGTTGCTCACCATGTGGTCGCGGTCGACGTCCGAGAGCACGCTTTCCCACAGCGCGCGCGGCTGGACGTAGTCGTCGTCCTCGCGGTGCCTGGCGTGGGCGCTCCGGATGATCTCGCCGGTGACCTGGTAGTTCTCGCCCTCGTAGAGCGACGGGTCGGCTGCGGGGCCGTTGACGCTGTTCGGCGCGTAGACCGGGTCGCCCGGGTTGCGGTAGCGCATCTGGCCGTCGCGGTTGTAGCTGTGCACCGGCACCTTCGGCGCGTTGACCGGAAGCTGCAGGTAGTTCGGCCCGATGCGGTAGCGGTGTGCGTCCGGGTAGGAGAACAGGCGGCCCTGGAGCATCTTGTCGGGAGAGGGTCCGACACCCGGCACCAGGTTCGCCGGCTCGAAGCCCGCCTGCTCGACCTCGGCGAAGTAGTTCTCCGGGTTGCGGTTCAGCACGAACCGGCCGATGGTGATCTCCGGGTAGTCGGAGTGCGGCCAGACCTTGGTGAGGTCGAACGGGTTGAACCGGTAGTCCGCCGCGTCCTCGAACGGCATGATCTGGACGTTGACCTTCCACGCCGGGTGGTCGCCGTTCCTGATGGCGGTGTGCAGGTCGCGGATGTGAAAGTCCGGGTCCTCCGCCACCAGCGCCCTGGCCTCGGCGTCGGTGAAGTTCTCGATGCCCTGCTCGGTCTTGAAGTGGTACTTGACCCAGAACCTCTCGCCCGCCGCGTTGTACCAGAGGAAGGTGTGCGACCCGAAGCCGTGCATGTGCCGCCAGGAGCGCGGCGTGCCGCGGTCGGTCATGAGGAACGACACCTGGTGGGCCGACTCGGGCGACAGCGTCCAGAAGTCCCACTGCATGTTGTGGTCGTGTGTGTGGGTGTCGGCGCGGCGCTTCTGCGAGTGGATGAAGTCGGAGAACTTCGACGGGTCGCGGATGAAGAAGATCGGCGTGTTGTTGCCGACGATGTCGTAGTTGCCGTCCTCCGTGTAGAACTTGATCGCGAAGCCGCGGGGGTCGCGTACGGTGTCGGCGCTGCCCAGCTCGCCGGCGACGGTCGAGAACCGCAGGAAGAGCCCGGTCTCCTCGCCCTTCTGGAACAGCTTGGCCCTGGTGTACTGGCTGACGTCCTCGGTGATCCGCAGCACGCCGTACGCGCCGCCGCCCTTGGCGTGCACCACGCGCTCGGGGACCCGCTCCCGGTTGAAGTGGGCCATCTTCTGGATCAGGTAGTGGTCCTGCAGCAGCAGCGGGCCGTTGGGGCCGACGGACAGGGAGAACTCGTCGCTGGGAGCGGGAATCCCGGTGTCAGTGGTGGTGATGGGCCTGTCGGTCATGGGGCTGTCCTCCGGGGTCACTTCACGGAACCTGCGTGCGGAAAGCAACGGAAAGCAGGGACGCGAGACTCAGACGTGGGCGGAGTCGGGCTGGGCGCTGCCGGCCTCGGCCCGGCACGGGGGGCACAGGCCCCAGTAGATGACGTCCGCCTCGTCCACCAGGTAGCCGGCGTCCGACGCCGGCTCCAGGCAGGGCGCGTGCCCCACCGCGCAGTCGACGTCCGTGACTCTTCCGCAACTGCGGCAGACGAGGTGGTGGTGATTGTCGCCCACCCGCGTCTCGTACCGCGTCGGGCTGCCCGCGGGCTCGATGCGGCGGAGCAGTCCGCCGCGCTGCAACGCGTTCAGCGAGTCGTAGACGGCTTGCAGGGACACCTGGCCGACGCGTTCGCACACACCGCGATGGATGGCTTCCACGTCGAGGTGGTCGCCTCCGCTCACGGTCTGCATGATCGCCAGCCGGGCCGCGGTCACCCTCAGTCCGGCCTGGCGAAGGCGCCCGGCGTCGTCCACAGCCCCCACGTTAGCAGCAAACTTGAACGATTCAAGTAAAGGAACTCTCCCAGTTATTTGCCCCAGGATCTCCCACGGGCTCCCCGGATGCCGGCGGAAGATGGCATGCTCGGGTGCCGTGAGACGTCAGCCCCTCGCCCTGTCCCTGTTCGCCCTCCTCGCGGCTCCCCTTCTCGTCGCGGGGTGCAGCCCGGCGGAGAGCGAGCCCGTCCCCGGTGCGTCGCAACCGGAGGTCAAGACCGCGACGCCGTCTCCCAAGCCGCAGCGGCGGCCCTTCACGATCTCCTTCGCGGGCGACGTGCACTTCGAGGGCGTCCTGCGCAACCGGCTCAACGCCGACCCCCGTACGGCGCTCGGCCCGATCGCCGCCGTGCTGCGTAAATCCAACCTCACCGCGCTCAACCTCGAGACGGCCATCACCACCGCCGGTACGCCCGCGCCGGGCAAGCAGTTCACCTTCCGCGCCCCGGCCACGGCGTTCGCCGCGCTCAAGGCCGCCGGGGTGGACGTGGTCACGATGGCCAACAACCACGGCATGGACTACATGGAGAGCGGCCTGCGGGACACGCTCGCCGCGATCAGGTCCTCGAAGTTCCCCGTCATCGGCATCGGCGCGAACGAGACCGAGGCATACCGGCCCTATCGCAGGACGGTCAACGGCAACCGGGTGTCGATCATCGGCGCGACCCAGGTGCTCGACGAGCAGTTCATCCAGGCGTGGACCGCCTCCGGCGACAAGGGCGGGCTCGCCTCGGCGAAGAACGAGCCCCGGCTCCTGCGTGCCGTACGGCAGGCCCGCAAGAACTCCGACACCGTCATCGTGTTCCTGCACTGGGGCACCGAGCTGGTCAAGTGCCCGACGCCGGTGCAGCGGAGCCTGGCGGACAAGCTCGCGGCCGCGGGGGCCGATGTGATCGTGGGCAGCCACGCGCACATCCTGCTGGGCGGCGGTTACTCCGGCCAGGCGTACGTGCAGTACGGCCTGGGCAACTTCGCCTTCTACAACTGGGGCCCGGACACCGGGACGACCGGTGTGCTCACCCTGACGATCAACGGCAGGAAGGTGCTCAAGGACCAGTGGACCCCCGCCCGGATCAACGGCGGCGTGCCGATTCCCGTGACGGGCGGCGCCAAGCAGCAGGCGCTCGGCGCGTACCGTGCGCTGCGCGGCTGCACCGGCCTGTCGGCCGCACCCGCCGACTCCTGACGGCGGGTGCGAGGGGATTCTTGCCGCAAATCAGACGACTGGTCGATAAGCGCTGACCACGGCGCGTGAAACAGGCAAGATGAGTGGGTGTCCAGCCGGTACGTGAGGGAAGCAGGCGGCCCCGCTGTCGCCGTCGAGCACTGTGCTGCCGTAGAGACCTGTGCCGCCGCCGAGAAATGGGCCCGTGGGGGTGGTGAGGGAATGTCGCCGCGCTCGTCGCATCCCGATGAGCCGCTGCGGCGGCGTCCTTCGCAGCGTCGCAGCGCCCGCAGAGTGGAGCGGATGCTCGACGCCTGCGCCGAGTTGCTCGACGAGGGAGGGTACGACGCGCTGACGACCACCCGGGTGGCCGAGCGGGCCGGGGTGGCGATCGGCTCGGTCTACCAGTTCTTCCCGGACAAGCGGGCGCTCAGCCAGGCCCTGACGCGGCGCAACGTCGAGTTGTTCGTCGCGCGGGTCGGGCGTCGCTTCATGGTCGAGGATTACGCCGGCTGGTGGGACGCCGTCGACGCCATCATCGACGAGTACGTCGAGATGCACCGTAGTGTGCCCGGGTTCCGCTCGCTGCACTTCGGCGAGGTCTTCGATCTCGACCTCCTCGACTCCGTGGCCGACAACAACACCGTGATCGCCGGACGGCTGCGCGCGTTGCTGTTCGCCGAATTCGGGCTGGCGGACAGTGAGGATTTGGATCGTGCCATTCTCGTCGCCGTCGAGGCCGGGGACGCGGTGCTGAAGCTCGCCTTCCGGCACGACCCGAACGGCGACCCCGGAATCGTGGCCGAAGCCAAACAGCTCGTCCGCGGATATCTGTCCCGCCAGCTCGCCTCCGCCGTCTCGCGACGCGGGTGACGACGCGCGCCCTCGTGGCGCGGGGTGTTGCCGCAGGCGGGCGGGGCATCCACCCCCCGCCGGAGGCGGGCGGAGCGGCTCGCGGCGGGTGGCGGTGCTCGTGCGGGCTTGTCCGTGCGGGCTTATCCGCGGGGCGGCTCACTCAGGAGGCGGCTCACTCGTGCGGGCGGCGGGGATCGCCCGGCGCCTGCGGGCCGGGTACGGCGCGGGGGACGCCGATCGAGGGCCACAGCCCCGGTGTGGCGGTGCCCTGGACGTAGGCGGTGTTCTCCCAGGACCTGGTGCGGGTGCGCGGCGGTATCGTCAGCTCCCGCGTGTCGTCCTCGTCCGTCAGGCTCGGCTGTCTCTTCCCGGTCGCGCCGGCGCGGCATCGCAGAGTCGCCGCCGGCTCGACCCTAAGCTCCATCATCTGCAGCTTGGCCTGCAGCCGGGCCAGTTCGGCGCGGGCCTGGTCGAGCGCCTCGTACTGGGCCGTGACGAAGCCGGCGAAACCCGGAACCACGGCGGCGAGCACCGTTGTGGAGGCGAGAGTCAATATCACCCGCTTGGACATGCTGTAACGCTCCTCGCCGAGCTTCGATTGGCACAGGCATGCTGCGATATGCCCGACTATCTGCCGAGAAAAGCGCATAGTAGCCAAACGTGTACTAACTGTTGCTTCGGCAATGCCTGGTGTTGCCCTGCGAAAACAGGCCGGGATCGGTAGCCTCGGCTCTGTGGCACATGTGACAAATGAGCAGGTGGACCGACTGCTCGAACAGGCCCTGCTGCTCGATGACCACGGTGCCCTCGCCCGCCGCCTCGACGCGCTGGCCCAGGGGTACGAGTCGGGAGAGATGTCCAGGGCGGCGATCCTCGTGCTCGCCGCGGAGGAGTGGCGCCAGGCCGGTCAGCCCGCGACCGCCCTCGACCGTTACCAGAGCGCTCTGGAGGACGGCGGGGAGGTGCCGGTGGACCCGCGTGCGGGCATCGCCGACACGCTGTTCGAACTCGACCGGCCCGAGGAGGCCAGGGCGTTGATCGCCGCGGTCAGGTCAGGGGACTGGAACCCGGCCACCGCGCTGACCGTCGCCGAGACGCTCGTGGCGTACGGCGACCTCGACGCGGCACACGAGTGGGCCACCGACGGCATCCGCGCCTGCGGCGCGACGGGGTCGGGCATCCGCGACTCGCTGCTGCGCACTCGCTACCGCATCCGGGTCGATCTCGGCCTGCCGGAGGACGACCTCGACGCCCTCCTCGACGTCTCCCGCTGAGTCCTCTCAGCACCCCGGATACGGCTGAGGGTCCCACCCGGTCAGGTGGTGTGAGGGCATGGGAAAAGGGGCCGTGGATCACGGCCCCTTGGTCACGTTGTCTTCGGTTTCGCTGTCTTCGGTATTCCGGCGGACGAGGCCGGATGGGAGCCGCGGGGGAGCCGGGGCGACGCCGATCACCCCGGCCGGCCGGTGCTCGCCTCTCTCCCCGCCCGGCGGACTCGCTCCTCGTGCGGCCCGGTCGCCGAACCCGGGCCGTCGGCCGCAAGGCCGCCGTCCTTGCGCGTCGTGCGGCGGATGGGGGGTTACGGCAGGAGTTTCTTGCCGGTCGCGGTGGCGAAATCGGTCACCGCGCGCGTGCCCGTCGCCTTGGTGAGGGCGGCCGGGGCGGTGATGTCACCGTTCTGCTGGCGCGAGGCCGCCTTGGGGTACTCGCGCGGCAGCAGTCGCGGCACGTGCCGGCCGTCCGCGGCGTCGGGCTGCACGGCCGCGGCGGTCCCCCGCCCGCGCGCGTCGTCGTTCCGCTGACGCTTGTCCTTGGCCCCCTTCTTGCGCTCACCCTCCGGCAGGGAGGCGTTGCGCGTGCCGGTCATGGGCCGGCCGGCCTGACCCGCCTGCGGGGCCGCCTGGCCGGCACTCTGCTTGGCACTCCGGTCGGCGGCCTGGGCGGGCGCCACGACCCCGGGCTGCTTGTGGGGGTGGTGCGCCTTGCGGTGGCGGCGGTCCTTCACCAGGAAGGTCTGCGTGCTCTGCTTCTGGCCCGACGCACCGCTCTGCGAACTGGTGCTGTGGAACTCGCCCTGGGGTGCGAAAGCACCCTGTGTGCCCTGGTTCCGCGCCTCCGGCTTCTGCGCGCCCGGCTTCTGCGCTCCCGAGTTCTGCGCTCCCGGCTTCTGTGCGCCCGGCTTCTGCGGCACGGAACCCTGGGCGGAGTCGCCCCGGGACGCCGAGCCCGCCTGCTCGTCCTGCGGCTTGGGATGCCGGTGGCTCTTCTTCTGATGCCCCTGCGCGACGGGGTGCTCCCGCTCCTGGGCGGCCGGCGCGGTCCGCAGCGCCTGGGGCGCGCAGGCGTTCGCGGCGCTGGGCTTGGCGGGTGCGGCGGCGAGGAGGGGCACGGTGCTCCTGGCCGGGAACAGGGTCTTGGCGTCCGCCGCGGGAACGGCGGGCGCGCGGCGCGGTTCGGAGACGGCCGTGGCGCCCGCCACGGCGTTGTGCACCGGGGCGGAGACCGCCTTCGCGGGCGCCGAGAGGGTCGTGGCGTCGGCGGGAAGCGTCTTCGCGCCCGCCGGTGCGGGCAGTGCCGTCGTGCCGCCGGGAACGGCGGGGGCGGCGGGGGCGGCCTTGGCCACGCCGGGTGCCGCACCGGTCGCCGCGCCGGTTGCCGCGCTGGGCATCGTGCCCGGCAGCGTACGTGGGCCTGGCACGGCCGGCAGCGCCGCGGGCCCCGGGACGGTCCGGGCGACCGTGGCAGGGCCGCTGGGAAGCGAGTTGCGCCCCTGACCGGCGGCCGCTCCGGCCATGTCGGCGATGCTCAGCACGCCCGCCGCCGGAAGGGTGGTCAGTCCTCCCGTGAGGTCGCGGCCGGTGACGTCATGGCCGGTGACGTCGCGGCCGGTGATGTCGTTGCTCTGGGCCCGGCAGGCGTCGGCGAGCGCGCCGTCCTTCGCCATCGCCGGGCCCCCGGTCAGCCAGCTCACTCCGGCAGTGACCGCCGCAAGCGCAACGCACCGCCCTCGAATACTTCGTGATGTCCTGGACATCCACGTCCCCCTGATCGCGTACGGTAGTCCGACGAACGCCGAACGTAGCAGCGAGGGGAAAGAGCGGGGCGCGCTTGCCCCAATGGTGGGGAAGACCTTACCGAGCGGGCTGGATCGTCAGCGTGTCACCTGCCTCGTCAAAGTCCACGATTACCTCGTCGCCGTCCCTGATGGCCCCCGACAGCAGCTCCTTGGCGAGCTTGTCGCCGATGGCCGACTGGATCAGGCGGCGCAGCGGGCGCGCGCCGTACAGCGGGTCGTAGCCGGTCAGCGCGAGCCAGTCGCGGGCGGCGGGCGTGACGGTCAGCCTCAGCCGCCGGTCCGACAGGCGCCGCGCGAGCCGGGCCACCTGCAGGTCCACGATCTGCGACAGCTCCTCGGTGCCCAGCGCGTCGAACACGATGATGTCGTCGAGCCGGTTGAGGAACTCGGGCTTGAACGACGCCCGCACCGCGTTCATCACGGCCTCGCGCTTGGCCCCGTTCTCCATCGTGGGGTCCACGAGGAACTGCGAGCCGATGTTCGAGGTGAGGATCAGGATCGTGTTGCGGAAGTCGACCGTGCGGCCCTGCCCGTCGGTGAGCCGGCCGTCGTCGAGCACCTGCAGCAGGATGTCGAAGACCTCGGGATGGGCCTTCTCGATCTCGTCGAGCAGCACCACGGTGTACGGCCTGCGCCGCACGGCCTCGGTGAGCTGGCCGCCCTCCTCGTAGCCGACGTAGCCGGGCGGCGCGCCGACCAGACGGGCCACGCTGTGCTTCTCGCTGTACTCGCTCATGTCGATGCGGGTCATGGCCCGCTCGTCGTCGAACAGGAACTCGGCGAGCGCCTTGGCCAGCTCGGTCTTGCCGACACCGGTCGGGCCGAGGAAGAGGAACGAGCCGGTCGGCCGGTCGGGGTCGGCGATGCCGGCCCGGGCACGCCGTACGGCGTCGGAGACGGCCTGGACGGCCTGGCGCTGGCCGATCAGGCGCTCGCCCAGCTCGTCCTCCATCCGCAGCAGCTTGGCGGTCTCGCCCTCCAGCAGCCGCCCGGCGGGGATGCCGGTCCACGAGGAGATGACCTCGGCGATGTCGTCCGGGCCGACCTCCTCCTTCACCATCGGCTCGGCCTCGGCCTCCGCGGTCTCGGCGGCCTTGGTGGCCTCGGCGAGCTCCTTCTCCAGGCGGGGGACGTCGCCGTACATGAGCCGCGACGCGGCCTCGAAGTCGCCGTCGCGCTGGGCCCGCTCGGCCGCGCCGCGCGCCTCGTCGAGCTGCTTCTTCAGCTCACCGACCTTGTTGAGGCCGGCCTTCTCCCGCTCCCACCGGCTGACCAGGGCGTTGAGGTCCTCCTGGCGGTTGGCCAGCTCCTCGCGGAGCTTCTCCAGGCGCTGCCGGCTGGCCTCGTCGGTCTCCTTGGCGAGCGCGAGCTCCTCCATCTTCAGGCGGTCCACGCTCCGCTGGAGCTGGTCGATCTCCACCGGCCGCGAGTCGATCTCCATGCGCAGCCGCGACATCGACTCGTCCACCAGGTCGATCGCCTTGTCAGGAAGGAAGCGCGCCGTGATGTAGCGGTCGGAGAGCGTCGCGGCGGCGACCAGGGCGCTGTCGGAGATCTGCACCTGGTGGTGGGCCTCGTATCGGCCCTTGAGCCCGCGCAGGATCGCGATCGTGTCCTCGACGGTGGGCTCGCCGACGTAGACCTGCTGGAACCGCCGCTCCAGGGCCGGGTCCTTCTCGATGCGCTCGCGGTACTCGTCGAGTGTGGTGGCGCCGATCATGCGCAGCTCGCCGCGGGCCAGCATGGGCTTGAGCATGTTGCCCGCGTCCATCGCGCCCTCGGCCGCGCCCGCGCCGACCATCGTGTGCAGCTCGTCGATGAACGTCACGATCTGGCCGTTGCTCTCCTTGATCTCGGTGAGCACGGCCTTGAGGCGTTCCTCGAACTCGCCGCGGTACTTCGCGCCCGCGACCATCGCGCCGAGGTCGAGCGCTACGAGACGCTTGTTGCGCAGGCTCTCGGGCACGTCGCCCGCGACGATCCGCTGGGCGAGGCCCTCCACCACGGCGGTCTTGCCGACGCCGGGCTCGCCGATCAGCACGGGGTTGTTCTTGGTGCGGCGCGACAGCACCTGGACGACCCGGCGGATCTCGCCGTCGCGACCGATCACCGGGTCGAGCTTGCCCGCCCTCGCCGCCTCGGTGAGGTCGACGCCGTACTTCTCCAGCGCCTGGTAGGTGTCCTCGGGCGTCTCGCTGGTTACCCGCGCGTGCCCGCGGACCTTCTCGAACGCCTCCAGCAGCGCGTCGGGGGTGGCGCCCACGGCCTTCAGCAGGTCGGCGACCTGTCCTCCGTCGGTCGCGAGCCCGACCAGCAGGTGCTCGGTCGAGACGTACTCGTCCTCGAGCTGCTTGGCCCGCTGCGCCGCGGTGTTGAGCACGGTCAGCAGCTGGCGCGAGCTGGACGGCGCGCTCACGGTGGAGCCCTGCGCCTTCGGCAGCCGGTCGAGCAGTTCCTCGGCCTGGGCGCGCAGCTGCCGGGGGTCCGCGCCGACGGCCTGCAGCAGCGACCCGGCGATGCCGCCGTTCTGCCCCAGCAGGGTCGTCAGCAGGTGCGCGGGCGCGACCTCGGGGTTGCCGTCGGCCGCGGCGCGCCGGACGGCCGCGGACAGGGCCTCCTGGCTCTTCTGGGTGAACTTGTAGTCCATATATGAATGCCTCGTTTCGCCGATCAGGCAGGTGGCAGTTCGTAGCGGACCAGTGCCCGCAACATCGTGAGCTCACCCCTGAGCCGGGTGACCTCCTCGCGCATGCGCATGTTCTCGGTTTCGAGTTCGAGGATGCGCTTGATGCCGGCGAGGTTGATGCCGTGCTCCTGGGAGAGCCGCTGGACCTCGCGCAGAAGCACGATGTCCCTGGTCGAGTACAGCCGCCCCCGCCCCGCCGTACGGCCGGGGCTGACGAGCCCGAGCCGGTCGTACTGGCGGAGCGTCTGCGGGTGCAGCCCGGACAGCTGGGCGGCTACGGAGATCACATAGACGGGGGTGTCGTCGGAGATGTCGAAAAAACTGGCATCCATCGGCTCACTCGCTTCTGGCCTGCTTGATCAGCTCTTCGCGAAGGTCCTGGCCCTCGGTGGCGTTCCTGAACTCCTCGAGGGCCGCGCGGGCCTTGTCGTCGAGGTTCTGGGGCACCGTGACCTGGACGGTGACCAGCAGGTCGCCCTTCGTGCCGTCCTTGCGGGAGGCCCCCCGGCCGCGCACCCGGAACGTCCGCCCGTTGGGCGTTCCCTCCGGGATGCGCAGGGTCACCGGCATCCCCCGGAGCGTCGGCACCTTGATCTCGGCGCCGAGCGCGGCCTCGGGGAAGGTGACGGGGACCGTGACGGTCAGGTTCTCCCCGCTGCGCCCGAACACGGGGTGCGGCTTGACGTGGACCAGCACGTAGAGGTCGCCGGCCGGGCCGCCGTTCTCACCGGGCGCGCCCTTGCCCTTGATCCTGATGCGCTGGCCGTCGCCGACCCCGGCCGGGATGCGGGCCTGGATCGTACGGGTGCTCTTGCCGCGCCCGCTGCCCTCGCAGACGGGGCAGGGGTCGTCGACCACCAGGCCCCGGCCGCGGCAGTCGCGGCACGGCTCGGAAAAGGCGAAGTTGCCGAGGTTGCGGCTGGCCGCCCCGGTTCCCTCGCAGGTCGGGCAGACCCGTGGGGTGGTGCCCGCCTTCGCCCCCGTGCCGCCGCAGGCGGTGCAGGCGGCCGAACTGGTGAGCCGGAGGGACACGGTGGTGCCGTCGACCGCCTCGCCGAAGGCGAGCGTCACCTCCGACTCGACGTCCTGGCCGCGCCGTGGCCGGGCAGTGGTCGTGCGCGTGCCCGCTCCGCCCCGGTTGAACAATCCCCCGAACAGATCCCCTATCCGCTCGCCCGACCCCGAGCCGCCGAACAGGTCGCCGAGATCGAAGTTGAAGCCGCCGCCGGCCCGGGGCCCGCCCGCGCCCGCGTAGCCGCCGAGCCCCGACCCGAAGAGCGTGCGCGCCTCGTCGTACTCCTTGCGCCGCTTGACGTCCGAGAGCACGTCGTACGCCTCGGAGACCTCCTTGAACTTCTCCTCGGTCTCCTTGTTCCCCGGGTTGGCGTCGGGGTGGTACTGGCGGGCGAGCTTGCGGTACGCCTTCTTGATCTCCTCGGCGCTCGCGGTCTTGGGCACACCAAGGACGGCGTAGTAGTCCTTTTCCAAGTAGTCCTTGGTGCTCATCTATTGCTTCCTTCGCACGAAAGGGGAGTGATTCAGTGTTCCCGCGGCTGTCGTCGCGGGTGCCCTCGCGGGTCTCTCCCGATCTTCGCCGATCGGGAGAGACCTCCGCGGTTTCAGTTCTCGTCCGGTCCGCCGGACTCGCCGGAGCCGGCCGCCGTCTCCTCGGCCGCCGCCTCCTCGCTCGGCTCGGCGACGGCCACGCGGGCGGCGCGCAGGATCCGCTCGTTGATCCGGTAACCCGGCTGGAGGATCTCGACGCACGTCGGCTCGGTCACCTCCGCCGAGTAGCTGTGCAGCAGGGCCTCGTGCACGGTCGGGTCGAAGAGGTCGCCCTTCGTGCCGTACGCGGTCAGGCCCAGCTTGCCGACGGCCGCCTCCAGCGACTCGCTCACCTTCGCGAAGCCGCCGGTGAGCTCGCCGTGGTCGCGGGCGCGGCCGATGTCGTCGAGCACGGGCAGCAGCTCGGTGAGCACGCTCGCGACGGCCTGCTCCCTGACGGCGATCCGGTCGCGCTCGACCCGCTTGCGGTAGTTGCTGAACTCCGCTTGGAGCCGCTGCAGATCGGCGGTGCGCTCGGCGAGCAGGTCCGTCGCGGACCCCTCGGCGGGCGCCGCCGCCGTCTGCGTGCCCTGGTCTCCGAGGGCGCCCTCGGGCGCGTCCTCGGCGGACTCGCGGACCTTGCCGGTCTCCGGGTCGATCTTGCGGTTGTCGCGGATCACCGGCTCCTCCTCGGAGCCGTTCTCACGCGGGCTCACTTGCGGCCGCCCTCCCGCTCGTCGTCGACGATCTCAGCCTCGACCACGTCCTCGTCGGCCTTCGCCTGGGCGCCTTCCGCGTCCGCGCCGGGTGCGGCGCCCTCGGCGCCGGCCTGCGACTGGGCGTAGATGGCCGAGCCCATCTTCTGGCTGACCGTGGCGAGCGTTTCGGCGGCGGTGCGGATGGCGGGGATGTCGGTGCCCTCCAGCGCCTTCTTCAGCTCGGCGAGCGAGTCGTTGACCTCGGTCTTCACGTCGGCCGGGACCTTCTCGTCGTTCTCGCGGAGGAACTTCTCCGTCTGGTAGGCCAGCGCGTCCGCGTTGTTGCGGACCTCGGCCTCCTCGCGGCGCCGCTTGTCGTCCTCGGCGTAGGACTCCGCCTCGCGCATCATGCGCTCGATGTCCTCCTTGCCCAGGGCCGAGCCGCCGGTGATGGTCATCGACTGCTCCTTGCCCGTGCCGAGGTCCTTCGCCGAGACGTTCACGATGCCGTTGGCGTCGATGTCGAAGGTGACCTCGATCTGCGGGATGCCGCGCGGGGCCGGGGCGATGCCGGTCAGCTCGAAGGTGGCCAGCTTCTTGTTGTACGCCGCGATCTCGCGCTCGCCCTGGTAGACCTGGATCTGCACCGACGGCTGGTTGTCCTCGGCCGTGGTGAAGACCTCAGAGCGCTTGGTCGGGATCGTCGTGTTGCGCTCGATGATCTTGGTGAAGATCCCGCCCTTGGTCTCGATGCCCAGGCTGAGCGGGGTGACGTCGAGCAGCAGGACGTCCTTGACCTCGCCCTTGAGGACACCGGCCTGGAGCGCGGCGCCGATGGCGACGACCTCGTCCGGGTTCACGCCCTTGTTGGGCTCCTTGCCGCCGGTCAGCTCCTTCACGAGGTCGGACACGGCCGGCATACGGGTGGAGCCGCCGACCATGACCACGTGGGCGATGTCGGAGATCTTGATCCCCGCGTCCTTGATGACCTGGTGGAAGGGGCCCTTGCAGCGCTCGAGCAGGTCGGCGGTGATCCGCTGGAACTCCGCCCGGGTCAGCTTCTCCTCCAGGTGCAGCGGGCCCTCGGAGGAGGCGGTGATGTAGGGCAGGTTGATCGTGGTCTCGGTCTGGGCCGACAGCTCGATCTTGGCCTTCTCGGCCGCCTCGCGCAGGCGCTGGAGGGCCATCTTGTCCTTGGACAGGTCCACGCCGTGCGCGTTCTTGAAGCGCGTCACCAGCTCGTCGACGACCCGCTGGTCCCAGTCGTCGCCGCCGAGGTGGTTGTCACCGCTGGTGGCCTTGACCTCGACGAACCCGTGCCCGTCCTCCTGGCCGACGTCGAGCAGGGACACGTCGAAGGTGCCGCCGCCGAGGTCGAAGACCAGGATGGTCTGGTCCTTCTCCTTGTCGAGGCCGTAGGCCAGGGCCGCGGAGGTGGGCTCGTTGATGATGCGCAGCACGTTGAGGCCCGCGATCTGGCCGGCCTCCTTGGTGGCCTGCCGCTGGGCGTCGTTGAAGTACGCCGGGACGGTGATCACCGCATCGGTGATCTTCTCGCCCAGGTATGCCTCCGCGTCCTGCTTGAGCTTCTGCAGGACGAACGCGCTGATCTGCTGGGGCGTGAACTTCTTGCCGTCGATCTCGATCGACCAGTTCGTGCCCATGTGGCGCTTGACCGAGCGGATGGTCCTGTCGACGTTGGTCACCGCCTGCCGCTTGGCGACCTCGCCGACGAGAACCTCGCCGTTCTTCGCGAACGCGACCACGGACGGCGTGGTCCGCGAGCCCTGGGCGTTCGCGATGACCGTGGGCTCGCCGCCCTCGAGGATCGAGACGACGGAGTTGGTCGTCCCCAGGTCGATACCTACCGCACGTGCCATGAGTACGTCCTTGTAGTCAAAGTTGAGTCGGTCAGACTCAAATACTAGCCCCGCCGAGGGGTCTGTCAAACAGCTTGAGTCTATGGGGCTCAACCCTGGAGCGCGCGGATTTCATTCCGTCATCGCGAACTTGTGTGAACTGTCCTGTCTGCCTCGTCCGGGGCCGGGGCCTCCGGACGAGGGCATCGTCTACTTCGCGCCGTCCACGACCTTCCGCCCGTCGAGGGGGGCCTTGAGCTGCACCTTCGTGGTCTTCATGATCGCGATCGCGATGCAGACGGCGTCGGGCGAGCGCCGGTCCTGCCCCTCGTACAGGGTGACGGTGACCTCGCGCGCGGTCTCGGTCACGTCGACGCGGTCGAGCACGTTGCAGGGCTCCACTCCGGACCACCACACGACGTCGAGGGACCTGCCGTCCTCCGTGGGGGTGGCGCTCTCCCACGGCACCTTTCGCGGGTTCAGGGTGGGGCCGGCCGGGGTCACGGGAGATGGCGCGCCGGACGGTGCCGTGCCGGCCGGCGAGGCCGGTGCGGGTGAGCTGTGATCGGCCCCGGCGCCGGAGGGGGAGCCCTCGGGCTGCTCGGGTGATGCCGAGGTGGAGGAGGTCCCTCCGCAGGCGACCGCCAGGAAGAGGAGGGCCACGAGCCAGAGCTTTCTCATGCCCCTTACACGGCTGTAAAGAGCCCCCGGTTCGACCGGCCGGCTGCGCGTTGACGCACCCCCGTCAGGGGGCTAATTTCAACGCATGATGAATTTATCGGATCCCGCGATCGCCGTACGGGATCTGCGGGTGGCCAGGGGCGGGGCGGAGGTCCTGCACGGCCTCACCTTCGAGGTGCCGCGAGGGCAGGTCACCGGCCTGCTCGGGCCGAGCGGCTGCGGCAAGACGACGCTCATGCGGGCGATCGTGGGCGTCCAGATCGTGTCCGGCGGCGAGGTGAGGGTGCTCGGCGAGCCGGCCGGGAGTGCGGGCCTGCGCCGCAGGATCGGCTACTCGACACAGAGCCCGGCGGTCTACCGGGACCTGACCGTGCTGGAGAACCTGCGCTACTTCGCCGCCGTGCTCGGCGCGCCGAAGGACGACCCCGAGCGGGTGCTGGCGGAGGTGGGGCTCGCCGGCGCCGCCCACCAGCTCGGGTCCACGCTCTCCGGCGGCCAGTTGGGCCGCGCCGGGCTCGCCGTGGCCCTGCTCGGCCGTCCGGAACTGCTCGTGCTGGACGAGCCGACGGTCGGGCTCGACCCCGTGCTGCGGCAGGAGCTGTGGACGCTCTTCCACCGCCTGGCCGAGGGCGGCACCACGATCCTGGTCTCCAGCCACGTCATGGACGAGGCCGCGCGGTGCGAGCGGCTGATCGTGCTGCGCCAGGGGGAGATCCTCACCGACGACACCCCCCGCGCCCTGCGCGCGCACACGGGCACGACCGACCTGGAGGAGGCGTTCCTGCGCCTGATCGAGGAGAGGGCGGCGGCATGAGTTTCGCGATCACCCTCGCCACCGCGAGGCGGATCATGACCCAGCTCCGCCACGACCGGCGGACGGTCGCGCTGATGGTCCTGGTGCCGACGCTGGTGATGATCCTGCTCTATTACGTGATGGACGACGAGCGGTCGTTCGGCCGCTGGGCGCCGATCCTGCTGTGCGTCTTCCCCTTCCTGGTGATGTTCCTCATCACCTCGATCGCGACCCTGCGCGAGCGCACGTCGGGCACGCTGGAGCGGCTCATGGCGATGCCGCTCGGCCGGCTCGACCTCCTCCTCGGGTATGGCCTCGCGTTCGGTCTGGCGGCGTGTGCCCAGGTGGCGCTGGCGCTGGCCGTCTCCCTCACCTGGCTGGGCCTGGACCTGCCGGGCCCGCTGTGGCCGCTGGTGCTCGTCGCCCTGCTCAACGCCCTGCTCGGCACCGCGCTCGGCCTGCTGTGCAGCGCGTTCGCCCGTACGGAGTTCCAGGCCGTGCAGTTCATGCCGCTCGTGATGATCCCCCAGATCCTGCTCGGCGGGATCCTCGTGCCGCGTGAGCAGATGGCGACCGCGCTGGAATGGATCTCGGACGTGCTGCCCATGTCGTACGCGATCGAGGCGATGGCGCACGCGGTCGCGGACGCCGACCCGGGCGGCGAGTTCTGGCGCGACGTCGTCGTGGTGGCGGGGTCGGCCGTGCTGGCCCTTCTGCTCGGCGCCGCCACGCTGCGGCGCCGAACCTCCTGAGCGAACCCTCTGCGTGCCGCCGTACGCCTTGGGCATGGGCTCAGCGCGTTCGGCGGCGCCAGGCCGAGGGACTGACCCCGTGGGCGCGCTTGAACGCCACGCTGAAGGCGAACGCGTCCTCGTAGCCGACCTCGCGGGCCACGGCGGCGACGGTGGCATCGGTGTCGCCGAGCAGATCGGCTCCCAGGGTCATCCGCCAGCCGGTGAGGTAGGTGAGCGGGGGCTCGCCCACCATGCTCCTGAAGCGCGCGGCGAAGGCGGCGCGGGACATGCCGACCCCGGCGGCCAGCTCGGCGACCGTCCACCGATGAGCGGGACGGTCGTGCAGCAGGCGCAGCGCCTCGCCGACGGCGGGATCGGCCAGCGCCCGGTGCCAGGAGGGGAGCGGAGCCTCCGGCCCGGCGCACCAGGCCCGCAACGCCAGCACGAGCACGAGGTCGAGCAGCCGGTGGAGGACGGCGTCCTGGCCCGGTTCGTCGCGGGCGACCTCGGTGGCGAGCAGATCCAGGGCGGCCCGGGTGCGCGGCCCGGCCGGCACGACCGCCAGCGGCGGCAGCATGCGCAGCAGCCGGGCGCCGGCCTCGCCGCGCAGTTCGCAGGCGCCCCTGAGCATGATCGTGGCCCCGGGCAGGCCGTCGCCGTAGGTGCGCGGGCCCAGACTCCGCTGCACGCCCGCCCCCACCCCGGCCGCCCCCACCCCGGCCGCCCCCTCGCCTCCGCCGACGACGTGTTTCCTTTCCCCGTGGATCACGGCCTGCGGCGGGGTGGCCGGACTGTCGGCGATCGTGTGCGCGTGTGCGCCGCCGATGAGGGCGATGTCACCGGGAGCCAGGCGCACCGGGGCGACGCCGGCGTCGTCGAGCCGGACCGACGCGTGGCCGCCGAGCGCGGCCACGACGGTGAGAGGAGGGGCACCGGTGAAGGCCAGCGCCCACGGCGGCCGCTGGATCAACTGCCTGACCAGAGCGTTCCTGGCGTGAGCCCGGTGGAGCAGGTCGCTCAGCACGTCCATGCCGTCACGGTAGACGATCACAAATGGATGGACGACGTTCTCCCATGGATCGTCTGCGCTTCCCCCGGTTTCCTGGAGGCATGGAGAAGATTCTCGTTCTCGGCGGCACCGGCAAAACGGGTCGCCGCGTCGTCCGGCACCTGAAGGCCGCCGGTATTCGGGTGAGCGCGGCGTCCCGCACCGGCGGGGACGTCGCCTTCGATCTGGGCAGACCTGAGACCTGGGCTCGCGCGCTCGACGGGGCCGCCGCCGTCTACATCGTCGAGCCCGACCTGCGGCCGGGCCTGGACCGCCGGGCGCGCGTCCCCGCTCTCGTGGCCGAGGCGGTGGCCGCGGGCGCGCGGCGGCTGGTGCTGCTGTCCGCCCACGGCGTGGGCGAGGCCGGTGACGATCACCCTCTGAAGTCCGCGGAGCAGGCCGTGCGCGAGTCGGGCGTCGGCTGGACCCTCCTGCGGCCCGACTGGTTCTCGCAGAACTTCAGCGAGGCCTTCTGGCGGCAGGGGATCCTCGCCGGAACCCTGGCCCTGCCCACCGGCGACGGTCGCACCCCGTTCGTCGACGCCGAGGACATCGCCGAGGTCGCGGCGGCGGCACTGACGGACGAGCGCCACAGCGGCCGGATCTACTATCTGACCGGCCCGCGGGCCGTCGCCTTCGGAGAGGCGGCCGATCTCATCGGCAGGGCCACGGGGCGTACGATCCGGCACGTCGACGTCGATCCCGAGGTCTTCGTGGAGCGCCAGGTCGCGAACGGCGTTCCGCCCGACGTCGCGCGGCTGCTCACCGGCCTCCTCGCGAACATCCGCGACGGGCGGGGCGCCGCGCCCTCCGACGGCGTGGAACACGCCCTCGGCCGGCCGCCCAGGCGGTTCGAGGACTACGTCGCCGAGACCGCCGCCGCAGGACACTGGAACTGACCCTTTCCGCCAGCGCGTGGGGCAGCGCATTCGGCTCCGTCCGGCGGGGTCGGTAAGCTGCGGGGAGATCCCGGCGAAGCCCAGAAGAGGTGCAGGAATGATCGCGATTCTCGGGACCGGAAAGATGGGCGAGGCCCTGCTCTCCGGGCTGGTACGCGCCGGTCTGCGGCCGGACGAGATCGTGGCGACGGCCCGCAGGCCCGAGCGGGCCGAGGCGCTGCGCGAGCGGTACGGCGTGCGGGTCGCGAGCAACGCCGAGGCCGCCAAGCTGGCCGACACTCTGATCCTCGCGGTCAAGCCGCAGGACATGGGCGCGCTGCTGACCGAGATCTCCCCGCATGTGGCCGCCGACCGGCTGGTGATCTCGGTGGCCGCCGGCATCACGACCGCGTTCGTGGAGGCGAGGCTCGGGGACGGCGTGGCGGTCGTCCGCGTCATGTCCAACACGCCCGTCCTGGTGGACGAGGCCATGAGCGTCATCTCGGCCGGGGCGCACGCCTCCGAGGAGCACCTCAAGCGCACCGAGGAACTGCTCAACCCGGTGGGCAAGGTGCTGCGCATCCCCGAGTCGCAGCAGGACGCCGCCACCGCCCTGTCCGGCAGCGGCCCGGCGTACTTCTTCTACCTGGTCGAGGCCATGGTCGACGCCGGGATCCTGCTGGGCATGCCGCGCGCCGCCGCCCTCGACATGGTCACCCAGTCGATCGTCGGCGCCGCGATCATGCTGCGCGACTCCGGGGAGCACCCGGTGATCCTGCGCGAGGCCGTGACCTCGCCGGGAGGCACCACGATCTCCGCCATCGCCGAGCTGGAGCGCCACAAGGTGCGGGCCGCGTTCCTCGACGCCATCGAGGCGGCTTGCGAGCGCAGCCGCCGTCTCGCCGCCGGCTGACACAAGACGCTCATCCCGGTTCGCGGACAGTGCCCCGGCTGCCGCGCTGATGCCCTGTGCTGACCGGTATTCCCTGTGCCGACCGCATTCCCGGGACGGCGGATGACCATCGCTTTACGATTGGCGGGTGACGTCTCGTCGCGGGGTCGTCCCGCTTCTCGCCGTCCTGCTCGCCGCCGGGTGCACGTCCTCAGAACCACAGAAAGCCCCGGTGGCGGTGGTCACCAGAACCACCGTCAGCGAGGTCGTCGAGGCCCCGGCGACGGTGGGCGCGCGTGCGACGGCGACCCTGACCGCCCCCGCCTCCGGCACGGTCGCCCGCCTGTACGTCCAGGACGGCGACACGGTGAAGAAGGGCCAGATCCTCGCCAGGATCAGCTCTCCGCAGGCCAGGCAGCAACTTTCCGCCGCGCGGAAGGCCGACAGGCAGGCCGCCCGTCCGGTCTCCTTCGGCGGCGCGGGCGGCGCTCCGGTCAGCGTACGGCTGCCGCGCCCGCGGCTGCCGAGCTCGCTCGACGCGCACGTCGCCCGGTCGTTCGCCCAGGCCAGGAAGGCGGCCAGGTCGATCGGCGACCGTGCGACCAGGGCACGGCTGCTGGCCGCCATCGACGCCGCGGACAAGCGTCAGCGGGCCCAGCGGCGGGCGCTCGGCGAGGTGCTCGACGGGCTGACCCGCTCGCTCGACCAGACGCTGTCGCAGGTGAGCGGCCAGGTGAGCGCGGGGATGAGCGGGCTGAGCGCGTCCATGGCGTCCCTGCGGGCCGCGTCGAGGTCGCAGACCAGGGCGGCCGTGCACGCGGCCGAGCAGACCGTGGACGCCCTGGTCGTCAGGGCGCCGTTCGGCGGCGTGGTCACGCTCGGCGGCGCGTCCCCGGCGGCGGGCGCGGCCGGCCTCGGCGCGCTGGTCTCGCAGCTGCCGGCGGGGCTGGCGAGTCAGGCGGGAGCCGCGGCGGCCGCTCCCGCGGGCCGTTCCGGCGGGACGATCGCCACCGGGGTCCCGGTGGCCGCAGGGGATCCGATCGTCACGGTGACCGACGTGTCGGTGCTCACGTTGTCCGCCGACGTGGACGAGACCGATGTGCTGCTGGTGCGCAGGGGCACATCGGCCGAGGTCGAGTTCGACGCGGTGACCGGCGCGACGTACACCGGCAGCGTGACGGGCGTGGGGGTCACCCCCAAGGAGGGCGCGACCGGCGGGGTCAGCTATCCCGTACGGCTGCGCCTGGGCCGGGGCGCCTACGACGACGGCAGCGCGGCCCCCGCGCCCAAGCCGGGGATGAGCGCCGTGGTGCGGCTGGCCGTACGCCGGTCGGAGAACGCCACCGCTGTGCCCGCGTCGGCGATCGTGACGAGCGGCCGGGAGACGATCGTGTGGGCGGTGCGCGGCGGCAGGGCCGAGCGGCGGGTCGTCCGGCTGGGCGCGCAGGGCGACGCGGTCGTGGAGATCCTCAGCGGGGTGTCCCCCGGTGAGCGGGTGGTCGTCAAGGGCGCCGACGCCGTACGCCCCGGCCAGTCGCTGTCGTGAGCCGCGACAAGCGTGCCGGCGGGCCCGCCACGGCGGCGACACCGGGGGCGGCCGGCGCACCCGTCCCGGCGTTCGAGGCGATCGGCCTCACCCGCTCCTACCGCCTGGACGGCGGGGTGCTGGTCGACGCGCTGCGCGGGGTGAGCCTGCGCATAGGGCAAGAGGAGTTCGCGGCGATCGTGGGCCCGTCCGGCTCGGGCAAGTCCACGCTGATGCACCTGCTCGGCTGCCTCGACCGGCCGACCTCCGGCACGCTGCGGGTGAACGGCGTGGACGTGGCGGCGCTCGACGACGCCGGACTGGCCGATCTGCGCAACCGCACGATCGGCTTCGTGTTCCAGTCCTTCCATCTGCTGGCCCGCACGTCCGCGCTCGACAACGTGGCGCTGCCGCTGGTCTACCGGGGCGTGTCCCGCGCCGAGCGCAGGGAGCGGGCCAGGGCGGCGCTGGAGGCGGTCGGGCTCGGCCACCGGCTCACGCACCGGCCGTCCCAGATGTCCGGCGGCGAGCAGCAGCGGGTGGCGATCGCCCGGGCGCTGGTGGGCGATCCCCGGGTGCTGCTGGCCGACGAGCCCACCGGCAACCTCGACACCCGCAACGGCGAGGAGGTGATGGGCCTGCTCGAACGGCTCAACGAGGGCGGCGTCGCCGTCGTCCTCGTCACCCACGACGCCGAGGTCGCCGCCCGGGCCCGCCGCCAGATCCACGTACGCGACGGCCGGATCGAGCGCGACACATGAGGACCGCCGAGGCGCTGCGGATGGCGGTGGAGGCGCTGCGGGTCAACCGGCTGCGCAGCATGCTGACCATGCTCGGCGTGATCATCGGCGTGCTCTCGGTCGTGATCCTCGTCGCCATCGGCACCGGGGCCAAGAACGCCGTGGAAAAGGAGATCGCGGGGCTCGGCAGCAACATCATCCTCGTGGTCCCCGGCCAGGTGGGGCTCGGCGCGGCCCCCACGCAGAGCCGCCTCGACCTGTCGGACGTCGCGTACGTGCGGCGCGTGGTCGGCGACCCGTCGAAGGTGACGGTCGCGGTGAACTCCGGCGAGCCGGTCCGGGTGGGCCGCGTGGAGGTGTTCGCCACGCTCACCGGGACCGACGAGAACATGCCCCACGTCTTCGACCGGCCGCTGCGCCGGGGCCGCTATCTCACCGAGACCGACGTGGACACGCGGCGGCGCGTGGTGATCCTCGGCTCGGAGGTCGCGGCCAAGCTGTTCGGGGACGTCGATCCGATCGGCCGCCAGGTCACGATCGCGGGGGTGCGGTTCCGGGTGATCGGCGTCTACGAGACCGTCGGATCCACGTTCGGGGTGGCGCGGGACCAGGAGGTGCACCTGCCGGTCACCACCGCCCAGCGGCTGATCGGGCTGCCGAGGATCAACGGCATCGCCGTCGGCGCCTCCGGCCCGGACGAGATCGAACCGCTGCGGCGGCGGGTCGTGGCCGCGCTGGACGCCCGCTACCCGGGCGAGACGTTCTCGGCCGTCACGCAGACCCAGCTCCTCGGCACGATCGGCACGGTCCTCGGCATGCTGACCGGCGTGCTGGCCGCCATCGCGGGGATCTCCCTGCTGGTCGGCGGCGTCGGGGTCTCCAACATCATGCTGGTCAGCGTCAGGGAGCGCACCAAGGAGATCGGCCTGCGCAAGGCACTCGGCGCCCGGGGCCGTGACATCCTCGGCCAGTTCCTCATCGAGGCCGTGCTGCTGACCACGATCGGCGGCGTGATCGGCATCCTGACCGGAGTCGGCGGGGCGCTGCTGATCCAGGCGGTCTCGCCGGTGCCCGCGTCGATCACCTGGTGGTCGATCGTGCTCGCCTTCGGGGTCTCCGCGGCCGTCGGCGTCTTCTTCGGCGTCGCCCCCGCCCGGCGGGCGGCCAGGCTCGACCCGGTCGTCGCGCTGCGTACGGACTGAACGGGGTATGGGACTGAACGGGGTACGGACTGATCGGGCGTGTGACGCCCGGATGAACGCCGGTGACGACCCGTGCGGTACCGTCGCGGCATGAGTCAGGCGGTGCGGGTCGTCTGGGACGACGCTCTGGTTTCGTACGACTTCGGGCCCGGCCATCCGCTCGCGCCCGTACGCGTGGAGCTCACCATGGCGCTCGCCCGCGACCTGGGCGTGCTCGACGGCGCCGAGATGACCGGCTGCGTCCCCGCCACCGAGGACGAGATCGCGCTGGTGCACAACCGGGACTACATCGAGGCGGTCAAGAACGTCTCCAAGGACGGCCGCCCTGACCTGCGCTACGGGCTCGGCACCGAGGACAACCCCGCCTTCGTGGGCGTGCACGAGGCGTCCGCCCTGGTCACCGGCGCGTCACTGGCCGCCGCCAGGGCGGTGTGGACGGGCGAGGCCGAGCACGCGGTCAACGTCGCGGGCGGGCTGCACCACGCCATGCCCGGCGCCGCCAGCGGCTTCTGCGTCTACAACGACCCGGCGGTCGCCATCGCGTGGCTGCTGTCGCAGGGCGCGACGAGGATCGCGTACGTGGACGTGGACGTGCACCACGGCGACGGCGTGCAGGCGGCGTTCTACGACGATCCGAGGGTGCTCACGATCAGCCTGCACGAGAGCCCGCGCACCCTGTTCCCCGGCACCGGTTTCCCGCAGGAGACGGGCGCGGAGGGCACCGCGGTCAACGTGGCGCTGCCGGCCGGATGCGGCGACACCGGGTGGCTGCGCGCCTTCCACGCGGTGGTCCCGCCGCTGCTGCGCGCCTTCGCGCCGCAGATCCTGGTCACCCAGCAGGGCTGCGACAGCCACGCCCTCGACCCGCTGGCCCATCTCATGCTGAGCCTGGACGGGCAGCGCACGGCGTACGCCGCGCTGCACCGGCTGGCCCACGAGACCGCCGGCGGCCGGTGGATCGCGGTGGGCGGCGGGGGATACGAACTGGTGCAGGTCGTGCCGCGGGCGTGGACGCATCTGATCGCCGAGACGCTGGGGCGCCCCGTCGAGCCGTCGACCGCCACACCGGCGACCTGGCGGACGTACGTGGAGAAGCGCACCGGAGAGATACCACCCCTGACCATGACCGACGGGCGGCACCCGCAATGGCGGGACATTTCGGAAGGGTACGATCCAGCCGACGCCGTCGACCGGGCCGTCATCGCGACCAGGAAGGCGGTGTTCCCCTTCCACGGCCTGGACCCCATGCCCTGAGAAGTACGGAATCACGCCGAGCCGAGGAGCGCTGTACCTGTCGTGACCCCTCCCACCCGAGCCGAGTTGCGCGAACACCTCGTCAGGACCGCCATCGCGGGTGACGTGGCGACCAGCCGCGAGAACAACCTCGACCACTACCGGTCGCTCGCGCTGCGCGACCCGCACTACCTCTTCGGGCTCACCTTCGAGGGGGAGTGGTCCTACCGCGAGGTGCTGGCGCTCATGGCCGACAAGGCGGGGGTGACGGCCGATCCCGGCCACCGCGAGGGCCCCGACACCATCGACCCCGAGCGGACCATCGACGCCGTCGAGGAGATGGGCGAGCGGATCGCCAAGGTGCTGCGGCGCAGCGCGCCCCGGATCGTGCTGGCCACCGGTCACCCCACCGGCCTGCTCACCGTCCACCTCGCGCTGGCGCGGTTCCTCGCGAAGAACGGAGCGACCCTGCTCTTCCCGGCCGAGGGGTGGACGTACGTCGGCGGTCTCGGCCGCCGCAGGCGGATCCGCTACCTCGACGGCGTGGCGATGCTGGAGGACCGGGGCACGTTCGTGCACACCCACGAGGCGGCGCCGATGGAGGCGATGCTCGCCGAGGAGCGGCCCGACTTCGTGATCGCCGACCACGGCTGGGCGGGGGCCGCGGGCGAGGCCGGGGTCGAGACCGTGGGCTTCGCCGACAGCAACGACCCCGCGCTGTTCGTGGGCGAGGCCGAGGGGAAGATCGCCGTCACCGTCCCCCTGGATGACAATGTGCTTCCCCGCTTCTACGCTCCGTTGACGGCGTACCTGCTCGCCCGGGTCGCGCGCAGCCTCTGACTCCCCTTCCGGACCTCCCAAACCGGGCATTTCGCGCCCGTTTTTGCGCCTCTGTGTCGACCGTTTGCCAACTTTTTTGTGTGCCTGGGCGACTCTAATGTGAGAGAAGTTGGTCCGTTCCAAGATTGAGGCGAGGGGCACGGCCCGGCTGCTGCCAGCGACTTTCCCGATTTTGACGGCTCACGGCTCCGTTGATTGATGGAATGGGGGGTTTGCCTACTCGGAGTCCGGACTTACGCTGACGGCAGTACACGTGCGTGAGCAATGGCACCAGTGGGGATAACCCGGAAACACGTGCGGAAGAGGCGTCCGATGGGTGCAGGCGAAAGACCTCTCAGCGAGGTGAAGTTCTTGACGGTGGCCGAGGTGGCGACCGTCATGCGGGTGTCCAAGATGACCGTGTACCGGCTCGTGCACTCCGGGGAGTTACCGGCCATCCGTGTCGGCCGGTCCTTCAGAGTGCCCGAGCAGGCGGTCCACGACTACTTGCGGGACGCGTTCATCGAAGCAGGGTGAACCACGCAGGCGACCACGCTTGACGGCGGCGTGGCCGACTCCCGGCCGACGCGGGGTCCCCCGGGGGAGCGATCTACCACGGATCGCCGGTAGTCTGTTGAGCCGGTGTGCGCTCGCGCGCCGGTCTGACAGTCACACCTTCACCTGGGGGTCCCGTGGGCTCTGTGATCAAGAAGCGCCGCAAGCGCATGGCCAAGAAGAAGCACCGCAAGCTGCTGAAGAAGACCCGCATCCAGCGGCGCAACAAGAAGTAGCCGAGACGGAGCGCGCACCGGTCCTCAGGGACCGGGCGACCGTGAACACGCACACCCCCGGCGAGGCGTCGATGACTCGTACTGTGCTGGTCACCGGTGTCTCCGGTCACATCGGCGCTCGTGTGGCGATCGCGCTCGCGGCCGACCCGGAGATCGACCGGGTCATCGGCGTGGACACGGCGCCGCCGCCATCCCCTGCCGGGGAGGACGGCGCGGTGCTCGGCCGCACCGAGTTCGTCCGGGTCGCGTTGCGCAGTCCCGACCTGATCAAGGTCATCAGGGACGCCGACGTCGACACCGTCGTGCACCTCAGCCTGGTCAGCGGCCCCGGCGGCGGCCGGGTGAGTGGCACCGGCGGCGGTCGGCCGGCCATGAAGGAGCACAACGTCATCGGGACGATGCAGCTGCTCGCGGCGTGTCAGCGCTCCGCCACGGTGCGCCGGGTGGTCGTGCGGTCCACCACGGCCGTGTACGGCTCCTCGCCGCACGCTCCCGCCGTGTTCACGGAGGACACCGAGCCCGTCGAGGTGTCGCACTCCGGGTACGCCAGGGACGCCACCGAGGTCGAGACGTACGTGCGGGGCTTCGCCCGGCGCCGGCCCGACGTGACGACGACGACGCTGCGGTTCGCCACTCTCATGGGGCCGCGCGTCGACTCACCGCTGACGAGTTATTTCTCACAGCCGGTGCTGCCCACCGTGCTCGGCTTCGATCCCCGGCTGCAGTTCGTCCACGAGGACGACGCCGTCGAGGTGCTGTGCCGTACGGCGCGGGCCGACCACCCGGGCGTGTTCAACGTCGCGGGCGACGGCGTCCTGCTGCTGTCGCAGTGCGCGCGGCGTACGGGCCGGCCGGTGATCCCGATGCCGTCCCCCGCCTTCCGCTTCGTCAGCGGGCTCGCCCGGGGCGCGCGGCTGGTGGACTTCTCGCCCGAGCAGCTCGCGCTCATGAGCCACGGCCGGGCGGTGGACACCACCAGGCTCGCCGCCGAGCTCGGCTGGCGGCCGAAGTACAGCACGGCGGCGGCGTTCGACGACTTCATCAGGTCGCGCGGCGGTCCCGGCGACCTGCCGCGCGCCCTGGTGGACTGGCTGGCCGATTTCGTCCGGCCGACTTCTTCGTGACAGGACGTTGATGGACGACTTCCAGGGCCGGCGTACGGACGAAAGCACGGAGGGGAGCACGGCCGACGGGCGGCTCGCCGAGCTTTTCGCGTTCCTGCGGCGCAGGGTCACCGGCGAGTACGAGATCGACGAGTTCGGCTTCGACCCCGAGCTCAACGAGAAGGTGCTGCTGGAGGCGTTGCGCCCGCTCTACCGGCACTGGTTCAGGGCCGAGACCCTTGGGCTCGGCAATGTGCCGGCCGACAGGGGCGCGCTGATCGTGGCCAACCACTCCGGCACGCTGCCCCTGGACGCGCTCATGCTGCAGGTCGCGGTGCACGACGAGCTGGGCAGGCCGCTGCGCCTGCTCGGGGCGCACCTGGTCTATCAGCTTCCCGTGCTCGGGCACCTGGCCCGCAAGTCCGGGCACACGCTCGCCTGCCCTGAGGACGCCGACCGGCTGCTGCGCAAGGGCGAGGCCGTCGGCGTCTTCCCCGAGGGCTTCAAGGGCATCGGCAAGCCGTTCTCCGAGCGTTACCGGCTCCAGCGGTTCGGCCGGGGCGGGTTCGTCGCGTCGGCGATCAGGGCCGGCGTGCCGATCGTCCCGTGCGCCATCGTGGGGGCGGAGGAGATCTACCCCAAGATCGGCGACCTTCCCGCGCTCGCCCGGCTGCTCGGCCTGCCCTACCTGCCGATCACGCCGCTGTTCCCCTGGCTCGGGCCGCTCGGCCTGCTTCCGCTGCCGTCCAAGTGGCTGATCGAGTTCGGCGAGCCGATCCGGACCGACGAGTACGCCCCGGAGGAGGCCGACGACCCCATGCTGGTCTTCGACCTGACCGACCACGTCCGGGAGACCGTGCAACGGCAGCTCGACGCGCTGCGGCTGCGCCGGGGCCCGGCGTTTCCCCCGATCGTGCTGTGACACCACGCTGCCCGCAACTTATTGGGTGCTGGATCTAACAAAGAGACCTACTGGTCGGTATGGTGTGCTCACTCTCACCCCCGGAGGAGCACCATGAGCAAGGGGCGGAACGCCGCCCTCGCCGGGCTCGCCCTCGGCCTGGCGATCGGCACCGCGCGACGCATCCGGACCCGACGGGCGAAGGCCGCGGCGACTCCGGACGGCGCGTCCGGGCGCCGGACGACGGTCACGACCGACGACGGGGTCCGCCTGGCCGTGGAGATCGACGACCACCCCGATCCCCGCCGCGCCGTCGTCTTCGCGCACGGCTGGCTGATGAACCGGCAGTGCTGGCAGCTCCAGCGCGAGGCCCTGGCGGGCCTGGGCACGCTCGTCTTCTACGACCAGCGCGGGCACGGCGACTCCTCGGCCGGGGCGCTGGAGGCGTGCACGATCGACCGGCTGGGCGACGACCTGGCCGCCGTCATCGAGGCCGCCGTGCCGGAGGGGCTGCCCGTCGTCCTCGTCGGCCACTCGATGGGCGGCATGACGATCATGGCGCTCGCGGACCGGCACCCCGCCCTGGTCGAGTCGCGGGTGGCCGGCGCGGCGCTGCTCAGCACCTCCTCCGGCGGGCTCGACGCCACCACCTTCGGCCTCCCCGGGCCGCTCGGGCGGCTGGCTCCCCGCGTCACGCCCTTGCTGTTCGAGAACATGCTGGCCCGCGCCGCGGTCATCGACGCGCGGCCCCGCGTGAAGGACTGGACGAACCTGCCGGTGACCCGGTACGTGGCCTTCGGCAAGGGGGCGAGCCGCCGGCACATCCGGCTGGTGAACGCGATGGCCGCGGCGACGCCGACGGAGGTCATGGTCGGGTTCTTCCGCGACTTCCGCGTGCACGACAAGTTCGCCGCGCTGAAGGCGCTCCAGCGGACGCAGACGCTGGTCATGGTGGGAGAGCGAGACCGGCTCACCCCGCTAGCCCACAGCCGCCGGATCGCCGAGGCGCTGCCCGGCGCCCGGTTCGTCCGGATCCCCGGCGCCGGGCACATGATCGGCTTCGAACGCCCCGAGCTGGTGAACCGGGAGCTGGCCGGTCTGATCGAGCGGGCCGCACCGAGCCTCCCGCCGGGCCGGTCCGCGGCCTGACCGCCGTTCAGGTGCGTGCCGGGCGGAACCCCGGCCGCGCGGCCACGGGGGTGAGATGTCCGGCCGCCTTGAGCGTGTGCAGGACGGGGGCCGTCTCCAGGGTGCGGATCTGGTCGAGCGTGCCGAGCTTGCGGGTCAGGTAGCGGTGCAGGTCGGCGGGGCCGGCGCAGAGCGCGTGGGCGAGCAGGTTGGTGGCGCCGGTGGTGGCCGCGACGACGGCGAGCTCGTCGTGGGTGGCCAGGGTGGCCGCGACCTGATCCAGATGCGCAGGCGCGACGGCCATCCACAGCAGGGCCTGGGCGGTGACGCCGTAGCCGGCGACGTCGATCTCCACGTCGAAGAAGACGGCTCCGCAGGCGCGAAGCTCGGCCAGGCGGCGCGCCACGGTGGCCGGGGACCAGCCGGTGGCCGCGGCGAGTCCGGCATAGCCGGCGCGGCCGTCGTGGCGCAGGGCGTCGATGAGGGCGCGGTCGCCGTCCGTCAGGCTCACCTGGTCGAGGTGACCGGTCGCGGGGGGTCTCACGAGTGTCTGTTGCTGCTCGTCGCTGAGGGTCCGCAGCCGTCCACGCCAGGCGGTCGGACCGCCCAGATAGGTGTGGAGCAGCAGGTGCGCCGAGACGGCCGTGATCCCGGACGTGCGGGGGATGTCGTGCAGCAGCAGCGACCGTGACAGGCGGCTGTCGTCCGCCGCGTGGACGATCGCGAAGATCTCGGTGCCTCCGGAGGCCAGCTTGACCCAGGAGGTGTCGGGACGCCGGGCCAGCGCGTGCCCCAGGGCCTGAGCCGCCGTGGGGGTCGTGGTGAGCCTCACCACCCACTGCGCCTGGCCGGTGCGGTCCTGCTCCGGCAGGCCGACGACGCGCAGCCCGGCCTCGGCGCGCAGCCGCCGGTAACGCCGCGTCACGGTCTGGGTGGACACGCCGAGGACCTCGGCGATCCGGCTGAACGGTGCTCGCCCGTCGACGTGCAGGGCATGGACGAGACCCCGGTCAAGTTCATCCAGCATCGTCGGATTCTCTCGCCGTTGCGCCGCTGATGGAAGAAATCCGCAAATTCGGCTCTCTGGCTGGAACGTCCCATTCGTACGCCTCAGGCTGCTGCGTGCCCACGACGCGACCCGGAAGGACAAGTCATGCCCGTATTGGAGGACACCGTCGTCACGACGGCATATCGACGGCGGTGGGCGGCCCTGCTCGCGCTGCTGGTCGCCGAAGCGATGAACCTGCTGGACGCCACGATCACGACGGTGGTCGCGCCGGTGATCCACGGCGATTTCGGCGGCGCCGAGTCCGACATCCAGTGGTTCAGCGCCGCCTACACCCTGCCCTTCGCCGTGCTGCTGGTGCCCGGCGGCCGCCTGGGAGATCTCGTCGGCCGGAAGCGGGTGTTCGCGGCCGGGGTCGCCCTCTTCGCGCTGGCGTCGGCGATCTGCGCCTGTGCGACCGGTCCGGGAACGCTCATCACCACACGTGCGGTCCAGGGAGCGGCGGCCGCGCTCATCATTCCGCAGACCATCGGACTGATCCGGACCATGTTCGAGGGGGACGAACTGGCCAAGGCCATGGGGTCCATCGGGCCGGTGATGGGCCTGGCCGCCGTCTGCGGGCCCGTGCTCGGCGCCGTTCTCACCCGCGTCGACCTGTTCGGCCTGTCGTGGCGGGCGGCGTTCCTCGTCAACGTCCCCCTCGCCGCCGTCGTCCTGGCCATCGCGCCGGCCCTGCGGGAGAGCAGGTCGCCGCACCCTCCCCGCATCGACCTGCCCGGCACGGGGCTGGCCGTGCTCGGCACCGGCCTGATCGTGTATCCCCTCATCCAGGGCGACGCCGCCGGCTGGCCCGCCTGGGTCTGGATCGCTCTCGCCGCGGGCGTCGTCGTCCTCGCGGTCCTGGGGTGGCACCAGCGTCACCGCGCCCGGCGGGGCCGCAGCCCGCTGATCGAACCGAGCCTGTTCCGCGACCGGGCCTTCCCGGCCGCGCTGGCGACCTCCACGCTGTTCTTCTCGGTGATGAACGGGCTGATGGTGGCGATCGTCCTGCAGGTGCAGCTGGGGCTGGGCAGCGACGTCCTGACCGCCGGGCTCACCCTGCTCCCGTGGTCGGCCGCCTTGGCCGTCGCCTCCTGGTGGGCCGGCGCCCGTCTGGTGCCCCGCCACGGAGCGAAGATCATGTTGGTCGGGCTCGCCGCTCTGCTCGCCGGGCTGGTCTGCGCCGTCGCCGTCTACCGGGCCGCACCCGCCGACGGCTACCCCTGGCCCCTGCTCGCGGCGTTGTCGCTCAGCGGAGCAGGAAACGGCCTGTTCACCGTCCCGTTCTTCACCACGGCCCTGTCACGGGTGCGGGCGCACGAGACCGGTTCCGCCGCCGGCCTGCTCAACGCGGTCCAGCAGTTCGGCGGCACCCTCGGTGTCGCCGTTCTCGGCACCGCGTTCCTCCACAGGTTCACCGCGGACGTCCGGTCGCACGTGGACGCGGGCAGCGCGGCCCTGGGGGCGATCCAGCTCACGTTGTGGATCGCCGTGGCGCTCGTCGTCGTCACGGCCGTCACGGCCGTGCTGATGGGTGTACGCGAGTCCTCCGCGGAGTCCGCGGGCCACTGACCGGGTGGTCAGAGAGCGAGGCGACAGCGTCAGAGAGCGAAGCGACGGTGTAAGTGAGCGAAGCGACGGCGTCAGAGAACGGAGCGGTAGTGGCGGCGCAGGGCGATCCCGGCGGCGACGCCGCCCGCGATGGCCCCCGCGGTCGCGGCGATCGGCAGGCCGATCATCGTCGCCTTCCTGCCCGTGCGGAAGTCGCGGACCTCCCAGCCGTTCTCCCTGGCGTGCTCGCGCAGTTCGCTGTCGGGGTTGATGGCGTGTGGGCGCCCGACGAGGGAGAGCATCGGCAGGTCGTTGGCCGAGTCGCTGTAGGCCGAGCAACGGGCCAGGTCGAGGCCCTCGCGGCGCGCCAGCGCCCGGATGGCCTCGGCCTTGGCCGGGCCGTGCAGCAGGTCGCCGACGAGCCTTCCGGTGTAGGCGCCGTCGGCGGTCTCGGCGACCGTGCCGAGCGCGCCGGTGAGCCCGAGCCGCTGCGCGATGACCCGGGCGAGCTCCACCGGCGTGGCGGTGACCAGCCACACCCGCTGCCCGGCGTCCAGGTGTGCCTGGGCCAGCGCGCGGGTGCCCTGCCACACGCGGTCGGCCATCACGTCGTCGTAGATCTCCTCGCCCAGCCGGACGACCTCGTCCACCTTCAGCCCGGCGACGAAGGCGAGGGCCATCTCCTTGGCCTTGGCGATGTGCTCGGGGTTCTCGTTGCCCCGCACGCGAAACCACGCCTGCCCGAGCGCGAACTTCATGAGGTCACGGCTGGTGAACAGGCCGCGCGCCGCCAGCCCCCGGGCGAAGTGGTAGATCGAGGCACCGCGCATCATGGTGTTGTCGACGTCGAAGAACGCCGCCGCCGTGAGGTCGGGGACGACCTCGGGGACGGACACCGCCGCGGCGGCCGCCACCTCGCCGGCGATCTCCGCCTCTTCCCGCCGTCGCAATAGCCGCCTCATGACTCATCAGCTTAACCGTCGGAGAGTGTACGGAACGGGAGCGGGACATGACGTGTCAACGTCCGGAACCGGTGAACGAATCGATATAACTCAGGTATTGGTTGGCCTTGTCGCGATTTTCCCGGTCGAGCTTCGGCAGCAGCGGCTCCACGAGATGGCGCTGCTCACGGGCGAACTCGCGCGCCTCGCCGTCGGCGCGCCCCTGACGGGCGACGCGGCTCAGCACGGCCCTGGTGGTCGTCTCCATGTCGTCGAGCGTCTGCCCGATGAGCCGGCGGCGCTCCGGGGTCGACGTGTCCACCAGTGAGGCGGTCTCGGCCGCCCGCTGCCGCGCCGCGACCATCTGCCGCTGCGCCAGCTCCTCCTCGTCGTACGCGAGGTCGAGCACCGTCGACTCCGCCATCCTCTTCAGCGGATACAGCACCTCGCCGGGGACGGCGTGGTAGGTGCGCACACCGGTGCCGAACATCCCCGCAAGCAGCACGCAGAACACCAGCAGGGGGCGCAGCCGTACGAGCAGGGACCGGCGGGGCCGCGGGGGTGTGGCGGGGGGCGCCGCGTGCTTTCCCACCGCGTGCCTGCCCGCGGCGCGCTCGGCGGCGTGTGCCCGCATCAGATCGGCCCGCAGCCTCTCGCGGAACTCCGGCCTCGGGCCGCCGCCCAGCAGGGAGCGGAGGCCGGCCACACGTGCGGCGACCCCGCGGGTGCGGGCCGACGGCCGGCCGCGCAGCGGGAAGCGGCGACCGGCGTCCTTGCGGGTGCGGGCCGACGACCGGCCGCCCGCACGGCGCGAGGGTCGCCACCAGCCCATCACCGCTCCCGCCATCCCCCGCTTGACGCCAGCGGAGATCTGCTCGCGGGGGCCTGGGAAGCGTTCGTCACCTCCCGGCCGGCCCGCGAGATCCTCCTGAAGATCCGACCTGCCACATGCCCAACGATGGGGTATGGGTAATGGTTACGGGGGTCTCAGCCGAGATCGTCGGGGAGCGCCCGGGCGAGCGCCCTGATCGCCCGGAACTGCAGCGCCTTGATCGCCCCGGACTTCTTGCCCATGATCACCGCCGTCTCCGCGAGCGACATCCCGTGCAGGAAGCGCAGGATCACGCATTCCTGCTGCTCCGCGCCGAGTTGCTTGATCGCCTGCATCACGCGCTCGTTGACCATGTTCGTGACGACCGCGTTCTCGGGGATGTGCGGGCCGTCCAGGGGCGTGTCGAGTATCTCGGCGGTGGTCACCTCGAGGCGGTTGCGGCCCGACTTGTAGTGGTCGGTGACGAGGTTGCGGGCGATCGTGACGAGCCAGGCGCCGAAGTCGCGGCCCTGCCAGGTGAACTCGGCGATGCCCCGCAGCGCCCGCAGGAACGTCTCGCTCGTCAGGTCCTCGGCCAGCGCGTGGCTGCCGACCCGGAAGTAGACGTACCGGTAGACCAGCTCCAGGTAGTGGTCGTAGAGCATGCCGAACGCCTCGCTGTCGCCGGTCTTGGCGCGCAGCACGAGGCTTCGCATCTCGTCGTGCTCGTGCTCGCGATCGGAGAGATCGGCGGAACGCGCGGGTTGCGCTGCTCCTGCTGCGACCGGAGGGGAAAGCCCGGCCAACGGCCACGTGTTCGGCATCCGTTATCCCATGGGGGAAGGGGAGTCGGCGTGCTCGAACACTCTAGAAATCAACGGGAGATTACACAATCCGTTCGGGTGGAGGAATCGACTTCAGGAGTGGAGACGCGGGTGGTGATATTCCCGGACAGGGTGACCGGCTACCGGTGGGAAGCCGATGTCCGGCAGCATGGGAGCCACCATGGAAGTCCTCGTCGCTCTCCTCGCGTTCGCCGGCGCACTGCTCGCCGGCATCACCACCGGCGTCCTCGTCGGGCGTCTCCGTGACGAGCCGGCCGGTTGGCTGATCGCGTGGAGCATCGCCACGGGCGCGCTCGCGCTGTCGCTCGGCGCCATCGCCGTCGGCCATCTCACCGGGTTCGGGCCCGTGACGTTCCGGGTCTACCAGATCACCGGCTCGCTGCTGGCGCCGATCTGGCTGGCGATCGGCGTCATCCAGCTCCTCGCGGAGAAGGGCGGCGCCCGTTTCGCCGGCTGGCTCCTCGGCGCCGCGCTGACGGTCGTGGGCACGGTGATCATGGTGCTCGACCCCGTCGTCACCGCGGGCTTCGGCAAGTCGCTGCCCGACGGGCCGACCCATTGGGACCTCTGGCCGGAGTGGCTGCTGCGGGGCGTCCACGGCCTGGTGGTCTTCATGCTCCTGCTCTGCCTCGCCATGGCGGTGATGGCCTGGCGGGACGGTGACGAGTACGACGTCGACAACATGAACGCGACCGTCGTGCTCGCCCCGGCGGGAATGGCGGTCTCGGGTGTGCTCGAGTTCGGGCTCCCGGGACTGGTCGTCGTCGCGGCGCTGGCCGCCTCCGCCGGAGGCGTCTGGTACGCCGTGGCCCGGCCGCTCGCGCCGTACGACGACGAGGGCGAGGACGACGAGGCCCCGGAGGAGGAGTGGCAGGGGCGGCGCGGCCGGGCCGACAGCGCCCTGCGGGCCGAGACCCGCGTGCCCTCCGCGCCCTCCGGGCCGCCCGCGCCGCCGCGCGGAGCCCAGGGCGGCCGCCCCGCCGGACCGGGCGCGGTTCCCCCCGGGATGCCGGGAGCGGCGGGGGTTCCGGGAGTTGGAGGTCCGGGGGCCGGGGGTCCGGGGGCGCCGCGCCGTTCCGGGCTCGGCGACCTGGTGGCCGAATACCGGGCGGGAGAGCAGGGCGAGGTCGACTACGCCGCCCGCATGCGGCCCTCGGACGGTCCCTCGCCCGCCGACGAGTTCGGCGGGCCCGCGACCGGCCAGCTTCTCGCCGCGGACCAGTACGGCCAGCCCCGCCGGCCCGAGTACGGCATGCCCGCGGCGTCTCCGGCCGAGCCCGACCGGGCGATGCCCGCCACGGGGGCCCTCTATCCCGGGGCGGAGGTCCCCGACCCGGCCGACCTCGCCGCGAGCTTCGGCGTGGGGTTCGGCGGCAGGTCCCGCCCGGCCATGAGCAGCCAGAGCGGCGGGCAGGGGCCGCAGCAGGCGGGCCGGCCCGCCGGTCAGGGGGGCTCGGTGAAGCCGGCCCCCGGCATCTATGGCCTGCTGACCGTCTTCACGCTGCTCGACGGTTCTGGCGAGGCGTTCGACAAGCTGGCGGAGGAGACGGTGGAGGCCGTCCAGCGCAACGAGCCCGACACGCTGCTGTTCGTCTGCCACGCGGTCAAGTCGGCCCCGCTCCAGCGCATCGTCTACGAGCTCTACCGGGACGAGGTCGGCTACGGCGAGCACCAGCGGCAGCCGCACATGGAGCGGTTCGCGACCGAGCGGGTGAGGTACGTGCTGGCGGCCAACGTGATCGAGCTCAGCGTCAACGCCGCCAAGGTGGTCCCCCTCCCCACCCGCCAGATCCTCTAAACCCAGGCCCCCTCGATCATGAGGGGGTCTCGCACAGGGCGGCGGTGACCACTGAGTCGAGGTCGGCGTTGTGGACGCCGTCGATGCGGTACAGGTTGGTCATCACCGTTATCTGCCTGCCGTCGAGGGTCGCCCCGCCGCTGGTCCTGAAGCCGAGCATGTCGCCGCTGTGGCCCCAGAGCACTCCACCGCAGGGCAGCGGTGTGCTCATCAGCCCCAGGCCGTAGCCGCTGCCGTCGGGGCCTGTCGGACGGGTTGTCATCATCTGTTTCAGCTCGGCGGGACGCAGCAGGCGGCCGCCAAGCAGGGCGCCGTAGAAGCGGTTGAGGTCCGACGCGCTGGAGATCATCCCGCCTGAGGCTCCGGCGACCGTGGGGTTGAGGCGGGTGATGTCGAGCAGGCCCTCGCCGGTCTTGAGGTATCCGCTGGGGTGGGGGCCGGGAATGCCGAGCGCGTCTTCGGGGACGGAGGTGGCGTTCAGGTGCAGCGGGCGCAGGATGCGCCTGCGGATCTCCGCGCCGTAGGTGTTGCCGGTCTCCTTCTCGATGATCAGGGCGACGATGAGGTAGTTGGTGTTGGAGTAGCTCCAGTCGGTGCCCGCGGGGAACTCCGAGGGGTGCCGCAGAGCGAGTTCGACCAGGTCCATCGGGTTCCAGTGGTCGTAGCGGTGGGCCACGATGTCGGCGGGGTTCAGCAGCGCCAGATAGTCGGGCACGCCGCTCGTGTGCTGGAGCAGGTGGCGTACGGTGATGCCGGGCGCCAGCAGGCCGGGCAGGTAACGGTCGACGGGCGCGTCCAGCTCGATCTTGCCCTCGGCGACGAGCTGGAGCGCCACAGTGGCGACGAACGTCTTGGTCTTGCTGCCGATCCTGAACCTGCTGTTCGCCGGCACCGGTCGTCCGGTGACCGTGTCCCGCACCCCACTGGTGATCGTCACGTCTCCGTGCCGGTCGTGTATCTCCGCCAGCGCTCCCGGCACGTCGTCGCCGGTGGTCAGTTGCCGGAGGGCCTGGCGTAACGCTGGATGGTTCTCGGCTGCCGCCGCCGGCAGGGGCAGAAGAGAGATCGCGATGGATCCCGCGATCGCCGCGCTCAGTGCTCGTAAGGACATAAGCAGGAGGTTCGCAGCGGTTCACGAGCCCGGCATCGTCCCCACTGACCAAGGTCGGGCTCATCCGTCCGGACGAGACGACCCTGAGCCGGATCAGGGTGGCCGCGACGACTCCGGCCTCAGCGCTGCAGGGCCTCGCGGAGGCGGTTCTCGTTGACCCGCCAGTAGTCGTGCTGCACGCCGTCGATCAGCACGACAGGGATCATCTCCCAGTACTCGGCCTGGTCCTCCGGCGAGGCGGTGATGTCGCGTTCCTCCCAGGGGACGCCCAGCTCTGCGGCCACGCGCTCGATCACCGCTCGGGCGTCGTCGCACAGATGGCAGCCGGGCTTGCCGAGCAGCGTGATCCGGTGGTCTCGAGGGGCCATGCTCTCGATTATCGCGATCCCTCCGGCCCGGAATGGAGACCGCCGCCCCCTCCTGGGACCCTTGAGTGCGAGGGAAGCCGCACGATCGACTTTGTGCATAGCTTCACAAAGGCACTAGCCTGGTACTCATCCGTCGCATCCGCTATGCGGCCGGGGGCGCAACCGGCCGTCCGTCCCCCTGGAGCCCCGGCAAGTGATCCGCCGTATCCCGCAGGCCCGCGACCGCGGCATCCCCGACGCCACGGTGGCGAGGTTGCCGCTCTATCTGCGCGCACTCAACGGGATGGCCGAACGGGGCACGGCGACGGTGAGCTCGGAGGATCTCGCGCTCGCCGCCGGGGTGAACTCCGCCAAGCTCCGCAAGGACCTGTCCCACCTCGGGTCGTACGGCACCCGGGGCGTGGGCTACGACGTGCAGTACCTCATCTACCAAATATCGCGTGAGCTTGGTCTCACTCAGGACTGGGCCGTGGCCATCGTCGGCGTGGGAAACCTCGGCCGGGCGCTGGCCAACTACGGCGGGTTCGCCTCGCGCGGGTTCCGGATCGCGGGCCTGCTGGACGCGGATCCGCACGTCGTGGGCGATCGCATCGCGGGTCTGGTCGTCGAGCACGCCGACGAGCTGGAGTCGGTGATCAAGAAGCGCGGAGTCTCGATCGTGGTGCTCGCCACCCCCGCCACGGCGGCGCAGCAGGTCTGCGACCGTGTCATCGCGGCCGGTGTCACCAGTATTTTGAACTTCGCCCCCGTCGTCTTGGCTGTGCCTGACGGCGTGGATGTCCGTAAAGTCGATTTATCCATCGAACTGCAGATACTTGCGTTCCACGAGCAGCGCAAGGCTAATGGAGGGCCCATCATGGCCGAGGAGTGGCCGGACGGGGTGGTCATGTGAGTGAGCCATCGATCGGAGCGAGCTCATGAGTGTCCTCGTCGTCGGCCTGAGCCACCGGACCACGCCGGTCGCGCTGCTCGAACGTGTCACGGTCAGCGGGGACGCGCTCGTCAAGCTGCTGCACGACGTGCAGTCCGACGAGAACGTGTCCGAGGCGCTGGTCGTCTCGACGTGCAACCGCGTCGAGGTCTACGCCGTGGTCGACCGGTTCCACGGCGGCGTCACCGCGGTGACGAACATGCTCGCCGCGCACTCGGGCCTGCCGCAGGAGATGCTCGCGCGGCACCTGTACGTGCACTACGAGGACCGGGCGGTCCAGCACCTGTTCACCGTCGCCTGCGGGCTCGACTCCATGGTGATCGGCGAGGGGCAGATCCTCGGCCAGATCCGGACCGCGCTGCGCCTGGCGCAGGAGGAGGGCACGGCCGGGACCACGCTCAACGAGCTGGCCCAGCACGCGCTGCGCGTGGGCAAGCGCGCGCACGCCGACACGGGCATCGACCGGGCCGGCGCGTCGCTGGTCGGGGTGGGGCTGACGCTCGCCGAGCGGGTGCTCGGCCCGATCACCGGCAGGCGGGCCCTGGTCGTGGGCGCCGGCTCGATGAGCTCGCTGTCCGCCGCGACGCTGTCCCGCGCGGGCGTGACCGACATCGTCATCGCCAACCGCACCCGCGAGCGGGCGCAACGGCTCGCGGAGACGGTCGGCGGGCGGGCCGCGGACCTGGCCGATGTCCCCGCCGAGCTGGCGGAGGCCGACCTGGTCATCTCCTGCGTCGGCGCCGGAACCCGCACCATCACTCCGGAGACGATCGGGGACCGCGACAGGCCGCTGTTCATCCTCGACCTCGCGCTGCCCCACGACGTGGACCCCGGCGTACGGGACCTGCCCGGCGTGACGCTGGTCGACCTGAAGTCGATGCAGCAGGACGGCGTGGGCGACGACGTCTCCGACGGCGGCAGGGCCGAGGCGATCTGCGAGGTCAGGCGCATCGTGGCCGAGGAGGTCGCCGCCTACCTCGACGCGGCGCGCGCCGCGCTCGTCACCCCCACGGTCGTGGCCCTGCGCAGCAAGGCCGCCGGGGTGGTCGAGACGGAGATGGGCCGGCTGCTGTCCCGCCTGCCGGACCTCGACGGGCGGATGCGCGACGAGATCACCCAGACTGTGCGGCGGGTCGTGGACAAGCTGCTCCACGAGCCGACCGTACGGGTCAAGCGACTGGCCGCATCCCCGGGCGGCGACCAGTACGCGGAGGCGCTGCGCGAGCTGTTCGGCCTCGACCCGAAGAAGCCCGAAGCCGTCGCGAGCCTGGAGGTGGAACAGTGACCGTCCCCCTGCGGCTCGGCACCCGCAAGAGCCTGATGGCGACCACGCAGTCGCAGATCGTCGCCGACCGGCTGACCGCCCTGACCGGCCGGGAGGTGGAGCTCGTCGGCGTCACCACGTTCGGCGACGTGTCCCGGGCCCACCTGACCCAGCTCGGCGGCACCGGCGTGTTCGTCAACGACCTGCGCGGCCGGCTGCTCGCCGGCGAGGTCGACTTCGCGGTCCACTCGCTGAAGGACCTGCCGACCAAGCCGGACGAGCGGATCGCGATGGCCGCGATCACCCTGCGGGACGACCCGCGCGACGCGCTCGTCGGCCCGGTCAAGCTGCACGACCTGCCAGCCGGCGCCCGCGTCGGCACCGGCTCACCGCGCCGGGTGGCCCAGCTGCGCCTGCTCCGGCCGGATCTCGACTACGTCCCCATCAGGGGAAACGCGGACACCCGCATCGGCAAGGTGACGTCGGGCGAGCTCGACGCCATCGTGCTGGCCGCCGCAGGGCTGGTCAGGATCCGCCGGGACGGGGAGATCGCCCAGGTGTTCGAGGTCGACGAGATGCTGCCCGCTCCCGGGCAGGGCGCCCTCGCCGTCGAGTGCCTGGCCGACCGTGACGATCTCATCGAGCTGCTGCGCGCCGTCGACGACCCGCCGACGCGGGCCGCGGTGGACGCCGAGCGCTCGGTGCTCGCCGCCCTCGAGGCCGGTTGCGCGGCCCCGGTAGGTGCTTTCGCCTCCGGTGACGGGCACATTCTCAATCTGACCGCCACCGTCGTCGCCGTCGACGGCGCACGGTCGGTGCGCAAGTCCGCCTCCGGACCCTCTACGACGGCCGTGGAGATGGGCCGCGAACTCGCGGCAGCCATGATCGCCGAGGGGGCCGACACGTTGATGGGGGAGCAGGCCCGTTGAGCCCCGCGAATCACAGCACGCAGACCCGGTCCGGGTTCGTCGCCTTCGTCGGCGCCGGCCCCGGTGACGAGAACCTGCTCACGTTGCGCGGCGCCGACCTGCTGGGCAGGGCGGACGTCGTCGTGCTCGACCGGCAGGCGTACGGCGCGCTGCTGCGCCACTGCCGTGAGGACGCCGAGGTCGTGGACATCTCCGCCGACGCGGCGGAGAACTCGGTGTCGCTGAAGACCATCCAGACCGCCAAGGCGGGCCGCACGGTCGTGCGGCTGTGCTCGGGCGACCCGTCCTTCTTCTCCTCCGTCACCGACGAGGTGGCCGCCTGTGCCAAGGCGGACGTGGACTTCGAGATCGTGCCCGGCGTGCCGCCGGCCACGGCCGTGCTGACGTACGCCGGCATCCCGCCGGCGGCGTCGGTGCCGGAGTTCCGCATCGTGGACGCCGCGCAGGTGGACGACTGGGCCAAGCACGCCGCGTGCGAGGGCACGCTGGTGATCTACAACGGCGTCGCGGACGCGGTCCCGATCAGCAAGGCGCTGATCGCGGGCGGCAAGCCCGACTCGACGCCGGTGGCGGTGACCAGCGACGGCACGACCACCGAGCAGTACACGGTGGTCTCCACGCTCGGGCGGCTCGGTCCCGACCTCAAGCACGCCGGGATGACCGAGCCCGCGCTGGTCGTGGTGGGCGACGCCGTCGGCATGCGCGACCGCCTGTCCTGGTTCGAGACCAAGTCGCTGTTCGGCTGGCGGGTGCTCGTGCCGCGCACCAAGGAGCAGTCCAAGGGGCTGTCGGAGCAGCTGCGCTCGTACGGCGCGGTGCCCGAGGAGGTGCCGACGATCTCCGTCGAGCCGCCGCGCACGCCGCAGCAGATGGACCGCGCCATCAAGGGCCTGGTGACCGGCCGCTACGAGTGGGTCGCCTTCACCAGCGCCAACGCGGTCAAGGCGGTGCGTGAGAAGTTCGAGGAGTACGGCCTGGACGCCCGGGCGTTCGCCGGGCTCAAGGTCGCCGCCGTGGGCGAGGCCACCTCGCGGGCGCTGGTGGAGTTCGGCGTGAAGCCCGACCTCATGCCGACGGGCGAGCAGTCGTCCGAGGGCCTGCTGGCCGAGTGGCCGCCGTACGACTCGATGCTCGACCCGATCAACCGGGTGCTGCTGCCGCGGGCCGACATCGCGACCGAGACGCTGGTGGCGGGGCTGACCCAGCTCGGCTGGGAGTGCGACGACGTGACGGCCTACCGGACCGTGCGCGCCGCGCCGCCGCCCGCCCCGATCCGCGAGGCGATCAAGGGCGGCGGATTCGACGCCGTGCTGTTCACCTCGTCCTCGACCGTGCGGAACCTCGTCGGCATCGCGGGAAAGCCGCACAACGTCACGGTGATCGCGGTCATCGGTCCGCAGACGGCGAAGACGGCCGAGGAGTTCGGCCTGCGGGTCGACGTGATGGCCGACAAGCCGTCCGCTTCGGCTCTCGCCGCCGCGCTGGCGGACTATGGTGCCAAGATGCGGCACGCCGCCGTCTCGGCGGGCGAGGTGCCCCGTCGTCCGTCCCAGATGCGCAGGGGCGCGCGGCGACGCGTGAAATGAACTGATTCGCATGCGGCCCGCCGGGGACATCCGGCGGGCCTGCGCGATCCGGAGCGGGGAGACCATTGTGAACGCCCAATACCCGGTGGCGCGGCCCCGGCGGCTGCGCCGTACCGCCGCGATGCGCCGGATGGTCGCGGGGACGCGGCTGCACCCGGCCGAGTTCATCCTGCCGATGTTCGTCAAGGAGGGCATCGCCGAGCCGCAGCCGGTCGGCTCCATGCCCGGGGTCGTCCAGCACACCCGCGAGTCGCTGCGTAAGGCGGCCCACGAGGCGGCCGAGGCCGGCGTGGGCGGGATCATGCTGTTCGGGATTCCCGCGCACAAGGACGCCCGGGGCTCGGGCGCCGACGACCCGGACGGCATCGTCCAGGTGGCGCTGCGCGACCTCGCCTCCGACCTGGGCGACGCGCTGGTGCTGATGACCGACACCTGCCTGGACGAGTACACCGACCACGGCCATTGCGGCCTGCTGACGGCCGACGGCGAGGTGGACAACGACGCGACGCTGGAGCGCTACGCGTCGGCGGCGGTCGCGCAGGCGGCGGCCGGCTCCAAGATGATCGCGCCCAGCGGCATGATGGACGGCCAGGTGGGCGCCATCCGGGCGGCCCTCGACGCCGCCGGCTTCGCCGAGATCCCGATCCTGGCGTACGCCGCCAAGTACGCCTCCGGGTTCTACGGGCCGTTCCGCGACGCCGCGGAGTGCGCGCCGCAGTTCGGCGACCGGAGCGCCTACCAGCAGGACCCGGCCGGTCCGATCGGCGAGGCGCTGCGCGAGGTGCGCCTCGACCTGGCCGAGGGCGCGGACGCCGTCATGGTCAAGCCCGCCCTCGCCTACCTCGACATCCTGCGGCAGGTGCGCGACACCGTCGAGGTGCCGGTCGCGGCCTACCAGGTCAGCGGCGAGTACGCGATGGTCGAGGCGGCGGCGGCCAACGGCTGGATCGACCGGGAGCGGGTGATCATGGAGTCGCTGATCGCGATCCGCCGCGCCGGTGCCGACATGATCCTCACTTACTGGGCCACCGAGGTCGCCCGCGGACTATCCTGACACCTCATCAGGGGGGTCCTGCCAAGCCGCAATCGGGCAGAAGGCATTATCAGGTACGTACCGCGAGCATCTTGCGTATCGCAGGAGGGCAGCGGGTGTGACGCTTGTGGGGAGGAGCGCCATGGTGGGGGTACCGCTGGCCCGACGTGCGAAACGGCGTGCGCATCACGCGCCGCGCAAGATGACGTCGGTGCTCGAGTACGCGCAGTTGGGCTGGGCGAGCTGTATGGGCGCCCACCCGCTGAGCGAGGGAGGCAGGGCGTGCTCCTGCGACCGGGTCGGCTGTCCCGACCCCGGCATGCACCCGCTGTCGCCCGCGTGGCAGATGCAGGCCACGACGGACACGGCGCTGCTCACGCGGTGGTGGAAACAGGATCCGGACGCGAACGTGATCCTGCCCACCGGCAGGGTGTTCGACGTGTTCGACGTACCGGCCTCGGCGGGCCGTCCCGCCCTGGCCGCCATGGACGCCGCAGGCTTCGACACGGGCCCGGTCGCCGAGAACGGCGACCGGGTGCTTTTTTTCGTGGCCACGCGTGGGGCGCCCGAGGACGAGGACGAGTGGTGGTCCTGCAGCCTGGACGCGGGACCCGAGACGATCGACAGCACGCCGGGGCTGCGCTGGCACTGCCGGGACAGCTACGTGCTCGCGCCGCCGTCCACCACGCCCTCGGGCGGGGTCGTGAGCTGGATCAGGCCGCCCGACGGGCGTCCGCTGCCCGACCCGCTGCGCGTGCTCGACCTGCTCGCCGACTTCTGCGAGTAGTTCCCGGTAGGGGCTCCGCGCGGGTGGGCCCGTAATCTGGAGGGCGTGACTCGCACGCAGACCTCCGAGGACCTGTTCGACCGCGCCCGCCGGATCGTTCCCGGCGGCGTCAACTCGCCGGTGCGCGCCTTCGGCGCCGTGGGCGGCACGCCCCGCTTCATGGCCTCCGGCGAGGGGCCGTACATCACCGACGTGGACGGCAACCGCTACGTCGACCTGGTGTGCTCCTGGGGCCCGATGATTCTCGGCCACCGCCACCCCGCCGTCGTGGAGGCCCTGGAGGAGGCCCTTTCGCGCGGCTTCTCGTTCGGCACCGCGACCGAGGGCGAGGTCCTGCTCGCCGAGGAGATCGTCTCCCGGGTCGCCCCCGTCGAGAAGGTCCGCCTGGTCAGCTCCGGCACCGAGGCCACCATGTCCGCCGTACGGCTGGCCCGCGGCTTCACCGGGCGGGCGAAGGTCGTGAAGTTCGCCGGCTGCTACCACGGGCACGTGGACGCGCTGCTGGCCTCGGCCGGGTCCGGGGTCGTCACCTTCGGCCTGCCCGACACCCCCGGCGTCACCGGCGCCTCGGCGGCCGACACGATCGTCCTGCCGTACAACTCGGTCGAGGCGGTCGAGGAGGCGTTCCGCACGTTCGAGGTCGCCTGCGTGATCACCGAGGCGTGCCCGGCGAACATGGGCGTCGTGCCGCCCGCCGACGGCTTCAACCGGCGCCTGCGCGAGCTGTGCACCGAGCACGGCGCGTTGCTGATCATCGACGAGGTGCTGACCGGGTTCCGCGTGTCCGCCTCCGGCTGGTACGGCCTCGACCCCGTCGAGGCCGACCTCATGACGTTCGGCAAGGTCATGGGCGGCGGTCTGCCGGCCGCCGCGTTCGGCGGGCGGGCGGAGGTCATGGCCGCCCTCGCCCCCGAGGGGCCCGTCTACCAGGCCGGCACGCTGTCGGGCAACCCGCTCGCCTGCGCGGCCGGGCTGGCCACGCTGGACGCCTGCGACGACGACGTGTACGACAGGATCGACGCGTCCGCGCTGGTCATCGGCAGGGCCGCCTCCGACGCGCTGGCCGCCGCCGGGGTCCCGCACCGCCTCCAGCGGGCCGGGAACCTCTTCTCGATCTTCTTCACCGACACCCCGGTCACCGACTTCGACTCGGCCCGGACGCAGAACACCGACGCGTACCGCGCGTTCTTCCACAGCATGCTCGACCAGGGCGTCTACCTGCCGCCGTCGGCGTACGAGGCGTGGTTCCTGTCGGCCGCCCACGACGACGACGCGCTCACCCGGGTGGCCGAGGCCCTGCCCCTGGCCGCCAAGGCCGCCGCCCAGGCCGCCGGGGTCTGAGTCACGGCGCACATCCACTGTGGCCAACGGGGAAGTTTTTATGGTTCACTCAACGGACCATTTTGAACTTCCCCCGTTAGGAGTGCCTCGTGGAGGTGTCCTTCTCCCCGCACGCGCCCGCAGAGGTTGGTGCCGACCTCCTCGTCCTGCCCGCGTCCGCCGCCCCCGGTCTCGGTATCGAGATCCAGCTCGCCGGGTTCGCCGGACGGCCGGGCGAGGAGCTCCTGCTGCCGCGGCGTGCCGGAGACCCGTTCCATGCGGGCGCCGTGCTGCTCGTCGGACTCGAACCGGACGCCGACGAACGCGCCGTACGGCGGGCGGTGGGGCACGCGGCGCCCAGGATGGCGGACTTCGCCACGGTCGCGGTCGCCCTGCCGCACCCGGGGGCGGTGGTCGAGGGCGTGCGCCTGGGCGGCTACCGCTTCGACCGCTACAAGAGCGCCCCGGAGAGCCGGGCCGTCGAGCGGCTGCTCCTGCTGGGTCCCGAGGACGCCGAGGCGGTCGCGCGGGCCGAGGTGGTGGCCGAGGCGGTGACGTTCACCCGCGACCTGGTCAACACCCCGGCCGGCGACCTGGTCCCGATGACCCTGGCCCGCCGGGCGGTGGAGATGGCCGAGGAGGCGGGGCTGGACGCCCGCGTCCTCGCGGCCGACGAACTGCGCGAGGGCGGCTTCGGCGGCATCCTCGGCGTCGGCGCGGCCAGCGCCAACCCGCCGTGCCTGATCGAGGTGAGCTACCCCGGCGACGGGAAGAGCGGTGTCGTCGGCCTGGCGGGCAAGGGCATCACCTTCGACGCGGGCGGCCTCGGGATCAAGAGCCTGAAGGCCATGTCGACGATGAAGAGCGACATGGCGGGCGGCGCCACGATGCTCGCGGTGGTCCGGGCGGCGGCCAGGCTCGGCCTGCCGACCGGCGTGGTCGCGGTGGTCCCGGCGGCGGAGAACATGGTCAGCGGCTCGGCGACGCGCCCAGGCGACGTCCTGCGGCACCGCAACGGCGTCACCACCGAGGTCGCCGACACCGACGCCGAGGGGCGGCTGGTGCTGGCCGACGCCCTGGCCTACCTCGCCGAGCGGCGGCCGGACGCGATCATCGACGTGGCCACCCTCACCTACTCGGTCATGCACGCGCTCGGCGAGGACATCACCGGCGTGCTCGGCAACGACCGCGCGCTGCTCGGCGCGCTCACGGCGGCGGGCGAGGCGCAGGGCGAGCCGCTGTGGGAGATGCCGTTGTGGCGGCCGTACCTGGAGCGGATCAGGTCCGACGTGGCCGACTTCAAGAACGACGGCGGCGAGCACGCCGACGTGATCCTGGCCGCGCTGTTCCTGGAGAACTTCGCCGGCGGCGTCCCGTGGGCGCACCTGGACTTCGCGGCCACGGCCTACCTGGACAGGGCCACCGACCTGGGCCCCGTGGGGGCCACCGGCGCGATGGTCAGGACCCTGATCAGCTATCTCGAGAGTCGTTGAGTCCGCGTTCGAACATCGTCCGGATCACGTCCGCGGTCATGGTGAAGTGGCGCTCCGCGATGGACCCCGCGCCTTCGGCGTCCCTCGCGGAGATCGCCTCGTACAGCGCGCGGTGCTCGCTCAGGGCCTGCTGGTAGGCCTCCGGGTCGTCGTCGCCGTACGGTTCCGTGGGGAAGCCGAGGCTGACCCTCATGAGCAGGTCGCGGCTGAGCGCGTTGATCTGGGGGTTGCCCGCGGCCGTCACCACGGCCGCGTGGAACGCCGCGTCGGCCTCCTGCTCCTCGCGTAGGGTGGCCGCCCCGGCGTACGCGTCGAGCGCGGCCCGCATCGCCGCCAGGTCCTCGTCCGTACGGCGCCGCGCGGCGGTCCTGGCCGCCATGCCCTCGACCAGTCCCCGGAGGTCGAAGAGCTGCTCAAGCTCGGGCCAGCGCGGCACGAGCGTACGCCTGACGGCGGCGGCGGTCGCCTCGGTCCAGCCGGTGCGGACGTAGGCCCCGCCGGTGCGGCCGCGCCTGATCTCGATCAGTCCGACGGCCTGCAGGCGTCCGATGGCCTCGCGGATCGTGGCCCGGCTGACATCGAGCAGGGCCGCCAGTTCGCGCTCGCCGGGCAGGCGCTGGCCGGGCAGGTAGTCGCCGATCGCGACGGCGGTCATGAGGCGGTCGGCCACCTCGGTCGCCACCGAGGGCACGCGGACCGGGCCGAGCACATCGGACGACCGGCCGCCGTCGAGCACCTGGCCGAGTACGCGGGACAGGTCGTCTGTGGGGGAGTCGGCGCCGGGCTCCTGTGGGGGGATGCGCCGTGGGGGCTCGCGATGCGCGGGCGACGGGTCCTCGGCGGGGGTCCGGGAAGTCAGGGAAAGGTCCTTTCTCGCGGGCACAGCGGTGATCCGCACCTTACCCAACCAGCGGATTCCAAAAAAGGTCTTGTGTCCAGGCCATTTATCCATATGCTGTCCACACAACGGACATCTGTCCCATCTGGCGACATCTCTTCCACCCCGTCTCCCTCGGAGCTGTGCGTTGGCCATCCCCGAACCGACCGCGCAGGGCCTCGCGCCCTTCGGTGAGTGGCATACCTGGTATCGCGTGACCGGCGACCTGGCGGCGCCCAAGGCACCCCTCGTCGTGCTGCACGGAGGGCCGGGAGCGGCCCACGACTACACCCTGCGGATCGCCCGCCTCGCCGAGCGCGGACGGGCCGTCGTGCACTACGACCAGATCGGCGTCGGGCTCTCCACCCATCTGCCCGAGAAGGGCGCCGGCTTCTGGACCGTCGGGCTCTTCCTCGACGAGTTGGACAACCTGCTCGCCCACCTGGGCATCGCCGGCCGCTACCACGTGCTCGGGCAGTCCTGGGGCGGGATGCTCGCCGCCGAGCACGCCGTGCGCGCGCCGTCCGGGCTGCGCGGCCTGGTCGTCGCCGACTCACCCGCCTCGATGCGGCTGTGGCGCGAGGAGTGTGACCGGCTGCGGTCGGCGCTGCCGCCGGACGTGGAGCGCACCCTCCGCGAGCACGAGGCGGCGGGCACCACGGACAGCGACGAGTACCGGGCGGCCGAGAAGGTGTTCAACGCGCGGCACGTCTGCACGATCGTGCCCAACCCGCCGGAGGTGCTCGCCAGCGACGCCAAGACCGCCGCGGACCCGACGGTGTACCACACCATGAACGGGCCGAGCGAGTTCCATGTCGTCGGCACGCTGAAGGACTGGTCCGTCGTCGACAGGCTCGACCGGATCGCCGCACCCACCCTGCTCGTCTCCGGTCGGCACGACGAGGCGACCCCTCGCACCGTCCAGCCCTTCGCGGACCGGATCCCCGACGTCCGCTGGGAGCTGTTCGAGCACTCCAGTCACATGCCGCACATCGAGGAGGAAGAACGCTACCTCCAGATCGTCGGCGACTTCCTCGACTTCACCGACTGATCGTGAGGGACTCCAGATGAAGCGCATCACCGCCATCGCCGGCGCCGCACTGCTGGCCGCGGGCGTCGCCGCCTGCTCGGGAGGCGGCGACGACGGCGCCGCCACCGCCTCGGGGGCCGGCACGACCGGGCAGACCACCCAGGCCGCGGCCGGGTTCCAGGAGCAGCACAAGGGAGGCACGCTCCGCCTGCTGGCCAAGGCGGGCGACGGCACCCTCGATCCGCACATCAACTACAGCAACGGTCAGTGGCAGATCTTCCAGGCCCTCTACGACGGCCTGGTGTCCTTCCGCAAGGTCGGCGGCAAGGCGGCGTACGACATCGTCCCCGACCTCGCCGAGGAGATGCCGCAGGTCGGCGCGGACGGCAAGACCTACACCTTCAAGCTGCGCACGGGCGTCAAGTTCAGCAACGGCGACCCGGTCACGGTCGACGACGTCGTGGCGTCGTTCCAGCGGATCTTCCGGGTCTCCGGGCCCACGTCCGGCACCTTCTACTCCGGCATCGTCGGTGCCGCCGAATGCGTGAAGAAGCCCGCGGGCTGCACCCTCGGCAAGGGCGTGGTCGCCGACGCGGCGGCGAACACCGTGACGATCAACCTGGTCGCGCCCGACTCGGAGTTCCTGCAGAAGCTCGCCCTCCCGCACGCCTTCGTGCTGCCCAAGGGCACCCCGGCCAAGGACCAGGGCACCACCCCGATCCCCGGCACCGGGCCGTACAAGGTGGAGTCGTACAACCCGAACCAGCTGATGAAGCTGGTGCGCAACCCGAACTTCACGGAGTGGTCGCGGGACGCGCAGCCGCAGGGATATCCCGACGAGATCGACTACAGCTACGGCCTCACCTCCGAAGCGGCGGTCACCGCGGTCGAGAACGGACAGGCCGACTGGATCTTCGACCCGCTGCCCGCCGACCGGCTCACCGAGATCGGCACGTCGTACGAGCAGCAGGCGCACGTCAGCCCGCTCGCCGCCTTCTGGTACATCCCGGTCAACGTCAACCTCGCGCCGTTCGACAAGCTGGAGGCCAGGCAGGCGCTCCAGTGGGCGTTCGACAAGAACGCGCTGGTCAAGATGTTCGGCGGGGCGAATCTGGCGCAGCCGGCCTGCACCATCCTGCCGCCGTCCTTCCCCGGCCATGCCGACTTCTGCGACTTCCCGCAGCAGGACCTGGCCAAGGCCAAGCAGCTCGTGCAGCAGTCGGGCACGGTCGGCCAGGAGGTGTCCATCGTGGTCGCCGACGACGACGTGAGCAAGCAGATCGGCGAGTACGCCAGGAGCGTCCTAGAGCAGATCGGCTACCAGGCCAAGGTGAAGGTCATCTCGACCAACATCCAGTTCACCTACATCCAGAACAGCAAGAACAAGGTGCAGCTCAGCGTCTCGCAGTGGTACGCGGACTACCCGGCGGCCTCCAACTTCCTGAACGTCCTGCTCTCCTGCGCGTCGTACCACCCGGGCAGCGACTCCAGCATCAACATCTCCGGCTTCTGCGACAAGGACGCCGACGCCAAGATCGCCCAGGCCATGAAGCTGGACCAGACCGACCCCGCGGCGTCGGGCAAGCTCTGGGGCGAGATCGACAGGGAGCTCATGCAGAAGGGCCCGATCATCCCGCTGTTCAACCCCAAGCAGATCGACTTCGTGTCCAAGAACGTCGGCGACTACCAGTTCCACGCGCAGTTCCACGCGCTGCTCGACCAGCTGTGGGTCAAGTGACCGCCGCCGTCGAGACCGTGGCCCCGCGGGCGGCGAGGCCGTCCGCCGGGCCGTGGCGGCAGGCGCTGCGCCGGCTGGCGCGCAACCGCTCCGCGGTGATCGCGGCGGCCGGGCTGGTGCTCATCGTGCTGGCCTGCGCCCTCGCTCCTGTGTACGCCGGCTCGATCGCCCACACCGACCCCTTCACGTCCAACGCCTCCGGCACCGCCGTCGTGAACGGCGCGCGGGTGCCGGTCCTCGCCCAGAGCACCGAGGGCCTCGGCCTCGGCGTCACCCCGATCGGCCCGACCTGGAATCCGGGCAGTTTCTTCCTCGGGGCGGACAACCAGGGGCGCGACGTGATGGCCAGGCTCCTGTACGGCGGCCGCAACAGCCTCATGATCGGACTGTCCTCGGCCGCACTGTGCTGCGTGCTCGCCACCGTGCTCGGCGTGCTCGCCGGTTATTTCGGCGGATGGATCGACGCCGTGCTCTCCCGCTTCTTCGACGTGATCTGGGCCTTCCCCGTGTACCTGCTGGCGATCTGCCTGTCGGTGGTGCTGCTCACCAGCGGACTCCACATGGGGCCGATCCACATCGACGCGGGCAGCCTCGCCCTCCCCGTCGTCATCATCGCGCTCATCTACGTGCCGTACGTCGCCCGGCCGTTGCGCGGCCAGGTGATCGCGCTGCGGAACAAGGAGTTCCTGCACGCGGCCGTCGGCCTGGGCGCGTCCGACCTGCGGATCATGCGGCGCGAGGTGCTGCCGAACGTGCTGCCCACGGTCGTGGTGTTCCTGCCGCTGATGACCGCGCTCAACATGCTGACGGAGTCGGCCCTGTCGTTCCTGTCGGTGGGCGTGCAGTCGCCCGACGCGAGCTGGGGGACGATCATCAACGACGGCCTCGCCCTGCTCTACACCCGGCCGGCGATCACGATCGGGGCCGGCCTGTGCGTCGGGCTGACCGCCGTCGCGCTCAACGTGCTCGGCGACGGCGTGCGCGACGCGCTCGACCCGAACGCCCGGCTGCGGGGAGGCGCCTGATGATCGGCTACATCCTGCGCAGGTTCGGCGCCGCCGTCCTCGTGCTGTTCGCGATCAGCGTGCTGGTCTTCCTGATCTTCTTCGCCACTCCGGGCGTGGACCCCGCCGCCCGCATCGCGGGCAAGAACGCCGACCCGGCCACGCTGGCCCAGGTGCGGGCGTCGTTCGGGTTCGACCGGCCGCTGCCCGTGCAGTACGCGCTGATGATGAAGCACCTGTTCGTCTCGCACGACCTGACCTCGTTCGTGAACCGGGGCACGCTGGTGATCCCGCAGATCATCGACGCCGTGCCGGTCACGCTCTCGCTCGTCGTGGGCGCGGCGGTGATCTGGATGGTCCTCGGGGTGGGCATGGGCACCCTCGCCGGCGCCATGCGCGGCACCCTGGTCGACCCGCTGGTCATGCTGCTGGGTGTCTTCGGTGTCTCGCTGCCGGTCTACTGGCTGGGCGAGGTCGTCAACCTGGTGACCCAGAAGCAGTTGCACGGCTCGGTGTTCTCGTGGGTGCCGCCACTGGGGTACGCGCCGCTCTCGCAGGGCGTCGGCCAATGGGCGCTGCACCTGCTCCTCCCCTGGCTCACGCTGGCCCTGCTGTACGCCGGGATCTACGCCAGGCTGCTGCGCGGCGAACTGATCAACGCGCTGAACGAGGACTACGTCCGCACGGCCCGGGCCAAGGGCCTGTCGGAGCGGCGGATCCTCATCAGGCACGCGCTGCGCTGCTCCCTGATCCCGATCGTGTCGCTGTTCGGCCTGGACTTCGGGGCGCTCGTCGGCGGTGCGGCGCTGCTGACCGAGGTGGTCTTCGGCCTGCCCGGGGTCGGCAAGCTCACCTACCAGGCGCTGCAGAACCTCGACCTGCCCGTGATCATGGGCACGGTCCTGTACGCCGCCTTCTTCGTCGTGCTGGCCAACGCCGTGGTGGACGTCCTGTACGCCCGGCTCGACCCGAGGGTGCGCCGTGCCTGAACCACTGCTCGAGGTCAGTGACCTGAGTATCCGCTTCGGCGGCTTCACGGCCGTGGACGGGCTGTCGTTCTCCGTGCGGCCCGGCGAGGTACTGGGCGTCGTGGGAGAGTCAGGCTCGGGCAAGAGCGTGTCGATGCTCGGCGTGCTCGGCCTGATTCGCACTCCGGGGGTCGCGATCTCCGGGAAAGTCGTCTTCCGTGGGCGTGACCTGCTCGCGCTGAAGAACCCCGAGATGCGGGCCATCCGGGGACGCGAGATCGCCATGATCTTCCAGGACCCGATGACCGCGCTCACCCCGGTCTACACGATCGGCTGGCAGATCGCCGAACAGGTCCGCGCACACGAGAAGGTGTCCAGGCGGGCCGCCCGCGACCGCGCGATCAAGCTCCTGGACGAGGTCGGCATTCCCGCCCCGGAACAGCGTGTGGACGCCTACCCGCACGAGTTCTCCGGCGGCATGCGCCAGCGCGCCGTCATCGCGATGGCGCTGTCCTGCAATCCCGCGCTGCTCATCGCCGACGAGCCGACCACCGCGCTCGACGTCACCACGCAGGCGCAGATCCTCGACCTCCTGCGCCGCCTGCGCGCCGACCACGGCTCGGCCGTCGTCATGATCACTCATGACATGGGCGTGGTGTCGGAGATCGCCGACGAGGTCCTGGTCATGTACGGCGGGCGGGCCGTCGAACGCGGCAGCCGCACCGAGGTCTTCCACGCCCCCCGCCACCCGTACACGTGGGGGCTGCTCGACTCGGTGCCGCGCGTGAGCGGCCCCCGGGTGCGCCGCCTGCCCACCATTCCCGGCACGCCGGGTGCGGCCGGGCAGGGATGCCCGTTCGCCGACCGCTGCGCCCACCGCTTCGCCGCGTGCGCCGAGGCGCCGCCGCTGAGCGGGACCGCCGGTCATCTGGACGCCTGCTGGCTGCCGGAAGAGGAGAAGACGCGTTGAGCACCCTGCTGAAGGCCACGGACGTGGTCAAGCACTTCCGCGGCGGCCGGGGCCGTGCCGTACAGGCCGTGAACGGGGTCTCGCTGGAGGTCCGGAGCGGCGAGACGCTCGGCGTGGTGGGCGAGTCGGGGTGCGGCAAGTCCACGCTCGGCCGCTGCCTGGTCAGGCTCACCGACCTGACGTCGGGCACCGTGGAGTTCCAGGGCCGGGACATCACCACGCTGTCGCGCCGCGCGCTCCGCCCGCTGCGTCCCGCCATGCAACTGGTCTTCCAGGACCCGTACGCCTCGCTGAACCCGCGCCGCACGGCGGGCGACGCCGTCGCCGAGCCGCTGCGCATCCACGAGTACGGCGACGCGGCGGCGATCAGGAAGCGGGTCGCCGAGCTGTTCGACCTGGTGGGCTTGACCAGGGCGCACCTCGACCGCTATCCCCACGAGTTCTCGGGAGGGCAGCGCCAGCGCATCGGCATCGCGCGGGCGATCGCGCTGAACCCGGCGCTGGTCGTGGCCGACGAGCCGGTCTCGGCGCTGGACGTCTCGGTGCAGGCCCAGGTGCTCAACCTCTTCTCCGACCTGCAGGAGGAGCTGGGCCTCACGTACGTCTTCATCGCCCACGACCTCGGCGTGGTGCGGCACGTGTCCGACCGGATCGCGGTGATGTACCTGGGCGAGGTCGTGGAGGTGGCCGAGGCGGAGGAGCTCTACGCCGCGCCCGCGCATCCCTACACCGACGCCCTGCTGTCGGCCGTGCCGGAGATCGACGACGGCACGGGAGCGTCCCGCCGCGAGCGCGTCGTGCTCACCGGGGACGTCCCGAGTCCCATCGACCGGCCGGCCGGTTGTTCCTTTCACCCGAGGTGTCCCGTGGCGCAGGCGCGGTGCCGTACTGAACGCCCGGCCCTGCGCCCGGTCGCGGGCCGTCAGGTGGCCTGTCACTTCCCGGATGTCCCCGGAGCCGCCCAGGCCGCCGGGGTCTGACTCACTTCACCAGCTGATCGAGATCCACCTCGAAAGGGAAGGGCACGTGCACCGCCAGGTGCCCGTGGTGGATCCCGGTCGGGTCAGCGGGAGGCGGGGAGGGGGTGCCTTTCGGAGGCGGGAGCCGTACGGGGGCGTGAGTTGGCGAACAGGAGCCCGGCGAGGATGAGGGCGCCCGCGGCGACCGTGAGAGGGGAGATCGGCTCTCCGGTGAACAGCGCGGCGGAGGCGATGCCGAAGACCGGCACGAGCAGACTGTACGGCGCGACCACCGAGGCGTCGTAGCGCGCCAGCAGCCACCCCCACACCGCGAAGCCGCCGAGGGTGGACAGGAACGCGGTGTAGAGCACGGCCCCCACGCCCTCCGCCGTGAACGACGTCAGCGAGGACGGTCCCTCGGTCACCAGGGAAAGCATCAGGAGGGGCGGCGCCGAGACCGCGCTGACCCAGACCATGAACCGCAGGGAGTCGGGCGGCGCGGCCTTGCGGGTGGCGACGTTGCCGAGGCCCCACCCGGCCGCCGCGCCGACGCACAGCAGGAACGCCCCGAAGGGGATCGCCCCCGACCTCGCGGCGACACCGGCCGCGATCAGGCCGAGGCCGCCGAAGGCCACCGCCATCCCGGCGATCCGCCGAGGGCCGAGCCGTTCGCCCAGCAGAGCGGTCGCGAACAGCGCGGTGAACACCGCCTGCACCTGGATGACCAAGGAGGTCAGCCCCGCGGGCATCCCGGCGCGCATTCCGAGCAGGAGCAGGCCGTACTGGGCGACGCCCAGCGACGCGCCGGTGGCCAGCACCCACCGCCAGGGCACGCGCGGCCCTCCGGCGACCAGTACGGCGGGGAAGGCGGCCAGCAGGAACCGGAGTGCGGCGTATGTCAGCGGCGGGTAGTGCTTCAGGCCCGTCTGCATCACGACGAAGTTGACGCCCCAGACGGCCGCGAGCGCGACGGCGAGGGCCAGGTGGCGGGGGCGCATGAATCAGCGGGAGATCAGCGCGAGGGACGGCGCTCGCGGGTCTGCCTGGCCTGCCTCGCCAGGGTCTCCAGATAGGAGGTCTGCTCGGAACGGGCGGGCTTCGTGAAGAGCTTGTTGAAGATTCGCATGTCTATATCGTCGCATCGCTAAACAGTTGAGCGCAAACAAGTTTTTCTAAGCAGCACGGTTTAGACTGTCTACATGTTGGACCTGAACCGGTTGAAGGCCCTGCACGCCGTGTCGGTCTACGGCTCCGTGGGCGCGGCGGCCGAGGCGCTGATGGTCACCCCTTCGGCGATCTCCCAGCAGCTCGCGAAGCTCGAACGGGAGACCGGCGCCGTCCTGATCGAGCGCAACGGGCGCGGCGTCAAGCTGACCGACGCCGCCGGGCTGCTCGCCGAGCACGCCGAGCGCATCCTCGCGCTCGTGGAGACGGCGGAGGCCGACTTCGAGGCGCTGCGCGGGGCGGTGGTCGGCAGGCTGACCATGGCCGCCTTCCCCACCGCGGCCCGGGGCATCGTGCCGCGCGCCCTGACCACACTCAAGAGGCAGCATCCCGATCTCGACCTGCTCGTCTACGAGAGGGAGCCGGAGCGGCAGATCCGCGAACTGGCGCGCGGCGACCTCGACCTCGCCGTCCTGCAGGACTGGCTCAACCGGCCGATGGCGCTGCCCGAGGGCCTGTCGCGCACGGCGCTGCTCGACGACGTCGCCGACGTCGTCGTGCCGGCCGACCACCCCCTGGTGAACGCCGACCGGGTGCGGCTGAGCGACCTCGCCGGCGACAACTGGATCAGCTCGACCCCCGGCACGGTGTGTCACGACTTCCTGGTGTTCCTGCTGCGTTCCGAGGAGCGGGAGCCGCGGATCGTCTGCATGGCCGACGAGTACCCCACCCAGCTCGCGCTGGTCGCCGAGGGCCACGGCTGCGCGCTCATCCCCCGGCTGGGCCGGGGACCGCTGCCCGAGGGCGTCGCCGTGCTGGCCGTCCAGCCGCCGCCGGTGCGGCGCATCTACGCGGTCTGGCGCACCGACGCCGCCCGGCGTCCCGCGATCCGCGCCGCCGCCGACGCGCTCCGCTCCGCGTGCTCAGAGCTGCTCGGCGGGTAGGCTGTCCAGGTCATGACAGAGATGACCATCGTTCACCTGCTCCGGCACGGTGAGGTTCACAATCCCCGTGGGGTCCTCTACGGCAGGCTGCCGGGCTACCACCTGTCCGAGACCGGCCGCCGGATGGCCGAGGTCGTCGCCAAGGCCGTCGAGGGCAGGGACATCGTCGCGGTGTGGAGCTCGCCCATGGAGCGCGCCCAGGAGACCGCGGCGCCGGCCGCCCTGGCCTTGGGTCTGGAAGTGGCGACCGACGAGCGGCTGATCGAGGCGGGCAACGTCTTCGAGGGCCTGCGGATGACCGGGAGCGACAACGTCTTCCGCGACCCCCGCTCCTACCGCCACTTCAGGAACCCGTTCCGTCCGTCATGGGGCGAGGCGTACACCGAGGTCGTGGCGCGCATGAAGGCGGCCGTGGACGACGCGCGGGCGGCGGCGCGCGGCCACGAGGCACTGCTCGTCAGCCACCAGCTGCCCATCTGGATCATCCGGCTGGCGGCCGAGGGCAGGCGGCTGTGGCATGACCCACGCCGCCGCCAGTGCGCGCTCGCCAGCCTCACCAGCCTGACCTTCGAGGGCGATCGGCTCATCAGCGTCGGCTACAGCGAGCCCGCGGGGGCGCTGCTCAGGGCCGGTGCGCCGCCGCAGGGTGAGGCCGCGCTGTTCGACAAGGCCGACGAGGCGCTCCCGGAGGCCCTTCGGGCGGGCTCGGAGGACGAGGAGACGCCCGGACCGCGATCCGTCCCCGGCGTGTGACCCGGCGAACGGGGCACCCGCACCGGTCGGTAGGCTTACAGCTCTACCGGTTGTAGTACAAGGAGATCCTCCTCCCGTGTCCGCCAAGCGCCTGTCCGCCAACCGCGTGACCGCCAACCGCGCCACCGCCAAGCGTCTGACCGCGCTCGCCGCCGCGGCCGTGGCCGCGACGGCCCTCGCCGGCTGTGCGGGCGGCCAGGCGGCCCAGCCCCGCTCCGGCGACACGCGCTTCGTCGCGGGGGACGGCCGTGTCGAGTTCTTCGCCGCCGCGCAGCGTCACAAGGCGCCCGTGATCGAGGGGCAGACCCTCGACGGCGGCACGGCCTCGCTGACCGCGGGCAAGGTCCACGTGCTGAACTTCTGGGCCTCCTGGTGCGCGCCCTGCCGGGCGGAGGCGCCCACGCTCAAGGACATCGCGGCGACCACCAAGTCCAAGGGCGTGGAGTTCCTCGGCGTCAACTTCAAGGACCTCGAGGCGTCCGCGCAGGCGTACGACCGGGCGGTCAAGCCCGGCTACCCGAGCATCTACGACCAGAGCGGCAAGGTGCTGCTGCAGTTCCAGGGCACGGTGCCGCCCGCCGCGATCCCCTCCACGCTGATCATCGACGCCCAGGGCCGCATCGCCGCCCGCGCGCTCGGCGCGGTCAAGTACGACGACCTGCTGTCGGCCGTCACCAAGGTGACCGATGAGTGACCTCGGCAGCACCGTCGCGACCGGGTCGCTGCTGCTGGCCGCGCCGATCGCGGCGGTCGCCGGGCTCGTGTCGTTCGTCTCGCCGTGCGTGCTGCCGCTGGTCCCCGGCTACCTGTCGTACGTCACGGGCATGAGTGGCGACCAGAAGCGGGGCCGGATGGTGCTCGGCAGCGCGCTCTTCGTGCTCGGGTTCGCGGTCGTGTTCGTGCTGGGGGGCGCGCTGTTCGGCGGCCTCGGCGCGGCGCTGCACGGCAACGCCGACGTGATCACCAGGGTTCTCGGCGTGGTGACGATCGTGCTCGGGCTGGCCTTCGTGGGGATCGTCCCCGGCCTCCAGCGTGACGTGCGCATCCATCGGCTTCCCGCGGCAGGGATCGCTACGGCACCGCTGCTCGGGGTCGTCTTCGGCCTCGGCTGGACGCCGTGCATCGGCCCGACGCTGGCGGTGGTGATGACGCTCTCGGTGAACCAGGGCAGCGCGCTGCGCGGCGCCGCCCTCGCCTTCGCGTACGCGCTGGGCCTCGGCCTGCCGTTCGTGCTGGCGGGGCTGGCCTACCGGAAGGCGCTCCACACGTTCAAGGCGGTGCGCCGCCACACCCCGCTGATCACCAAGGTCGGCGGCGCGATGCTCGTGGCCGTCGGCGTGCTGCTCGTGACCGGGCAGTGGTCGGAGATCATCGTCCACCTCCAGGTGTGGGTCGGCGGCTTCAGGCCGGTGATCTGATGAGCGCCCCCGACGATCTCGCCTCCGCCGTACGGGACGAGCCCACGGCACAGGAGCGGGCCGAGCAGCAGGCACAGGAGCGGACGAAGCCCGTCGGCCTGGGCCCTGTCGGCTGGATGCGCTGGACCTGGCGCACGCTCACCTCGATGCGCACGGCCCTGATCCTGCTGTTCCTGTTCGCGCTCGGCTCGGTCCCCGGGTCCATCTACCCGCAGCGGAGCGTCGATCCGGGCCGGGTCGCGCAGTATTTCAAGAACAACCCGACCCAGGCGAAGTGGCTCGACCGGTTCTGGCTGTTCGACGTCTTCAGTTCGCCCTGGTTCGCCGCGATCTACCTGCTGCTGTTCATCTCGCTGGCCGGGTGCGTGTTCCCGCGCGCGCTGACGCACATCAAGGAGATCCGGCGCCGCCCGCCCGCCGCGCCGCGCAACCTCCTGCGCCTGCCGCACAGCGAGGCGTTCGAGGGCGGGCTCACGCTGGAGGAGGCCGCCGCCGCGCTCAGGCGCAGGCGGTTCCGGGTGGTCACCGGCGACGGCTGGGTGTCGGCCGAGAAGGGCTACCTCCGCGAGACGGGCAACCTCCTGTTCCACGTCGCGCTGCTCGTGCTGCTGTTCGCCGTCGGCGCCGGAGGCCTGTTCGGCTACCGCGGCAACGTGCTGGTGGTGGAGGGCGACGGCTTCTCCAACGCCGTGGCCGCATACGACCGCTTCATGCCCGGCAGCCGGGTCACCGCCGAGTCGCTTGAGCCGTTCTCCTTCACCCTGAAGGACTTCCAGGCCAGCTACGTCGCCGCGGGGGAGAAGCAGGGCCAGCCGCTCGACTACCTTGCCAAGCTGACCGTGCAGGACTCGCCGACGGCCGCGCCGCGCGAGGTGGACCTCAAGGTCAACGATCCGCTGGACGTGAACGGCACGCTGACTTACCTGATCGGGCACGGCTACGCCCCCACGTTCCGGGTGACCGACGGCAATGGTCAGGTGGCCTACGACGGCCCGGTGCCGTGCCTGGCCGACGACCAGGCCACGTACACGTCCGAGTGCGTGATCAAGGTGCCGGACGCCCAGCCGACCCAGCTCGGGTTCCTGGCGCGCTTCCTGCCCACGACCGTGCCGAACGGCGACGCCTGGGTGTCGATCTTCCCGGGAGCCGCGAACCCGACCGTGCAGGTCTTCCCGTTCGGCGGCGACCTCGGCCTGAAGTCGGGGCAGCCGCAGTCGGTGTACCAGCTCGACACCACCAACCTGAAGCCGCTCGGCAAGATGTCGGCCCAACCGGCCCCGCTCACCGTGGGCGAGACCAAGGAACTCGCCGACGGCGCGGGGAAGATCCAGTTCACCGGCGTCAAGGAGTGGATCAGCCTCCAGATCACCTACGACCCGGGCCGGGAGCCCGCCCTGCTGGCGGCGGCCGCCGCGGTGATCGGGCTCGTGCTGTCTCTCACGATCCGCCGCCGCCGCGTCTGGGTGCGGGTGAAGGACGGGACGGTCACGGTGGGAGGATTGACCCGCACCGAAGGCGGTGGCGCGGCCTTCGCCGAGGAGTTCACCCAGATTGTCACCGCCCTGCGCGGCGACCCGCTCGCCGACGACCCGTCCGCCGGCGACCCGTCCGTCGGCGAACCGGACGGCGGCGACCCGCCCGCGGGTGACCAGGGCGGCGATCGGGGCGGCGAGCCGGACGAGCCCGGGAGCACCGGGCACGTCGCGCCGGACGCGCCCACCGGAAACGCTGCGCCGGGCGCCCGCCCGGACGAGGAGTGAGTGATGCCCGCCGAGGTCAATGAGAGTCTCGCCACGCTGAGCGACCAGCTCATCCTGGCCACCGTCCTGCTGTATCTCGCCGCGATGATCTGCTACGCGCTGGATCTCGCATTCGGCCGGGCCCGCACGGTCGTGGCCGTACGCCGGCGGCAGCTGGTCGGCGCGGGCGGTCCCGCGCTGCCGGAGGACACGACCGGGGACACGGCGGAGGATTCAGGCCCGCAGCCGGCCGCGTGGGCGGTCCGGGCGGGAACGATCGGCGTGGTCCTCACCTGGATCGCGTGGGCCGGCAACCTCGGCGGCATCCTCACCCGCGGCATTGCCGTCGACCGGTGGCCGTGGGCCAACATGTACGAGTTCGTGGTGGCCATCTGCTTCGCCGCCGTCACCGCGTTCCTCGCGCTGCTGATCCGCCAGCCGATCCGCTTCCTCGGCGCGTTCGTGACCGTGACCGCGGCGCTCGGGCTGGGCTTCGCCGTGCTGTTCCTGCACGTCCAGGCGGGCCCGGTGATGCCCGCGCTGCACTCCTACTGGATCGCGATCCACGTCACGGCGGCGATCGTGGCCAGCGGGCTGTTCATCCTGGCGGGCGTCTGCGCGATCCTCTACCTGATCCGCAAGGACGGGCGGCCGTCGGTGCTGCCGAGCAGGGAGGGCTTGGAGCGCGTCGCGCACCGCGCGATCGTCATCTCCTTCCCGATCTGGACCTTCGCCGTCATCGCCGGCGCTCTGTGGGCAGACCGGGCCTGGGGCCGCTACTGGGGCTGGGACCCCAAGGAGGTGTGGGCGTTCGTCACGTGGGTGGTCTACGCCGCCTATCTCCACGCCCGGGCGACGGCCGGGTGGCGCGGCAAGGCCGCGATGATCGTTTCGCTGGTCGCCTTCGCCTGCCTGCTGTTCAACCTCGTCGGCGTCAACATCTTCTTCTCGGGACTGCACTCCTACGCCGACGTGCCCAAGTAAAGACGGGCGGCGCCCGGGGGAGAGGGGCGCCTGGGGACGGGCGGCGTCCGGGGGAGGATTAGTCCTCGTCGCGCAGGCGCCGCTCCAGGCTGCGCAGGAACTCGGGGTCGTCGTCGGGGCCGCGGGGCACGTCGGCGCTCTGGGTCCACCGGCCGCCGCCACCCGCCGCGTACATGGCGTGCCGGGCACGGGGGCGACCCACGAGGAGCCAGGTCAGCGCGCCCACGTCCGCCAAGAAGATCACGATAAGGACCCACATGAACTTGGGGAGATTGCGCACATCCTCCTCGGGGGTCGTGATCACGTCGAACAGGCAGTAAAGCCAGAGGGCAAGCAGCGCCAGGCCGATAATCACGCTAGGCATGCCCACACGGTAAGCCATACCGGTGACTGATCGTGTCGGCCTTCGGGGTGACGGGGGCAGCCCGGCATCGTACGGTGGACCGGTACACGGCATGCCGGGAACGTGGAGCCTGACAGAGGGGTGCGATGGCGGAGCCGGGCGACAGGGGCCGCCACCGGCGGGGGTCGCGGTGGTGGCAGCGAGGGCCCTACTGGTCCTCCCACCGCCGTACTGACCTCCCCGAACGCCCTCCCGATCGTGTTTCCGACCGGGCCGCCGACCGTACGGCGGAGCGGACCCAGGACCGGCCCACAGAACGGTCCGCGGAACGGCCGCAGGGCCGTCGCGCACAGTGGGATGCGCAGTGGGGTGCACAGTGGGGCGCCGACTGGACCGGATGGCCGCCGGAGCAGCCGGAGCAGCCGGTGGATCGGGTCCACACCGTGACGGCGCCCGTGGCGGACGACCGGCCGCACTACACCTGGCGGGACTTCGAGCTCGACGACCTCCCGACGCGGGCCGCGCCCCACTCTCCCGACGCGCCCGACCTGCGGGACGGCAGACGGCACTGCGGGCCGCTGGAGCGGATCCTGTACCGCGAGTGGGACGCCGCCGAAGGGCCGCCCTCCGCCGACGCCGTACGGGCCGTGGACAGCCTGGCGAGCCTGCCCGAGCAGCTCAAGACCAAGCTCGCCATCGGGCTCGAAGGCATCTACGTCGGGCGCGGCGGGGTGCCCGACCTGGACGACATGGGCTACCTGCGCGGTGCGCCGCTGCCGTCGGGGCGGGCCACCTGGGACATCTGCGCCGGCGCGTACGGCGACCGCAAGATCGTGGTGGGGGACCGGCCGTCGCCCACGCCCGACGTGATGATGCACGAAGTCGGACACGCGCTGGACGACGTGGACGCCGGTCCGGGAGAGTGGGTCTCGGACTCTCCCGAGTTCGCGGCGCTCTACGAGGAGTGCCTGCCGCTGTTCGCCTCGTCGTTCCACCGGCAGCCCGGCGGCCTGGGGTGCAAGGAGTTCTTCGCCGACGCGTTCGCGGCGATCGCGTCCCGGCAGCGTCCGGCCCTGGTCGACATGCTGGGCGGCGACACGCGGGCCGCCCTCAACGTCATGCTCTTCTTCAACCGGCGTTACGGAATCTAGGTGATTCGGATGTACGTGATCCGGCTCGGCGACGGCACGCTGCGCGTGCCCAGGTCACTCACCACCGACGACGGGCGCCTCATCGGCAACGCGTACGTGGAGGTCGCTCCTGGCGAGCCCGACTACGAACGCTGGCTGGCCGAGTCGATCACCGAAGAGGAGGACGCCGAGCGGCGGCGCCGCTGGCGTGAGGGCGACGACGCGCTGGAGCAGGCGTTCCTGGCCTTCAAGGCGGAGCAGGACTGACGTACCCGGCAAGGGAGCAGGACAGGCCGGGACGCAGACTCGACGTGGGGCTGACTCCGGTGACCCTGCGGCGTCCGGGTAGCGCGCAGGATCACCTGGTGCTGGTACTGCGTCAGACTCGCGGGGAGTCGCCGTTCGGCCGTTCGGCCGTGAGGACGTCCTCACCGCGAAGGAGGGCGTGCACTTCCGATTCACGGAATCGCCTGTGCCCCCCGGGGGTACGGATGCTGCTGATACGCCCGGCCGCGGCCCAACGGGTCACGGTCTTCGGGTCGACCCTGAAGAGAGCGGCAACCTCTCCAGGAGTCAGCAGTCGCTCGCTGCTACTCTCCACAATCTCTCCCCCTCGCGTCCCGCGTCCTGCAGCGGGCGGACAGGTAACCAGTGTGCCGAGCGAAGCCTGATTTATCCGTGGTTTTCGCAGAAGATCACGGGTTGTTACCGGCTCAGTGCCCGATTGTTATATGATAGAGCCTCTTTGGGGCGCTCATGGGTGTTTCTTTACAAAAGCGCCTTGTTGTGAACACTAGCAGTGCCCGCAGCAGATGCGAAGAGAGACCGGCGCGTCGGGAGAGTGACGTAACCTCGACGCTGTGCATCCGGTTGTCGTTTACACCCTTTCGCGCCTCGGCCTGTTCGCCGTGGCCCTCGGCGTCCTGTATCTCGTCGGCCTGCGGTCGTTCCCGCTGCTCCTGCTCGCGGTCCTGGTCAGCGGTCTGGCCAGCTACGTGCTGCTGACCAAACAGCGCGACGCGGTGAGCGAGCGCATCGCCGAGAAACGGCGTGAGGCGGGGAAGAACTAGGTCGTCGGGAACATGCCGACGCGGGCATGGTACTCATGCCCGAGCTCCGTCGTGTCGCTTCCCACCAAAAGACCTGTCTTTACGGTCAGGAAGGCCTTTACCCCGATTCCCCTTTCCCGCGTCGGGTTCCAGCGCAGAGCCCTGCCCGTGACCGGGTCGATCGCCCCGATGCCGGGCCGGCGGGCCGCTCCGGGACCGGCCGTGTCGGCGCCCCGCGGGTTGTCCAGCCAGCGCTGGTGTCCGCCCACGTAAACGGCGGACCCCGTGACCGCGACCGCGTACAGGGAGTCCCCTCCGGTCAGGTTCACCCAGGTCGGACGGACCGCCTCGCCCTTCGCGTACGTCTCGAACCTGGCGGCGGAGTCGCACAGCTTGGACGTGCGCGGCGCCGGCCCGCCGGTCGTGACGACCACGAAGTAACGACCGTCGGGAGACAGGTCGAGCCCCCGCACGTACGACGGGAAGTCCGGCTTGCACGCCGGGGCGTACGCCTCGGTGCGCCAGTTGGCCACCCGCCCGGTCGTCAGGTCGATCACGCCGAGCTGCGGGCGGCGCAGGCCGTCGAGCGTGGTGAACGAGCCGTCCACGACTAAGCGGTCGCGGACGGCCGCCATCGCGTAGATCCGGGGATCGCCGCGCCGCCCGTCGCCGGGCGTGACGGTGAACCGGGGGTCCACCGCGCCGGTCTCGGCGTCCACGCGGGCCAGTGCGGTGCGCGGGCTGCGGCCGATCCTGCTGAAGTCGCCGCCGACGTAGAGCGCGCCGCCCAGCCGGACCAGGCTGGTGACCTCCCCGCCGTAGACGGGGGCGGAGAAATCTTCGACGGGAGCGCCGTCGGACACGCGGAGGCGGGCCAGGCCCCGATAGGGAGCGCCGAACGCGCCGCCCACATAGACCGTGTCGCCGGGACCGGCGGCCAGCGCGGCCACCGGCCCGTCGAGGTCCGGCGCGAAGTCGCGCAGGACGCGTCCGGTGTAGAGGTCGAAGGCGAAGACGTTGGCCCGCGGCAGGTCCTCCCCGCCCCGGGCCTCGCGGACCGCGCTGAACTCGCCGCCCACGACGACGGTGCGGCCGACCAGCGCGAACGCGGTGACGATGCCGTCCAGCACGTGCGGAGTGGTGTTCACCGGGTTCTCCGAGACCACGCGGGGCTGCGGCGTCCCGGCGGACGCCGGGACGGCGGGGATGACGGCGGCGCATGTGACGAGCGATGCGACTGGGAGCAGTGCGGTGGTGACGCGCATTCCCCAATTTCTAGCAGACGCAGCGTAATCGATGAACTACGTTCCGCTCATCCGGTGGCGGCGATGAGGGGGCACGCCCGTCGCGGCCTAGGCTTGCGTGCATGACGCGCGCATCGCTGGACAAGCAGCCGCACGAGGTCGCCGCGATGTTCGATCGCACGGCCCGGCGCTACGACCTGGTCAACGACGTCCTCTCGCTCGGCCAGGACCGCCTGTGGCGGAAGGCGACCGCGGCGGCGATCGACGCGGGGCCCGGCGAACTGGTCCTCGACCTCGCCGCGGGCACCGGCACCTCGACCGACGCGTTCACCGCGCTCGGGGCGCGGGCGATCGCGTGCGACTTCTCGCTCGGCATGCTCCGCACCGGCGTCGAGCGGCGCGGCGGCTCCGGCCTGTACGGCGGGGGCGTGCGCGGGGTGACGTTCGTCGCGGGCGACGCGCTGTGCCTGCCGTTCCGCGACGACACGTTCGACGCGGTGACGATCTCCTTCGGCCTGCGCAACGTGGCCGACACCGGGCAGGCGCTGCGCGAGTTGCTGCGGGTGACCCGTCCGGGCGGGAGGCTGGTGATCTGCGAGTTCTCCCGGCCGACGCCGAAGTCGTTCGACCTCGTCTACTCGCAGTACCTGATGAAGCTGCTGCCGCCGGTGGCCCGGATGGTCAGCTCGAACCCCGACTCCTACGAGTACCTCGCCGAGTCGATCCGGGCCTGGCCCGACCAGGAGGCGCTGGCGGGGATCATCCAGGAGGCCGGCTGGCGGAAGGTGGCCTGGCGCAACCTCACGCTCGGCATCGTGGCCCTGCACCGGGCGGTCAAAGCGTGATGAGACGTGCTTGGCCATACCCCTCTGACACTGCGCGCCGGATAGGGGTTAGACTGCGGCGCGACAGTTTGTGAAGTTGTTCACAAAGGCACGAAGGTCTAAACCAATTCGAGGCCTTCCTTCCCTGGAACGGACAGGTCCCCCGTGAGCGAGCAAGCCCGCGTGACGCGGAGAGAGGTCGACGCCGACGTCATCGTCGTCGGTGCGGGTCCCGCGGGTGCGACGACGGCCTTCCACCTCGCCCGCGCCGGTCTCGACGTGCTGCTGCTGGAGAAGACGCGCTTCCCACGCGAGAAGGTCTGCGGAGACGGGCTGACCCCGCGTGCGGTGAAGGAACTCGTCGCCATGGGCGTCGACATCGACGCGCCCGGCTGGGTCAGGAACAAGGGTCTGCGCGTCTACGGCGGCGGCGTGCGCCTCGAACTCGACTGGCCCGAGCTGTCGAGCTACCCCGACTTCGGTCTCGTGCGCACTCGCGCCGACTTCGACCAGATCCTCGCCAGGCACGCCGAGCGCGCGGGCGTCCGGCTGCGCGAGGGCGTGAACGTTACAGGGCCGGTGCTCGACGAGCGCAGCGGCCACGTCGTGGGCGTGACGGCCAAGGCGGACGGCGAGGAGGTGTCCTACCGCTCGCGGCTCGTGGTGGCGGCCGACGGCAACTCGACCCGGCTGTCGCTCGCGATGGGCCTGCACAAGCGCGAGGACCGCCCGATGGGCGTGGCGGTGCGCACCTACTACAAGAGCCCCCGGCACGACGACGACTACCTGGAGACGTGGCTCGAGCTGTGGGACGGCGACCGCCTGCTCCCCGGCTACGGCTGGATCTTCCCCGTCGGCGACGGCACCTCCAACGTCGGTCTCGGCCTGCTGAACACCAGCGAGGCGTTCAAGAACATCGACTACCGCGACCTGCTGCGGCGCTGGATGAAGAACACACCGACGGAGTGGGGCTTCACCGAAGAGAACATGACGGGCCCGATCAGGGGCGCCGCGCTGCCGATGGGCTTCAACCGGCAGCCGCACTACACCCGCGGGCTGGTTCTCGTGGGCGACGCGGGCGGATCGATCAACCCGTTCAACGGCGAGGGCATCGCGTACGCCATGGAGACCGGCAGGACCGCGGCCGAAGTGATCGTCCAGGCGCTGTCCCGGCCGACGCCCGCCCAGCGTGAGCGCGTGTTACTCGCCTACCCGCGTATCCTCAAAGACGCCTATGGGGGATACTTCACCCTCGGCCGCCTGTTCGTCGAGGCGATCGGGAGGCCGGGAGTGATGAGCTTCGCCACCCGGCACGGGATGCCCCATCCCACCCTGATGAGATTCGCCTTCAAGCTGCTCGCTAATCTCACAGACCGGCGGGGCGACGTCCCCGACCGCATAATCAACGCCCTGTCGAAGGTGGCTCCGCCATCATGACCGAAGCCAGCATGACGCGAACCCGCATGACCGAAGCCCGCATGACCGAGACGACGCGCACATCGCCGCCGGCCCCGAAGACGGCCGCCCGGCCGGCCGCGCTCTCCGGCATTCTCGTGATCGCCCAAATTCACCGAGTAAGCGAGGACATGTAGCCATGGAGCTGTATGTGCCGATCGTGGTGCTCGCGGTCCTCGCGGCGGGATTCGCCGTGTTCTCCGTGAGCATCGCGCCCTTCACCGGGCCGAAGCGCTGGAACCGCGCGAAACTGGACGCCTACGAGTGCGGCATCGAGCCCACTCCGCAGCCGGTCGGCGGCGGCCGCTTCCCGCTGAAGTACATGATCACCGCGATGCTGTTCATCGTGTTCGACATTGAGATCATCTTCCTCTATCCGTGGGCGGTGGCCTTCGACAAACTCGGCGTGTTCGGGCTCGTCGAGATGGTGCTGTTCATCGTCACCGTTCTCGTGGCGTACGCCTATGTCTGGCGGCGTCGCGGCCTCGATTGGGATTAGCCATGGGTCTTGAAGAGAAACTCCCGAGCGGGTTCGTCCTCACCACCGTCGAGCAGGTGGCCGGCTGGGCCCGGAAGAACTCCGTCTGGCCTGCGACCTTCGGTCTCGCCTGCTGCGCCATCGAGCTGATGGCCACCGGCGGCCCGAAGCACGACCTGGCCCGCTTCGGCATGGAGCGCGCCTCCGCGTCCCCGCGGCAGGCCGACCTGATGATCGTGGCCGGCCGGCTGTCGCAGAAGATGGCGCCCGTCCTCCGCCAGATCTACGACCAGATGGCCGAGCCCAAGTGGGTCATCGCGATGGGCGTGTGCGCCTCCAGCGGCGGCATGTTCAACAACTACGCCATCGTGCAGGGCGTGGACCACGTGGTGCCGGTCGACATCTACCTGCCCGGCTGCCCGCCGCGCCCGGAGATGCTGATCGACGCCATCGTGAAGCTGCACGACAAGATTCAGAACATGAAGTTCGGCGCGCACCGCGAGAAGCAGATCGAAGAGCTGGAGCTCCAGGCGCTGCGCACGCTGCCGCTGATCGACCAGGGGGCCGGGAAGTGACCACCGAGAACCTGCCCGGGCTGCCCGAGGAGCCCGTCGCCCGCAAGGGCATGTTCGGCGTCAAGGACAGCGGCGACACCTCCGGCTACAACCGCCTGGTCGTCCGCCGCCCGCCGAAGCTGTCCAGCAGCCGGCCGTACGGGTCGTACTTCGACGAGGTGGCCGACGCGCTGGAGCCGGCGTTCGCCGACGCCATCGAGCGCGTGGTCGTCGACCGCGGGGAGATCACCTTCCACGTGCGGCGCGAGCGGCTGCCCGAGGTGATGCGGCACCTGCGCGACGACGCCGCGCTGCGGTTCGAGCTGTCGCTCGGGGTCTCGGGTGTCCACTACCCCGAGGAGACCGGCGCTGAGCTGCACGCCGTCTACCACCTGTGCTCCATCACGCACAACCGGCGCGTCCGGGTGGAGGTCTCCGCCCCCGACGCCGACCCGCACATCCCCTCCACGGTTCAGGTCTACCCCACGCACGACTGGCATGAGCGCGAGACGTACGACTTCTTCGGAATCGTCTTCGACGGCCACCCGGCGCTGACCCGGATCGAGATGCCGGACGACTGGGAGGGGCACCCGCAGCGCAAGGACTACCCGCTCGGCGGAATCCCGGTCGAGTACCGCGGCGCCGAGGTCCCCGCGCCGGACCGGAGGAGGTCGTACTCGTGAGCATCCGCGGCGACCTGCACGAGTGGACGAGGGCAGCGAGGAGAGCGTCGTGAGCACCACCGAGACCGAGGGCCGGATCTACGACGTCGCCGGTCAGGACTGGGACGAGCTGGTCAAGACCGTCAGCGAGTCGGCCGACGAGCGCCTGGTCGTCAACATGGGCCCGCAGCACCCGTCGACCCACGGCGTGCTCCGGCTCGTGCTGACCCTCGACGGCGAGACCGTGACCGAGGCCCGCACGGTGATCGGCTACCTGCACACCGGCATCGAGAAGAACATGGAGTTCCGGACGTGGACCCAGGGGGTCACGTTCGTCACCCGCATGGACTACCTCGCGCCGATCTTCAACGAGACCGCCTACTGCATGGGCGTCGAGAAGCTCCTCGGGATCACCGACAGGATCCCGGACCGGGCGCAGGCCATCCGGGTCCTGACGATGGAGCTCACCCGGATCTCCTCGCACCTGGTCGCGATCGCGACGTTCGGCCTGGAGCTGGGCGCGACCACGCCGATGCTGTTCGGCTTCCGCGAGCGCGAGATGGTGCTCGACCTGATGGAGTACATCACCGGCCTGCGGATGAACATGGCGTACGTCCGGCCGGGCGGCGTCAGCGTCGACCTGCCGGCCGGCGCGGTCGACAAGATCGGTGAGTTCCTCAAGGTCATGCCGGGGCGGATCAAGGAGATGCGCAAGCTCCTCGACGCGAACCCGGTCTACACGCGGCGCACCAAGGACGTGGCCTACCTCGACCTGACCGGCTGCATGGCACTGGGCGTCACCGGGCCCATGCTCCGCGCCGCCGGCCTGCCGTGGGACCTGCGCAAGTCGCAGCCCTACTGCGGCTACGAGACGTACGAGTTCGAGGTGCCGACGCAGAACACCTGCGACGTGTACGGCCGTTACCTCGTCCGCATGGCCGAGATGGAGGAGTCCCTCAAGATCATCGAGCAGGCGCTCGACCGGCTGTCCGGCCCGCTCAAGAGCGGCCCGGTGATGATCGAGGACAAGAAGATCGGCTGGCCGTCGCAGCTCGCGCTCGGCCCCGACGGTCTCGGCAACTCGCCCGACCACATCGCCCACATCATGGGCAGCTCCATGGAGGCCCTGATCCACCACTTCAAGCTGGTGACCGAGGGCTTCCGGGTGCCGGCCGGCCAGGCGTACGCCTCGGTCGAGTCGCCGCGCGGCGAGCTCGGCGCGCACGTGGTCAGCGACGGCGGCACCCGGCCCTACCGGGTCCACTTCCGCGACCCGTCGTTCACGAACCTGCAGGCGGTGCCCGCGACGTGCGAGGGCGGCATGGTCGCCGACGTCATCTCCGCGGTCGCCTCGATCGACCCGGTCATGGGAGGTGTGGACCGATGAGTTACGCGCCCGAGGTCCGCGAGCGTCTGGAGACGGACGCCAAGGAGATCATCGGCCGCTACCCCCGGCCGCGTTCGGCGCTGCTGCCGCTGCTGCACCTGGTGCAGTCGGAGGACGGCTACGTCTCCGACGACGGCCAGGAGTTCTGCGCCGAGATGCTGGGCCTGTCCAAGGCCGAGGTCGTCGGCGTGGCGACCTTCTACACCATGTACAAGCGCAAGCCGGCCGGCGAGTACAACGTCGGCGTCTGCATCAACACGCTGTGCGCGGTAATGGGCGGCGACCAGATCTGGGAAGAGCTCAGCGAGCACGTGGGCGTCGGCCACGACGAGACCACCGCGGACGGCAAGATCACGCTTGAGCGGCTGGAGTGCAACGCCGCCTGCGACTTCGCGCCGGTCATGATGGTCAACTGGGAGTTCTTCGACAACCAGACCCCGGAGTCGGCCAAGCAGCTCGTCAACGACCTGCGCGCCGGCACGGAGGTCTCGCCCACCCGCGGCCCGCGCCGGCTGTGCACGTTCAAGGAGGCGTCCCGGGTCCTCGCCGGGCTGCCCGACGGCCAGGCCGGTGACGGCCCGTCGGCCGCCGGCCCGTCGCTGGAGGGCCTGAAGGTCGCCAAGGCCAACGGCTGGGAGGCCCCCAAGGCCGAGGGGAGCGAGCAGAAGTGACTACCCTTACGCCTGTTCTCACCAGGAACTGGGACCGGGCCGACTCGTTCACCCTGGACGGGTACGGCGAGTACGCGGCCGCGAAGAAGGCGCTGGGCATGGACCCCGACGCCGTCATCCAGGCGGTGAAGGACTCCGGCCTGCGCGGCCGTGGCGGTGCGGGCTTCCCGACCGGCATGAAGTGGGGCTTCATCCCGCAGGGCGACGGCAAGGCCCACTACCTCGTGGTCAACGCCGACGAGTCGGAGCCGGGGACCTGCAAGGACATCCCGCTCATGATGGCCAACCCGCACGCGCTGGTCGAGGGCGTGATCATCGCGTCCTACGCCATCCGGGCCAACCACGCGTTCATCTACATCCGCGGCGAGGTGCTCCACGTCATCCGCCGGGTGCAGGCCGCGGTCCGGGAGGCGTACGAGAAGGGCTACCTCGGGACGGACATCTTCGGCTCGGGCTACGACCTGGAACTCGTCGTGCACAGCGGCGCCGGGGCGTACATCTGCGGCGAGGAGACCGCGCTGCTCGACTCGCTGGAGGGCTACCGCGGCCAGCCCCGGCTCAAGCCGCCGTTCCCTGCGGTCGCCGGTCTGTACGCCTCCCCGACGGTGGTCAACAACGTCGAGTCGATCGCGAGCGTGCCGAGCATCATCGCCAACGGCGCCGACTGGTTCGCCGGGATGGGCACCGAGAAGTCCAAGGGCTTCGGCATCTTCTCCCTGTCGGGCCACGTGACCCGGCCGGGCCAGTACGAGGCCCCGCTGGGCATCACGCTGCGTGAGCTGCTCGACATGGCGGGCGGCATCCGCGAGGGCCACGAGCTGAAGTTCTGGACGCCGGGAGGCTCCTCGACGCCGATCTTCACGGCCGAGCACCTCGACGTGCCGCTCGACTTCGAGTCGGTCGGGGCCAAGGGCTCGATGCTGGGCACCCGCGCCCTGCAGATCTTCGACGAGACGACCTGCGTGGTGCGGGCCGTCCTGCGCTGGACCGAGTTCTACGCGCACGAGTCCTGCGGCAAGTGCACGCCCTGCCGTGAGGGCACCTACTGGCTCAAGCAGGTGCTCAAGCGGCTGGAGAAGGGCCAGGGAGCCGAGGAGGACCTGGCCACGATCACCGACATCGCCGACAACATCCTCGGGCGCGCGTTCTGCGCCCTCGGTGACGGCGCGACGAGCCCGATCCACTCGTCGGTGAAGCTCTTCCGCGACGAATACCTCAAGCACTTCGAGATCGGCGGCTGCCCGTTCGATCCCGCCGCTTCCACGGTGTGGGGGTCCAAGTGACAGTTCAGACGACGCAGCCGGAGCAGCCGGTCGTGGACATGGTCACCCTGACCATCGACGGCTTCCAGATCAGCGTCCCCAAGGGGACGCTGATCATCCGGGCCGCGGAACTGCTGGGGATCCAGATCCCCCGGTTCTGCGACCACCCGCTGCTCTCACCGGCGGCCAACTGCCGCCAGTGCCTGGTCGACATCCCCGACGCGGGCAACGGCCGCGGCTTCCCGAAGCCACAGCCGTCCTGCGCGATCGAGGTCGCCGAGGGCATGGTGGTCAAGACGCAGCTCACCTCGCCGGTGGCCGAGAAGGCCCAGCGCGGCGTGATGGAGATGCTGCTGCTGAACCACCCGCTCGACTGCCCGGTCTGCGACAAGGGCGGCGAGTGCCCCCTGCAGAACCAGGCCATGTCGAACGGCCAGGGCGAGAGCCGGTTCGTCGAGCAGAAGCGCACGTTCGAAAAGCCCGTCCCGCTGTCGAGCGAGGTGCTGCTCGACCGCGAGCGCTGCATCCAGTGCGCGCGCTGCATCCGCTTCTCCGAGCAGATCGCCGGTGACCCGCTCATCGACTTCTTCGATCGCGGGGCCAAGGAGCAGGTGGGCGTCGCCGACGGCGAGCCGTTCCAGTCCTACTTCTCGGGCAACACCATCCAGATCTGCCCGGTGGGCGCGCTGACCGGCGCGGCCTACCGGTTCCGCTCCCGCCCGTTCGACCTGGTCTCCACGCCGAGCGCGTGCGAGCACTGCGCGTCGGGCTGCTCGCTGCGCACCGACCACCGCCGCGGCAAGGTCACCCGCCGCCTGGCCGGGGACGACCCGCAGGTCAACGAGGAGTGGAACTGCGACAAGGGCCGCTGGGCCTTCACCTACGCCACCGCGCCCGACCGCCTGCGGTCGCCGCTGGTCCGTGACGAGAGCGGCAAGCTCGTCCCGACCTCCTGGCCGGACGCGCTGGCCGTCGCCGCCGAGGGCCTGCTGCAGGCCCGGGGCAAGGCCGGCGTGCTGGTCGGCGGGCGGCTCACGGTCGAGGACGCCTACGCCTACAGCAAGTTCGCCAGGATCGCCCTCGGCACCAACGACATCGACTTCCGGGCCCGCCCGCACTCCGAGGAGGAGACGCGGTTCCTCGTCCACGCCGTGGCCGGCAAGGGCATCGAGGTCTCCTACGCCGACCTGGAGACGGCCCCGGCCGTGCTCCTGGCCGGGTTCGAGCCCGAGGAGGAGTCGCCGATCGTCTTCCTGCGCCTGCGCAAGGCGGCGCGCAAGCGGGGCCTGAAGGTCTACTCGCTCGCGCCGTTCGCCACGCCGGGCCTGGCCAAGATGAAGGGCACGCTGATCCGCACGCTGCCCGGCGCCGAGGCCGAGGCGCTCGGCGACCTCATCGGCGGCGACCTGCTGCCCGCGGGCGCGATCATCCTCGCCGGCGAGCGGCTCGCCACCGCCCCCGGCGCCCTGTCCGCGCTCGTACGGCTCACGCAGGCCACGGGCGCCCGGCTCGCCTGGGTGCCGCGCCGGGCCGGTGAGCGCGGCGCGCTGGAGGCGGGCGCCCTGCCGGGCCTGCTGCCGATCGGCCGCCCGGCCGACGACGAGACGGCCCGCGCGGAGGTCGCCAGGGTGTGGGGCGTCGCCTCGCTGCCCGAGGCGCCCGGCCGCGACACGGCCGGCATCATCGAGGCCGCGCTGAACGACGAGGTCGACGCGCTGGTCGTGGCGGGCGTGGACCCCTACGACCTGCCCGACCCCGCAAGGGCCCTGGCGGCGCTGGAGAACACGCCGTTCATCGTCAGCCTGGAGATCCGCGCCAGCGCGGTCACCGACCGGGCCGACGTGGTCCTGCCGGTCGCCGCGGTGGCCGAGAAGTCCGGGACGTTCGTCGACTGGGAGGGCAGGGGCCGCTCGTTCGGCGTGGCCACGGCCGTCCCCGGCCTGATGAGCGACCTGCGCGCCATCGCCTCCATCGCCGATCAGATGGACGTCCACCTCGGCCTGCCCGAGCCCGCCGCCGCCCGGCGCGAGATGGCCGCGCTCGGCGCCTGGAAGGGCACCCGCCCGGCCGCGCCCGCGGTCACCGGCCGCCCGGTGAGGGAGCCGCAGGCGGGCGAGGCCGTGCTGGCGACCTGGCACCTGCTGCTCGACGACGGCCGGCTGCAGGACGGCGAGCCCTACCTGGCGGGGACCGCCCGCACGGCGGCGGCGCTGCTGTCGGAGGCCACCGCCGCGGAGATCGGCGCGGTCGACGGCGGAAAGATCACCATCGGCGACGACGTGGTCGTGCCGGTGCGCGTCGCGGACCTGCCCGACCGGGTCGTGTGGGTGCCGTCCAACTCCGCCGGCCTGTCGGTCACGCGCGACCTGCGCGCGGTCGCCGGAGACGTCGTAACGATCGGGAGCGTCTCGTGAACAACCCCGGACCCACGCTGAGCGACTTCGGCCACGATCCCCTGTGGATCAGCATCATCAAGGCCGTCGCGATCTTCGTGTTCCTGATGCTGGGCGTGCTGTTGGGCGTGTGGACCGAGCGCAAGCTCATCTCGCGCATGCAGCACCGCTACGGCCCCAACCGGGCGGGCAAGTTCGGCCTGCTGCAGTCGGTGGCCGACGGCCTGAAGATGGGCCTCAAGGAAGACCTCATGCCCCGCACCGTGGACAAGGTGATCTACTTCCTGGCCCCGGTCATCATCGCCGTCCCGGCCTTCCTGGCCTTCTCCGTCGTGCCGTTCGGGCCGATGGTGTGGATGTTCGGCCACAAGACGCCGCTGCAGCTCACCGACCTGCCGGTCGCGGTCCTGCTGGTCCTGGCCACCGCCTCGATCGGCGTCTACGGCGTCGTGCTCGCCGGGTGGGGCTCCCGCTCGCCGTACGCCGTGCTGGGCGGCCTGCGCTCGGCCGCCCAGGTCGTGTCGTACGAGATCGCGATGGGTCTGTCGTTCGTCGCGGTGTTCCTTCAGGCGGGCACGCTGTCCACCTCGGAGATCGTGGCGAAGCAGGCGAGCGGCGGCACCTGGGACATCCTCGGGCTGTCCATCCCGGCGCCGTCCTGGTACGTGGTCTCGCTGATCCCGTCCTTCCTGATCTACGCGATCACGATGCTGGGCGAGACGAACCGCGTGCCCTTCGACCTCCCCGAGGGCGAGGGCGAGCTGGTCGGCGGCTTCCACACCGAGTACTCCTCCTCGCTGAAGTTCGCGATGTTCATGCTCGCCGAGTACGTGAACGTCTTCACGGTCTCGGCGATGGCGATCACGCTGTTCTTCGGCGGCTGGCGGGCCCCGTGGCCGATCTCCCTGTGGGACGGCGCGAACTCCGGCTGGTGGCCGATGCTGTGGTTCTTCATCAAGCTGGTCATCGCGTTCGGCTTCTTCGTCTGGGTCCGCGCCTCGCTGCCGCGTGTCCGGTACGACCAGCTGATGGCCTTCGGCTGGAAGGTACTGATCCCGGTCAACCTGGCCTGGATCCTGCTGGCCGCCACGTTCAAGGCGCTGCGCATGCCCGAGGCCGACCGGGCGATCATCCTGACCATCGGCGCGGTCGTCATCATCGGCGCCTTCGCGATCTGGCTGCGGTTCGACACGGTCAACCAGCGTCGCAGGGAGGCCAAGGCGGCCGCGATCGAGGAGGAGTTCGAGCAGCTGCGCGAGGAGCCCGCCGCGGGCGGGTTCCCGGTGCCGCCGCTCGACGCCCCGCATTACCACGGAGTCGTGCCCGCCGCGCGTCTCAATTCCGACGCCGCCAAGGAGGTGACCAGTGGGAGCAACTGATTGGCTGAACCCGATCAAGGGATTCGGCGTCACCTTCCACCACATGTTCAAAAAGCCGGTGACCGTCAACTATCCGGAGGAGAAGCGGCCCACCGCGCCGCGTTTCCACGGGAGGCACCAGCTGAACCGGTGGCCCGACGGGCTGGAGAAGTGCGTCGGCTGCGAGCTGTGCGCCTGGGCCTGCCCGGCTGACGCCATCTACGTCGAGGGCGGCGACAACACCGACGAGGAGCGTTTCTCGCCGGGTGAGCGGTACGGCCGCGTCTACCAGATCAACTACCTGCGCTGCATCCTCTGCGGGCTGTGCATCGAGGCGTGTCCCACCCGGGCGCTCACGATGACCAACGAGTACGAGCTCGCCGACTCCAGCCGCGAGTCGTTGATCTACACCAAGGAGATGCTCCTCGCGCCGCTCGGACCGGGCATGGAGCAGCCGCCCCACCCGATGCGCCTCGGCGAGACCGAAGAGGACTACTACCGGTTGGGTCGAAGCAATGGGTGAGTCCATCACGTTCTGGGTGCTGGCGATCGTCTCGGTGATCGCCGCGCTCGGACTCGTCTTCAGCCGCAGGGCCGTCTACTCGGCCCTCATGCTCGGCGTGGTCATGCTCTCGCTGGCGGTGCTGTACGCGGTCCAGGACGCTCCGTTCCTGGCGGCGGTGCAGATCATCGTCTACACCGGCGCGGTCATGATGCTGTTCCTGTTCGTGCTCATGCTCGTGGGCGTGGACTCGTCCGACTCCCTCGTGGAGACGATCAGGGGACAGCGGTTCTGGGCGATCGTGGGCGGGGTCGGCTTCGCCGTCCTGCTCGGCCTCGGCATCGGCAACGCGGTCGTCGGCTCGCCCAAAGGCCTGGCCGCAGCCACGCAGGCGGGCAACGTGCCCTCCCTGGCCGAGCTGATCTTCACGCGCCACGTGTTCGCCTTCGAGGTCACCTCGGCGCTGCTGATCACCGCGGCGCTCGGCGCGATGGTGCTCGCGCACCGGGAGCGCACCGAGGCCAAGCCGACCCAGAAGGACCTGTCCCGGCAGCGCTTCGTCACCTTCGGCAGGACGGGCAAGAACCCGGCGCCGCTGCCCGGCCCCGGCACCTACGCCCGGCACAACGCCATCGACATGCCGGCGCTGCTGCCCGACGGGTCCGTCTCGCCGCTGTCGGTCAACCGGTACATCGCCCGGTACGAGGAGTCCCAGGGCATCCTGTCTCCTGAGGTCGCCCAGGTGCTGGAGCAGGAGGAGGCCGCGCTGCGCGCGAACGGGCACAGCACGCCCACCGTGGCCGAGGAGGCCAGGGACGGCGGCCCCGACACCGAGCCGATGGATGAGGACGCTGTCGTGGCGGTCCCGGTCGTCCGCCCGCGCGGTGAGTCCGTGAGGGAGCCCCTGAGCGAGGAGGACGGCAAGTGACCACGCACTACCTGGTGCTCTCCGCGCTGCTGTTCGCCATCGGCGGCGTCGGCGTGCTCGTACGGCGCAACGCCATCGTGGTGTTCATGTGCGTCGAGCTCATGCTCAACGCCTGCAACCTGGCGTTCGTCACCTTCGCCCGGCAGAACGGCAACCTCGACGGCCAGCTCATCGCGTTCTTCGTGATGATCGTGGCCGCCGCCGAGGTGGTCATCGGCCTGGCCATCATCGTGACGATCTTCCGAACCCGCAGGTCCGCGTCGGTGGACGACGCCAGCCTGCTGAAGTACTAAGAGGTGGCCGTGGAACCCGCTGAGATCATCCAGCACTCCGGCGGAGCGATCGGAGCAGCCTGGCTCATGATCGCTCTGCCCCTGGTGGGAGCGGCGGTCCTCCTGCTTGGCGGCCGGAGGACCGACAAGTTCGGCCACCTGCTGGGCGTGCTCATGGCCGTCGCGTCCTTCGTGGTGGCGGCGCTGTCGTTCGCGCAGCTGCTCGGCTTCGCCCCAGGCGAGCGCCGCCGCGGGATCGAGCTGTACGACTTCATCCCGGGCCTCGCGAAGGTGGGCCTGCTGGTCGACCCGCTGTCGATCTCGTTCTGCCTGCTGATCACGTTCGTGGGCTCGCTGATCCACATCTACTCGATCGGCTACATGGCGCACGACCCGAACAGGCGGCGGTTCTTCGCCTACCTCAACCTGTTCGTCGCGGCGATGCTCCTGCTGGTGCTGGCCGACAACTACGTGGCCCTGTTCGTCGGCTGGGAGGGCGTCGGCCTCGCGTCGTACCTGCTGATCGGGTTCTGGCAGCACAAGCCCTCGGCGGCGACCGCGGCCAAGAAGGCGTTCATCGTCAACCGCGTCGGCGACTTCGGCCTGCTGATCGGCATCTTCACGATCTTCGCGACGTTCCACACGCTGGCCTTCAACGACGTCCTCGCGAACGCCTCGAAGGCGTCCTCAGGCACGCTCACCGCGATCGGCCTGCTGCTGCTGGTCGGCGCCTGCGGCAAGTCGGCGCAGCTCCCGCTGCAGTCCTGGCTCCTCGACGCGATGGAGGGCCCGACCCCGGTCTCGGCCCTCATCCACGCCGCGACCATGGTCACCGCCGGCGTCTACCTGATCGTCCGGTCCGGCCCGATCTTCCAGGGCGCCGAGACCGCGCAGCTCGTGGTGACGATCGTCGGCGTCGCGACGCTGCTCGCCGGTGCGATCATCGGTACCGCCAAGGACGACATCAAGAAGGCGCTGGCCGGTTCGACGATGTCGCAGATCGGCTACATGGTGCTCGCCGCGGGCGTCGGCCCGGCGGGCTACGCCTTCGCGATCGCCCACCTGATCACGCACGGCTTCTTCAAGGCCGACATGTTCCTCGGCGCGGGCTCGGTCATGCACGCCATGAACGACGAGGTCGACATGCGCAAGTACGGCGCATTGCGCAAGGTCATGCCGGTCACGTTCGTGACGTTCCTCATCGGCTACCTGGCGATCATCGGGTTCCCGCTGCTGTCCGGCTACTTCACCAAGGACGGCATCATCGAGACCGCGATGGAGCACAACGCCGTCCTCGGCTGGCTGGCCGTGCTCGGCGCGGGCATCACCGGCTTCTACATGTCGCGCCTGGTGTTCATGACGTTCTTCGGCACCAAGCGCTGGGAGCCCACGGCCCACCCGCACGAGTCGCCCGCCGTCATGACCTGGCCGCTGATCATCCTGTCGGTCGGCGCGATCGGACTGGGCGCGTTCCTGGTGCTGGGCAACCGGTTCATGACCTTCCTCTCGCCGGCCGTCGGCGCGCCGGAGGAGATGCCGTCGTTCCACCCGTTCAGCCTCACCGGTCTGGTCACGCTCGCGCTCGTCGCGGTCGGCGCGGCCTTCGCCTGGGTCAAGTACGGCAGGGCCGAGGTGCCCGCCGTCGCCCCGCGCGGCTCGTTCCTCACCGCCTTCGCCCGTCGTGACCTGTACGGCGACGCCCTGAACGAGGCGCTGTTCATGCGCCCCGGCCAGTGGCTGACCCGCCTGGCCGTGTTCTTCGACAACCGCGGCGTCGACGGCCTGGTGAACGGCCTGGCCGCGGGCATCGGCGGCACGTCCGGGCGCCTGCGCAGGGTCCAGACCGGGTTCGTCCGCTCGTACGCGCTGTCGATATTCCTGGGCGCCGCCATCCTGGCCGGTGCCTGGCTCGTCGTAGGGAACCTGTGATGCCCTGGCTTTCAACCCTGATGGGCGTGTCCGTACTCGGCGCGCTGGGCGTGACCCTTGTCCGCAACGACAAGCTCGCCAAGCAGTTCACCCTCGTGGTGTCGCTGATCGTGCTGGCGCTGACCGTCGCCATGGCGGTCCAGTTCAGCCCGAACGGCGACAAGTTCCAGTTCGCCGAGACGTACGACTGGATCCCCGCGTTCGGCGTCCACTACGGCGTCGCCGTGGACGGCATCGCCCTGGTGCTGATCCTGCTGTCGGTGATCCTCGTGCCGATCGTGGTGCTCGCCTCCTGGCACGACGCCGAGGCCGGCAAGCGCTCGGTCCGGACGTACTTCTCGCTGCTGCTGGTGCTCGAGGCCATGATGATCGGCGTCTTCGCGGCGACCGACGTCTTCCTCTTCTACGTCTTCTTCGAAGCCATGCTGATCCCGATGTACTTCATGATCGGGTCGTACGGCGGGGCGCAGCGGTCGTACGCGGCCGTCAAGTTCCTGCTGTACTCGCTGTTCGGCGGGCTCCTGATGCTGGTGGCGGTGATCGCGCTCTACTCGATCGCCGGCAAGGGCACGTTCATGTTCTCCGACCTGGTCGGGACCATCCAGGACGTGACGACGCAGAAGTGGCTGTTCCTCGGCTTCTTCATCGCCTTCGCGATCAAGGCGCCGCTGTGGCCGTTCCACACGTGGCTGCCTGACGCCGCCGCCCAGGCCCCGGCCGGCGCGGCCGTCCTGCTCGTCGGCGTGCTGGACAAGGTCGGCACGTACGGCATGCTGCGCTTCTGCCTCGAGCTCTTCCCCGACGCCGCGAAGTTCTTCACGCCGCTGGTCATCACGCTGTCGGTGATCGGCATCGTGTACGGCGCGATCGTGGCCATCGGGCAGACCGACATGAAGCGGCTCATCGCGTACACCTCGGTGTCGCACTTCGGCTTCATCGCGATGGGCGTGTTCGCGATGACCACCAGCGCGGGCTCGGGCGCCACGCTCTACATGGTCAACCACGGCTTCTCGACCGGCGCGCTGTTCCTGATCGCGGGCTTCCTCATCTACCGCAGGGGCTCGCACTTCATCGCCGACTACGGCGGCGTGCAGAAGGTGGCCCCGATCCTCGCCGGGACGTTCCTGGTGGCCGGTCTGTCCAGCCTCTCGCTGCCCGGTCTCAGCACGTTCGTCAGCGAGTTCATGGTGCTGACCGGCACCTACCAGCGCTACGTCGTCCCGGCCGTGATCGCCACGGTCGGCGTCATCCTCGCCGCGATCTACATCCTGTGGATGTACCAGCGGACGATGAACGGCCCGACGGCCGAGTCGGTCAAGTCGCTGCCCGACCTCAACGCCAGGGAGAAGTGGGTGGTGGCGCCGCTCGTCGCGCTGCTGCTGGTGTTCGGCTTCTATCCCAAGCCGCTGCTCGACGTGATCAATCCCGCCGTGAAGGACACGCTGTCGAGCGTCTCCGTCACGGACCCGAAGCCGGCCGTACCCGTTGCTCAGGAGGGCCAGTAGTGAACGGCACCATTCAGGCGCCGAGTATCGAGTACGCCCTGCTGGCGCCGATACTCGTCGTCTTCGGCGCGGCGATCGTCGGCGTGCTGGTGGAGGCATTCGCCCCGCGCTACCTGCGCTCGGCGATCCACCTGCCGCTCACGCTGCTGTCGCTGGCCGGCGCGTTCGCGCTGGCCGTCTGGCAGGCGGTCAAGGGCGTGCCCACCAAGCCCGCCGCGATGGGCGCGGTGGCCGTGGACGGCCCGGCCCTGTTCATCTGGGGCACGATCCTCATCCTCGCCTTCGTGAGCGTGCTGCTCATCAAGGACGAGGAGCACTTCGTCGGCTCCGCGGCGGCCGTGCCCGGCTCGGCCGAGGAGGAGCAGTCGCTCGTCGAGCGGGCCGCGCACACCGAGGTCTACCCGCTGCTGCTGTTCGCGGTCGGCGGCATGCTGCTGTTCCCCGCGGCCAACGACCTGCTCGTGGCGTTCGTCGCCCTCGAGGTCATGTCGCTGCCGCTGTACCTGCTGTGCGGCCTGGCCCGGCGCCGCCGCCTGCTGTCGCAGGAGGCCGCGGTCAAGTACTTCCTGCTCGGCGCGTTCTCCTCGGCCTTCTTCCTGTACGGCACGGCCCTGCTGTACGGCTACGCCGGGTCGGTCGACCTCGCGAAGATCAACCAGGCGCTGGGTTCGGTCGGCGGCCAGGACACGCTGCTCTACATCGGCGCGGCCATGCTCGGCGTCGGCCTGCTGTTCAAGATCGGTGCCGCGCCGTTCCAGGCGTGGAAGCCGGACGTCTACCAGGGCTCGCCCACACCCATCACCGCGCTGATGGCCTCCGGCACCCTGGTCGCCGCCTTCGGCGCGCTGCTGCGGGTGTTCTGGGTCGGCCTCGGCGGTCTCGACTGGGACTGGCGCCCGGTGCTCTACGGTGTGGCGATTCTCACGATGGTGGTCGGCGCGATCCTCGCGATCACGCAGACCGACATCAAGCGGATGCTCGCCTACTCGTCCATCGCGCACGGCGGCTTCCTGCTCATCGGCGTCATCGCCACCGGCACCACCCGGGCGCAGAACACCTCGGCGCTGTCCGGTCTGCTGTTCTACCTGGTGGCGTATGGTTTCACCACGGTCGGCGCGTTCGCCATCGTCACGATGGTGCGCGACGCGGGCGGTGAGGCGTGGCACCTGTCCCGCTGGGCCGGGCTCGGCAAGCGCTCGCCGCTGCTGGCCGGGACGTTCGCGTTCTTCCTGCTGGCCTTCGCCGGCATCCCGCTCACCAGCGGGTTCTTCGGGAAGTACGCGGTCTTCCAGGCGGCCGTCGCCAACGGCGCCACGCCGCTGGTCATCATCGGTGTGGTGGCCTCGGCGATCGCCGCGTTCTTCTACGTCCGTGTGATCGTGCTCATGTTCTTCAGCGACCCGGCCGCCGACGGTCCGTCCGTCGTGCTGCCCTCACGGGGGACTGCGGCTGTGGTCGGTATCGCGGCATTGGCTACGGTAGTTCTCGGGGTGTACCCCCAGCCCGTGCTGGACCTCGCGCACACGGCTGCACAGTCCCTGTTCGTCCGATAGGAGATCTCCGTATGGCCGCGCCGCCCGTTGTGGACATTCCTCTCGTCGACGAGCGGCTGGCCGACGACCTCGCAGGCGGGCTCGCGGCGGTGGAGAAGCTGCTGCGCTCGTCGGTCGAGAGTGAGGACGCCTTCGTCACCCAGACGTCCAGGCACCTCATCGAGGCGGGCGGCAAGCGTTTCCGGGCGATGCTCGTGCTGCTGGCCGCCCAGTTCGGCAACCCGGACGCCCCGGGCGTCGTGCCCGGGGCCGTCGTCATCGAGCTGACCCACCTGGCCACGCTCTACCACGACGACGTGATGGACGAGGCCCCGGTGCGCCGGGGCTCCCCGTCCGCCAACGCCCGGTGGGACAACACCGTGGCCATCCTCACCGGCGACTACCTGTTCGCCCAGGCGTCGGAGATCCTCGCCGACCTCGGCAGCGAGCTCATCCGGATCCAGGCGCGTACGTTCTCCCGCCTGGTGCGCGGCCAGATCCGCGAGACGATCGGTCCCGCCGAGGGCCGCGACGCGATCGCCCACTACATCAGCGTGCTGGCCGACAAGACCGGCTCCCTCATCGCCACCTCGGGCCGCTTCGGGGCCATGCTCGCCGGCGCTCCCGCCGATGTGGTCGAGCGCGTGACCGACGCCTGCGAGGCGATCGGCGTGGCCTGGCAGCTCGGCGACGACCTCATCGACGTGGCCGCGCCGACGGCCGACTCGGGCAAGACCCCCGGCACCGACCTGCGCGAGGGTGTCCACACACTCCCCGTGCTGTACGCCCTGGCCTCCGACGACCCCGCCGACGCCCGGCTGCGCACCCTGCTGTCGGGGCCCGTGGCCGAGGAGGACGTCGAGGAGGCCCTCACGCTGCTGCGGGCCAACCGGGCCATGGAGCAGGCCCGTGAGGAGCTCATCCGCTGGATCGACCGGGCCAAGGAGGCCCTCGCCGGCCTGCCCGACATCCCAGCCCGTACGGCCCTCATCGCCCTGTGCGACTACGTCGTCGAGCGCACCGGCTGACCGCTCCGTAGGGGATCATTGGCCGGGTGAAGATCACCCGGCTGGCGGCCCTGTGCCTCCTGGCGGCGACGGCCTGCGGCGGCACGCCGGACGCGGGTACATCCGCCATCCCGACGCCGGCGCATTCGACGCCCGCCGACGCCGTCATCGTGGACAAGGACCAGGTCCTCACGTGTGGGGAGGGCGAGGGAGAGGGCTCGGCGCAAGCCCTGTGCGACGCCGTCGCCGCGGCGGCTTCGCCCGTGCCGGGTTCGCCTGAGCCGGGTTCGCCTGCGCCGGCAGAGGAACGACCGGCCCCCATCCCATCGGTGTCGCAGACGTTCCTCTCCTGGGTCGTGAAGAAGGGCGAAGCGATCCCGGTGCCCAATCCGGGCACGGGAGGTGCGAATCCGCGCCTGCTGTCGGCGCTGCTCACGGATTTCGGCTCGGCGCACGAATCGGACGCGGCTCCGGGGGCGGTGGTCGGCCTTCCGGCCCCCGTCGACGACGCGTCGCTGTTCATTGGACTCCGGATGATGGGCAGCCCCCTGGAGGGGCCCTCCTCATGCGAGAAGTGGACTTCGGGAACGTGGAACACCGTGCTGCGGGACTTCGACCAGCGGGGCGTGCGGATCGCCGCGACACAGTTGGAGTCGCGCCGGCGCACCGACCCACTCGTGTTCGGCGAGTCCGTCGTCACCGGGCCTGCCGCCATGCTGGAACACCTGGCGGACACCAGCGGTGTGAAATCCTGCCGGAAGCTGACGGGGGGTCGGGCGGGCACCGGAGCGGTGGAGCCGTTCCCCGTGCCGCCGCTGGGCACCAGGTCCTTCGCCTTCCGCATCACCGGCAGTCGAAAGGTCGCCGTCTGGCAGTGGGTCGAGGTGGTGCAGACACCGCGTTACGTGCTAGAGGTGCGAATTCCGAACCAGTTCCCTGAGCCGCGCACCGACCCCGCCGTACTGCTGCCGCGCATCGCCGCGGCCGCGTACGCCAGGGCCGAGGCGGCCCTGGGGTAGCACGCACGGCTCTATCGCTGGGCCGCGAGCCACTCGTCGAAGGTGGTCGGCGCGAGGCGGACGCCTTCGCCGGGCAGCAGCACGTCGCCGGCCATCGCCGTGCCGAAGAGCCCTGACCAGGTCGGCACGAGCTTGACCGTCCGGCCGCGTGCCGCAAGGGTGCGCCGGGCCATGTCGACGAGGTCCTGCGGCTCGGGACCGGCCACGTCGGTGTAGCGGCCCCGCGGCTCACCGGTCGCGATCTCGGCGAGCACGTCGGCGACGTCCGCGGGCGCGATCGGCTGGATCAGCAGCGGTGCGATCGTGGCGACGCCGTCCTGCTCGGTCCACCCCGCCACCGTCTCGGCGAAGTCGTGGAACTGCGCGACCGGAACGATCGTCCACGGCACCGAACCGGCGGACACCAGGCGCTCCTGCTCCCGCTTGCCGGCGTAGTGGGCGTTGCCCTCCACCCGGTGGATGCCGATGATCGAGAGCAGCACGTGGTGGCGGACGCCCGCCCGCTCCTCGGCGGCCAGCAGGTTCCTGGTGGTCGTGCCGAAGTACGCCACCGACTCGTCCCGGTCGATCGCGTTCGAGCTGATCGCGTCCACGACCGCCTCGACACCGTCCAGGGCCTTGTCGAGCCCCTCGCCCGTCATCAGGTCCACACCGAGGGACCGGCTGACGCGTACGACGTCGTGCCCGTCCCGTTCGAGGGCGGCGACGGTGCGCTTCCCGATGTTCCCGGTGGCGCCGGCGACTGCGATGCGCATGGTTTTCTCCTTCGCTAGACGCCTCGCATGCTATCTCGGACAAAATAGATCCGCAATGTCTCCAATACACTGGAGGGCATGAAGCTGCCTGCGAGCACCGAGTGGGTGTTGCACTGCGCCGCCACGCTGGCGCAGCTCGAACCGGGAGCCACCGCGTCGGCGGCACAGCTCGCGGAGTTCTACGACGTTCCGGCGCCCTACCTGGCCAAGCAGTTGCAGGCGCTCGTCAGAGCCGGTGTACTGACCGCGATGACGGGCCCGCGAGGCGGATTCCGGCTCGCGCGGGCGGCTTCCGACATCACAATGCTGCAGATCGTCGAGGCGGTCGACGGCGCCTCCTCGCCGTACGAGTGCCGCGAGATCCGCCAGCAGGGACGGGGGGCGCTGCCCCCCGAGGACTGCCGGCGCATCTGCGTCATCGCCGAGAAGATGGCGGAGGCGCACCGCGCGTGGCGGAGCAGCCTCACAGGGGTCACCCTCGCCGACATCCTCGCCGAGCTGCCCGCATGGGCGCCTGCCCGCACCCGGTCACGCCTGTCGACCACACGCTGACGTCAGCGGCCTGCGAGGAGTTCGACGACGGGCGCGAGGGCGTCGGCGAAGAAGCCGTTGACGGTGATGTAGGAGAGGCCCAGCTCGTCGCGGCGGCGCAGCAGCGTGTCGGCCATCTCGCGCGGGGAGCCGCGCAGCACGGCGGCGGCGTCCGCCGACGTGGTCCTGAGCCCCTCGGGCACCCACGGGGGCGGCTCGTCGCCGATCTGGAGCAGGTTCATGCTCAGCTCGATGTCGTCGAACCTCGCTCCGGCCATCTCCCGCAGCGTGCCGGCGGGCCCGCGCAGGCCCTCCTCCGGAGTGTCGGCCGGTACGGCGAGCGCGACGATGTCCGCCTCCTCCGCGGCCAGCGCCAGCATGCGGGGACCGGCCCCCGCCACGAGGATGGGCGGCCCCTGGCGTTGCACGGTGGTCCTGCTTCCGGCGAAGGCCGCCCGCACCTCGCCGATGACCGAACGGACCAGCGCGACGCGCTCGCCCGCCGTGCCGTACGGCATGCCGAGCGCCCGGGCATCCTCCTCGGCGGCGGCGCGGCCGGCCCCCACGCCGACCTCCAGCCGTCCGCCGGACAGGAAGTCGAGCCCGGCGAGCTCGTGCGCGAGCTGCGGGGGATTGCGGTAAGGCGCGGCCAGCACGAACGTGCCCACGCGCAGCGTCGTCGTGACGGTGGCCGCCGCGGTCATCGCGAGCAGCGGCGGCAGCGTCCCCAGCGTGTCGGGGACGAGCAGGGTCGAGTAGCCGAGGTCCTCGGCCCGGCGGGCGATCGCCGTCCACGCGGCGGCGTCGGGGGCCAGGCCGGCGACGATCCCGAAACGGAATTCCTTGCTCATGCCGCCGATCCTCGCCGTTCCTGCCGGTCTCGTCGTCCTCCCGCCGGAGGTGGACGCCCTACTCCGGGGGGCGTATCAGACGGTCTCGAGTGCGGCCGCACGCTCCTGCCGAGACGTACGGGCGGAGCGGGCGCTGTCCCAGGTGAAGACGCTCAACGCGAGCCAGACGACCACGAACCCGGCCCAACGGCTGGCGGGCATCGTCTCGTGGGCGATCAGCACACCGCACAGGAACTGCAGCACCGGCGCGATGTACTGGAGCAGGCCGATGACCGTGAGCGGAACCCGCAGCGCGGCGGCCGTGAAGAGCATCAGCGGCACCGCGGTGATGAGGCCGGCCGCCACTAGCAGCAGTGCGTGGCCGAGACCGTGGTTGCCGAAGGTCCCGGTGCCGTTCGCCTGCAGGACGATCAGGTAGCCGAGGGCCGGCACCAGCAGCACGAGCGTCTCGACGGTCAGGCTCTCCGCGCTGCCCACCCCCGCCGCCTTCTTGATCAGGCCGTACGTGCCGAAGCTGACGGCGAGCACAAGGGCGATCCAGGGGAGGCGCCCGTAGTCGAGCGTCAGGATGAGGACCGCGAGCGCGCCCAGCCCGACGGCGATCCACTGCCATCGGCGCAGCCGCTCCCGGAAGATCAGCACTCCGAACAGCACGCTGACCAGGGGATTGATGAAGTAGCCGAGCGCGCTTTCCACCACGTGGCCGGTGTTGACGGCGTAGATGTAGACGCCCCAGTTGACCGAGACCGTGACGGCCGCGAGGGCCAGGAGGATCAGCTGGCGGCGCGTCATCGTGCGGATCCACGACCAGTGGCGGCGTGCGGCGAGGACCGTGACCACCACGACCAGTGACCAGACCATCCGGTGGGCGAGGATCTCCACGGCGCCGGACGGCTTGAGCAGAGGCCAGTAGAGAGGGAACAGACCCCACATGGTGTAGGCGGCGACGCCATATAGGACACCGCGGCGCGTATCAGGCATGAAGCCCATCTTCGCTGCTTACCTAGATTCAGCACAAATAAGGGTCTCTACGCCTGAGGTTTAGAGGCGCTTATGTCAGGAACAAGGCCGCGGGGTGTCTGGTTGGTGATGGCAGAGCGGAAGGAAGGTTCGTGATGGGCTGGCTGTTCGGCACAGACAAGACGACGATGGTGGACCCCGCGGATGCCCTGCCGGGCCGTGCCGAGGTCATGCCGGTGGCCACCCGCCACCAGGTGCTCGGCGGGCCGCTGGCGCCGCCGTACCCCGAGGGTACGGAGATCGCCGAGTTCGGGCTGGGCTGCTTCTGGGGCGCCGAGCGCAAGTTCTGGCAGACCCCCGGGGTCGTCTCGACCGCCGCGGGCTACGCGGGCGGCCACACGCCGAACCCGACGTACGAGGAGGTCTGCACCGGCCTGACCGGGCACACCGAGGTCGTCCGGGTGGTCTTCGACCCGGCCGAGGTGTCGTACGAGGAACTGCTCAAGGTGTTCTGGGAGGCCCACGACCCCACACAGGGCATGCGCCAGGGCAACGACGTCGGCACGCAGTACCGGTCGGCCATCTATACCCATGGCCCCGAGCAGGCCAAGGCGGCCGTGACGTCCCGGGACGCGTACCAGGAGGTGCTCACCAAGGCCGGGTACGGCGAGATCACCACTGAGATCGCTCCCGCGGGCGAGTTCTACTTCGCCGAGGATTATCACCAGCAATACCTTTTTAAGGTGCCAAACGGCTACTGCGGGATCGGAGGCACAGGCGTCGCGTGTCCGATCGGCCTGACCTCTGGAGAGGCCTGACCTGCGGTAACTGACTGATCCTGGCCCTTGGTCGCCCGGCTAGCCCGATGCCGACTGAGGGCCAGAGCTGTTTTCGGCGAGAACCTCCACTACAAGGCCGGACCGCTGCATGTTCCCCCGATGCACGCGCGGCGCGTTCTACGCGGACTGAACGTTTCAGCGCCGTGGCCTGGGCTCCTTTCGGCCGCCGATCGGCTCGCCGGATGAGCGGCCGGTCGCGTTCACCCAGGCCGAGGCGGCCACCGGCGTGGTGCACGACCGGCCACCGCAACAAAGGTGAGCACACCGCGTCTCGCATGGCGAACGCCGCACCGGGCGACCGATCGCGACCGCCCACTTAGTCGCTTAATTTCGGGACGCGGGGCCAGCGGTGCGCCGCGTGCGTGCCGGTGGCCTCCCGGCCCCGGTCGGCACCCTGACACGGGCGGCAGTCGCCCGTCGTCGTTCGCGAAAGGACTTCCTGATGAGACGAAGTCTCGCCACCGTCGCGGCCACCGGACTGGCCGCGCTGGTCGCCGCCGGTGGAGTCGCAACGGTGACGACGCCGGCTGCGGCCGCCGCCGCATGCAAGGTGACCTACAAAATCGTCAACCAATGGAGCGGCGGCTTCCAAGGCGACGTGGCCATCACCAACCTCGGCGACCCGATCAGCAGCTGGAAGCTGGAATTCGACTTCCCCGACTCCGGCCAGAGAATCGAGTCCGGCTGGAACGCCACCTGGACGCAGTCCGGCGCGCACGTGACCGCTACCAGCATGTCCTACAACGGCTTCATCGCCACCAACGCCACGGCCAGTGGCATGGCATTCACCGCGAATCTCACCGGCGCCAACCCCGTACCCACCACCTTCTGGCTCAACGGTGCCATATGCAGCGGCCCCGTGACCCTCACCCCCACCCCCACCCCCACGGTCACAGCCACTCCGACGCCGACGCCGACGCCGACCGTCACCACCACGCCGGGCATGCCGCGCCCCGGGGTCGGACCGTGCACGCCAGGCACGACCTACCCCAACCCGCTGCCGGCATCGTCGGTGACCGCCACCAAGATCCGGGACGGGTTCAACTTCCTGGAAGGCCCGGTCTGGGACGCCACCACCCAGACCCTGCTGCTGTCGCTCATGCGCGACGGCACCGGGCCAGAAGGCGTCCAGCCATCGGACGTTCTGCGGTACACCGAGCCGAACACCTTCCAGACCCTCATCCCCGACGCCGGCAGCAACGGCCTGGCCCTCAGCCGGGACGGCGGCACCCTGCTGGCCGCGACCCACGACCAGCGCAGCATTTCCTCCTTCAGCCTGCCCGACCTGACGCGCGGCGTGGTCGCCTCCTCCTACCAAGGCCGTGCCTTCAACTCACCCAATGACCTCACCGTCGGCGCCGACGGCACCGTCTACTTCACCGACCCCGACTTCCAGCGCGCCAACCGGCCCGACCAGATGTCCGGCCGCACCGGCGTGTTCCGGGTCAAAAACGGCGTCGTCTCGCTGATCGACGACACCATCCGGCAGCCGAATGGCATCGTGCTCTCCCCCGACGGCAAGACGCTCTACGTCGGCGGCAACGGCACGGGCCGAATCTACAAGTGGCCCGTCAACCCCGACGGCAGCGTCGGCCCCCGCGCCGACTTCGCGTCCCTGACCGGCTCGGACGGCGCGACCGTCGACTGTGCCGGCAATCTTTACCAGGCCTCTTTCAACGATGGCAAGGTCCACGTGTACGCGCCGTCCGGCGTACAGCTCGGCACCATCGCCGCCGGACTGAACACCACCAACGTCGCCTTCGGCGGCCCGGACGGCCGGACGCTGTACATCACCTCGGGCACACCATCCCGCGGCGGGAACACCGGCAACTTCGGCCTCTACCGCGTCCGGCTGAACGTCCCCGGCTGGCCGTACTGACCTTTTCCCCTGAGAGCTGATCAGTCGCCAGGCAGGATCGTGAGTCGTTGCCCCTTGGGAAGATGACGAGGGGCAACGACGAGATAGTCGCGCTGATCCAGCGTGGCGACCTGGCGAAGGTCGAAGCGCTCGGCAAGAGCTATCACGCAGGCGTCCACAGCCTGTAGGCGGAGCGAGGCGTAGGCCGCGAGCAGCTCGGACATTCGCCGATAGTCGTGAGGCGTCACCTCGATCACGCGGAGTTCGTCGTCGGCGATGGCAGCGCAGAACTCGGCCGCGAGAGCGGGGCTGCCGCGACGGACCGGATCGGAGAGTAGACGACAGATCTCTGTCACCGCGAGCGACGGCACAACGAGTCTGGCCCAATTCTGCGCCAGAAACCGGACACAGCGGGCGTGATCCTTGTCCGCCCTGTTGAATGCCGCGACGAGGGGTCCCGTGTCGCAGAGGATCACGCGGTGATCGCTCCGTCGGACTACTCCTGCTGAGGATAGGTGAGGTACCGGTCATGATGGACGCCGAGGTCTGCCGGCCCTTGTAGCGCGCCGCCGAGCGCGGCGAGATGCCGTGGAAGCGCGGGCGCGTCGAGGGGCTCCTCGATGTCGGCCCAGCCCTCGTTGTCCGAGTCCATGCTGCCAAGTGTAGGCGCCGACCTGCCCGCAGCCAGTGAGATGCCACAGAGCGCGGTGAGGAGAACTTATTGCCTGAGGTGAATCGCTACCACCAGCAACCTCTTTAAGGTGCCCAACGGCTACTGCGGCCTCGGCGGCACCGGTGTCAACGCAGGTGACCCTTCGGCCTGGTGCCTGACTGGGCTGACGACCGCTTCGGAGGAGTAGCCGGGATTGCTGAGACCTCCGGGTGGCAGTTCAGACCTGCTCGGAGGTCTCGTTCTTGTCCTGCGCCACGAAGGAGCCCATGCCCGGAGTGGTGACGATGAGGCCGTCTTCGCGGAGCTTTGCGGTCACCTTACGGATGGTCACGCGGGCGACGCCGAACTCGCCCTCCATCTGGACCTCGGAGATGAGGTAGCGGGGCGGGTACTCGCCCGATTCGATGCGTGCGCGTACGACCTCGTAGATCTGCACCCACTTGGGTCGCGTCGGGTCGTAGTCGATCACTCGGCAACTGTAGGTAGTAGCTCCAGGAGAGGCATAGAAGCTCATAGCTATAGACAGCTATATTTAGGCTAGCCTGCGGGACATGACGGAGCGTGAGGAACTGATAGCGGACTTCCCCGACTGGTCGATCTGGCGTAGCCGAGCGGATGGCAGGCCGGGAGACTGGTACGCGACGCGGCGGGGCCATCGGCTTACCCAGGCTGAGCTCGTGGCCGGCGCTTGCATGACGGTAGCCGCTGAGACTCTGGACGAGCTGCGGCGCGAGCTGGACGAACAGATGGTCCGGCCGGCGGCGCGATGACGGCGGTGCAGGGAGGGCCGCGTCGGCTGGCCCGCGATCTGGTGGAGTTTCCAGAGTGGGACTGCCCGGGCATCGCGGTCCATCCAGGCATCGCGCTACGGAGCCGGAAACGGCTGGAGTGGCAGGACCAGCCGCGCGGCCCTTACCGAGTCGTCGACCACACCTGCTGCTGTCAGGCAGTTGTCTACGAGCTGATCTGTGTCGGCGGCATCTACCAGGTCCACAAGGTCATCCAGTCTGACGCGCCCGAGCACACATACACCGGCGGCTGGAGAGGCTACGAAGCCCGCTATTGGTGGATGCGGATCCTGATGGGCTCAGCCCGTTGATCCCGGACTTCTGCCTCAAGGGAAAGGCAAGAGCCTCGTAGGCGACGAGGGAAGCTGCTCGGGCGGCGCCGGTGAGGTGCCACCGCGTGAGGCGTTATTGCTGTACAGCAACCTCGTCCGATGGCGCCCCGGGTAGTCCGGTGCCAAGTGGACCCGGGCACCCGCAACAGCCTCGCGGTCGCTTACCAGGCGGGGGGACGCATAGACGAAGCGATCCGACTACATGAGGCGACACTGAGGACGTGGGAACGGACCATGGGTGCCGAACACTCCGATGCTTTGACCAGCGGGCACAATCTCGCGGCCGCCTATGAAGCAGCGGGACGCTTGGATGAGGCGATTCGGCTGTATGAAGCGACGCTAGTCAAATGCGAACGGCTTTTCGAGCCTGACCATGCTCTTATTCGCAGTGTGCGCACTAAACTTGAGCGTATCCGTTCCCGATTGAAGTAGTCATTACGGCGGCAATCTAGGCGAGTCGGACCGTGTCGTTCTAGCGCCTGTATCGAAGTCCGCGGTGGGGTGTGGGTCGGTTTGAGGTGTGTCGTCGGGGAGTCGGAGAGGTCGTAGATCGACAACGTAAGAGGTCTCCGGTAATTGGTTGATCGACCAAGACAAACCTGAAACCGGAGACCTCGTTGGCCACCTTAGCGGTGACGAGGCGGTTCGACCTCACCGATGCCCAGTGGGCGGTACTAGAGCCGTTGCTGCCGGCGCCCACACGGTCGGGGCGGCCGTCGCTGTTCAGTAAGCGGCAGTTGATCGACGGGATCCGCTGGCGGGTACGGACCGGCGCGCCCTGGCGGGATGTGCCCGCCTGCTACGGATCCTGGTCAGCGGTGTATGCGCTGTTTCGGCGCTATCAGCGAGACGGCATCTGGCAGCAGATCCCGACCACGTTGCAGGCGCTGGCGGACGCGGCCGGGCGCATCACCTGGAACGTCAGCGTCGATTCCACGATCGCCCGGGCGCAGCAGCACGCCGCCGGGGCGCGGAAAAGGGGGATCTTCAAGCTGAGCCGCCCGGCGGCAGGGGCGGCACCGAGCCGGCCGATCACGGGCTGGGGTGTTCTCGTGGCGGGCTGACCACCAAGCTGCATCTGGCCTGCGAGCAGGGGCAGAAGCTGCTGTCTATCGTGCTGACCGCCGGGCAGCGCGGTGACAGCCCGCAGTTCACCGCGGTCCTCGGCGGTATCCGGGTGCCCCGCCTGGGCGTGGGGCGACCCCGCACCCGCCCCGACCGTGTCCTGGCCGACAAGGCCTACACCTCCGCGGCCAACCGCGTCTACCTGCGGCAGCGTGGGATCAAGGCCACCATCCCCAGCAAGGCCGACCAGGACGCCAACCGCCGCGCCAAAGGCTCCAAGGGCGGGCGGCCTCCCGCCTTCGACCCCGAGATGTACAAGCGGCGCCACGCGGTGGAGTGCGGCATCAACCGCCTCAAACGCCACCGCGCTGTCGCCACCAGGTACGACAAACTCGCCGTCCGCTACGAAGCCACGATCATCATCGCTGCGATCAACGAATGGCTCTGACCGACTTCGATACAGGCTCTAGCGCCGTGGCGGTAGCGCGATCACACTGTGACAATGCCGGACATCACCCAGCGCACCCGGTCCTTCGTCGTCCCCTGGCCGGTGGTCCTGATGGCTGGTCTGGTAGTCGCTCTACTGCTGGCGTTCTCGGGCGCCTACGGCTTCCTGGGCGACGAGATGTACTTCGTCGTGGCGGGCCGGCATCCCGCCTTCGGCTACGTCGACCAGCCGCCGCTGACCCCGTTGCTATCCGCCGCCTCGGTGGGCCTGCTGGGCGTCTCGCCGACCGCGGTCCGGGTGCTGCCGGCCGTGGAGGCGGCGCTCGTCGTCGTCCTCGTGGCGCTCATCTCACGCGACCTCGGCGGGTCTCGGCGGGCGCAGTTCCTGGCGGCCGTCACGGCCACCGTTTCCGGCTATCTCGCCGCTGGCCACATGGACACCACGACAGGTCTCGACCTGCTTGCCTGGGCGCTCATCCTGTGGCTGGCGGTCCGGCTTCTCGCCGGTGCCGACCGGCGCCTGTGGCTGGCGGTGGGCCTGACCGCCGGGATAGGGCTGCAGAACAAGGACACCCTGCTGTTCCTGGCCGCGGGGCTGGCGCTGGGCCTTCTCGCCGCCCGGCGCTGGGACGTCGTCCGTTCACCGTGGCCGTGGGCGGCCATCGGGATCGCTCTTCTGTTCTGGGCGCCGAACATCGTCTGGCAGGCGATGAACGGCTGGCCCCAGCTCACCATGGCCTCGCGCATCGCCGGGTACGCGGCGGACAACCGCGCCCAGATCGTGCCGCTGCTCTGGCTCTTCACCGGTCCGATCCTGTTCACCGTGAGCCTCGCCGGAGCGGTCTGGCTCCTGCGTTCGAGGAACGCGGTCCCGTGGCGGGCGATCGGCATCGCGGGCCCCATCGCGCTCGTCCTCGTCGTCGCGACCGGAGGCAAGCCCTACTACGCGATCGGCACCGCGGCCGCGTACATGGCCGCGGGCTCGATCGTCGTCGACCGCTGGCTCGTACGCGGCCACGCCAGCATCAAGGGGACAATCTTCACCGCCGCCGCCTTGGTCTCGGGTCTGCTCCTCGCGTACCTGACCCTGCCGGTCCTGCCCCTTGCCACCTATGCCGCCAGCACCCTTCCGGCCACGGTGCAGGACACCGCGAACCAGATCGGCTGGCCGGCGTTCGTCTCCACGGTCAAGGGCGCGGTGGCAGCCCTGCCCGCCGACGAGCGCGCCCGTGCGGTGATCCTGACCAACGACTACAGCGAGGCGAGCGCACTCGACCTGCTCGGATCGGAACTGCCCCCCATCTACTCCGGTCACAACTCGTACTGGTCATGGGGTCCGCCACCGGCTCAACGCACCGTCGTCGTCCACGTCGGCGACTGGCGGCCCGCCGGCTGGAGCAGGTTCTTCGTCGGCTGCCAGGACGTGGCCCGGATCGACAACGGACTGGGCGTTCCGAACGGTGAGCAGGGCAAGGCCGTCTCGGTCTGCACCGGCCTGAAGTCGTCGTGGACCGCGATGTGGCCCGGACTCCGAACCATCAGCTGACGAATCGCCCGGCCTTTCGTCCGAGAACAATCCTGCCCCGGCATCTCCCGGTCGCGAGAGGCTTTGATACAGGCTCTAGTCGTCGTCCTGGCCGATGTTGTCTTCCATCGTCTGGCGTTCCGTCTCGGATGGCTGGGAGCGCGCGGGCGGCGCCGGCCGGGACCGGCCGAAGAGCCGCAGCCCGGCCGGCTGGCCGACCCCGCGCGACGCTGGACGTCATGGGCGGGGTGTTCCTGGCCGACGGGCGGGAGCTGAAGCTCATCAGCGGGATCGACGACCATTCCCGGTTCATCGTCATCGCGCGCCTGGTGGTCCGCGCGTCCGGGCGGGCGGTCTGCCGGGCCTTCGCGCAGGCGATGCGCACCTTCGGTGTGCCGGAGGAGGTCTTGACGGACAATGGCAAGCAGTTCACCGGCCGGTTCACCAAGCCGCGCCCGACGGAGGTGCTGTTCGAGCGGGTCTGCCGGGAGAACGGCATCACCGTCCGCAACACCAAGCCCCGTTCCCCGACGACGACCGGGAAGATCGAGCGCTGGCACAAGACCGTGCGGACGGAGTTCCTGTCCGCCCACGGCGCCTTCGCCAGCCTCCAGCACGCGCAGACCGCACTGGACGCCTGGGTGAGCAGCTATAACACCGTCCGCCCGCACCAGGCCCTGGACATGGCCACCCCGGCCAGCCGCTTCACAAGCGGATCGGCACCGGCTCCCGCCGACGCGGATGTGCCGCTGCGGTTGCCCGCCGACCTCGCAGCCCTGCCCGTCCCATTCACGGGGACGGGTCACCAAGCCGATGCCGAGGACGTGAACACCACACCCGCACCCGCGGCCGTCCCTGCGGGTGGTGTTCCGGCAGATCTGGCTGGGACGCCCGCGGGCCGGGCAACAGGTGACCGTCTGGGTCTCGGCCACCACCATGCACGTCTTCTCCGGACAGGAGCTTCTCAAGACCCATCCGGTACTCCTCACCGAGGGCGATCTGGCCCGGCTGATGACCCAGGGCGGGCGCCCCGGCCGACCGTCGCCTGCCACCGCCCTGCCGCTGGGCCCGTTGCCCGCCGACGCCGTCGTGGAGATCGACCGGCAGGTCACCGGCTCCGGATGCGTCAACGTCGCAGGCAAGCTGATCGGCGTCGGCCTGCCACTGGCCGGCAAACGCGCCACCCTCCGCATCGATGCATCGCTGATGCAGGTCATCGTTGACGGCACGCTGGATCAGGGGCGAGGTGCGCGACAGGCTCGCCAACTGGGCGCGGGTCTTGTCCAGTCGCAGTTCGATCGGGGCACGGGCGGCCATCCATTCTCTGCGGCTGATTTCACGGCTGGCCCAGGCGTGGGCGAGTTCTTCCAGTAGTTCCTCGTCGGCGCGTACGGCGTCGGCGAGGTTGTCGTCATCGCCGCCGTCGTGGTGGATGCGTTCGGCGAGGGCGGGAGAGTCGAGCGCGGTCAGCAGTATGTCGCGGACGTAGTCGTCGGTGCGGGCGGTGTTGGTGGCGACACCGCCGCATGAGCCGCTGCCGGGAACGTTGGGACACACATAGCGGGGGACTCCTGCGCGGATGTCTTCTTCAGCCGCCGGCGGGCGACGCCTCGTCGGCGCTGAGGGTCCGCAATAAGTCGACCAGCGTCGACAGCTGCTCGGGGGTGAGTGGCCTGAACAGCTCTTCCGCCGCCAGTTCATAGCCGGCCGTCCAGTCCTGGGCCAGTGCGGCCCCTTGCGCCGTCACTCGAAGGAGTACGGACCGGCGGTCGTCCGTGCTGGTCTGGCGTTCGAGCAGTCCGTCACGGACGAGCGCGTCGACCAGGGTGGATGCGGTCCCCTGGGCGATACCGACCGCGAGAGCGAGCTCGGTGAGCCGAAGCGGCTGCGAACGTGCCACCTCCACCACCAGGCGCGACCTCGGTGTCGACACCCCATGCTCGCCCAGACGCTCGTTGAAGTGACGTACGAGCACCTTCGCCGTACGACTGAACTCGTCGGCGACCTGTGCTGCGGTCACGCTCTTCCTCGCGTGCGGCATCGCCCACCTCCACTTGACACATCCATCGTACGGGAGGTTGCATAGACGTAGATGCATTGATACCAAACTATTAGATGGCTATGCATCTGGAAGGGGCGGTCAGGATCGCGTGCCGAGCGGCACGGACAACCGGATGCGCACGAGAAGTGCGTACTCAATCACAAGGAGTGCAAGCATGAAGGTCTTTGTGACTGGCGGCAGCGGTTTCGTCGGCGGCGCTCTCGTCCATCGCCTCGTCGCCGAAGGACATGAAGTCATGGCGCTTGCCAGATCGGGCTCGAGCATTCAGCGGGTACGTGCGGCCGGAGCCGATGCCGTTCCTGGCGATCTCGCCGAGCTCGGCCGGGCCGGTTCCCCGGCGCCGATCTGGCTCGCCAAGCTGCGCGAGGCCGACGCGGTCGTGCACGTCGCGGCTCACATGGAGTTCTGGGGGCCCGACTCGCTCTTCGAACAGGCCAATCACATGCCGACCGTCGCCCTGCACGCCGCGAGCGTCGCGGCCGGGGTGCGACGCTTCGTGCTCATCAGCGCCGCGTCCGTCTCCACGGGCAGTCAACGTCGTCCCGTCGTCGACGAGTCGACGCCGGAAGGCCGGCCGAACATCGCCTACAGCCGGGTCAAGCTGGCCACCGAGCGCGCACTGTTGAAAGCCCACAGCGAGAAGACCGAGCTGATCGTGCTCCGCCCGCCGTTCATCTGGGGTCGCGGAATGAAGACGATCAACGAAATGGTCATGGTCGCCGAGGCGGGACGGTTCGCCTGGATCGATCACGGTAAGCACATCGTCGACTTCGTGCACGTCGAAAACCTGGCCGGTGCCGCGATCCTCGCGCTCACACGGGGCCGCCACCGCGGGGTGTTCTACGTGACGGACGGCACGCCGATGCCCATTCGAGACTTCCTCATCCCCTTGCTGGCGACCCGCGGCGTGGATCTGTCCAAGAGCCGCAGCGTCCCTCTGGCGATGGCGGCGCCCATGGCCGCGATGATGGACCGCACAACACGCCTGCTTCGCCGCAAGACGGCGCCCCCGCTGACGAACTGGCTGGTGAGCTTCACCGGCCGTGACCGTTCCTACGACATCACCGCCGCGCGGAGGGAACTGGGCTACTCGCCTGACGTGACGGTGGAGAAAGGTCTGGCGGAGATGAGCTTCTCGTGAGGTGACGACCTCGCGCGCCGCTGTCTCACCGCCCTCGCCATGGATACGGCCCCAGTTTCACGTCTGATCTGGCCCCAGTTTGCGATCTTGCGCGTAGGTTCTGCGAACGTGATTTGGCCCCACCCGGCAACCCGCTGCCTTTTATCTGCGTGAACGCCCTCGGCTGAGGCGCTTCAGGTGGGGACGCTGGGGACGTGCTGCCCCGCGAGGGATCTCTTGGACGTCTTGGTGGTGTCCGGCTGGGTGGTGTCCTCGTTCTGGGTGCTGGTCGCATTCTTGGTCCCATCATCGATTGAAAGGAGCGAGAGGGGAGGCGAGCTTGCGGCGGAGGGAGGATCTGGGAGCGCGGTGCCGTAGGGGTGGCGTCGTGTGGGGTGGGCGCCTGGTGGCGGGTGTGGGTGAACGAGATGCGGGCGCGGGTGGCGGCGTCTCGGGCGGCGCAGGGGCTTGCGCCGGTGGTTGAGGATCTGGCGGTGTTGGAGCGGGTGGCGTCGGTGTTCCGGCTGGTGGGGGAACAGCAGTCGGAGCGCCGCCCGGTGGCGGCTTAGGCGATCCATTCGATGGTGAATCGGTCGGGGTCCCACTTCTTGCGTGGGTTGGCGGTGGCGACGGTGATGGTGCGGATGACCGCGGTGACGATGGCGCGTCGCTGGGAGATGTTCATGGCCTGCCACCTGGTGAGCATGTCCTGGGCGGTGCCGATGAAGGGGATCAGGGGTGAGGTTCGGGAGAGGCCGGCCAGTTGTGCCCTGCTTTTGTCCAGGCGTAGTTCGATCGGGGCGCGGGCGGCCATCCATTCCCTGCGGCTGATCTCCCGGCTGGCCCAGGCTTGAGCGAGTTCTTCCAGTAGCTCCTCGTCGGCACGTACGGCCTCGGCGAGGTCGTCATCGTCGCCGCCTTGGTGGCGGATGCGTTCGGCGAGGGCGGGGGAGTCGAGGGCGGTCAGTAGCATGTCGCGGATGTGGTCGTCGGTGCGGGCGGTGTTGGTGGCGATCCCGCCGCATGAGCCGCTGCCGGGCACGTTCGGGCAGACGTACCGGGGGACGCCTTGCCGTGGGCGGCCGTTCATTCGGTGTCCGCATCGGCCGCAGCGCAGGATGCCGGACAGAAGGTAGGAGCGTCCGGTGGCGGACTGGCGGCGGTAGTCGCGGGCGGGATCGCTGAGCAGTGCACGGAGCCGGTCGGAGTCGACGGTGCTGATGATCGAGGGCCAGACGGCGTCGGCGACGATCTCGCCCAGCAGAGGGCGGGTGGTCTGGTAGGTGCTGCGAGGCGTGCGCTCCCTTCGCCCACTGATTCGGGCTGACGCCAGCAGACGGCGCAACGTGGTGGGGATCCAGTGACGCCCGGAAGGGGTCTTCACATCCCGCTGCTCAAAGTCCTTGCACACGCTGGCCAGTGATTCGCCGGCCAACACCCGGCGGGCGGCCTCGCGGATCACCTGGGCCTCTTCATCGATGATGGTTACCCGGTCCTCGGCGTAGCCGTATGGGCGCATCCCGCCACCGGACACCTTGCCGGCCTCGGCGCTCTGTCGTCGCTGGCGCTTTTGTCTTTCGGCCTTGTGCTCGGCCTCGTGGCGGGCGGCGGCCCCGAGCATGCGGGCGATCAGGCGGCCGGTCGGGGTGGCCAGGTCGATCTCACCGGTCACGGTGGCGAGTTCGATGCCGCGACGGTCGGCGAGGTCGATGACGTCTTCGAGTTCGCGTGGGGATCGTGTCAGTCTGTCGACGTGCCAGCAGACGATGGCGTCGACGGTGCCGGCTTCGATGTCCTCAAGCAGTCGTCGCCACGCGGGGCGGGGGCTGCCGGAGTACGCGCTGACGTCGTTGTCGGAGTAGACGTCGGCGACCTGCCAGCCTCGGCGTTCGATCAGTGTCCGGCAGTCGGCTTCCTGGCGGGTGACGCCGAGTCCGGCGCCTGCACGGTCCTGGCTGATTCGGCAGTAGATCGCAGCTCTCCGCATGGGTCACATAGATACACGCTCGTAGACACCAGCGTCTCCTGCCCCGTCGGCCTGACCGCCGACGAAGCCTGATCAGTCGGCCGGCAGGATTGTCAGTCGTTGCCCCTCGGGAAGATGACGAGGGGCAACGACGGGATCGAATTCAAGCTGACGCGCATCGGTCGGAGGTTCCGCGGTATCGGTGGGTGCGGAGAGGGGCAGCCCTAACCGCGCCTGCATCGCCCGCGCCCGTGCTTCAGCGAGCGCGTCTGTAATCAGTAGTTGCGGAACCCATGAGGTCAGTTAGGGCCGGTCAGGTAGCGGGCCAGCCTGGGAAGCCTGCGGGCGACCTCCGCATCATCGGCGATATCCCAGTCTGCCTCGCTGAATTCGGCCGCCAGGAGCGGAAAGCCACGTTGGACTCCTCTGGCTTCGGCGGCGGCATAGAGATCGTCCACAGCCTTGCCGGTGACCTGCTCATAGGCGTCATGCGCTACATAGGCAAGGAGTTCGAAGGCCGGGTACTCCTCGTCGGACCACGGGAAGCCGCGACGTCGTTCGGCAAACCAGCGTCGCTTCAGGTCGAGGAGGTGTACGACCTGCGGCAGTTCCATGACGCGATCCGGGCAATCGGCGACTTGGTCGTACGCCTCTCGGCCCAAGCTCATGAGCCAATAGACGAAATATTCGAAGCCGTCAGTCGATTCGCGTCGTAACAGGTAACAGCTCAGCGCGTACATATCACATGTGCAGCCGCGGTTCGCATTGAGTTCCCACCACATGTGGTAATCAATGATCTCGTCGGCGGAGAGTTGGCAGAGCCGGGTGTTCAGCCAGACCAGGCGCTCCTTCCTGCTGCGTGTTTCTCTGTCGGAACGCTCAATCAGTTCCCAGAATCGGTCCTCGTCCACGAGAAGCGATAATGGCACGGCGTTCACGCCATAGTTCAGCGGAAGCAGTCACCGTGAGCAGTGCACATCCGGGAGGTGCGCAAGCCGCCCATATGCGGTCCGGCGTCCGTGATCGCCATCGCCGAACGACGGGGCATCTCCTGCCTGTTCTGTACAGGTTGCTGTACAGTAGTTGCATGACCGTGCTGCACGAAGCTGCCGAGTTGAGTGTCACAGAAGCGGCTCAGCGTGGGGTGGCCCGTCTGGTCGCCGACGCTGAGCGTGGGACCGATCTGGTGGTCACCCGTCGGCATCAGCCGGTGGCCGCGGTCGTCAGCATTCGTCGCCTGGAAGAGTTGGAGGAGGCCGCCGCCGACCTCCGAGATCTGGCGCTCGTGCTCGCACGCTCGGTCACCGACACCGGAGAGCGTGTCCCACTCGACGACGTGCTCTCCGCTTTCGGGCACACGCGGGAGTCGCTGGCCGCGCTGCCGGACGACGAGTAGCCCGTGTCGGACGTCGTCTTCACGGCCCCGGCGGTTGATGACCTGCGGCGAATCGGTCCGGATGCCGTGCCGAAGGTGCTCAAGAAGATCCTTTTGCTGCTGGACAATCCGGAGGCCGGCTATCCACTGGGCGGGGAGCTGACCGGCTTTCGCAAGCTCGTGGTCGGGCGTAACACCTGGCGGGTCGTCTACCGCATCACCGAGGACAAGTCGATCGAGATCTGCGAAGTATGGGCTGTCGGGGAAAGAGCCGACGCCGAGGTGTACGCCGAGGCGACAGCCAGGGTCCGTGCCGCTGGAAAGGGCCGTCCCGAGGTAGTGCAGCTTGGTCAGATCATCGAACGCCTGGGCGCGCTGGCCGATCACGTTCGCGTCGAGCAACCGCCTCCCAGGGAGCCGGTGCCGGATTGGCTCGCGGATCGTTTGATCTACACCGTCGGTATGTCTCGCGAAGACGTCGCCGCTCTCGACTTGCAGCAGGCGGTCGACCTTTGGGCTGACTTCCGGTCCAAGCCACGCTAGCGGCGACTTATTGCCCGAAGAGAACCGCTACCACCAGCAATACCTCTTTAAGGTGCCCAACGGCTACTGCGGCACCAGCGTCAAGCTAGGTGACCCATCCGGGTGGGCCGCCTGCCCGATGGGCCTGGTCCCGACCGAGGTCGGGCTCCAGGATCTGTCCAGTGCAAGGCAGGTCAGCGGCGGGGTAGCACGCCCAGGAGGGTTGTGGTCAGGGCCAGCTTCAAGGAGTCCTTCAGCTCCAAGTGGAAGCGGGCCAGGTCGGGCTCGGCCTGGTAGGCCGCCTGCAGGCTGGGTGGGGGTGTGCTGTACGCCGACAGCGCGCCGGCCATGACCATGGTTTGCAGGCTGAACAGTGTTGCGTTCTCGCCCAGCTCCGGCAGGTAGTTCTGGATCAGGGCGGTCATGGTTGTCAGGCGGTCCAGGGAGGCGCGCTTGTAGCGTGCTACGACCTCGACGGAGACGTTGTGTTCCAGGACGCTGCCCTGCGCGCCGAAGAGGTCGCACAGCACCACTCGGCCGGAGAGCGAGCGGCTGAGGATCTCGGCCACCGCTGCCGCTCGCTCGGCCATGGGTAGATTTTCGTCAATGCCGACGGCCAACTCGCCCGCCAGTTCCGTCAGCCACTCCTGCAGGAAGTGGTCCAGCAGTTCCAGCAGCACCGCCTCGCGAGACTCGAAGTAGCGCAGCACGTTCGGCTTCGCCAGGCCTACCCGGCGGCTGAGCTCGTTCAGGGTGACCGCGGCCACGGGCATCTCGTTGAGCATCGCCGACGCCGTGTCGAGGATCGCCCGTCGGCGGATCTCCCGCTGCTCTTCGGTTCGCGCCCGCTGGAAAGTCACGATTGCCAGCCTAGCTAAGGTACCTCCGGTACGTTGACAACGTACCGGAGGTACCTTAGTGTCGCCGGTGCAAGATACCCTCGGTACGTTAGTTAGTTGGGAGTCTGACATGGGCGAGAAGTGGACGACGGCGAACATTCCGGACCAGCGCGGGCGGGTGGCCGTGGTGACCGGGGCCAACACCGGACTGGGGTACGAGACCGCCAGGGCGCTCGCCGAGCGCGGGGCGTCCGTGGTGCTCGCCGTGCGCAACGTCGAGAAGGGCGAGCAGGCCGCGGCCCGCATGACCGGCGACGTGACCGTGCAGGCGCTGGACCTGACCTCGCTCGACTCCGTCCGGACCGCGGCGGCGGCGCTGCGGTCCCGGCTCGACCGGATTGACCTGCTGATCAATAACGCCGGCGTGATGTACATGCCGAAGCAGACCACCCGGGACGGCTTCGAGATGCAGTTCGGCACCAACCACCTCGGCCACTTCGCGCTCACCGGGCTGCTGCTGGACCTGATGCTGCCGGTGCCCGGTTCGCGCGTGGTGACGGTCAGCAGCACCGGCCACCGCATCCGGGCCGCGATCCACTTCGACGACCTGCAGTGGGAGCGGTCGTACAGCCGGGTCGCCGCCTATGGTCAGTCCAAGCTGGCCAACCTGATGTTCACGTACGAGCTGCAGCGCCGGCTCGCCACGCACGGCACCACCGTCGCGGTGGCCGCGCACCCCGGCATGTCCAGCACCGAGCTCGCCCGCAACACCCCCGCCGCCCTCCGGCTTCCGCTCACCTGGCTCGCGCCGCTGATCACCCAGACGCCGGCGATGGGCGCGTTGCCGACCCTGCGCGCCGCCACCGACCCCGCCGTGCTCGGCGGCCAGTACTACGGTCCCGGCGGACGCTTCGAGGTCATGGGCCACCCCCGGCTGGTCACCTCCAGCCCGCAGTCGTACGAGGTAGCCGTCCAGCAGCGGCTGTGGGCCGTCTCCGAAGACCTCACCGGGGTGAAGTTCCCCGTCGTTCAGTCCAAGCAGAACTCGTTTCCCTCCGGATCGGCCATCACGATGTAGCCCGCGCCGGTAGGAGGCGCCGGCTCGTCGCGGCGCAAGCGGGTGGAGCTCGGCCGCGAATTATCGCCCGAGGAGAACCGCTACCACCAGCAATACCTCTTCAAGGGGCCAAACGGCTACCGCGGCCTCGGCGGCACCGATCTGAGCTGCCCCGTCGGCCTGGCGACCTCCAGCGGGGAGTAGCGGGATCGTGAGACCTCCGAGCGGCGTGGCGCTACTCGGAGGTTTCAGGTTTCTGATGCCAGCGATTTGCTACTTGAAGTAGTAAACTGTCGCTATGAGTACGCCTGAGCAAGCCTTCCCGCCAAGGGAAGGGCCCGCGGCCAAGGTGAGCGTCTCCTTGCGGGCCGGCAACATCCGCGCGATCAAGGAGCGTGTCGGCGCACGCGGGTTCTCGGCCTATGTTGATGCCGCTGTGGAGCGGCAGATTGAGCGGGACCTGCTGGAGGAGGCCCTGCAGGCGAACGAGAACGAGTGCGGTCCCATCCCACAGCATCTGCGGGACGAGGCTGAGCAACTGTTCCGTAGCGTGAAGTCCGCTCCGGAGCTACAGGAGGAGCGTGGATGGCACGCGCACGAAGCAAGCTGAGTGCGGGGACGGTGATCCTTGGCTCCGAGGGGCTCTCGAAGTGGTGTGCGGCCGACCAGCGAGTCACGGCGATTGTCCGAGAGGCGCAGAACAACGACTTCCGCGTTGCCATCAGTGCCCTGACGCCTATCGAGGCCTTCGACGGCCGGGTGACAAACGATCGGTTGCGCTGGCACCTGTCCCGGTTGCGTGTCGAGCCGGTGACTGAGGAGGTCTCCGTTCACGCGCTGGACCTGCTCCGTGAGAGCGGTTTTCACGGCCACAAGTACGCGATCGATGCCGTCGTGGCCGCCACGGCTCTTCGCTCCACCCGGCCCGTCATCATCCTCACCTCGGACGAGGACGACATGAGCAAGCTCTGTGGTAAGGCGGTTCGCCTCGTACGCGTGTAAGCGCTGATTTATTGTGCCAGCGATTCGACTACCACCAGCAATACCTCTTCGAGGTGCCGAACGGCTACTGCGGCCTCGGCGGCACCGGTGTCAACGCAGGTGGCCCTTCGGCCTGGTGCCCGACTGGGCTGACGACCTCTTCGGAGGAGTAGCCGGGATTGCTGAGACCTCCGGGTGGCTGTCAGGCATGCTCGGAGGTCTCGTTCTTGTCCGGGGCCACGAATGAGCCCATGCATGGGGTGGTGACGATGAAGCCGTCTTCGCGGAGCTCGGCGGTCACCTTACGGATGCTGACGCGGGCGACGCCGAACTCGGCTCTGTAACCTGCTGTGCATAAGAGAGTTTTAGGAGCTGGTAGCGGGCTTCCCCGGCTGGTCGATCTGGCGCAGCCGAGCGGACGACAGGCCGGGAGATTGGTACGCGACGCGGAGGGGCCATCGGCTTACCCAGGCCGAGCTCGTGGCCGGGCTTGCATGACGGTAGCCGCGGAAACTCTGAACGAGCTGCGGCGCGAGCTGGACGAACAGACGGGGCCGGTGGGCGCGAGATCGTGGCTGGGCTGGGCTGAGTCAGTCGACCAGGCCGGCGCGGTAGGCGGCGATGGCCACCTGTACGCGGTTCGTGACGGCGAGCTTGTCGAACAGGTGGGAGATGTGGCTCTTGACCGTGGCCTCGCTCATGTTGAGGCGGGCTGCGATCTCGGTGTTGGAGCGGCCGAGCCCGACCTCGGTGAGCACCTCGCGCTCGCGGACGGTCAGGGCCTCCAACCGGGCGAGCGCGTCACGGCGGCGCCGTATGGGCTGGTCGGTGGTGAGCCGGTGGATCAGCCGCCGAGTGACCTGCGGGGACAGCATCGAGTCGCCGCCGTGCGCGAGACGGATCGCCCGGATCAGGTCGTGCGGCGAGGTGTCCTTGAGCAGGAACCCGCAGGCTCCCGCCTCCAGGGCGGTGAAGATGTGCTCGTCGCTGTCGAACGTGGTAAGGATGATCACCGCGGGTGCCCGGGCGAGCCGGCGGATGGCCCCGGTGGCGGCCAGGCCGTCGTACCGGGGCATCCTGACGTCCATCAGGACGACGTCGGGCCCCAGGCGGCGGACCGCGTCGACGGCCTGGTTGCCGTCCTCGGCCTCGCCCACGACCTCCACGTCGGGTGCGGACTCGATGATGAACCGCAGCCCCGCACGGATCAGTGGCTCGTCGTCAACCAGCAGTGTCCTGATCATGTGATTCCCTTGGGGATGCGTCCGCGGCGTGCCACGGCAGCCGGCCCTCAAGACGCCAGCCTCCCGCATCGTCCGGCCTGCCGCGCACCGTTCCGCCGATCAGTCGGAAACGCTCCGCCAGGCCCACCAGACCGACCCCGGCGCCGGTCTCCAAACTCGGCTGGGTCGATCGTCCGTTGGCGACCACGATCGTGACGCCGTCTTCCCTGCTTCCGGTCGCCGTGACCGTGACCGGGGCCCCGTGGGCGTGCTTGTGCGCGTTGGTCAGGCCCTCCTGGACGAGGCGATGCGCGGCCCTGGCCGTTTCCGGTGGCCACGTGCCGATATCGCCGTGCAGGGTGACGGTCCCGCCGGCTGATACCCAGGAGTCCACCAGCCGCCGCAGGTCGGGGAAGCCGTCGTCATCGTCGGGCCCGGCGCGCAGCACGCCAAGGATCTTGCGCAGCTCTTCGAGCGCCTCCTGCGCGCTGACCCTGATCAGCGCCGCCTCCCGTTCGACGCGCTCCGGCCCTGCGCTCGCGTTCACCTCCAGGCCGCCGGCGTGCAGCGAGATGAGCGTTACCTTGTGCGCGAGCACGTCGTGCATCTCCCGGGCGATCCGGCCGCGTTCAGCGGACCTCGCCTGCTCGTCGCGCAGACGCTGCTCGGTCTCGGCGCGTTCGGCGCGCTCGCGCAGCGATCGGGTCAGCTCGCGGCGGGTGGTGGCGTACGCCCCTGCCGCCAGCGTGACCCCGACGGCGGTCATCGCCGAGATCAGCGCGTCGGTGCCCAACCGGCCGCCGTCCACCCATTGCTGGGCCAGGAACCCCGCCATGCCGATCGCCGCCAGCGCCAGGAAACGCGTGCCCGCGCCGGAGAACAGGCTGATCAGCAGCGGCCCCGGATTGCCCGACAGCACGTACGCGCCCGCCCCGACGGCGGCCACCGCGACCGGCCACCGGCCCCGGAACCACACCGCACCCGTGCCTGCCAGCCCGGCGGCGGCGATGACGGGTCGCGGCAGCGGCGCCCACGGCGTCTTGACTGCCAGGACGGTGAGGAAGAGGCAGAGCGCCACGGAGGCCGCGCTGATCGCGTGTGGCCCGAGCGCGGCCACCCGCCGAAGCGCCGCGCGGTACGACAGCATCGGTCCAGCGTAGCCAGGGCGGCGGCGCGCCACCTCATACCGGCGTCGGTGCCGGACGCCGGGCGGTCTCCGACTTTCGTCGCAGACGCCTATGGCCGCGATGGCGATGCGGCCGCACCCTCGCCGGCCGCATCGTGGACGGCCTCGACAAGGTCAGGAGTCCTCCCGTGTATGTCTTCCGTTCGATGCTCGTCGCGGCGTGCGCGGCGCTGATGATCCTCGTGCCGCCCTGCGTCGCCTCCCCTGCCGCGGCAGCTACCGATGTTCCGGACGAACGTGCTCTGGCGGACTTCTTCGACGCCGCGATGGCGGACGGGCTGGCGGCCAACCACGTGCCGGGCGCGGTCGTCTCGGTGGTGGGCGGTGGGAAGGTGCTCTTCAGCAAGGGGTACGGACTGGCCGACGTCGAGAACCGCAGGCCCTTTGACCCGGACACCTCGATGGTCCGGATCGCCTCGATCACCAAGCTGTTCACCTGGACCGCGGTGATGCAGCAGGTTCAGCAGGGCAAGCTGGACCTGAAGGCGGACGTGAACCGCTACCTCACCGCGTTCCGGATCCCCGCGACCTACCCCCGGCCGATCACCCTGCAGGACCTGATGGACCACACGGCCGGGTTCGAGGACCGCACGATCGGCGTGGGGTCGCGGAGCAAGGACGACGTGCCGCCTTTGGAGGACTATCTCGCCGACAACGTGCCCGCGCGGGTGCGCCCGCCCGGCGAGGTGTCGGCGTACTCGAACTATGGGGCGGCGCTGGCCGGATACATCGTGTCGCGGGTGAGCGGGCAGCCGTATGACGAGTACGTGCGCGACCACATCCTCGACCCGCTCGCGATGCGGCACAGCACGGCCGCCGAGCCCGTCCCCGCCCCCTTGGCCGCGGATCTGGCGCGCAGCTACGACTACGAGGGCGGGGCGTATCGGCGCAAGCCGTTCGTCTTCGACAACCTCGCTCCCGACGGGTCGATCAGTGCCACCGCGAACGACATGGCCCACTTCATGATCGCCCACCTGCTGGACGGACGCTTCGGCGACCAGCGCATCCTCGACGAGCCGACGGCCCGGCTCATGCACCGGCGGACGTTCGCGGCCGATCCGCGCATCGACGGGTACGCCCACGGGTTCAAGGAGCAGACGCTCAACGGGCATCGCGTGATCATGCACGACGGCGGCTGGGAGGGCTTCCAGAGCGCGTTGCTGCTGGTACCCGACGCCGACCTCGGCCTGTTCGTCTCCACGAACAGTCTGGGCGGGGGCGACGCCACTACCAAGATCATTCCCGCCTTCTTCGACCGCTTCCTGCCCGGAAAGCGCGCCGTGCCCGACGGCGGTGCTTCCGTCATGCCTGTTGAAGGCTTCTACAAGCTCACCCGGTCCGCCGAGTCCAGCATCGAGAAGGTGGTCGCCCTGACCAGTTCCACCCAGCTGCGGGTGGAGGGCGGGAAGCTCACCTTCAGGGGCTCGACGTGGAGCCCGCTGGGGCCCGGGCTGTATCAGCAGGACGGCGGCACACAGCGGCTGGCGCTGGTGACCGGCGGGAGCGGTGTCGCGTACGTGGCCACGGACGGCCCCGCCTACCAACGCGTCCCCTGGTGGGATACCCCGCCGGTCAATGTCGTCATCGTCCTGCTGTTCGCCGTCACCGCCCTGACCGCCGTGCTCGGCCTGCCGGTGGCCGCTGTGGTCCGCCGGGCCAAGAAGCGTCCCGTACCGCGTGTCTGGCGCGCCGGGCGTGTCCTGACTGGGCTCGCCGCCGCGGTCGGACTGGTGTTCGTGGTGCTGTTCACGCTGGTCCTGACCGGCGACACGAGCATCCTGTACGGCGTGCCGACCAACGTCCAGGTCCTCCTGGTGCTGCCGCTGCTGGTCCTCGCACTCACCGTCGCCGCGATCGCCACCACCGTGAGGGCCTGGCGGCGCGCGGGCGTCCTGGCCCGTGGCCACCAGGTGGTCGTGCTGGCGGGACTGCTCGCCCTCCTCTGGTTCTGCCAGCACTGGAACTTGCTCGGCTGGCACCTGTGATCACTTGATCACTCGACCGCCTGGCTCAGCAGGCTCTGGTACGAGCCTGTCCACGTGCCGCCACACGATGGCGTCGACGGTCCCGGCCCCGATGTCGCCGAGGAGTCGTTGCCATGCGGGGCGGGGGCTTCCGGAGTGGGCGCTGACGTCGTTGTCGGACCACCAGAAATACCTCTTCAAGGCGCCCAACGGCTACTGCGGCCTCGGCGGCACCGGCGTCAGCTGCCCCGTCGGCCTGACCGCCGGCGAAGCCTGACCTGCGGTAACTGACTGACCCTGGCCCTCGGTCGCCCGGCTGGCCCAGTGCCTACCGAGGGGCAGAGCCGCCTCTAGCCGGGCACACGTATATCAGAACACGTTCTGAGTATGATGAGTATATGAGCGCGAGCCATGCAGAGTCGGTGACGTTCTCAGACTTGTCGAGGAACCCGCGAGCGGTCGCGGAGCGTGCGACGCGTCTGGGGCGAGTACGTGTCACTCATCGGGATGCGCCGGACTTCTATCTAACGGCTGCACACCGCGAGGAGCAGCGAGACCGGACGCTCGCGACGGCGTCCCGCCTGTTCCTCGCGCTCCTCAAACATGATCCGACAGCCAGGACACTGGCTATCGCGATGCCTGAGGTTTTCCCCTGGGTCCGCCACCTCACCACGGACGAACTGCGAAGCTTCACGTTCGAACTGGTCGAAGCTCTGTCCGACGCTGCAGAACTGGACTTGGACGACAGGGCCGAAGAAGTGATCGTGGGCTGGCGGGCGACGGCTCGGATCAAGGCGGACTCAGCGGAGTTCGCCGATGCGCGTAAGCCGACGAGCGGAGACTTCGGACCGGTTGAAGTCTCTGTATGAGTCCCAAACGTGGGGATCGCGTCACCGTTCCTCCACCTGGCGATGAGTGGGACGTTCCGCTTCGCCACCAGTGATGCGGCAAGGGGGTGGGAGGAACTATGCAGGCACGCCCTGGCCAACACGCGGCGCTGTCTTGAGGACTTGCGCGCAGATCCTCGCTCGCGAGCCGATCACGAGCGCCAGCATCGTCTCCGTGGCGACCTCGCGGTTCATCGCCACAACGGCAAGGCTCTCGAACAGTGGGAATAACAAGTGGAGGCCGCGTCCGGTATGTCATCGACGACGGGACGCGCACCGTGTGGTTGATCTACGCTTCGCCTCGCCACCCGAAAGACACGGATGCGTGATCCGTTTGCTTGCCGATTTACTGCCTGAAGAGAATCGCTACCACCGGCAACACCTCTTCAAGGCGCCCAACGGCTGCTGCGGCCTCGGCGGCACCGGTGTCAACGCAGGTGCCCCTTCGGCCTGGTGCGCGACTGGCCTGGACGACCTCTTCCCACGCGGCCCCTCACTCAGCGGTAGCCCAATCGCCGGTTGGCTCGGCGCTCCACGAATACGTCAACAAGAGCCACGGTTAACGCGGCCAGCACGAACATGACGTTAACCAGTAGGGCGTGCTGGAACGCCGTCGCATAGATGCCTTGAGCCGAACCCACCGCCGCAAGACCGACGGAGGCGCCGATTCGCTGTCCTGTCTGAAGCACGCCGGCGGCAAGGCCGGCCTCGGCGGTCGGCACCGCTGACAAGGTGAGTGTCTGGTTTGGCGAGACGATCAGGCCGTTGCCCAGCCCTGCGAAAAACAGTGGTGCTGCGATCACCCAGGCCACGTTCTGGCCGGAAGCCAGCAGGATGGCGGGTTCCGTGGCGCCCAATCCAACCGTGACCAGCACCAGTCCGAATGCGACGAGCAGGCGGCCGAATCGGCTGACGAGTCGACCGCTCAGTGCGGCGCTGAATGTTGATCCCAGCGCGAACGCCGCACTCAGCAAACCTGCGCGCAGAGCGGAATAATGCAGGCCTTCTTGCAGGTATTGAGTGACGATGTAGAAGATTGCGGTGAATCCGCCAAAATACAGCGCCGCGAGCAATACACCCATGGCATATGAGCCTCTACGAAACAGAGAAAGATCAACTGTGGGAGTGTGTCGCTGACCGTGCCAACGCTCCCAGCGTACGAACCCGGCCAGTACGACGGACGCGGCCAACGCCAACAGCCACTTGGTCTGTCCCTGCCACTCCCGTCCTTCCACAAGCGGTAATAGCAGAAGAAATATGCCGGCGGCAAGAATTAAAACTCCAACAGGATCCATGCTCTCTCGATGTCGTTTTAAAACCTCCTTCCTGGGTACGTATCGGCACGCCAAGATCATGGCGGTGATGCTGATCGGTATGCTGACGTGCAGGACATGGCGCCAGCCCGCCGCTTGGCCGGTGAATTGAATAAGCAGGCCGCCCAGCAGTGGGCCGATTGCCGTGGAGAAGCTCATCGTGGCGCCCAGCAGTCCGAACGCCCGCCCTCGTTCCGCGCCCTGGAAAAGCTGCTCGATCAGGCCGGTGATCTGCGGGGCGGTCACACCTGCAGCAGCCCCCTGTGCGACCCGGGCCACAATCAGCCAAGCCGGTCCCGAGGCTGCTCCCGCCGCGGCGCTGGCCAACGCGAAAAGGACCATGCCGAAGACAAATACGTTGTGCCGGCCGTGTGCGTCGCCGAACCGCCCGGCGGGTATCAGCAGCAACCCGAAGGCGAACGCGTATCCAGAAACGACCCACTGGAGGTCACTCGGCGAGGCGTGTAACGCGATGCGGATAGAGGGTAGCGCCACGTTGACGATGCTGATGTCCAACCATGTGATGAAACCGGCGATCAGGCAGACGGCCAGGGCTTTCCATCGGCGGGGGTCCGAAGGATCTTGCCCATGCTCGCCGGGCGCCCCGCCTGCAGGGGCGCCGCCACTCATCTGGTCAGGCACCGGAGCAACGCACCATTACATCCGTCTCGCGACGGCACCGTACAGTGCCGCTTACTACTGCCACCCATAGAATCGTATCGAGCTGTCCCCATAAAACCGCACCGAGCCAAACCTTTCCTTGCGAACTCAAAATCCTTAGGCGACCCGGCATCGAGGGTGCTTCCCGCACCACCGTCGTGGCTGTTCCCGCGAGCGAGAAGGCGTGATGACGCTCGGTGGATCTCCCCATAGGCGATCGGCGAAATTCCCACGTGGTTGCTCGGCGGCATACGCAGGCAAGCTGACGACCTTGGATGGATCATTAACCGGGCTGGGTTGTGCGGCTGTTGAGCTGGGCATAACGTGAAGTTGTGTTGCCGTTGAGGGCCCTCCGCTTGCGAAGTAGCCATGTGGGTCATTTCCCCTGGACCGCTACGAGCGTTCAACGAGAGGGATACTTTTGTGATGGAGAAGGTTCAGCCGGTCGCGCTGCTGATCACTCGGGTCATCGTGGGCATAATCTTCATCGCGCACGGATGGGAGAAATTCACGAGTATCGACGCTACGACCGCGTTCTTCAAGTCGGCCCATGTACCCCTGCCTGGGGTGTCGACCTTGGCGGCCGCGACTCTCGAACTGGTCGGAGGCGTGGCTCTTGTGCTCGGGCTGCTGCTGCCGGTGTTCGGCACGCTACTTGTGCTCGACATGCTGTTGGCGATCGTCTTCGTTCACGCAAGCAAAGGCTTCTGGGTATCCCAAGGCGGTTACGAGTTCGTTCTGGCACTCGCGGCTGCCACCATCGCCATCGCCTATAGCGGGGGAGGAGCCCTCGCTGCGGACAGCCTGTGGCGGCGGGGTCGCGAGGCCCAGCGATGACACTCCCCACCGAGAGCAGGGATGTGGCGATCTCGACCGAACTGCGCCGATGGCACGACCACGATCCGGCCAAGTTCACCAGGTCCCGCCGTCGCTACTGGCCATAGAGCGCGCGGGAAGTACCCGCCCGCCCGAGATCGGGCACTACAGCATCCATGCCATGTTGGAGGCCTGGGTCGGGTAGACGAACAGCGCGTGCTTCAGCGCGTCAGCGCGGACGTCCGCTCGGATGGCAAGAGCGAAGACGTTCGCGAATTCGTCAGCCTCCGGGCCCAAGAGGTGAGCTCCGAGAATCCTGCCGCTGTCCTTCTCGATCAGGATCTTGTACATCGACGTCGGCTCGGCGACCCGCCGCGCTGAGTACCAGCCAGAGGTATCCGCCTGGTTGACGGTAAACGTCAGGCCCTTGGCGTGGGCTTCCTCCTCGGTCATCCCCACCGCGCTCAGTGCGGGAATCGAGTAGACCACACTCGCCATGCCGAGGTAGTCCGCCGTACGCTGGTTGCCCTCCATGATGTTCTCGGCAACGAGGCCGCCCTCGTACTGAGCGAGGGGCGTCTCGGGCAGAGCTCCACTGTCGGCCGCATCACCCGCCGCGTACACCGCCGGGTTCGAGACGCTCTGCAGGTGGCCGTTGACCCGGATCCCACGGCGATCGAACTCGACCCCCGCGGCGGACAGATCGAGATCGTCCACCTCGGGTGCGCGACCAGCCGAATGGACGACCATGTCCGCCTCGAACACCTCAGGCCCCGAATCCGTCAGGGCCGTGACCTTGAAGCTTCCCGGTGCTCCCTCGACGCCCGTGACCTTCGTACCAGTCCGAACGTCGATGCCCAGGTCACGGGTGCGCTCCAATAGCCGCGCCACGAGGTCTTGGTCGAAGTGTTTGAGCGGTCGAACCCCTCCGTGCAGGATCGTGACTGTCGCCCCGGCCCTGGCCGCGATGTGCCCGAACTCGAAGCCGATGTAACCGCCTCCGACAAACGCGATCCGTCGAGGCAACTCCTGCAGGTCGAGAAACTGGTCGCTGCGGGTGAGATGGTGCTCGCCCTGGATGCCCAGCCTGGCCGGCCACGCGCCGACTGCTACGACCAGGTGAGTGCCTTCGAGCACGTCCTGGCCAACCTCGATCGAACGCCGGTCAAGAAAGCGTGCACGCCCGTGGAAGGGTTCCACCCCTGCTTGGACGAAGCCATCCTCTCGCTGCCGGGGAAAGGGGTCTGTGAACGTGGCCTTGAAACGGATCAGCTCAGGCCAGTCGATGCGCAGGTCCCCAGCAACGCCTCGGCCCTCCATGCGACGTTTCCGATCGATGATCTCGGCCGCTCCCACCAACACCTTCTTGGGGTCACAGCCGCGCAGCCCACAGGTACCGCCGAAGGGCCGGGAATCGACGATCGCCACGTTCCGGCCGGCCGCCCGGCATCGCATGGCCACCGCTGAGCCGGCTTCCCCTGTTCCGATCACGACGACGTCAAAGGACTTCTTCATGATCCATCCTTCTGGTTATCCCGTTCGATCGGGTGTTATTCGCTGACGGCACCAATCGCCCGACGCTGCTGCGCGAAAGTGCTCGCGCGCTGACTTTCCGTGACCGTGCTGTGCCCTACCCGGGTCCAGGGGCTCGACACACCTCTCGACTCGATGCCTCGAGTAGGCCGCGTCTGACGTGGTCTTCACGGCTCCGGCGATCGCGCGCGGGGTCAGCGGTTGAGGTAGGCGAGGACGGCGAGGACCCGCCGGTTGTCATCGTCGGAGGGCTGCAGGCCGAGCCTGAGGAAAATGGACGCGGTGTGCTTGGCGACGGCCCGCTCGGTGATGACCATTTGCGCAGCGATCGCCGCGTTAGAGCGGCCTTCTGCCATCAGGGCGAGCACCTCGCGCTCGCGCGGGGTGAGTGCGGTGACGGCGCCATCGCCGGAGTTGTGTGCCAGCAGGCGGGCGATCACCTCCGGGTCCATCGCGGTACCGCCGCCGGCCACCCGGCGCACCGCGTCGACGAACTGGGCGCTGTCGACCACCCGGTCCTTGAGTAGGTAACCGATGCCGCCGGTGCCGCCGGCCAGCAATTCGCGGGCGTACAACTGCTCGACGTACTGCGACAGCACCAGCACCGGCAGCCCGGGCATCTGGCGCCGGGCTTCCAGCGCAGCCCGCAGTCCCTCGTCGGTGAAGGTCGGGGGCAGCCGGACATCCACGATGACTACGTCGGGCTTGTCCGCTGTCACGGCGGCAAGTAGATCCGGCCCGTTGTCGACGGCGGCAGCGACCTGCAGTCCGTGCGCCTCGAGCATCCGGGTCAGACCGTCCCTCAGGAGGAAGAGGTCTTCGGCGATGACAACGCGCACGGGATCTCCATGGTCGCCATGGTAGGCCCGCCTGGCGGGCTGCTGACGGCCAGAACGCCGTCGAACGCGGCAAGGCGCCGCTCGACGCGGCGGAGGCCGGTGCCGCGGGCGGGGTCGACACCGCCGCGGCCGTCGTCGGTGACGCCGATCCGCAGCATCCCGCCGGCATGGCTGATGTCGATCCACACCTGATCGGCCCCCGCGTGCTTGGACACGTTGGCCAGCAGCTCGCTGACCGCGAAATAGGCCGCCGATTCGACCGGTGCAGGAGGACGGCCGGGTAGCTCGCCGGCGAAATGGACCCGCAGCGGCATGTCCAGAGCCAGTCCGTGGACCGCGTCGGACAGGCCGCGGTCGGCCAGCATCGGCGGGTGGATGCCGCGGACCAGGTCACGCAGCTCGGCCAGCGCCTTGACGGAGGAATCCTTCGCCTCGGCGAGGAGTGCCTCGGCAGCCGCGGGGCTGGTGTGGAGCAGCTGCGAGGCTGCGTCCAGGGTCATTCCCATCGCCACCAGCCGGGCCTGCGCGCCGTCGTGCAGGTCCCGCTCGATCCGGCGCATCTCGGCCGCGCCGGTGTCGATGGCGTCGGACCGGGTCCGGGCCAGGTGCCGGACCCGTAGCGCCAGCTCGGCTTGGCGGGTCGGTCCCAGCATCGAGCGGGCGAACACGCCGTACGCGGGCAGCATTCGCAGGCCGGCCCACAGCCCGAGTGCGGTTATCGCCAGACCCAGTGGGATGGCCAGCCACGCGGTAAGGCTGCCGGGGTGAAGCGGGATGGCCAGCCAGTGGATGAGGCCCTCGGAGTGCGTCTCGGCCGGCAGAGCGGGACCTGGAGCGGACGGCGCCGCAGGGGCCGCAGGCGCTGGAAGATCCGGCGCCTGCGACCCGGTTGGGCCGAGCGCGACCATGGCCCCCAGCCCATAGAGCACCAGCCCGGCCGGCGCGGCGACCAGAACGCAGCCTCCGCATGCGTTCAGGGCCGTCCACGATTCCTATCTGGCCCGTCACTTCTCCCACGATGTAGACGATCCGCGGATCGACCGGATCAACCAGATGATGGTGATGATCACGATCACGTTGGTCGTTCTCGCGACCATCAACATGATCGCCATTACCTGGGCGACGAAGCTCGACGCCAGGCGTTCATCGGCACTGTCGCGCGCTCTCGGCGCGACCCCTGGACAGGTCAGCGCAGGACTGTCAGCGGCACAGCTGCTCCCCGCGCTGCCGGGTGCCGTCGTCGGCATCCCTGCGGGCATCTACCTGTGCGACATCTTCAGACACGGAGTTCTCACCGTCCCACCGCCAGGGTGGCTGCTCCTCGTGTTGCTCGGGACCCCGCTTGTGGTGGCAGGGCTCACCGCCGTCCCATCCCGCCTCGGCGCCCACCGCTCCGTGGCTGAGATCCTCCGATCCGAGCTCGCGTGAGCGTCAAGCCAGTGAACGTTCCGGCATCACTAGCAGAGCGCCAGGGCTGTATGGATCAGGTGCAGGTGGGTGAACGCCTGAGGGAAGTTGCCCAGATGGCGCCCCTGGACGGGGTCGTACTCCTCGGAGAGCAGGCCCACGTCGTTGGTGAGGGCCAGCAGCCGCTCGAACAGGACCATGGCTTCGTCCTTGCGGCCGACAAGGTTGAGCGCTTCGGCCAGCCAGAAGCTGCAGGGGAGGAAGGCACCTTCGGCTCCGGGCAGGCCGTCGATGTCGTTGCTTTCGGAGATCGGATAGCGCAGCACGAAGCAGTCGGTCATCAGCTCACGTTCGATCGCGTCGATCGTGCCGGTGACCCGGGGGTCCTCAGGGGGCAGGAAACCGACGATCGGGATGAGGAGCAGCGCCGCGTCGAGTTCGCGAGAGCCGTACGACTGGGTGAACGTGCCGCGCTCGCGGTCGAAGCCCCTGTCGCAGACCTCGGCGTGGATCCGGTCCCGCATGGCCCGCCAGCGCTTGAGGGGACCGGTGTGGCCGAGCTCTTCGATCGCCCGTACCTGCCGGTCTGCCGCCACCCACGCCATGACCTTGGAATGGACGAAGTGCCGCCGGGGGCCGCGTACCTCCCACAGGCCCTCGTCGGGCTGGGCCCAGCTGTGCTCCAGGAAGTCCATCAGCCGGCAGACGATGGTCCAGGCGTAGTCGTGAGGCGGCATCCCCAGCTTCCGGGCCCGGTAGAAGCAGTTGAGCACCTCGCCGTAGACGTCGAGCTGAAGCTGGCCGGCGGCGCCGTTGCCGATCCGCACCGGCCGGGAGCCTTCGTACCCGGGAAGCCAGTCGAGCGTCTGCTCCGGCAGGCGCCTTTCGCCTGCCACGCCATACATGATCTGGAGGTCCTCCGGACGGCCCGCGATGGCGCGGAGCAGCCAGTCAAGCCAGGCGCCGGCCTCGGTGACGTATCCGGATTCGGTCAGGGCGTCGAGCGTCATCGCGGCGTCGCGCAGCCAGCAATATCTGTAGTCCCAGTTACGCACCCCGCCGAGATGCTCGGGCAGCGACGTGGTGGGAGCCGCCACGATGCCGCCGGTCGGGCTGTAGGTGAGCGCCTTGAGCGTGATGAGGGAGCGGACCACGGCGGCGCGGTGGCGGCCCGGGAGCCAGCAGCGGGAGACCCACTCCTCCCAGAACAGGTTGGTCTCGGTGAGTTGCTCGCTGGGATCGATGCCGCGGGGTTCCGGCTGGTGTGAGGGGTGCCACGTGAACACGAACGACCGGCGTTGCCCTGCGGCGATCGTGAAGGTGCCGGTGTGCCGGTCGCCGCTGCCCTCCAGGTGGAGGGGAGTGGCGATCCAGACCGAGTCGGGCCCGCCGATGGCGTGGAGGCGGCCGTCGAAGCGGCGGGCCCAGGGGACGATCCTGCCGTAGTCGAACCGGATGCTGATCTCTGTGGTCATGTCCACCGTCCCGGACACGCCCTCCACGATCCGGACCAGGGAGGGGTTGACGTGCCGGGGAGGCATGAAGTCGATGACCTTGACGGTCCCCGTGGAGGTCTCCCAAATGGTCTCGAGGATCAGCGTGTCGTCGACGTACGCGCGCCGCGTGGCCATCTCATGCCCGGTGGGGGCCAGCCGCCAGAACCCGTTGGACTCGTCACCGAGGAGCTTGGCGAAGCATGCGGGGGAGTCGAACCGGGGAAGGCAGAGCCAGTCGATCGATCCGTCGCGACCGACGAGGGCGGCTGACTGCGTGTCCCCGATGAGGGCGTAGTCCTCGATCCGCATGTGGACCACGCTACTCGCCGGCCGTCGCCACCTATGGGGGAGCGGGCCAGGGCCCCGCAGCGGGGTCAGGGTTCCGCGTGCCGGTCGAGGCCGAGCGTGGCGATGAGGTCTTCGTGGAGCTCGAACCAGACGCGATGGCAGGAGTCCACGTCGGTGTGGTCGACCCAGGCGCCGTCCCCGGCTTGGGCGCGTGCCAGGGCTGTGGTGAATCTTGTGTCATATCCGCGGAACCGCGTGAGGACGCGGCCGAGCCGGTCTGCGAGCGGGGTGAGCGCCCGGTCGATGCAGGCGAGCTCATGCAGCACTCCGGCGTCCCAGGCGGGATCGGAGTGGTCGTTGACGGCGAGCCGATCGCCGGCGGTGGGCCGGAGTTGCCAGTCGGTGCAGGCTTGCAGCAGGAGGGCGTTCAGTGGGAGGAACCTGCGGTAGACGTCCCGGACCTCGTCGGCGGCGCCGACGCGTGTGAGCTCGGCCACGAGCAGGCGCTCGTTCTCGGTCCGGCCCGGTTCGGTCAACGACCAGCCTCCGGTGCCGGCGAAGGCGGTGTGCTCGACCCAGCCACGTGCCTCGGCGTCGCGCAGCACCTCTTTCGTCGTGTCCGCATCGAGTCCGTACCGGCGAGCGATCACCGGAGTGTCCGCGAACCCGGTGATGCGAACGGCGTGCAGGACCAGGAGGCTGCGCGAAGAGTCCCGCGTCACGAGCCGGCGTCCTGTCGTGCCGCCAGGCGGGTGTAGTGCTGCTGGCATGCCTGCGGGGAGTTGAACCCCATCACGTGCGCCATCTGCGCCCAGGTCAGACCTGCGCTCCGGGCGATGAACAGCAGGGCGGATTCGAGTCCTTCGACTTCGGCTCGTGCGGCGGGCAGGAGGGCGAGCGCGCTCAGGATGTCCTCCGGGTCCAGCTCGGCGTTGCGCCAGACGGCGAAATGCGCGAGGTCGACCGCCGACAGCGGGGCGGGTGAGGGACGCCACGGGCGGGCCTCGATCTCATCTGCGCCCACGCTCAGAAGACGTTCGCGCGCGTCCCGCTCACGCTGGGCCTGGACGTGGTCGGCGTGCACGCCGTGAGCCATGTCGTGCTTGCGATCCATGCGCTTCAGGATGCACAATCAACAAATTGTTGTCAATCTTCTGTTGAAGGGTGGAGCGGGTGATCGTACCCCTCATGGAGGCAGTCGCCGATACCTGCGGGGGCAAGGCCGGCGCACTCGGCGCGTTGCTCCGTGCGGGTCTGCCGGTTCCTGACGGCTTCGTCGTCCCGTTCGCCGCCTACCTCGCCGCTGTCCGCGACCTGGACCTCGGGCGGTTCGCCGGAGAGCCGGACGACGTCGACGCGGTGCGGCGGACGATCGAGGCCCGCCCGGTCCGCGCGGCCGTGATCGACGCGCTGGGACGCGCGCTCGACGAGATCGGCGACCCACCCGTGGCGGTGAGATCATCGGCAGCGAGGGAAGACACCGGTCAGGCGTCGGCGGCCGGTCAGCACGAGAGCTTCCTCGCCGTGCACGGAGTCGGTGCGGTCGCCGAGGCCGTGCGTGCCTGCTGGGCCTCGCTGTTCTCCCCGCGTGCCATCGCCTACCGGGCCGCCTCCGGCCGCGACGACCAACCGTCCGACGATCTCTTGATGGCCGTCATCGTCCAACGCCATCTGGACGCCGAGGTGTCCGGGGTCATGTTCACACCCGCGGACCCGGACGACGCGACCCGGATCGAGGCGTCCTGGGGCCTCGGCCCCAGCATCGTCGAGGGCAAGGTCACCCCCGACGCCTACCGCGTCGCCGAGGACGGGTCAGTCGCCCGCACCGTCGCAGACAAGCAGAAGCGCCTTGACCGGCGCGGCACGCGGCTCGTCATCCGCGACGTGCCCACCGCTGCCCGGAACCAGCCGACGGTCGACGACGCGACCGCCGCACAGCTGGCCAGGCTGGGCAAACAGATCGCTGCCGCACTCGGTGGACCGCAGGACATCGAGTGGGCGATCGCCGACGGCCGCATCTGGATTCTGCAGGCGCGGCCGGTCACCGCCGCACCCCCACCACCGACGTCGCATTCCGGCGCCTCCGACATCCCAGCCGCCACACTCACCGGAACGCCGGGCAGCCACGGGACCGTGACCGGCACCGCGAGGATCGTCCGTGGTCCCGGCGACTTCGCGCGCGTGCGCCCGGGCGACATCCTCGTCTGCCCCTTCACCGACCCTGCTTGGACGCCGCTGCTGCGCATCGCCGCCGGCGTCGTCACCGAAACCGGAGGCGTGCTCTCGCACGCCGCGATCGTCGCTCGAGAGCACGCCATCCCCGCCGTCCTCGGCATTCCGAACGCGACGAGCAGGCTCCGCGACGACACCGTAATCACCGTCGACGGCGCCACCGGCACCGTCACGGCGACGAACGCGTGACTGATCACTTCCGTCCCCGGGCGAAGCGTCCGCCGCCGAACCCACACGTACCGATCGGAAGGAGAGGGGAAACGGTCCGCACGGACCGCCCCTGACGACGCATGACAACTCGACGCCTCTACCTGGCACGCCACGGCGCGGCCGACGCGTTCGGGGAACTCACCGACATCGGGCGCCGGCAGGCAGGCCTGCTGGGCGAACGGCTCGCCGGCGTACCGGTCGACGCCGTGTGGCACTCTCCGCTCCCACGGGCCGTAGCAAGCGCGCACGAACTCGCCCGTCATCTACCGAACGTGCCCGTAACCGAGGCCGCCGAACTCGTCGACCACGTGCCTTACGTCCCCGGCCCGGCCGAGACACCCCCGTCCTGGGCCGGCTTCTTCGACGGTTACGACGACACCGAGGCGGCCTCGGGCCACAGGCTCGCCGAGGCCCTGATCGCCCGGTTCGCGAAGGTCCCCGACCCGACCACGCAAGGGACCCGGCCCGACACACACGAGGTCCTGGTCACGCACGCCTACCCGATCGCGTGGCTGGTGCGGCACGCACTGGACGCGCCGCCATCCCGGTGGCTCGGGTTGAACAGCGCCAACACGGCGCTGACGGTGATCGAGTACCGCGACGGGCTGCCGCCCACGATCGTGATGTTCAACGACATGAGCCACCTCCCGCCCGGCCTACGCTGGACCGGGTTCCCCGCAGGCATCCGGCCCTGAGGCGGCTCCTGCTGCCCGTACGGACTCATACCTGGGCCGGGGCGACGCCGCTCTGGCCCAGGCCGGCCGTGGTCAGCCGGTCAGGCGCCCGGCGACGCGACCGACTCCCGGAGGCGGATGGGCATCGGCACGCGATGCACTTCGCCCTCCCCGCCGTCGTCCTCACGGTCACGGCCGATCTCCGTGAACAGCACGTCGACGGCCTTGCGGCCGAGCTCGTAGTGGGGGAGGGCCACCGTCGTCAGCTGGGGACGCATCCACGAGGCGATGGGGTGGTCGTCGAAGGACACGACGGAGACGTCGGCGGGCACCTTGAGCCCGAAGTCGTCGAGTGCCTGGTAGGCGCCCAGGGCGAGCCGGTCGTTGAAGCAGATCAACGCCCGCGGACGCTCCTTCTGCAGCAGCGCCCGGGTCGCGGCGAGGCCGTACTCCGGTTGCCAGTCGGGGGTGACGTGGCCGCCCGCCGGTTTGACCCCCGCCTCGGCGAGCACCTCGCGAATGCCGATGAGCCGTTCGACGGCCGCGACACTTCCGCCCGGCGGGACGTTGCGCCGCCCGGGGCCGGCGCCGATCAGGTGGATGCCCTCGCGATGGCCGGCGTCGAGCAGAGCCCTCGCGGCGACGCGTCCGGCCTCGATCTCGTCGGGGATGACCGAGGGCAGCGGTGACGGCTGTTTGGGGAGCGCGTTGAGCAGGACGGCGGGGGCGACCGCCATGCCCTTCGGCACCCTGATGGTTCTCGTGTACATCGCGGCCAGGATGATCCCGTCCACCTGACGGTCGTGCATGGCCTGCAGCAGGAGCCGCTCGAGTTCGGCGTCTCCCTCCGTCTCACCGATGAACAGCATGAAGCCGCGCTCCCGCGCGGCCTCGAGTGCTCCTTTGATCATGTCGCCGGCGAGCCGCGACGTGGCGACCGTGTCCGAAACAAAGCCAATAGTCCGAGTTGTCCCAGTTCGCAGGCCTACGGATACGATGTTCGGCCGGTACTGCAACTCGGCCGCGGCCTTGAGGACGCGCTGCTCGACATCCTGAGAGATGCGCAACTCCCGGCCGCGTCCGGACAACGCGAGCGACGCGGTGGTCGGCGAGACGCCGGCGATCTTGGCGACATCCGCCAGCGTGACCCGTCGTGGGCTCACCGGATGACCTCCTGCGATGTGGGGGTTGACACCCCGCGACTCGTGTGATGAGACTATCGCACTGCTAATCCGATTTAGCAAACCTGAGTCCTGGGGCGTCCGGTGTGTGCCGGCGAGTCCCCGAGCAATCAAGGAGACGCAGATGTCGCGTCGAACTCGCTGGAACGGGGCCGCGCTCGCGGTCGTGATGGGGGGAACGCTGGCGGCGGGCTGCGGGGCGCCCGGCGGCGACGCCCCCCAGCCGGAGGCCACCGGCGCGTCCCTGGCGGCCGCGCCGACCTGCGGCACGGCGCCGGTCACGCTGAACGCCTATGTCGAGACCGGCTTCCCCCTGCCGAAGGAGCTCAGCACCGAGTTCTCCAAGCAGCACCCGAACGTGAAATGGAACATCCGCGAAGACCAGTTCGCGGTGATCACCCAGAACGCGCCGCGCGTCCTCGCCGACGATCCGCCGGACCTGATGCGGCTTCCCCAGGTGTCGGAGCTGGTGAAGAACAACCTGCTGAAGAACCTCGACGGCTACGCGAAGGCGTTCGGCTGGGACTCCTGGCCGGCCTCCCAGCTGGAACAGATGCGCATGGCCCCCGGCGGGAAGACCCGCGGTGAGGGCTCGCTGTACGCCATGGGGCTGAACTTCAGCATGACCGGCGTCTTCTACAACACGAAGCTCGCCGCCAAGATCGGCATGTCGTCCCCGCCGGCCACCCTCGCCGAACTCGACGACGCGCTCGCGAAGGCCAAGAGCGCGGGCATCACCCCGATCGCCCAGTTCAACGGCGGGGCCACCGGCGGTCTCGCCTTCCCCCTGCAGGACCTCATGGCCGCGTACGGTCCCGCAAAGCCGATCAACGACTGGATCTACCAGAAGCCGGGCGCCACGATCGACACCCCCTCCAACCTCCAGGCGACGCAGCACCTGGAGAAGTGGATCAAGGCCGGGTACTTCTGGAAGGACGTCAACGCCGTCGACTACGCGACGATGATGAGCCGCTTCATCAAGGGCGAGGGCCTGTTCATGTTCAACGGCGACTGGGAGTCGGGGAACCTCGACAAGCAGATGCCGGGTGACGTGGGCTTCTTCCTGATGCCGCCGGTGCAGCAGGGCGGCAAGCAGGCCGCGATGTCGGCGCCCCTCACCTACGGGATCAGCTCCAGGGCGAAGAACGCCGACTGCGCGGCGTTCTTCCTCAACTGGGTGGCGACCGACCCGAAGGCGCGTGAGATCGGCGTGAAGGTCGGCGGGTCGCACCCCATGGGCCCGGCGGACGCCCCCATGCCCGAGGTGGCGAAGGGCACGGTCACGGCGAGCACCTTGGAGGCGGGGGCGAAGATCGCCGAGGACAACGGCTCGATGGACTTCATCGCCAACGCCACCGGCGCGATCTACGCCAAGAGCTGGACGCCCCAGTTGCAGAAGCTGGTCGCCGGTCAGCAGAACCCCGCGGAGCTGCTGAAGTCGGTGCAGAGCGACTACACGAGCCAGGTCGGGGGGAGCTGAGCACCGATGACACGGCCGACTCCCGACAGCGCGGTCGATCCCCCTGCGACCCGCCCCGGGCCGGCAGCCGTGACGAGGAAGCGGAGCCCCGCCCGCGCGGCGGGGTTCCGCACGCCGAGTTGGGTCGGCTGGCTGTTCGTGGCTCCGGCGCTCATCGTCTACGCGGTCTTCGTCCTACGGCCGATAGCCCTCACCGTCCAGTACTCGCTGTACCGCTGGGACGGCATCGGCCCGTCCACCTGGGCCGGACTGGGCAACTACGCCAGGGTGTTCACCGACCCCGACCTGTTCGCCTCCATCCTCAACGCGATCAAGCTGATCGTCTTCTTCAGCGTGATCCCGGTCGTGCTGGGTCTGGCGATCGCTTCGACGATCCGCCGGATCGCCGCGAGCCGGCTCGCGCTGGTGGCGCGGACCGTCCTGTTCCTGCCGCAGGTCATCCCGCTCGTCGCCGCCGGCATCGCGTGGAGCTGGGTGCTGTCGTCGACCGGACTGGTCAACCAGCTGCTCGGGTACGTCGGCCTCGACGGCGTGGCACGCGCGTGGCTGGGCGACTTCTCCACGGCCCTGCCCGCGGTCGGCGTGATCGGGGCGTGGGTGCTGCTCGGCCTGTGCACGATCCTTCTGCTGTCCGGCATGAGCAAGATCGACCCGGCGCTGTACGAGGCCGCCCGGATGGACGGAGCGGGGCCGCTGCGCGAGTTCGTCTCGATCACCGTGCCCAGCCTGCGGCAGGAGATCGGCGTCTGCATCACGGTGACCGTGATCGCGGCTCTGGCCAGCTTCGACATCGTCTACGTCTCCACCCAGGGCGGACCGGGGAACGCGACCATGGTCCCCGGGCTGGAGATCTACTACCTGGCCTTCTCGGAGCGGCAGGTGGGCATGGCGTCCGCACTGGCCGTCGTGCTCATGGTGCTCGTCATCCTCGTCGCCCTTCCCATCCAGTGGCTCACCAAGGACAGGTCCTCATGATCGTCGGACGCCGGGAGACCTGGACCGCAAGGCTGCTGCTCGTCCTGCTGATGGCGGTCACGCTCATGCCGTTCGTCAGCCTGTTCGTCACCGCCCTGCACCCGTCCGGCAGCTACCCCTCGGGCCTGGAGTGGCCGCGCGATCCGCAGTGGGGCAACTTCGTCAAGGCGTTCCAGGCCGCGCGGATGATCGAGCTGGTGAAATCGAGCACGCTCATCGTGCTCGGCGTGGTTCCCGTCTCGCTGCTCCTCGGGACGCTGGCGGGTTTCGCCATCGGCCACCTGCGGATGGCGGGACGGAACCTGGTGTTCCTCGCGTTCGTGCTCGGGCTGACGCTGCCGTTCGAGGGCATCATCACGCCGCTGTACTACCAGGTGCGCGACATGGGGCTGCTGAACACCCGGTGGGCCATCATCCTGCCGCTCATCGGGCTGTTCATGCCGTTCGCGGTCTTCTGGATGCGGGCGCACTTCGTCAACATGCCCGACGAGCTGTCCGAGAGCGCGCGGATGGACGGCGCGAACGTGTGGCAGCTCTTCTGGCGCATCCACGTCCCGCTGGCCATGCCCGCGCTGTCGTCCCTGGCGATCCTGCTGTTCCTGTGGACCTGGAACCAGTTCCTCCTGGCGATCGTCCTCGTCGACGACCCGTTGAAGCGGACGATGTCCGGGGCCCTGGGCGCCTTCCAGGGGCAGTGGGGAACCGACATGCCACTGCTATGCGCGGGGTCGCTGCTGATCCTGACCCCCACGCTCGTGATCTTCCTCGTCTTCCAGCGCCGCTTCGTCACGGCTCTGCTCCAGGGCTCCCTGAAGGGATGACGCGCATGGACGGATTTCCTCCGTTCTACGGGGGGATCGAAGCGGGCGGGACGAAGTGGGTGTGCGCGGTCGCCGACGCCGGAGGGGGCGTTCTCGCGACCGAAGTGATCCCCACTAGTACGCCGGAGACGACCATCCGCGCCGCGGTGCGGTTCTTCGAGGCCCGTCGACCGCTCGCCGCGCTCGGCATCGGCACCTTCGGCCCGGTGGATGTGCGACCGGGTTCGCCGACGTACGGCCGCATCCTGGCCACGCCCAAGCCGGGCTGGGCGAACGTCGACGTCGTCTCCCCTTTGCGTGCCGCGCTGGACGTACCCGTCCGCCTGGACACGGACGTCAACGCCGCGGCGCTGGGGGAATGGCGGCGGGGAGCGGGCGCGGGGCTCGGCACGTTCGCGTACATGACCGTGGGCACCGGCGTCGGCGTGGGAGCGGTGGTGAACGACGGGCTCGTGCACGGACTCCTTCATCCCGAGTTCGGCCACATCCGCATCCCCCACGACCCGGCCAGGGACCCGTTCGCGGGGAGCTGCCCCTTCCACGGCGACTGCCTCGAAGGGCTCGCGTCGGGTGAGGCGATGCGCCGGCGATGGGGGCGTCCGGCCGAGCACCTGGACGATCCGTCGGCCTGGGAACTCGAGGCCGAGTACGTCGCCCTCGCCGTCATGAACCTGACCTACGCCCTGTCGCCCGAGCGGATCGTCGTCGGCGGGGGCGTCGCCAAGCACCCAGCGCTGCTTCCGGCCGTGCGGGCGCGGCTGCTCACCCTCGCCGCCGGCTACCCGGGGGCGCCGGTGCCCGCCGGCCCCGCGGCCATGGAGGAGTACGTCACCGGCCCCTCCCTCGGCGACCGCTCGGGGGTGGTCGGAGCCGTGGAACTCGCACGCGCGGCGCGGCCCGCGCCGAATTCACCCCGTTTTGGTGACGCTTTCTGTGACGCGCCGGGAAACGCCCCGCGCGACTGAGTTGGAGGTTCTTCGAATGGCTTCATGGGGGCGGCGAGACGGCACGCCCGGACCGGAGACCCGGTCCGGCGCGTACGAGGCGCTCACCGGCGGACGGCGACGTGACGGGGGGACCGCGTGAACGGCGAGCCCGCGCGCTGGACGCGGCGGCACCTCGCCGCGCCGGCCGGCGGTGCGGCGACGACGGCACCGGTCGTCGGCCTTCCGGCACCGCCGCGCGTGCTGCCCCACGACGACGTCTGGGATCTGTGGCCGATTCAGGAGGAGGACGGCTCGACGTCCGTGGTGCGGGGCCGCGAGTTGTGGATGGCGCTTTCCGCACCCGCCCTCGGCCACCCCGAGGAGCGTCACGACCGCGCCCGCCTCCGGCTGCTGGCCAGGGACGGCGACGGCTGGACCGACCTCGGCCACGCCTTCGCCGACGGAGCCTCGCCGGGCAGCCGCGAATGGTCGGGATCGGCGGTCCGCAGACCGGACGGGACGGTGTCGGTGTTCTACACGGCCGCGGGCCGGCGAGGGGAGGCCCGGCCGACGTTCGCCCAGACCGTCGTCGAGGCCCGCGCCCGGCTGGTGACCGATGACGGCCGGGTCCTGCTGGAACAGGCCGCCGAGCACCGGGAGGTCCTCCGCTCGGACGGCGTGACGTACCTGCCGGCCGACGAGATCGAGGGAGGGCCCGGGCGGATCAAGGCCTTCCGCGATCCCGGTTGGTTCCGCGATCCCGCCGACGGGCGCGATTACCTGCTCGTCGCCGCGTCCGTCGCGGCGTCCGCCGACGCGGACCACGCCTTCATGGGCGCGGTGGCCCTCGCCGCCGGGACACCGGGCGGCTGGTCGCTGCGGCCGCCTCTTCTCGTGGCCGACGGAGTCAACCACGAGATCGAACGGCCGCACATCGTGGTGCACCGGTCGTCGTACTACCTCTTCTTTTGCACGCATCGTCACTCGTTCCACCCGCCGGGAAGCGCGCCCACAGGGCTCTACGGCTTCGTCGCCCCCAGCCTCACCGGGCCGTACACGCCGCTCAACGGCTCGGGGCTCGTGCTGCGCAACCCCGCGGAGGAGCCCGACCAGGCGTACGCCTGGCTGGTCCTGCCCGACCTGAAGGTCGTGAGCTTCCTCAACTACCGCTCCATCGGAGGGCCGGATCCGTGGACGGCCGAGCCCGCCGAGGCGAGGGCCGCCTTCGGCGGGACGATCGCGCCCGTTCTCGAACTCACCCTGCACGAGGACGCCACCTCTGTGGTCGTTCCCGTGTCCACGGGAGCAGGGCGTTGAGCACGTCGCGCGGCGCGGCGGCGGGAGTGCTCGCGGCGTCCGCCGTCGCTGCCGCCGCGGCGCGTCGTCACCACACACTGTCTGCCGTCGCGCCGGAGCTGAGGACACCTGCGCTGTGGCTGCCGCGCCCGATCATCGGCAAGCTGAGCCTGACCCTCGCCCGGCGGCGCTCGCGCCGCACGACGGACCCGGTCGCGGGAGTGGCGGTCGCGCGGCACGACGTCCCCGGCGGACGGGACGCCTTCGTGTACGAGTCGCCGGGGCCCCGGCGCCCCGGCGGGGCGCTGCTGTGGGTCCACGGGGGCGGCACGATTCTCGGCCACCCCGAGAGCGACCACGAACTGTGCAGCCGCATCGCCCGCGACCTGGGGATCGTGGTGGTGAGCGCACGCTATCGGCTCGCTCCGGAGCACCCCTTCCCCGCCGGGTTCGACGACTGCTTCGCCGCGCTGCGCTGGCTGCACGACGCCGCCCCCGCGCTCGGCGTGGACGGTGCGCGCGTCGCGGTGGGCGGAGCGAGCGCCGGCGGCGGGCTGGCCGCCTCGGTCGTGCAGAAGGCGCACGACCAGGGGCTGCCGGTGGCGTTCCAGATGCTCCTCTACCCCATGCTGGACGACCGTACGGCACTGGTGCGCGACCATCGGGGACGCGGCAGGATCGGATGGACGCCGCGCTCCAACACCTATGCCTGGACCTGCTATCTCGGTCGCGGGCCGCGCGTCGCCGAACCCCGCCCTTATGCCGCGGCGAGTCGCCGGGAGGATCTCCGTGGCCTACCGCCCGCGTGGATCGGCGTCGGCGACCTCGACCTGTTCTACTCGGAGAACCTGCGCTACGCCGAACGGCTGAGAGCGGCCGGCGTGCCGGTCGACCTCGTCGTCGAGCCCGGCATGTACCACGGCGCCGACTTCGACCACCACGCGACCGTGCCCTCCATGCGCGCGTTCCGCCAAGGCATGCTCGACGCTCTGGCCGCAGGGCTCACGGTCGGCCCGGCGACCGAGCGGTCATGAGGGAGCAGCGGCATCAGTGCGTTCAGCCGGGCGCTCGGCAGCGCCGCGGCGAGTCGCCCAGAGATAGACCAGCGCGCCGATGAACAGCACGATCGAGGTCCACTGGTTGATCCGCAGCCCCAGGAGCGTCACCGCGTGGTCCACCCCGCCCACCGGGTCGATCCGCAGCCCTTCGATCCAGAACCGCCCGAACGTGTAGCCGGCGACGTAGAGGGCGAACAGGCGGCCGTGGCGCAGCGTGAATCGCCTGCCGGCCAGGATCAGACCGAAACCGAGCGCCGCGTCCCACAGCGACTCGTACAGGAACGTCGGGTGGTAGAGCACCCCTGGCTCGCCGCCGTGCGCCTGGTCGATCTCCAGGCCCCACGGCAACGTGGTCGGACTGCCGTACAGCTCCTGGTTGAACCAGTTGCCCCAGCGGGCGATCGCCTGCCCGAACGCGATGCCGGGCGCGACCGTGTCGGCCACGGCGGCCAGGGACAGCCCCCGGCGGCGGCAGGCGAGCCACACGCCCACGCCTCCCAGGGCGACCGCGCCCCAGATGCTGAGCCCGCCTTCCCAGATGAACAGCGCACGGTAGGGCTCCTTGACCGCGCGCGGGCCGAAGTAGGTCTGCCAGTCGGTGATGACGTGGTAGAGGCGAGCACCGATCAGGCCGAAGATCACCCCGGGGACCGCGATGTCGCTGATCGCGCCCTTCTCGCCGCCGTGGGCGCGCCAGCGGCGCTCGCTGAGCCAGGTGCCGAAGACGATCGCGACGATGAAGCACAATGCGTAGGCCCGGATCGGGATGAATCCGAGATACCAGACCCCTTGGGAAGGGCTGGGCACCGAGGCAAGGGGCATGCCGGTGAGGCTAGTCAAGGTGAGGCCACTTGGCCGCCTTCGTGACCCGATCGCAAAGTGGCAGGGGGCGGAGCCCCCTGCGGCTCTTTCCTCTGATGCCTGGCGAAGCTGGACCGCGGTAAGGGACGGTTTGCCTCGGTTGCGGGTCTTGTCGCCGGAGAGGGGCCGGGGGTGGCGCCCGGTCGGGCGCCACCCCCGGTCATCCTTGCCGATCAGGCGACGGTGCAGGGGCTTCCGTTGAGGGTGAACGCGGTGGGCTTGGCGGCGTTGCCGGTGTGGGTGGCCTGGAAGCCGATATCAGTGGAGGCTCCAGGGGCCAGCGAGCCGTTGTAGCTGACGTTCTTCGCGGTGACCTGTCCGCTGGTGGGGGAGTAGGTGGCGTTCCATCCGTTGGTGATGGTCTGTCCGCTGGGGAGGGTGAAGACCAGCGACCAGCCGTTGACGGCCGAGGAGCCGGTGTTGGTGATGGTGAAGTTCTCGGTCAGGCCGTTGTTCCAGGCGTTCACGGTGGCGCTGACGCGGCAGGCGCCCGATCCGGCGCTGGGCGACGCCGACGGGGACGCCGACGGGGACGCCGACGGGGACGCCGACGGGGACGCCGACGGGGACGAGGAGGGCGACGACGACGGGGAGGGAGAAGGAGACGGAGACGTCGTCGGACCGGACTGGAACTGTGTGAAGAACTTCCACACCTCTCCCGAGGTCCAGGTCCTGGCGCCGCTGGTCGAGGTGGACCCGTCGTTCGGGGAGGGGGTGTGGTCCCCGTCGAACGCGGCCCAGACGACCGGGTATCCGGCCCGGCACCCCGAGTAGGCGGTGATGATGTGCGTCAGGCTGCCCTGCGCGGGCTCTCGCGGGGTCATGGGGGTGCAGCCGTTGTTCGTGACGAACCTGTCACGCAGCGACCGTCCGTTGGAGATGTTGAGCACCGAGTCGTGGATGCCGTGAATTCCCATGTACGCGACGGGCTGAGTGCCGCCGTTGCACCCGCTGAGCTGCGCGCCGGAGTAGACCGCGACCGCACGGAAGATCGTCGGACGGGCACACGCGACCGCGAAGCTCATCGCGCCGCCGTAGCTCCATCCCATGGCGAAGCGCTGCGTCGTGTCGACACAGAGATCGCCCTCGACCAGCCTCAGCACGTCGTCGGTGAAGGTCAGGTCTTCACCGTTGGTGTTGCCCCAGCCGTTGTTGATGCCCTGGGGCGCGATGAAGATCGTGCTGTTGTTCGAGAGCTGCTTGAGCCCGTAGTAGGCCCAGACGGCTCCGTCCGATCCGCCCGAGTCGACGATCTGGGCGGTGCCGTTCAACCAGTGGTACGCGAAGATCAACCGGTAGGGGTGGCTGTTGTCGTAGTTGTCGGGAATCCTCAGGATCCAGCTGCGACTCTTGCCGCTGGTCGTGATCGTCTGTGAACCGCTTCTCAGCGTCGGGGCCTTGCCGCATCCGGCGGTCGCCGCTGCGACGGCGCTGGCCGAGGACGGCGTGGTTGCACCGAGGCTGTCGCTCAGTGCCATGCGTCCCGTGGTCAGGACGAGAAGCGCGGCGGCCGCGATAGCGGTAAAGATGGATCTCTGTCTCAACTTAAACGCAACTCCCTTTGCCGTTCGAAAATCGACATACGTCGATAGGGAAGCAAGTGGTTTTTCCTTTATCCGGTGGGGCGTCCGCGGCCGGCATGTCATGCCGGCCGAGCGGCCTCCCCGGACGGATTCGAACGCTAAGTGAGCCCACCGTCAGTCGACCCGGAGGAGCGCGGCGGCCGACCATCGTCGGCGTGCGCGTGCTCGCCCTTTTCCCTGCCGTGAAAAGCAAGGTGAGTTCAGAGGTCCGTCAGCGTTGGCACGGCGCCGGCCGCCTTCTCTCCTCGGCGGTTCTGATGGAGAACGTGTCTGATGGAGAACGTGGCGGGATCTCGACAAGCGCCTTCTGATCTGGTGAACACCAGACAGAAGGCGGCTTGTGCCGGGCTCTGCCGATTCCAGCAAATTCCGCCTGGCATTGAGCCGACGATATGTTAGCGCTAACAGCGACGGGGGCGACCAAGTGCTCCTCTCTGCCGGGCGACTGGAGGTGGTGGTGAGGCGGAGCAAATATGAAGTCATGAGATCTGTCAAGGATCTTGCGATCTCATCGAGAGTCCCTCGCCTCTAACCGTCCATTCCTTCGGTTCTGAACAGGGAAGAAGCCGCCGCTGCCATTGGCGCGGCGATGAAAATTACATGGTCGATGACTTCGCACCGCCGGCGACGAGACCGCCCGTTTCGCCGCCTGCGCCCGGACGGACGGTGGCGACAGATGGACGAGATCGCCGAGCGTGCCGGTTTGGGCGTCGGCACCCTCTACCGGCACTTCGCCGACAAGCAAGCGCCACTCGCGGCGATCACCGGCCAACGCATCGTGCAGCGCGCGGTCGACGCCGGTCGCCTTCGTGAAGACTTCCACGCCGATGACTTCGTCCTCATCACCCGTGGCGCCATGGCGAACATGACCGGTGCCGGTGGCCGGCGTAGGCACGTCACGCTTCTGCTTGAAGGCGTCCGCGGCCCCGAACGCTGACCCGATGCCGAGCCTTCGGATCACCCAAGGGTGCGGCACCGGAGAAGTCCCGTAGCCGTTCGACCTGAGCTACGGGAGGACCCGGGGCGGCGCGGGGGCGGCCACGCGCCGCGACCGGGTGGAGACGGCCTGGGGAAAGAGCGCGGGCGTCTGCCGGGGCGATAACGGTGTCGTCAGCGGGCGAACTTCTCGATGGCCGCCGGGCTGACAGGGGTGAAGAAGTTGACGAGGTTGCCGTCGGGGTCACGCAACAGGAGCGACCGGTTGCCCCAAGGCATCGTGGTGGGCTCTTTGACGAAGTCCTCGACGAAGCCGGACAGGTTCTGATGCACGCCGTCCACGTCGTCGACGAGGAACTCGATGATCACGCTGCGGTTGCCGGCCGGCCGGGCGGCGCCGGGGGCGAAGAGCGTGACGGTGCGGGTGCTGCCGATCGCGAGGGTGGCGGAGGCCGTCCTGAGCTCGGCGAAGTCCTCGCCGAACCGACTGGCCTCCACTCCCGTGGCTCGCTCGTAGAAGTCCACGAGGCGCGCCACGTCGTCCGTGATGATGCGGATCGATACGAAGTCCATGGTGATCTCCCTGGTTCGTCGGGTCGTTCTCCGATGGCACACTAGGGCGGATACCGGACAGAAACGGCCCAGTATTTTCACTAGGTTGTGTGACGTGGCTCGACCTACTCATCGCGTTCTCACGCTGTTGGAGCTGCTGCAGTCGGGTGGCATTCGGACGATGGCCGAGCTCGCCGACCGGCTCGGCGTCGACGAGCGCACCGTGCGGCGGTACGTGGACCACCTGGTCGACCTCGACGTGCCCGTCGAGTCGGTGCGCGGCCGCTACGGCGGGTATCGGCTCGCCCCCGGATATCGCATGCCTCCGCTCATGCTGAGCGACGACGAAGCGCTCGCCGTGCTGCTCGGCCTGGTCGCCGGCCGCCGGTCAGGATTGACGACGACGACGGACACGGCGAGTGAGACGGCGGCGGCCAAGATCCGGCGGGTCCTGCCCGAGCGGCTCGCCCACAGGCTCGACACCGTGCTCGAATCCCTCGCCTTCACGGCTCCGCCCGGCGAGTTCGCCGCCCCGGACACCGCGGTCCTGCTCTCCGTCGCCGATGCGGTGCGCCATCGCCGGCCGATCTCGATCAGGTACGCCGCCGCCGACGGCCGGCGCAGCGAACGCACGCTGCATCCGTACGGGCTCGTCGCCCATTCGGGCCGGTGGTATGTCACGGGCGCGGATCCCGCGATCGGCGAGGATCGAACCTTCCGGCTGGATCGCATCGCGGACGCGAGGATCCTGCCCGGTTCGTTCGAGCCGCCCGCCGGGCTCGATCCGGCGCAGCACGTCCTGTCAGGGTTCGCCAAGGCTCGCTATCGGCACGAAGTGGTCCTGCGGATCCAGGGGACGGTCGAGCAGATCCGCGTCCGGCTTCCCGCCGGCGTCGCGACCGTGGAGGAGTCCCCGTCCGAGGAAGGCGCGGATCCCGAGACCGAGGGCTGGCTCCGCGTCGAGTTGCGAGCGGAGCGGCTCGACTGGTTGCCTCCGGTGCTCGCGTCGCTCGACCGGCCGTTCGTCATCGAGCGACCGGACGAGCTCCGCGGCCTTGTCGCCGCGCTCGCGGACCGGCTCGCGGCCTCCGCCCGCAGGGTCCCGCCCGCGCCGGGCACAGTCGGCCGGCGCGTGAGTTGGGAGGACGCGTAGTCTCCGGCTCCTGGTCGGCCCTCGGCGGAGATGCCCCGGGCGGCGGCACGCCTCGGGGCATCTCCGGCGAGGATGTCTCCGCGGCCCAGGGTCAGACGCCGGGGCGTACGGCGGCGAGGAAGCTGCTCCTCCAGTAACCGTTGAGCTTGTCGACGCTGACCACCGCGCCGCTGTGGGGAGCGCTGATCACCTTCTTGTGCCCTATGTACATGCCCACGTGGCCGCCGCCACTGGTGAAGATGAGGTCGCCGGGCTTGAGATGCGCCAGGGAGACCCTCTTCTTGACGGCGTCGAGCATCGACCACGTCGTGCGCGGGAGCTTGACGCCGGCCTTGCGCCAGGCGAACTGGACCAGCCCGGAGCAGTCGAACGCCCGTGGGCCCGTGGCGCCCCATATGTACGGATCGCCGAGGTGCTTCTTCGCCACCTTGATGGCGTGATCGGCCTTCTCCTGCTGGCGGGCCGACTTGGTGAGCTTCGTGTTCGCGGAGTCATTCGCCGTGGACGCCGTGGACGCCGTGGGAGCCTCGCCGTTGTACGGGGTGGTCACCGTAGCGGGGGGCTCGGGTGGGATGACCGTCGAAGCCGAGGGCGGGGCCGTCGCCGACGCGGCGGCCGCGGGGAGTGCGCTCAATGCTCCTGTGGAGGCGGCGAGCGCTGCGCTACCGAAAGTGACGCAGGCAATGCGGAGCAGAGTGGTGGAGTTGGTAAACAGGGGATCTCTCCCTAGGGTCTTCCGCTTGCGCCTACCGGGTTAGCTGACGGATTCGGGCAGGGAAGTCGCCCTACGGCGCTGGCGCGCCGATTCACCCCAGACCTTCGTCGAAGGTCGATTGGTTCCCCGGCTCCGAGCCTCCTTGCTGCACGGATTCGGCATCACCGGCGCCCAGGGGGGCGGAGAGGACGTGGCGACGGTGACAGTGGATGGTCGTCTCGAACACGGCCGGGCCGGGTTCGTAACGACGGCGTCACGTGGACCCCGTCGTAGGGCAAGGAAACTACCAAGTTGCCCCACATCGCCGCAAAGGGCACCAAAAGGGTAAGGATCACGTAAAAAGGATCAAAAGCACAAAACCGCAGGTCACGGTGGTTATGGGAGGGAGGATGTGGCGCTCGTCACACTCGTCAAGCGTCACCGGGTCACCGGGCGCGCGCATGTAGACCGCGAACGGCTCGCAGGGATGACCTGCGCCGACCGGGCGGCGAGGAGGCGCTGGTCGTCTAGATGATTGATTCCAAGGGCTGAGGTTCGCGAACTGCCTGCGGACATGAAGCGAGGGTGTCCAAGATCGATTTGTGACGAAAGACCTAGACACCCTCGCCACCGCACTGTACGTGAAGATCGACGACTACCTGATCGCTTTCCCGGACCTGGCTCCCGGACGTCCCCCGATCGGCATCCAGCCTGCCCTCAGCGACGCCGAACTGGTCACGATGGCCGTCTTATCAGCGCTGCTCGGCTTCACCTCCGAACGCCGGTGGCTGCGCTACGCCCGTGAGCACCTGCTCGCCATGTTCCCGTACCAGCCCACCCAGTCCGGCTACAACAAACGGCTACGGGCCGCAGCGACCCTCATCACCCACCTGATCGGGATCCTCGGCCGCGATACCTCACTATGGAGCGACGACGTGTGGGTGGTCGACTCCACCCCGGTCGAATGCGGCCGCTCCCGCCAGACCACCCAACGCAGCGACCTGGCCGGC